>NZ_JBQEPI010000009.1:0-377929 GCF_052045695.1 Mucilaginibacter sp. 22184
ACGCTACATGATTTTCTATTTCTTAAAAGAACTTGTCGCTTCACTATCTCAGATCCGCTTGGTATATCTTCTCACTTCTTGCGTCGTGATCAAACTTTCATTTTTCTGTCCGCCAGAATCGCTCTGACTTCTCTTTTTACCCGGGTTAACTTTCGTTTTCCCGTCTTTTGTTTTGCTGCCAAATTCGCTTTGGCTTTCCCTTCTTTCCCACTCAGCGTTTCCGCTTTTTCTTTCCTTCGTTTCGGGAGTGCAAAGGTAGAAACCTTTTTCTTATTTCCAAAACTTTTTTTTCTTTTTTTTATTCTAAGTTTTGACCGCCTCTCTTTCCCTTTTCTCTTCCTCCTCAGCGGGCTGCAAAGGTGCGAAACCTTTTTTGAAATCCGAAATTTTATTTGAAGTTTTTTTGGCTTTATTTTTTGTCTTTCAATTTCACTTATCTCTCTTCAAAAACCTCTTCAGTAACCTTTCTAAGAACAACCCCGCTTCCTCGTTTGCGGGCTGCAAAGGTATGCATAGAAATCAATTTCGCAAACTGTTTTTAACAAATACTTAACACATGTGCATAAGGTGTTAATAATCAGCAAGAAATTTTATTCCCCAGATGTGTAAATCGGGTATTTACCTATAAAATCAACTATGGCGGCTCATCTTTGTTAATAAAGTCGCCATTTACCCGGTATTTTTAAGCAATACAACCCCAACCTTGCTTATGTTACTTATATACTATATATAGGGTAGTTGTATAGGCCGCTTCACCGACTAAATAAAAGAGATTTTATTCGGCACTTATCTATGCTATATATAACAGGATGCACATAGCTGATAGTTCAAGAAAAACATGACGCTATTTTTCTGCTTATATACTATATAGTATACTACCCCATTTCACTAGTCCGGGCAGAATTTGACCAGACTATACAAGCTATCTACACGAGCCCAATCGTTAAAAGATGTTAAATAGTTTGTTATATACATAAGGAGCAGGAAACACGTTATATATTCGCTGATAAATAAATAATTGACTGATTTATATTATTCACCTATCTTTGCAAAATGTTTAAAAAGCAACTTACGTTATTAGCCAGTGTTTTAGCTCTGTTAATTATTACATTGGGCAGTTGTAAAAGCAAATACGAAAAGTTAAAAGCAAGTAACGATTACGCCAAAAAATACCAGGAGGCCATCAAATACTATAATCAAAAAGATTATAACAAGGCTTTGGGCTTATTTGAGGTGCTGGTTGAGCGTTATCGCGGACGTGCTGAGGCGGAAGACCTGTTTTATTATTATGCCTTCACCAACTATAAGCTGAAGGACTATACATCTGCAAGATATCACTTCAAAACCTTTGCCGATACCTATCCATCAAGTACCCGGGCCGAAGAATGCCGTTTCTTCTCGGCTTATTGCTATTACCTGGATTCGCCTATATACTCGCTTGACCAGGATAATACCATGAAAGCTATCGAGGCATTACAGTTGTTTATTAACTTATACCCTAAAAGCGACCGTGTTACCGAAGCAAGCAAGCTGATACAAAACCTGCGCGATAAGCTGGAAACAAAGGCTTACGCTAATGCTAAGTTGTATTTAACCATCAGCGATTATCAATCGGCGGTAATCGCCTTTAATAATGCGTTACGTGATTACCCGGATACCAAGTATGCCGAAGAAATGGAGTATCTTACCGTTAAGGCACAATATTTATACGCCTATCATAGTTTGGAATACAAACAGGAAGATCGTTATACCCAGGCCGAGGTTTACGCCAATCAGTTTAACGAAAAATATCCAAATAGTGCCTACGGTCACGATGTAAAAGCATTAGCCAAAGATAGTGAGCGCGGCATTCAGAATGCCAAACGCATTCTTGCCGAGGCTTTAAGCAATGACAGAGTAGCCAAAAAATTAGCGGAAAAAGGAAAAGATACCTTAAAAACACAACCGCCATCAGAAAAGAACCAGCAACAAAAAATACCATATTAAAAAAATTGATATATGACAGCAAATAACACGAACAAACCAGCAGTAGCGAGCAGCACTGTAACCCGCGATTTACGCGAGCTGGATGTAAACACTAACAATATATATGAGTCGCTTGTAATTATGTCAAAAAGAGCGAACCAGATATCAAACAATATCAAAGAAGAGTTACACCAAAAGCTTTCTGAGTTTGCATCATCAAATGACAACCTGGAAGAAGTTTTTGAAAACCGCGAGCAAATCGAGATCTCTAAATATTACGAGAAACTGCCAAAACCATCATTGGTAGCCGTTCAGGAATTTTTAGACGATAAGGTTTACTACCGTAACCCTACTAAGGAAGCGTAAGCTCTTTTTCAAGTCAAAAGCTAAAAGTCAAAATTCAAAATTGCTTGCATAGGCGTTTTTGAATTTTGACTTTTATTTTTTATGTATCTTCACACAGCGAAGTCAGAATTCTTTTGAATTTTGACTTTTGAATTTTGACTTTAATTTAAATGTTAGAAGGTAAAAATATAGTACTGGGTGTTTGCGGTAGCATAGCCGCTTATAAATCGGCCCTGTTGGTTAGATTATTGGTTAAAGCAGGCGCGCATGTAAAAGTGGTGATGACGCAAGATGCCACTCATTTTATTACCCCGCTTACCCTCGCTACCCTTTCCAAAAATCCTGTGCACGTTAACTATTTTAAGCCGGATACCGGCGAGTGGAACAATCACGTGGAGTTGGGTTTATGGGCCGATATGCTGATCATAGCTCCGGCAAGTGCCAATACCCTGGCCAAAATGGCCAATGGTATTTGCGATAATTTGCTGCTGGCAGTTTATCTATCGGCCAAGTGCCCTGTGTATTTTGCACCCGCTATGGATCTGGATATGTGGCTGCATCCGGCTACACGGCAAAATGTAACCAGACTGCAGTCTTATGGTAATGTATTGATAGCCCCCGGATCAGGCGAGCTGGCCAGCGGTTTATACGGCGAGGGTCGGATGGCCGAGCCTGATGAGATCGTTGCCTTTTTATCATCAACCCTAAAAAAAAAACTCCTTTTAGCCAATCATAATATTGTGGTTACCGCCGGCCCTACGTATGAGGCTATTGATCCAGTACGTTTCATCGGTAATCATTCCTCCGGTAAAATGGGCTTTGCCATTGCTGATGAACTGGCCGCTATGGGAGCCGATGTTACATTAATCAGCGGTCCTTCGGCAGAAGTAAGCCATCAGCAAAACATCAAACGGATAAATGTAACCTCGGCAGCAGAGATGCTAGCCGCCTGTGAGAGCAACTTTAAAACCGCAAAAGCCTGCATCATGAGCGCCGCTGTGGCCGACTATACCCCGGTTCACGTAGCCGAACAAAAGATCAAAAAACAGGATAGCGGTTTTAGCATCGAGCTTAAAAAAACTACCGATATTTTAAAATACCTCGGCGAGCAGAAAACACCGGATCAGATACTGGTTGGCTTTGCCCTGGAAACTAATGACGAAGAACAAAATGCAATAAGCAAGCTGCAAAGAAAAAATCTTGATTTTATTGTGCTAAATTCGCTTAACGACGCCGGGGCCGGTTTCAAAAAGGACACCAACAAGGTAACCATTATTGACCGCGACCTTCAAAAAACAGTATTTGAACTTAAAAGTAAGGAAGCTGTGGCGCAAGACATTTGCCTTAAAGTTGCCCAACTCATCAACAGATGAAAAAAATATTCTTTTATATCATTTTAACCCTCGCAGGTTTCAGGGTTGCAGCCCAGGATCTTAACGCGCGGGTACAGGTGCTTTCGCCCAAAATACAGGGCAGCAACAAGCGTATCTTTCAGACACTGGAAACAGCCATGAAGGATTTTTTGAATGGCCGTAAATGGAGTGCCGATCCTATACAACCCCAGGAAAGGATAGATTGTAATTTTGTATTGAACATTACCAACTGGGATGGCAGCAGCAATTTTAGCGGCGAGCTCCAGGTACAATCCTCACGACCGGTTTATGGCTCAACGTATAACTCTACCATTATCAACCTGACTGATAAGGATGTTGATTTTATTTATAACGAAGGCCAAACCATTGATTATACCGACCAGAGTTTTCAGAGTAACCTGAGTTCCATCATGGCGTTTTATGCCTACGTGATCATCGGGCTTGATTATGACACGTTTTCACCTTACGGCGGATCGCCCTATTTTGCGGCAGCGCAAACGGTGATCAATAACGCGCAAACCGGGTCGTACCGTGGCTGGAAAGCTTTTGACGGAAACATTAACCGGTATTGGCTATGCGAAAACCTCAACAATAAAGCTTATGCTCCCCTGCGCAGCTTTCTGTATGATTATCATCGCAATGGTTTGGATATCATGACCGATAATACCTCTAAAGCGCTTAAAGCTATCTCCTCCTTTTTGCCATCTCTACAACAGGTTGACAGGCTACGCGTGGGCGCTATGCTCCCGCTTATATTTTATACCGCCAAAAGCGATGAACTGGTATCGCTATTTACCAAGGCCGAGCCCCAGGATCGTTTGCAGGCCATGAATATACTGGTACAGGCCGATCCGGCCAATGGTAATAAGTACCAAACCCTGCAGGGTACCAGTCCTACTTCGCGCTAAGCAAGGTAACTCCTGAACAAGTTGGCCGTCTTGTAAAAGTGGGTTTACATGGGTTTACACTTTTTATGGTTAAAATCGAGTTATATAACTGTAAATCAAATAATTATATAAAATAAAGTGTCAAAAAGTGGGTTTACATGTAAACCCACTTTTTGACACTTTCAGAGGCATGGTCTATCAAGTGGCAGAGGGGCTATTTTGCAGCTAAGATTCCCTCCCTCGGGAGGGGTGTGATGGATAGTGTGGTAGCAGGGAGGGGTTTCTTCGTGATGCAGGTGGCTTAAAACCCCTCCCTGCCCCTCCCGAGGGAGGGAATCGCACACTCCCATGCTTTCAAATTCAATCCTGTCTTTTCAGGAGCGATTACCCGCTCCATAGACCCCAAGTGGACTCTATAATCCCGATTTCCTCCTCCTCAAAAATTATTTTCACAAAATTCTTGCAAATACGAAATTCATCGTAGATATTTGTACGAAGAAATTCGTATTAAGAAACAACATGGATATAAAACCAACAGAAAGCGAGCTGGAGATATTACAGGTGATCTGGAATAAAGGCCAATGTACCGTGCGCGATGTGCACGAGCAACTGGCCCAAACCAAGGATGCCGGTTATACTACTACGCTAAAGCTGATGCAGATTATGCACGACAAAGGTTTGGTTGAGCGCGACACCACATCAAAAACGCATCTGTATAAAGCATTATTTACCCAGGAGCAGGCGCAAAGCAACGCTTTGGATAAAATATTGTCTACTGTATTTAAAGGTTCAACATCCGATCTGGTGATACAGGCGCTGGGCCAGCACCGGGCATCGGCCGATGAGATCGACGCTATTAAAAATTTCCTTAACCAATTTGATCAGGATAAAAAATAAACAATCATGGAAAATCTGTTCTACAACATAAGCCAGGTTTTAGGCATCACCATCATCCACTCCTTGTGGCAGGGATTATTGGTATGGTTTGTATTGCACTTGTTGTTCACTTGTGCGCCGTCCATGTCGTCGGTGAAAAAACATAACCTGGGCATGACGGGTATTTTTACCATCTGCACCTGGTTTATCTACACATTTGCAGTGCAGATACAACAACATGTATGGGTTGATCTGGCCGCGGTTACTTCACCAGGCTTGTTGCCGCACTTTGATTTTCCGTTAAACGCTGCTACACATGCTATCCCCGCAGCCCGCTTAAATTACATTATTGAGGGATACCTGCCCTATGTTTCGGCATTATACTTTGCCGGCCTTGTGTTTAACCTGTTACGAATGGGCCTTAACCTGCAAAAGTTAAGTCTTATTAAAAACACCATGATCCCTGCCGATGAAGTACAGATCTACGTTGATAACCTTTGCAAAAAGCTGTGTATCCATAAATATGTAAGCGTAAATTTCAGCCGCATGGTAGATGTGCCTTGCATGATCGGTTATTTTAAACCTATTATCCTTTTACCTATCACGCTTACCACATACCTGACGGCAACCGAGATCGAGGCTATCTTATTACACGAGCTATCACATATTAAACGGAACGATTACCTGCTGAATATGATTCAGCAGCTGATAACCGTATTGCTTTTCTTTAATCCCTTTGCCCAATTAATTAACAAACTCATAAACCAGGAGCGCGAAAACCGCTGCGACGATCTGGTAGTGCAAACCACCGCTCAACCATTAATATATGCCCAGGCCCTTTTAAAATTAGAGCAAACCCGGCATACAGATCTGCGACTGGCATTGGCTGCTACCAGCAAAAAATATCCTTTATTAACCAGAATTGAACGTATCATGAAAACAACAAAACCAATGGGCAACATACGCCACCTGCTTGTGGCCGTTGCTATAATGGCCGCCAGCATAAGTAGCATAGCATGGTTAAACCCAACCATCAAAAACGGAAAACTTTCTATCAAAAAACTGGCTTTCCCAAAAGTTATCGCCGAACCAATTGACACTATCCGTAAATCAGCAGTAAAATCGAAAAAAGTAGTAGCTTATAAAAAGGCAAAAGAAAACCAGGCCAATCATGAAAAACACATGGCCGAGAGATACGGCCTTAACGATGCCGAACTAAACCGCTTAACCGCCGAGGTAACCAAACATGCCGAAGCCATGAGTAAATATTATAACAGCGCCGACTTTAAAAGGCAATCTGAATTGCTTCAACAGAAAGGCCAGGCCATGGCCGATTATTATAATCGCCCGGAAATGAAACAATTGCAGGAACGCCAGCAGAAAATTGCCGCTGAATATCAAAAAGAAGTGGGTGATGGCAGTGAAACCAAAGAGCTTAGCGAAAAAATGCGGCAAGCAGGCGAAAAAATGGGAGCCTATTTTAAAAGTCAGGAGTTTAAGCAGATGAACGAGCAACTGGAAAAGAAATACGGCATACCCCACAACCATAATTATATTGATGATAGCAAAGACGAAAATTATCGCAAATACCAGGATGAGTTGCAAAGCAAAATACCAGCCGAGATAAAACAACAAACCGACGAAATGAAAAAGATGGGCGAACAAATGCGCGCCAAATATGATTCGCCGGAGTTTCGTAAAAAACAAGCCGAACTAAGAATGATGGGCGACAGCATGAGAAAGGCTTATAGTAACCCGCAGATGAAGGAACAGCAGGCCGAAATGAGAAAGTTGGGCGAGCAAATGCGGTCGTACCAAAACAATCCGGAGTTGAAAAAAGAGAAGGAACTGCTTGAACAGGCCTCAAAAAGATTACACGAATACACCAACAGCCCTGCTTTTAAGAAAAAGATGGAAGAATATCGTAAACAGGCTTATAACTATCAATACGATTATAAGTACGATAACAAATACGATTCTGACGCTAAGGCCGATACCACTAATAGATAGTTTTATTATTATCCCAATACATCGAATTTCGTAATTTAGTGTCCTTAATAAAATAAGGACACTTTTTTTATGCTTCAAAAGCTAACCATCAACAACTACGCTTTAATTGATAACCTGGAGATAAGTTTTGGTAAGGGATTAAACATCCTTACCGGCGAAACCGGTGCGGGTAAATCGATCATCCTGGGTGCATTGTCGCTCATTTTAGGGCAACGGGCCGAGAGTCGTTACTTTTTTAATCAGCAAAAAAAATGCGTTATTGAAGGCTTGTTTAAAATTGACGGCTTTCATCTGAAATCGTTTTTTGAAGACAACGACCTGGATTATGAAGCCGAAACCGTTCTGCGCCGTGAAATATCTGCCGATGGCAAGTCCAGAGCTTTTGTGAATGACACACCGGTTAATTTGACCGCGTTGAAACAACTGGGCGAAAAACTGATCGATATTCACTCCCAGCATGCCACGCTTGAAATAAACGATCCGGAATTTCAATTGCTGGTAGTTGATTCGGTTGCCAAACATGATGAGCTGCTGAGTGATTATCAAACTAAATATAAGGCTTACCGAAAATCCGTTGCGCGCCTTAACGAATTGATAACCGACAGTGAAAAAGCCAAAACCGATCTGGATTACTTCCAGTTTCAGTTTGATGAATTGGAAAAAGTCGCGCTGCATCCTGATGAACAGGAGCTGCTGGAAAAAGAGTTATACGCATTAAACAATGCCGAAGAAATAAAACGCAATCTTTTTGGCGCCTACTACCTGATACAGGAAAGCGAGGCATCGGCATTAACACAGTTAAAAGAAGCAGGCCAGCAACTGGGCAATCTCGAAAAATTTGATACCCAGATAGAAGAGCTGCATCAAAGATTAAGCAGTACCATCATCGAACTCAAGGATATCGCTGCTGAAATTGAAACCATCGAACAACGTACCCAAACCAACGAGGTCCGGGTTGAGGAGATCAATACCCGCCTGAGCCTGATCTATAATCTACAGAAAAAACACCGGGTAAATACCAATGCCGAGCTATTGGCTATCCAGGATGATCTGTCGGACAAAATACAGAAAGTATTATTTAGTGATGAGGCTGTAGAGCAACTGCAAAAACAATTAATTGCCGATAGAAGCGAGCTGGAAAAACTGGCAGCACAATTAACCGCCAACCGTATAAAAGCCATTCCGGCAATTGAAAAACAGGTACTGGCAACTCTGGCCGAAATGGGTATGGGCAATTCGGCATTGAAGATTGAGCATGCCCCCCTGCCCCCTAAAGGGGGAGCTGAAAAAGAGGGCTCCGGCAATTCATCTTCTGTAACACTTGGTGCAACCGGTGCCGACTACATCAAATTTCTGTTTTCGGCAAACAAAGGTCATGCCCTGGCCGAGATGAGCAAGGTGGCATCGGGCGGTGAGCTTTCCCGGCTGATGCTGAGCATTAAATCGCTCATTGCGCAATACACCGCCTTGCCAACCATTATTTTTGACGAGATAGATACGGGCGTATCCGGCGAAGTGGCCAATAAAGTTGGGCAAATCATGGAGCACCTGGCCGATAATCTGCAAGTGATCACCATAACCCACCTGCCGCAAATAGCCAGCAAAGGCCAAAATCACTATTTTGTTTACAAAGATGATTCGGCAGCAACTACCTATACCCGCATCAAACAACTGGATCAGCCAGAGCGTGTACTGGAAATTGCCAAAATGCTGAGTGGTGATAAACCTGGTGAAAGCGCACTGCAAAATGCAAGGGAATTATTGGGGAATTTGCAGTAGGTAAATGGAGCGAAGTCATGCCGAATTTATTTCGGCATCTCATAACGCGGATCGACAGCGTGCCTATGCCGTGCATGTGGGATGCTGAAGCAAGTTCAGCATGACTACCCTTTAGTATATAATAAACCGCCAACTAAATAATAAATCAATTATAAAAACTCAAAACATGGCTTATAATTTATTAAAAGGTAAAAAGGGGATCATTTTTGGTGCACTGAATGATCAATCCATAGCCTGGAAGGTGGCACAACGCGCTGTACAGGAAGGCGCCGAAATTGTACTTTCCAACGCACCCATCGCCTTGCGTATGGGCGAGCTCAATAAACTGGCCGAAGAATGCAATGCCCCGGTTATTGCCGCCGATGTTACCAACGGCGACGACATTAACAACCTGCTCACCAAAACACAGGAACATTTTAATGGTGGTGTCGATTTTATTTTACACTCTATTGGCATGAGCGTTAACGTGCGCAAAAGTATCCATTACACCGAAAACAATTATGACTTTACGCATAAAGGCCTGGATATATCGGCCCTGAGCTTGCACCGCATATTGCAGGCAGCCATGAAAATGGATGTGATTAATGAATGGGGATCCGTAGTGGCCCTAACCTATATCGCGGCCCAGCGTGTATTCCCAGATTATAATGATATGGCCGATAACAAGGCTTACCTGGAAAGCATAGCCCGTAACTTTGGTTATCAGTATGGTATCAAAAAACAGGTGCGTATCAACACGGTATCGCAATCGCCTACCCGCACCACGGCAGGATCGGGGATAAAAGGCTTTGACGGTTTTGTTAACTATGCCGAAAAGATGAGTCCGCTGGGTAATGCCAGTGCCGATCAGTGTGCCGATTACTGTGTAACCCTGTTCAGCGATCTTACCCGTATGGTAACCATGCAAAACCTTTTCCATGATGGCGGCTTCTCCTTCACCGGCGTAACCCAGGCGGTTATTGAGCAAATGGAAAAATAAAGAACTACTCATTTTCAGACTTACGAAGTTTTAAAATGGCCTCAACGAAACCATTAAAAACAAACATCATTGAGTTAAACTTCGTAAGTCTTTTCTGCATTAATAATACCCCCCCTCCTATATCTATTAATAATAGATTATATTTTCATAAATATCTATAAATTATAATTATAGTTTTTTAACTTAGGTATTAAATATCTACCTAAGTCAGTCAATATTAACCAATTGGCCGGCAAACATCATTATCTAACATTAAAAACCTATTTATGAAAAACATCTCATCAATCCTCACCGGCATTGCAGTATGTGCCGTGTTTTTTTCCTTTAGTTGTAAAAAAACATCTACCAATCCCATTAATCAACCCGCTGATGATCAAAAAGCGGTCAGTGTACAGGAAGATATGGTTATTACCCCTTTCGGAGCACGGCCCAAATCGCAGGTGCATCAAATAGAAAACGGATATGCCCTAACCTACCAGGGAAATCGCCTGGTAAAAGTTCAAAGCCAAACAGGCAAAGTGGCTGAGGACTTTGGCGACCAATTACAAATACAGAAAAATGCGGAGCAATCAAAGAAAACAACTAGCCTGAGCACTTCCGCATTCCCGGGATTGGGTTCGGGTTGGATCACCTATGCGCAAAACAATGTGCCTGTAGCTGGCATAACCGGATTTTCAACCGATTGGATAGTGCCTTCTAATCCTCCGGCAAACAATGGCCAATTACTATATCTGTTTAACGGATTACAGGATGGCTTTAGCGCTACCTCCCATATTCTGCAGCCGGTTTTACAATATGGCAACAATGGCCGGTTTGGTGGTAATTATTGGGTAATTAATAACTGGTATGTATCCTGCCAAACCTGCCCCGTATTTTATGGCACGCCAATAACTGTTACTCCCGGTACCGGCTTAACGGGAAACATGAGCGGAACTGCCGCAACCGGAGGAAATTATAATTACACATCTAAATTTTGGGAAGTTGACAACCCCACAGCTCCAGGACCACACCGCATTCATTATTATCCGGATAATAACAGCATAACGGTAAACAATGTACCAGAGATGCAATACATATTTGAAACCATGGAAGCCTATAATATGCAACAATCTTCCAACTATCCGAATGGTTCATGTAATATGACAGGTATTCAGGTATTAACCGGTGGCGGCAGGAGACCTACCGTGGTTGCCCTGAATTTCATTCCTTATAATGTTGTAACCGATGTTGGGCAGCACACTACCGTAGTTAGCGGCCAGGAGGTTGATCTGTATTTTCATTAAGCAAAACATTCAATATCCCAACAAATTGATGTGCGGCTTATTTGTTAAGTAAAGAATTTAATAAAAAAGCCCCCTGTAATTCAGGGAGCTTTTTTTATTGAATTCTTTAAGTTAATCCTTATGGCACTAAAACTATTTTAAGTTTAAGAGGTCCTGGATTTGCAGGAACGGCGCCAGTTGCACTCTGGGCATCAATATATAAATGCCCGGCGGTATAATAAGTAACCCTAAAGGTAACATTATCATAAACATTAGGTATTTGCTCATATGAGCCATCTCCATAATCGATATAAGCTAATACTGCTCCATTATCGTTATAATAATCAGTAATATCTGGTACGGGTACATCTACGGTATACCCATGTACAGAACCTTGGGCATTACTATTATCCACGCGCCACATATCTGTAGTGATATTTGTAAAAATTGTTTTGGCACCAGGTGTAATGTATTTTTTAGTACAAGATGTTGCTGCTAATAAGACGGTGCAGCAAACGAGAGTCAAGATTTTTTTCATAAATGAATGTGTTGATATTAATATTTAGTAAAGACACAAATGTCATTAAAAGGTTTAACGTTTTTTAGGTTATTTTATTTTTATATTATAATAACGCTATAATTCTGTACGTAATAGAAATTTTACTACATTAAACTATTTTTTTAGTTTACCTTTAAATATGCAGAAGTTCCTCTTGCTATTAATACTCTTATCCCCATCGTTTTGTTTTGCCCAGTTAAAGATCAGCGGCAAAGTGATCAACCTTAACGACAAAAAACCGATACCTGATGCCAGTGTTTTTTTAAATAATGCCAGCGCAGGCAATAAAACTTCTGCCGATGGCTCTTTCGTTCTTGGTAATGTACGACCAGGTCAGTATGATCTTATTGTATCTGTTATTGGTTATGAAACCTATAATAAAACTATCAGTGTGGTTAACAGCAATGTCATTATGCCCGAGATTGCTTTGCTTCCCAAAACTATTGAACTTAAAGAAGTAAAAATTAAGCCCAACCCCGACTGGGGGAAATATTATGACATATTTAAACATCAGTTCCTCGGCACATCGGCCAACGCAGCACAATGCAAAATACTTAACCCCGATCAACTCGATCTGGAATTTGATGCTAAAACACGTATACTCCAGGCATCATCCTATGATTTTTTGGAGATAGAGAATAAGGCCCTGGGCTACAAAATAAAATATAAGCTCAATCAATTCACTTACGACCCAACCAAGGGTTTCTTGTATTACGACGGCATATCGGTATTTGAAGATCTGGCAGGCAGCAGCTCCAAAATGCGCAAGTGGAAAAAGAAAAGACAAACCGCTTACCTGGGTTCGCCAATGCATTTTCTGCGTACCATAATTACTAATCAATTATTGCAGGAAGGTTTTGAGGTTTTCAAACTCATGCGCAAACCTAATCCCGAATATAAAGGCGGTCCGTTTGATAGCAAAAACAAATATCTGCAAACACTCATCAAGCAGCCGCTTGATGTGAACGCCTTTGCCAAACGTACCGATCAGCCCGGCTTATTCGCGTTGAGTTTTAATGATTGCCTGTATATTATGTACAACAAAAAAGCCAACAGTAACCCCGATCGCACCCCAGACGCATCGGATGTTGCCACATCCATAGCTACCCTCGACGAGCATGAAGCTTACGCCTTTTTTGATAACAACGGCATTATCCACAACCCGCGCAGTATTGTTTTTGAAGGCGACTGGACATCATACCGCTTTGCCGAAATGCTGCCGGTTGATTATGAACCTATTCCCCGAAAATAAGTTATAAAACAAAAAACCCGGCTTGTGACCGGGTTTTGATTATCTAAAAGAAGACCAATTATTTCTGTTCTTCCTGTTCTGGTTTTTTGCTTTCGCCTTTTTTATCAATGATCTTGATCTCGCCGGCTTCTTTATCATAATCAACTGCCATGATATCGCCTTCGCTCAGTTCACCTTTCAATATTTCTTCGGCAATTGGGTCTTCCAGGTATTTCTGAATAGCACGTTTTAACGGACGTGCACCAAACTGCGAATCGTAACCTTTATCGGCAATAAACTCCTTAGCGGCTTCGGTAAGTTCAATTTTGAAACCTAAACCATTTACACGGCTAAACAGGAATGCCAGTTCGATATCGATAATTTTGAAGATCTCGTCTTTACCTAATGAATTAAACACGATCACATCATCAATACGGTTCAAAAACTCTGGTGCAAAAGCACGTTTCAAGGCATTTTCGATAACACCGCGTGAGTGCATATCGGCTTGCAGGTTTTTAGCATTGGTGCTGAAACCCACACCCTGACCAAAGTCTTTCAACTGGCGGGCACCGATGTTGGATGTCATGATAATGATGGTGTTCCTGAAGTCAACCTTGCGGCCCAATGAGTCGGTCAGCTGTCCTTCATCCAATACCTGTAACAGGATGTTGAACACATCAGGGTGAGCTTTTTCAATCTCATCCAGCAATACAACAGCATAAGGTTTACGACGTACTTTTTCAGTCAGCTGTCCGCCTTCTTCATAACCCACGTAACCCGGAGGCGCTCCTACCAAACGTGATACCGCGAATTTCTCCATGTACTCGCTCATATCAATTTGTATCAGCGCGTCTTCAGTATCAAACATAAAGCGGGCAAGCTCTTTGGCAAGCTCTGTTTTACCAACACCTGTTGGGCCTAAGAAAATAAAGGAACCGATTGGTTTTTTAGGATCTTTCAGTCCGGCACGTGTACGCTGAATAGCACGGGTTAATTTTTTGATGGCATCTTCCTGACCGATGATCTTGCTACCAACAGTATCGGCCATGTGCAACAGTTTCTGGCTATCGGCCTGACCTACCCTTTGTACAGGGATACCGGTCATCATAGATACCACCTCGGCAACATTATCTTCGGTTACGGTGTAACGTTTTGATTTTGTTTCGGCTTCCCATAACGCTTTAGCCTGATCCAACTCCACTAAAAGATTCTTTTCAGTATCGCGTAGCTGAGCTGCTTCTTCGTATTTCTGGCTGCGAACAACCTTGTTTTTCTCGATCTTGATCTGCTCGATCTTTTGCTCAATATCCAGAATGTTTTGTGGCACGTGGATATTGGTTAAGTGAACACGTGAGCCCGATTCGTCCAAAGCATCAATAGCTTTGTCTGGTAAAAACCTGTCGGTAATATAACGGGTAGTTAAGTTAACGCAGGCATTGATAGCTTCCGGGGTGTAAGTTACACCATGGTGCTCTTCATATTTTTCTTTGATGCGGTTCAGTATTTCGATAGTTTCAACAGGAGTAGCAGGTTCAACCATTACTTTCTGGAAACGACGATCCAAAGCGCCATCTTTTTCGATGTACTGACGGTACTCGTCTAAAGTAGTGGCGCCAATGCATTGTATCTCGCCCCTGGCCAAAGCAGGTTTAAACATGTTGGAGGCATCAAGCGAGCCCGAAGCACCACCAGCACCTACTATAGTATGTATCTCATCAATAAATAAAATAACATCAGGTGATTTTTCCAGTTCGTTCATTACCGCTTTCATGCGCTCTTCAAACTGGCCACGGTATTTGGTACCGGCAACTAATGAAGCCAGATCCAAGGTAACCACACGTTTGTTAAACAACACACGTGATACTTTACGCTGAACTATACGCAATGCCAAGCCTTCGGCAATGGCCGATTTACCAACACCAGGTTCACCTATTAATATAGGGTTGTTCTTTTTACGACGTGATAATATCTGCGATACCCTTTCGATCTCTTTTTCGCGACCAACAATAGGGTCAAGCTTTCCATCTTCGGCAGCACGGGTTAAATCGCGGCCAAAATTGTCAAGCACTGGTGTTTTTGATTTAATGTCCGATACCTTTTTAGGCTGGCTAAAGGCTTCTTCTTCTTTAAAGTCGTCATCGCCGCCGGTTGGTGATCCAGGCATTTCGTCAGTTACATCATTTTTGTGTGATTCCACTTCGCCTTTAAATACCTCGTAGTTTACATTAAACTGCATCAGTATCTGCGAGGCTATGTTGTCCTCATCGCGAAGTATGGACAGCAGCAAGTGCTCGGTTCCAATTACATCGCTTTTAAATATCTTGGCTTCAAGATAAGTTATCTTTAGTACTTTCTCGGCTTGTTTAGTTAATGGGATACTGCCAATATGTACGTTTGTTCCAATAGTTCCTTTTACGGCATCTTCAACAGCGCGGCGCAGTTTGGCGGTATCAACGTTCAAACCTTTCAGCAATTTAATTGCAACTCCGTCACCATCCCGGATAAGCCCCAGTAAAAGATGTTCGGTCCCGATATAGTCGTGCCCCAGGCGTAAAGCCTCTTCCCTGCTATATTGAATAACATCTTTAACCCTCGGCGAAAATTTAGCTTCCATATATACCTTTCTATTTATGAACGTCCTAATCTATTAATTTTGTTTTTACAAACCACGACGCTTGACTTAACATTTATCAACAATATTGCCAACATTTAATGGTTTGCAGAAACAGACATTGATATGATACGCAAGCTATTAAAGTTTAGCTTTATTATGCAACTTTTATCAAAAAATTCAACGGATTGCTGAATTATTTTACAATATACAAATCAAATACACCTGTTTGATACAAAAAATTCAAAATAGTTTAAACATATTAACAATTTTTATAGGCAAGCCGGCCGTAACTGGTAATTTCGTCATCAAGCATGACATTTAGGCATTGCAACAATTTCCACACTACCTATACAATATACGTATAAAGAACCCCAACAGTTGCTGTATTGTTTAAGTTTAACGCAATAATTATTTAACAAGTATGCGCAATAATCCTGATACTCAACGTTCACTACAAAAATAAGATATACACTGCCTTTTTACTGGTAATCTGCCAATTTTAATCATATTTGAATTTATCTTTTTACTCATATATGGCAGATAAAACACATAGGGGGAATATTTAACACGATGAAAAAGATCAAAGCAAAGAGTGTAGCCCTCATCACATTCACTTTTGTAGGTTCATATGCTACTTTATTCATCATATTTCCCTTTACGTATTGGAGAGATTACGTTCACTTGCCAGCTTTAAGGATATGGGCCGACGTTTTGACCAACCTTATATTTTGTGCCGTCCTTTTTGAACTAAGTTTATACATCGACAGAAAGCTCAACAAAAGGATACCGTGGATGCTTCACCCCATAAAACGCCTGTTGACCCAAACGCTGTTCCAGATCCTTGGTGTTTTGTTTCTTGTATTTTGTTTGGCAGTCATCTATGTGATCATCTATTTATTATTTAGTGATGCTATAAATGCGCATTATCCATATGTTGGTTTAAGAGAAACGGTATACGCCTTTCTTTCCATTATATTCTGGGCTTTAATGATCAGCGCCTTAAATACCGGCGATTTTTTACTCAGAAACTGGAAAACAGCTACCATGCAGGCAGCAGAGTTTGAAATTAAAGCAGCCCAGAACAAACAACTGGCAGCCGAAACAGAATTGCAGGCATTGAAGCTGCAGCTCGACCCCCATTTTGTTTTCAATAACCTGAGCGTACTTTCAGAATTGATATTGAGGGATCAGCAATTGGGGTATAATTATACCGAGAGTTTCGCCAAAGTATACCGGTACCTGCTAGTTAATGCAAAAAAGGAATTGATCCCACTGCGCGAAGAACTCAAATTTCTGGATGCCTATCTTTTTTTGATCAACTATCGCATGGGCGGCGGAAGTATCTTTCGTGTAAATATTGACAGATCAAAGCTGGATATGCTTATTCCGCCGGTCACACTTCAGCTATTCATCGAAAACGCCCTAAAGTATAACCGCACCGAAAAAGAAAATCCTTTGATTATCGATATTTACACTACTGATGACGAAGAACTGCTGGTGTCCAATAACTTATTACCGCTGATAAAAAAGCCCGAATCAACCGGTATTGGTTTAGAAAACATTGTCAGTCGTTATGCACTGTTAAGCGATAGAAAACCCGTGATAGAAAAAACAGATAACACTTTTACGATAAAAGTACCCCTGATCAAATGAATGGTATAAAAAAGATACTGATCCTGGAAGATGAGCAGCTTAACGCCGACAGGATACAGCGCCTGATGCTCAACATCAGGCCGAATGCAGTGATCCTGGATATTTTAACCAGTGTTAAAAAAACGGTAGACTGGCTTGCCGAAAACGAAGATCCTGATCTGATCCTCATGGATATCCGACTGGCAGATGGTGTAAGTTTTGAGGTTTTTAACCTGGCAGATGTAAAATGCCCGGTAATCTTTACAACCGCTTATGACGAATATGCGGTGCAGGCCTTTAAATATAACAGTATAGATTATTTGCTCAAGCCAGTTGAAAAGGATGAGTTAGAGGCTGCCATCGCCAAGTTTGAAAATTCCGTACAGCGCTCCTATCAGCAATCGCCCCTGATCGAAGAATTACTAAGGCAAATGCAGCCTAAAACATACCGCACCCGTTTTTTTCTGCCCTACCGCGATGGCTATAGAAAAGTCAACATAGAGGATATTGCGTTTTTCTATTCGCACCTAACCATTACTTATGCCAACCTGTTTAATGGCAAACAAATGGTGGTACCGCAAACCCTGGAAACGCTGGAACAGGAACTGGAACCTAAAAACTTCTTCAGGGTAAACCGCCAGTACATTCTGCATGCCAATTCTATCGAAAAGGTGCATAACTATTTTAACGGCAAATTAAAGCTCCGGGTGAAAAATTGTACGGATGAAGAGATTATAGTGAGCAGAACAAAAGCTCCTTTATTTAAAAGCTGGCTGGATTACTGATCAGGACGTTCGATGCCGTGCCGACTCACCCCGACATCGCTGCGCTTATCACCTCGCTCTCCGCTTCGCGCATAGAGGGTGGTAACAGAAACATCTTCTCTCCACGCGTCATTGCTGACGCGTGTATTAAGAGGCGACGCCGGGAGTTGGCTGTGCGTCATGCCATTCATTAGCTATTAAAACGCCAATAGGGCTCCTGCCTAATTCAGAAGCCCCAAAGAGCGGTTATATCAATTTCTAATTTTCCGATAAACCAGATCCACCGGTTATTTTTTGGAATAGTTGGAGTATTCGGTAATGGTTTGCACATTAACTTGCTGTCCCAGAAATTTAGCCAGGATATTGAGATTTTGATTAGTGGCAAAATAGCGTTTCGCCTGGTCGTCCATGATATATTTTTGTACCAGGTCAAACTTTTCGGCATTGAGTATTTTAATTTTCAGCGGCTTTTCATTCAGCGCTTCTACTTGCTCCAGCTCCTTGGTGCCCAGGTTAATGGTCATGTAAAACCGGCAATCCTTCATGAAGGAGGCGTCTTTGGCAATACCGGCAGGATCAAGCTTATAACTGATCACCAGCGAACCTGAGGTTTCTTTCTCCACCTTATAACTTGCATCATCTGTTTTGTTGGATGCCGACTCTTTATTCTGACTTTTCCGGAAGGAATTGATATCAGACTTAGATGGATTTTTTCCATTTACAGCAGTCACCGTCCACTCCTCACCCTTCGCACCGGATGGATCAAACTTGGCGTCAATCACCGTTTCTTTTCCCGCGGCTATGGTGGTTTGTTTCAGTTCATAGGTGTAATTATCGGGTTGCTGAAGATAGTCGGGATTGAGGATCTTCGCGTCAATACCAT
The DNA here is from genome assembly GCF_052045695.1 of Mucilaginibacter sp. 22184. Lineage (NCBI taxonomy): Bacteria > Pseudomonadati > Bacteroidota > Sphingobacteriia > Sphingobacteriales > Sphingobacteriaceae > Mucilaginibacter > Mucilaginibacter sp. 22184. Next base: position 19,160 of record NZ_JBQEPI010000009.1, read on the forward strand.
GTTTGGAAAAGGCATCCAATACGGTAGATTTTTGAGCCGATACATTCAAGGTAGATATTACCCAAAGCAAAAGAGCAAACAGGGCTTTCATTATACTTCCTTTTAATCCAAATCTCATTTTAACATGATCAGCAATTGCTCCAAATCCTAAGCCCGCCAATGTCATTGCATGTGTGTTTTTCATTTTTCTATACTATTTGTTATTATTTTGATGGCGCAAAACTACCGGCAGGTAAAGTGCCATGAGGTAGTTTTCTGAGTGAAGCAGCAAAAACCGTCACTGAATCGTCGATCGGGAATATTGAAATGATTTAGCGTTTTGGTGAGATCTGCAAATAAGATATTATATGTGTCAGCTTTTCGGGGAATCCGCCAATTTTAACCATATTTGAATTTCTTTTTTAATCAATTATATGGCAGACGAAAAGATCATATTTTCAATGGCTGGGGTTAGTAAGATCTACCCTCCGCAAAAAACAGTTTTAAAAAACATTTACCTCTCGTTTTTCTATGGCGCCAAAATTGGCGTTATCGGTTTAAACGGTTCGGGTAAGTCGTCCTTATTAAAAATTATAGCAGGAATTGATAAAACCAATATAGGCGAGGTTGTTTTTTCGCCGGGATATACCGTAGGCTACCTGAGCCAGGAGCCCGAACTTGATCCCGAAAAAACCGTGCGCGAAGTAGTGGAAGAAGGCGTTGCCGAAACTACCGCCTTATTAAAGGAATACGAGGAGATCAACGAGAAATTTGGCCTGGAAGAATATTATAGCGACGCTGATAAAATGGATAAGCTGATGGCCCGCCAGGGCGAACTGCAGGACCAGATAGACGCCGTGAACGCCTGGGAACTGGATACCAAGCTGGAGCGTGCCATGGATGCCCTGCGCTGCCCAGAACCCGATACTAAAATCGCGGTACTATCTGGTGGTGAGCGCCGTCGTGTAGCACTTTGTCGTCTTTTGTTGAAAGAACCGGATGTATTGTTGCTGGATGAGCCTACCAACCACCTGGATGCTGAGTCGATCGATTGGCTGGAGCAGCATTTACAACAATATAAAGGTACCGTGATTGCCGTAACGCACGACCGTTACTTTCTGGATAACGTAGCCGGTTGGATCCTGGAACTCGACCGTGGTGAAGGTATTCCATGGAAAGGCAACTATTCTTCATGGCTCGACCAGAAAGCCAAACGCCTGGCGCAGGAAGAAAAGAGCGAAAGCAAACGCCAGAAAACCCTGGAGCGCGAGCTGGAATGGGTACGCATGGGTCCGAAAGGTCGCCACGCCAAATCAAAAGCCCGTTTAGGTAATTATGAAAAATTGGCCTCAGAAGAAACCAAGGAACGCGAAGAAAAGCTGGAACTGTTCATTCCACCGGGCCCGCGTTTGGGTAATGTGGTGATTGAGGCCAATGGCGTAAGTAAATCATATGGCGATAAATTATTGTTTGATAACCTAAGCTTCTCCTTACCGCCGGCAGGCATTGTGGGTATCATCGGGCCAAACGGCGCTGGTAAAACCACGCTGTTCCGCTTGATCACCGGCCAGGATAAACCGGATGCGGGGACCTTCCGTGTAGGTGAAACTGTGGCTTTGGGTTATGTGGACCAGATGCATGACGACCTTGACCCCAACAAATCTGTTTGGGAAAACGTAACCGGCGGGTTGGAGACCATTATGGTGGGCAACCGTCCGCTAAATTCCAGGGCCTATGTATCCAAATTCAACTTTAACGGTGCCGATCAGCAGAAAAAAGTAGGTGTATTATCAGGTGGTGAACGTAACCGAGTGCATCTTTCCATCACCCTCAAAAAAGGATCGAACGTGCTGTTGCTGGATGAGCCTACTAATGATATCGATGTAAACACACTGCGCGCACTGGAAGAAGCGTTGGAAAACTTTGGCGGCTGCGCTGTAGTGATCAGTCACGACCGCTGGTTCCTTGACCGTATCTGTACCCACATCCTGGCTTTCGAGGGCAACTCGCAGGTATACTTCTTTGAAGGCAACTATACCGACTACGAAGAAAACCGCAAAAAACGCCTGGGCGATATAGCACCTAAGCGTATTAAGTATAAGAAGCTGACGGTGTAAGAAGCTATTCCTATAGTAAATTAAAAAACAAGCTTGTCATCCTGAGGAACGAAGGATCTATTCGCTGATTAGATTCTTCGCTACGCTCAGAATGACAAACTTGTTTTTTTGCCATAACCAACTGCCATTTACCCCTCCGTTAATTTCCTGTCATAATATGCAACAATCCCCGAAAATTGGCCTAACTATCAATTCCTTATCCCGATTCCATAAAAAAATTCCTAACTTGCCATTTTCTAAATTATAAACACATAAGGCCATGACTGAGACGCTGGACATCAAGATCACCAAAACCGCACATTCCCGTTTAGCTGAAACGGATTTTGACAACTTACCATTCGGAAAAACATTTTCTGACCACATGTTTGTGGCTGATTATGCCGATGGTGAATGGAAGAACCTGCAGGTCATTCCGTACGGCGAAATTGGGGTTAGTCCTGCTATTTCTGCACTGCATTACGGACAGGCATTTTTTGAAGGGCTAAAAGCCTACAAACATGCCGATGGAAAAGTAACTATTTTCCGTCCGGATAAAAACGCTATCCGCTTCAACAAATCGGCCGAACGTTTGTGCATGCCGACACTACCCGAAGAAATATTTTTACAAAGTATGGCCGCCGTGGTTGATATCGACCGCGAGTGGGTGCCTGCTAAAGCTAATCATGCTTTATACATCCGCCCGTTTATGTTCGCTACAGATCCGTTCCTGGGCGTAACTCCATCTGCTACCTATAAGTATATGGTAATTGCAGGCCCTGTTGGACCATATTTCTCAAAAACACTGCGTGTTAAAATCGAAACACATTATACCCGCGCTGCCGAAGGCGGTATGGGTTATGCCAAAGCAGCCGGCAATTATGGCAGCGCCATGTTACCAGCCCGCAAAGCCGCAGAAGAAGGTTTTGACCAACTGATATGGACCGATGCCAAAGAGCATAAATACATTGAAGAAATGGGCGCAGCCAACGCTATGTTCCTATTGGATGGCGTATTGATTACTGCCGAAGCAAAGGATACTATATTGGATGGCGTAACGCGCGATACCGTTATCGCTTTAGCAAAAGAATGGGGCATCCCGGTTGAAACCCGCAAAGTTTCTGTAGCCGAAATTATTGAAGGTGCCAAAAACGGCAAACTGACCGATGCTTTTGGCGCAGGTACCGCCGCTACTATTGCTTCAGTAGGCTCTATAAGTGTTGATGGCGAGGAATATTTCCTGAGCGATCCAAAAACACGTGAGTTCTCTCAAAAAGTTTTAGCAACGCTTGATGCCATTAAATACGGTAACGCGCCCGATACTTATGGCTGGAATTACCTTGTAGGTTAATTATACTTACCCATATAATAAAAAAGGTGTACCAAATGGTACACCTTTTTTATTATAATATTATTTCTTTTCCAGGGCATCCAAAACAACCAGTTTCAGTTTATCAACCCACATCTGGTACATAGTGGCGGATGGATGTAAACCGTCATCGGCAATAAGCGATCTGTTGTTGGCTGCCAGTTTGGATATAGCGGTGATATCCGTATAGTTAACACCCGCGTTGGCACTCTCCTGCCGGTTAATATCATTAAACTGATCAATCTCTTTACCAATACGTGCGTCATCGCCATGTGCAAATGGTGTTACTCCATAATCGGGTATGGATAATACAAAAACATGCTTTGTATCGCCTTTGGCCAACTTGATGGCCGTATTTAAAACCTGCACAAACTTAACGCGATAATCGGCCTGGCTGCCGCCGCCGTACTGGTCGTTCACGCCAATAAGCAGGGTCACTATGTCGTAGGTTTTGTTTTTGACATCGCTGTCATCAATAGCGGATATCAACTGCTGGGTTGTCCAGCCAGTTCGGGCTATAATGGTTGGCCCGGTTATTTTATGTCCCGGCAATTGCCCGGCAAGTTTGTATGGAAAAGCATCATGTTCATCAACCGACTGGCCAATGGTATAGGAATCGCCCAGAGCCAGGTAGCTTAACGTATCCCTCGCGGGAATATCTGATCTTGTGCCGGTTGGTATGTTTGACATTGATGCGGTTTTTGTACACGCCGATAAGGCGCTTAATGAGAATAAAACTAAAAATAATGCTTTCATCATAAAATCTCCATATCAAACAATACGGAAATATGATGTTTAAGGATTTTTTTCACTTCATTTATATCAACTTCATGGCCCAGTTCTTTTTGCATGGAGGTTACGGCCTTATCATCAATACCACAGGGCACAATATTGTTAAAATAGTCCAGATCGGTATTGATATTGAAAGCCAGTCCGTGCATAGTTACCCAGCGGCTGCAACGTACGCCCATGGCGCATATCTTGCGGGCATTCTCATTATCGGCATCAAACCAAACACCGGTATAGCCTGGGTAGCGACCAGCCTTTAAACCATAATCGGCCAGGGTTAAAATAATGGCTTCCTCCAGCGTGCGCAGGTACAAGTGTATATCAGTAAAGAAATTATCCAGGTCCAGTATCGGGTACGATACAATCTGGCCCGGACCATGATAAGTAATATCCCCGCCACGATTAATGCTATAATAAACCGCGTTTTTTTCTTTTAGCCCGTTTTCGTCAAGCAATAAATGTTCGGGCTTACCGCTTTTACCCAGGGTGTACACATGGGGGTGCTCGCAAAATACCAGGTAGTTAAAAGTTTCCTCGGGTTCAAACGGCTCAAAGGTACCGGCGGCAACTGGTTCTTTGGCGGCAGCTTCATAAGCCAGCTCACTGTTGCGGTTATGGAGTTTGGTTTTTACCGAGGCGGCAAACAGCTCCTCCTGTTTGTCCCAGGCTTCCTGATAATCGATCAAGCCCCAATCTTGAAAAAATACTTTTTTGTTCTTCATTACATTTGTCCCTTTACATAGCCTACCATGTAGCCTTCATACTGCATGTAGCTCACCACATAATCCAGGTTGATATTATTTTTATGCAGGCGCGCACTCAGTTCGCCACGGGTATTAAAATTAAAAGGATCCAGGAAAATATTATCGGCAAAGGATACTTCTTTTTCTCCGTTGCATTTATAAATGGCTTCTTTAGCGCACCAGCAAACATATAGCTGTTCTATTTTATGCTCTTTATCAATAAAGGAAAGTTCGTCGGAGCGTAAGAATTTACCGGCAATGCGCTCTACCTTTTGTTTTATCAGTTCAATATCTATCCCTACTTTATGTGTTTTGCTAATCATCACAGCAGCGTAATCAAAAGAGTGGCTCAGCGAAATATGATAAGGCAGGTTTACCAGATAGGGTTTGCCATGTGCATCAACCTTACAATCAATATATTCGTCGGTATGCAGCATTGTGCGCAGCAGCACACGAGTGGCCAGCCAGTGCAGGTAGCGCTTGCTGTTGCTTAGTTTTTCAACGTAGGCTTTTTCGTCCTCGTCAAGTTGTAATTGGTTGTACAGGTCGTCGGCCTCTTCTTCAATTCTCCAGAGCGCAAATTCGGTATCATCGTCAATACGCTGCCTGTATGCTATAGCCATAATTAGTAAAATTGCAAAATAGGTAGCAAACTTATGTCAAATAAATTTAATTAAATAATTGTTTAGTATCGAGTAGTTAGTATCAAATATCACGACAGTTTATGTGACTGTTTCAGATTCGGTTATTAAAAATCTTAATACTTGATACTAACTACCTGATACTAAAATTTAGTATCAGGTATCGCGACAATTTACACGGCTATTTCAGATTCTGTTATTAAAAATCTTGATACTTGATACTATCTACTTGCGACTAAAATAGTAATTTAGGCCCTACCATGATATTATCAGATAAGCGCATTCTCGAAGAAATTGAAAAAGGAAGTATTATTATTGAACCCTTTAAACGCGAATGCCTGGGTACCAACTCCTACGACGTTCATTTAGGCAAGCACCTGGCCACTTACCGCGATAGGGTGCTGGATGCCAAACTGCACAACGAAATTGATGGCTTTGAGATCCCCAAAGAAGGATTTATCCTGCAGCCCAATACGCTTTACCTCGGCGTTACCATGGAGTATACCGAAACCCATAACCATGTACCTTTTCTGGAAGGTAAATCAAGTACCGGCAGGTTAGGCATTGATATACATGCTACCGCGGGCAAAGGCGATGTTGGCTTTTGCAATACCTGGACGCTGGAGATCTCCTGCGCCCAACCCGTACGCATTTACGCCGGCATGCCCATTGGCCAGCTCATCTACTTTGTGGTGGAAGGGGATATCGAAACCATGTATAATACCAAAAGCAACGCTAAATATAATAACCCGACAACACGCCCTGTGGAAAGCATGATGTGGAAGAATAAGTTTTAATCGTTTTTTTGGGGATCGATTAAACCATTGTTGTTGGGGAAGGTCAAAGTGAAAATTAAGCTTAAACGCACATAAATTTAACCTTACATAATAAACCTATAACCTCACAACTCATCGCCTGATTAGATATTTTGTGTAGATTAAACTTTATTTACCATGATAACATTCAAAAAAGTATCTATCGGCTTATTGATAACTGTAATTGCTACGGTAATTTTTGGTTTCACGGGCCCAGGCGATGATTTGCTCGGTAAACTGGTGGACCAGCTTTATAAATGGCGCGCCGATCATCCGCAGGAAAAAGTTTATCTCCATCTGGACAAACCCTATTATGCCGTTGGCGATGATATCTGGTTTAAGGCTTATGTAACCATTGGCAGCAAACACCAGCTATCGGCCTATAGCGAAATATTAAATGTTGATCTGATAGGCGAAGATGATTCTGTAAAACGCAGTATCAAACTACCGCTCATCAGCGGCATGGCATATGGTGATTTTGCCCTGCCCGATACCATGCAGGAAGGCAACTATCGTATAAGAGCCTATACCAACTGGATGCGCAATGCGGGCGACGCTTATTTTTTTGATAAAACCATTACCATATCCAAAGCCATCGGCAATACTGTTTTTACCAAAACGGATTATACCTACGGTGAACAGAACGGCAAGCAAAGGGTAAACGCCGTGATTAATTTTACCGATGCAAACGGCGCACCATATGCCGGTAACGAGGTGAGCTACCGTGTTGAACTCAATGGCAAAACAGTTTTTAAAGGTAAGGGAGTAACCAATGACAAAGGCGACCTGCCAGCCTCATTTATTAATACTACACCCAACCCCGCGGCAACCGGTAATATTATTGCCAATATCAAACTAATCGATAAAAAAGTGATCACCAAGGTGGTGCCAGTCAAAGCGGTATCGGCCAAAACGGATGTCCAATTTTTTCCGGAAAGTGGCAACCTGATCAATGATGCCGGCTGTAAGGTAGCTTTTAAGGCGGTTGGCGCCGATGGCTTGGGTGTTGATATAAAAGGTACGGTTGTGGATGATCAAAACCAAACAGTAACTACATTTAGCAGTACCCACCTGGGTATGGGGGTATTCAATTTTACCCCCATAAACGGCAAAACCTATAAAGCGAAGGTGATATTTGCTGATGGATCTGGGGCTGATTTTAACCTACCTAAAGCGATTGATAATGCTTATGTTTTAAATATTGATAATTCTGCCGATGATAACCTGGTAGCGCGAATATTACCGGGATCTGGTATTGCACAAAATACTGCATCAAATGGCAGCCTCATGCTGGTAGCTCAAAGCAGCGGCGAAATCTACTATGCCGCTAAAAGCTCAGATAACGGAAAAACATTCAGGGCCATTATCCCAAAAAGTAAATTCCCATCGGGTATTGTACAGTTTACTTTGTTTTCGGCAACCGGCGAGCCTTTAAATGAACGCATCGTATTTATTCAAAATCCAGATCAGCTTAAATTATCAGTTTCGGCACCTAAGCAACAATTTGCGCCACGCGAAAAGGTGACCATTAATCTGAATGCTAAAAATAAAGAAGATAAGCCTGTAATTGGTAGTTTTTCGGCCTCGGTTATCGATCTGTCAAAAGTACCGGTTGATGAGACTAACGAGGAAAGCATTTTTTCGAACATATTGCTAAGTTCCGACCTGAAAGGTTATATAGAAAAACCAGGCTATTATTTTAGCAACCCAAGCGCAAAAACAAACGCCGATCTTGACGTATTGATGCTTACACAAGGCTATCGACGTTTTGAATGGAAACAGGTGATCAATGATGCTGTACCCCCTGCGGTTTATCAGCCCGAAAAAACATTACAAGTAACCGGACACTTAAAAACCTTTGGCGGTAAGCCCGTTCCTAATGGCAAAGTAACCTTATTTACAACCGCGGGCGGTACCTTTATTTTAGATACTGTAGCCGATGCCCAGGGCAAATTCACTTTCAATAACCTGGTTTTCAGGGACAGTATCAAATTTGTGGTGCAGGCCCGTACAGCCAAAGACCGTAAAAACCTGGAGATAGAGCTGGATAATATAGCACCTCAAGCAGTCGGAAAAAATAAAAATGCCCCGGATATACAGGTAAGTGTGAGCGATAGCCGGTCGGTTTATTTGCAGAACAGCAAAAAGCTGTTTAATGAGCAGGTAAAATATGGTATAGGGAACCATACCATTGTACTAAAAGAGGTAGTCGTAAAAGATACCCGTACCACGGCGGTAAAACATTCGTCAAACTTGAATGGAGCCGGTAACGCCGACCAGGTTTTAACTTACAAGGACCTGGAGAATTTGGGCGGTGGTCAGCTTTCCAATATCCTGGCAGGCCGGCTTTTAGGGGTAATGTTTCGCGGAGGTAAACCTTACTCTACCCGTGGCGGTGGCCCTATGCAGATTGTAGTTGATGGTATTTATATGGAAGCCGATTACCTGGACAATATAGTGATATCAGATATTGCCAGTATTGAAGTTTTGCGTTCTGCAGGCAATACGGCCATATATGGTTTCAGGGGAGGAAACGGCTTGCTGGTGATCACCACTAAACGGGGTGATGAAGGCTCTGTATATAACCGGTATGCTCCAGGCGTAGTTACTTATTCACCTAAGGGCTATTATAAAGCAAGGGAGTTTTATTCGCCCCAGTATGACGATCCTAAAACCAATACACAGATGCAGGATCTGCGGTCAACCATATACTGGAACCCCAAGATCATTACCGATAAAGAAGGCAACACTTCCTTCTCCTTCTTTAATGCGGATGGGAAAGGTACGTATCGTGTAATTATAGAAGGTATTGATGCCGATGGCAACCTGGGCAGACAGGTATTTAAATATAAGGTAGAGTAAAAAGTTAAAATTCAAAAGTAAAAAGTCAAAACCCGGCGTGGATTTTGACTTTTTACTTTTATATCAGTTGGGTTACTATCCTGATCAGTAATAATTCACTTATTTCAACAAGATAAGTTTTTTGAATTTTGACTTTTGAATTTTATTTAGCCAGGTAAAACTTCTCCCAAAAATCAACAGATTTGGCCAGTTCGCTGCGGCCGTTTTCTGCTCCACCGGCGCCAGCGCCCATACCACCACGGCCACCTCTGCCTCCACGACCACCGCCGCCCATTCCACCTCCACGACCGCCCCGGCCACCGCCACCACCAAAGCCACCGCTCTGATGATCAGGATTTTCGGCACCATCACCCTTGGCCCTTTGCAGCCCGTTTATTTTAAAGTTAAACGCCCACTCATTTTTAGCGATGTCATCGGCATGAAAAAATTGTAAAGGTACAGCCAGTTCATATACCAGGTTGCCTTTGGCATCATAATCAACGGCGGCTTTAATACCATAGGTGTTCGAGGTGGTTATCATATCACCCTCAATATCTTTAAAGCCTACCACTTTTATATTGCGCAGCTTGGTTACCCGTTCGCGCATCAGCTCATCACGGTCTTCCTGGGTAATATCGCCGCCGGGGTTATCCCGTTTGCCAAAAGTTGGTGGCGTTCCCGGATCGGCCAGCGGAAAAGTGAGGGAAAAGCTTTCCTTTTTTTTGCCTTTGGTATCAACACTCAGGGTTATACCCGCGTTTAACGTCCGGATCTGATCCATACGGTCGCTCACCCGTACGGCCGCGTAAAGCGTAGTTTGATCATTGGACAGCGTATAACTGATCTTTTTTTCGTCGTTAAAATAACGCAAACTGTCGCCCCAGTCCTTGAGGTTGCCATCAATGACAATAGGGCCAAATGGCACTTTCAGCGTAGATTGCGCATTTTTTGCGGTTTGTGCGTGGCTTACGCCAACAGCTAACAACTGAGCGGTACAGGCTAAAATAAAACAGGGGACAACTTTTTTCATAAAATTGGAGAGTTTAGGGTTTTTGATCGACGCTATATTGTAACATGATTTTTAAGCCCATAAAACACAATTTTAACACATTTATTATTGTTTTTGAGTAAATTTGTAGTTACGTATGCCAACCGAAACACAGGAAGAAACACTCACACTCGAAGAGATACTGGCAGGACTTAAAGAAGTTCACCGCCTGATACTATGGAACGATGATTTTAACACCTTTGATCACGTGATTCATTGTATGATGAAGTATCTGGATTACTCAGAAGCACAAGCCGAAAAAATTGCCTGGAAGGTACACAATGAAGGTAAATGCGCTGTATTAGAAGGCTCATTTACCGAAATGGAGATCTATCGCAAAATATTACAACAGGAAGGCCTTACCGTTAGTGTAGAGTAAGCGTCTTTTTGATTTCGGAGTTCGGATATTCGATTTTTAACAATTGTTGGTTTTCATTTGTGTTAAAGAGAGCTTCGCTGTTTCGGATTTGGATAATTTTCAATTCTGCTAATTTTTTAATTCTGCAAATTTTGATTCAGATGTTTATGATAAAGAGAATAGCTGTTTTATCTGCCTTGATCCTGATAGTGATTTGCTTTACAAATTGCAGTTTAAGTGCGCAAAGCAAAAACCTTAAACTGGTTTTTATACGCCATGCCGAGAAACCAGATGATGGCGATAACCTGTCATGTGCCGGTTTGAACCGGGCACTTAAATTACCAGCTGTTTTAAAGGCCAAATTCGGTTTGCCCGATCGGGTTTATGTGCCTGCCCTGCACCTCGGTAAATCAACTCCCCGGGCACGCATGTTTCAAACTATTTCGCCTTTTGCTATTAAGTATAATTTAACCATCAACAGTGTTTTTGAAGAAGAAGACACCAAAGATATGGCCGAAGAACTGGCCAGCCGGAAAGGTACTATACTGGTGGTATGGGAACACAACGAGATCACCTCTATATTGAAGAAGCTCGGCCTGAAGGTTAAAGACCTTCAATGGCCCGATAATGATTATGATACCATTTGGGTGGTAACCTTTAAAAATGATAAACCCGTTTTAACTGTTGACAAAGAGGGAATAAAGCCGGCCGTGGGTTGTAGTTTTTGACCAGCTCTAACCACCAACGTCATTGCGAGCGATAGCGTGGCAATCCCCGGTCTACAGAGCAGATCTGTATAGTTTGGGATTGCCACGCTATCGCTCGCAATGACGCATTTTTTTTGTTTGATACTGAGAACAAACAATAGGAATTGAGCATGCCGTAGGTATGCAACCTGAGTACAGTATCTACGGCACTGGTCTTGAAACTGGTTTATTCTACAAAGCTTGAACCCCGATGGGGTTTCCAAAATTCCTTATTTAACGGCCTTCCCTTTCAGGGAGCCAGGCTTAACATTCCGGCAAGCTGATTGGAATGTTAATAGCCAATCCACCGTCCGATGTCTCTTTATATTTGGAGTTCATATCCAATGCGGTTTGCCACATGGTTTTCACTACGGCATCCAAACTCACTTTCGCTTTTTCAGGGTTACTTTGTAAGGCTAGCTGCGAGGCCGTAATAGCTTTAATGGCACCCATAGTATTGCGCTCGATGCAGGGGATCTGCACCAGGCCACCTATCGGATCGCAGGTGAGGCCCAGGTGATGCTCCATGGCTATTTCGGCAGCCATAAGCACCTGCCTTTGTGTACCGCCCATACACTCGGTAAGCGCTGCCGCGGCCATGGCCGATGATACACCGATCTCGGCCTGGCACCCCCCCATCGCTGCCGATATGGTGGCACCTTTTTTAAAGATACTGCCAATTTCTGATGCCGTAAGCAAAAACTGGATGATGCGCTGATCAGTATTGCCTTCGCAAAAAACGATATAATACTGTAATACAGCAGGTATAACCCCTGCCGCGCCATTGGTAGGCGCGGTAACTACTCTGCCGAATGAAGCATTCTCTTCATTTACGGCCAAGGCAAAACAGCTTACCCAATCCAATATATTTTTAAACCCTTCACCAGTTTTACGAATGGCTAAAACCCATTCGTCGTAGTTGGAATAAGCGTTATTACCTATTAATTTACTGTTAAGTTTAAAAGCGCGACGTGCCACATTTAATCCCCCCGGCAATTGCCCGGTAGTATGGCAGCCACGGTAAATACATTCCTTTAACGCTTTAAAAATCTGTAGCACTCCGGTACGTGTTTCCTGCTCGCTGCGCCAGGCCAGCTCGTTTTCCATTACCACTTCTGATATCTTCAGCCCGGTTTTGATGCACCAGTGCAGCAGGTCGGCAGCGGTATCAATTGGAAACGGTAGATCAACCTCCTGTTTGGTTTGATTCGAGCCGCCTTCTTTTACTACAAAGCCCCCACCTATAGAATAATAGGTTTCTGAAACAGCCTTGCCATTACTTAAAAAAGCCTGAAAAGTTACCGCGTTGGGATGAAAAGGCAAGCTCTCATTAAACAGGAAAAGCAGGTCATCAACCACCGAAAAGGTAATGGCTTGAATGCCGCCGAGCTGTAATTTGTGGGTTGCTGTGATATCGCCGATCTTAGTTGTTATCTGGTCAACCTCAAAAGTTACCGGATCATCGCCACTCAATCCTAATAGTATGGCAATATCGGTACCATGACCACGACCCGTTTTGGCCAATGAACCGTAAAGCAGTATTTTCACCTGTTCAACCAGGGGCAAAACACCTTGCTGTTCAAGCGACTGCACAAACTGTTGCGCCGCCCGCCAGGGACCCAGTGTATGTGAACTGGAAGGCCCTATGCCTATCTTGAACATATCAAAAACCGAAATTTGTTCTCTCTGCATTACGTCAAAATTATAAATAAAATATCACACCTGCTTTGTAATAAAAGAGTGATGTATTTAATTTTTATTTAAATATTTTATATTTTGCAGCAATCAATAAACACTAAAACGATCACTTAAACCAAAATCAAAATGCAAGATTACGATCCTTCTTCAGCACCATCGGCTGGTTTAGCGGCTGCAATAATGGGCGCCATTTTAATTCCATCATTAATCATTGGCGTTATTTCACTTGTTGGCATGTGGAAAGTTTACGAAAAAGCCGGTAAACCGGGCTGGGCTGCCATCATACCGATCTATAATATCATCGTGCTTTTAGAAATTATTGGCAAACCCATCTGGTGGATATTCATGCTGATTATTCCTTGCTTGAATTTCATTTTTATTCCGTGGACTTACAATCTTTTGAGCAAAAGCTTTGGACAAGGTGTAGGCTTTACCCTAGGTCTCTTATTTTTATCCTTTATATTTTTCCCACTATTAGGCTTTGGCAACTTCCAATATTTAGGTCCTGCCGGCGCCGGGTTTGTGGGTGGCGGTAAACCATTTGATCCATCAACCAATTACCAGGATCCGTTCAACACTAATCCGCCTCCGCCGCAGGTGTAATGTTATTTAATAGTATCTATTTACAAATATTTTGCAGTCAGTCGGGGTTTATCCACTGGCTGCAAAATCATTTGCTCCCCTGCCCTTTCAAATATCTTACCGGCATCGATTGCCCAGGCTGCGGTTTCCAACGTGCGGTAGTTGCCCTTGTTCAGGGCGATCTTCAAAAAAGTTTTGCGCTGTACCCGCCAGCCATTCCGCTCCTGTTCTTTTTCGCCTACGGCATTGCCGACAGCTATTTTAAGCTGGACACGCCCAAATCAACTATGAAGAAAACCCTGTTCATAATCATGGGCAGCATGGTGCTGATTAGTTACGGCATTAAAATGTGGGGATTATATGGCCATTACAGTACATCGGCCTGGGCTATGATGTGGCTGTAATCTTTAATAATAGTTTGTAAAAACAACATGTTATTCATTTCGGCGGGTGGTGTTACATTCAGCAGATCTTTGATGCGTTGCGCCATATTATACACCAGCATACTGTTACCACTTTTTACATAATTGTTGATCACTTCGTTTATCAATTCAATATCCTGCTCGCTTAACTGGGCTGCTTCTGTAAAAACAGGCTGATAATTATCCCCCTCGGGTTTAAAAGCGATGTTTTGCATTTTGGTGCGGGGCACAGTCCTGATGAGTGTGGTACCGGCAACCATATCGCCCAGGCGTTGTGATTTGTCTGACACGGCCACACAGATCAATCCGCATAAATTTAAAGTACCCGGCAAAAAATCAATGATCCGGAATAACCAGCGCAACAGATATTGCCCCAGGCGCGGCCGGGCTCCATCCAGGCTTATTACCTTTATTTTCATGATCTTTTTACCCACACTCTGCCCGTTCATAGCCAATTCACATATCAGATCATAAAAAACATATAATACCGCGTAAACAATTAAGATAATGCCATTTGTAATTTCTCTCCCCACTCCGCCACTACCAAGAGCGGCAAAGATGATAAACGTTGCTATAATGATAACCCCAAACATGGCCATATCAATAATATAGGCCACAATACGTTCGCCCAAACCGGCTACCTCGTAATCAATATCTATATTTTGTGTGGTGGTTATCCTTATCGTTTGCATATGACTCAAATATAAAATGTAAATCTGTCTTTTTTAGTTGTTATATAGCTCTTTTGTAATTATTTTAACCAAATAATTTTTATACGGCAATTCATGCGGGAACCTCTTTTTGTTAAGCAAAATTCTCAGAAATGGGCCAGCTTTGAGCAGGAACCAACCAATGATCCAGACGAGCTTGCCGATAGGTTTATCCAGATAACCGATGATCTGGCTTATGCCAAGACATTTTATCCCAAATCAAAAACTACCGCGTACCTGAACGGGCTTGCCGCCGGTTTGCATCAATCCATTTACAAAAATAAAAGCGAAAAGAGCAACCGGTTCCTCACCTTCTGGAAGTATGAACTACCTTTATTGTTTAAAACCTATCAAAAGCAATTGCTTTACGCTTTCCTTTTCTTTATGGTTTTTTGTTTGATAGGCGCACTATCGGCTAAATATGATGAAAATTTTGTACGCCTGATCCTGGGCGACCAGTACGTGGACATGACCAATGCCAACATTATGAAAGGCGACCCTTTTGGTGTGTACAAGAACGGCAGCGAAACTTTGATGTTTTTAGGTATAGCAGCCAATAACATTTACGTATCCCTGGTAACTTTTGTGAGTGGTATTATATTCACCGTTGGTACGGTTTATTATCTTTTTCGTAATGGCATTATGCTGGGTTCATTCCAGTATTATTTTTTCAGCAAAGGGTTGGGTGTAAAATCAATCCTGGTGATATGGATACATGGCACGTTGGAGATCTCGGCCATTATTATAGCAGGCGCTGCCGGCATTATCCTGGGGAACAGCCTATTGTTCCCAAAAACTTATAAGCGTATGGTATCCTTAAAAAGAGGTGCTAAAGATGGCATGAAAGTGGCCATTGGCATTATCCCCATATTAATTGTAGCGGCGTTTTTTGAAGGTTTTGTAACCCGCCACACCGAAATACCGATGTGGCTTAGTATTACTATATTAGCATCATCATTATTGTTCATTATTTGGTATGTGATCATATACCCCAATAAAATTTATAAAGCAACCCAAACCTATACCCATCATGCAACCCAAAGTTGAGTTAGCCAAGATCCGCGATTTTGGCGAAATTATAAGCGATACCTTTTTATTTATCAGGCAAAATATTAAACCGTTGCTGAAATACTTTTTTACCTTTTGCGGTATTTTTGTAGCAGGCGGTATTGTATGCGCGGCGCTGTACCAGTTAAAATGGGCCGGTACAATGAACAGTCTGCGTGCAGGCGCTTTTAACACCAATCAATACAAGCCGTCGCCATTCAGTTTTTTTGGACCCGAGTATTTTTTACTCATCCTTTTTGGAATACTGAGCTTTACTGCTTTAACGGTTACCTTTTTAAGCTACATAGCCCTGTACAAAGAAAAAGGCAAGCAGGTGCCCACCACCGAAGAGATGTGGGGTTATATTAAATATTACTTTCTGCGGGTACTGGGCAGCTCGATACTGCTGCATATATTACTCATTTTCGCATCGTTGCTTTGCGGCGTACCAGGGATTTATCTTTCCCCTATTTTTGCTTTGATATTTCCGATCATGGTGATAGAGAACGCCAGCTTTGGCTATGCCTTTAGCAGGAGTTTCTTTCTGATCAAGGATAACTGGTGGGTAACCTTTGGTGCATTGGTGGTGATATGGATAATTTTTTACGTGGCTATAGTAGTAATCACCATACCTACAACTATTATTAACATGATAAGCCTGATCACCGCTCCGCAAAAAGGTGGCGCTGCGTTTTCGGCTCCTGCTGCCATTATTGGGGCGGCTTTGCAACAGCTTTGCCAGGTATTTGGCGTTTTGCCTGTAACCGCATTAGCACTTTGCTATTTTAACTTAACCGAAAGCAAAGATGGCACCAGCTTAATGGATAAGATAAACAAACTGGGTACTACCACACCCAATACCGATTTACCGGCCGAAGAATATTGATCATGCTGCGCCTGTTGTGTACTATCTTTTTTGTACTACTTGTTTACGCGGGCAACGGGGCGGTTCCGGCTGTTAAACCTGTTAAACAACCACTTGTGCTTAAAACCGACACGGCAAAGATAACCTTGCGCCGTTTAGACACTGCCACTATTGCAGTTCACAGCAAACAGCCTGAGTTTCAGTACCGGGATGATACCGATACAACACCTTCCTGGTGGGACCGTTTCTGGCGCTGGTTCTGGAGTTTGTTTAAACCTATAAAGCTGGGCCAGCATGGTATGAGCCCTTTCCTGAGGATATTATCATATGTTTTGCAATACCTGCTTCTGGCCGCGGGTTTGGCTGCTATAGTATTTCTGGTGCTTAAGCTTATGGGCATTGACATGCTCAACATTTTCCGGCGCAAGCCCACATCAGCCAACTTACCTTTTACCGAATCGTTGGAGAATATTCATGATATTAACTTTGATGACGAAATTGAAAAGGCCGTAGCTCAGCATAATTACCGCCTGGCCGTACGCTTGCTTTATTTAAAATGTTTAAAACAGCTTAGCGATGCCGATTTGATCAAATGGCAAATTGATAAAACCAACAGCGCCTATATTGACGAACTGACCAACGCCCATCAGCGCCAGCTTTTCAGTTCATTGACCTTACAGTTTGAATATGTTTGGTACGGCGAATTTGCCATCGATGGGCAAACTTTCAAAAACATCAATACCATATTCCAGGATTTTAACAAAGGCATAGCATGAAAGATTTTAAGATCTATATCACTATAGCCAGCCTGGCATTGATAGGTTACGTGGTGGCACAGTACAACAAACCCAAACCGGTTAACTGGCAATCAACCCTGTATTATAAGGATGAGATTCCCTTCGGCACTTATTTATTATATGACCGGCTAAAAGACATTTATCCTAATGCCGAATTAACCAGAACCAATAAATCAGTCTATAATGCTTTTCACGGCGATAGCTTGCAACAGGGAAACTATATTATCATAGCCAAAAACATCACTCTTAATAAATTTGATTTTGAGGCAATGGTGAAATATATCAAAGCCGGTAACTCGGTGTTTATGTCGGCTTTTGAGTGGCGCGGCTTTATTACGGATACTTTGAAAATGGAGAGTCGGGCAGAATATGCCACAAAAAATGTATCTATCAACTTTACCAACCCACAGTTAAAGGCAACCAATAACTATGTATTTAAGCGGGACATTGCAAACCAATATTTTTCGGAGCTCGACACCGCCAAAGCTATGGTAATAGGCAAAAACTATGCAGATCATGCTACTTTTTTAAGCTATAAATTTGGCAAGGGTACATTGTACCTGTGTGCAACTCCCGATGTTTTTACCAACTACAGCCTGTTAACCCCACAGGGAGCCGATTACGTATCCAAAGCCTTATCATACCTGCCCCGGGCCCAACATGTTTACTGGGACCAGTATCAAAACGGAGACATCCCCGAAGATATATCGCCATTGCGGGTATTTTTCGCCAACCCGGCTTTGCAATGGGCCTATTACCTAAGCCTGGGCAGTATACTCCTGTTTGTTTTTTATGAGATGAAACGCCGCCAGCGTGTAATCCCGGTGATTGAGCCTTTGCCCAATTCCACACTTGATTTTGTAACTGTTGTGGGTCAGGTATATTATGAAAAACGCAATAACGCCAACATTGCCCATAAAAAAGTTATTTATCTGCTTGATCATATCAGGGAGCGTTACCGTTTAAAAACCAGTAAGCTCAATCAGGAGTTTATCGACATCTTGTCGCAAAAAACGGGTATCGATGGTGGTTTTGCCAACTCGCTCATCAGCGCGGTAAATTTCATCAGTACGCAGCAGCAGGTAACCGATAGGGAATTGATTGAATTGAATAAATTAATAGAGAAATTTTACAGCCAAACCGGATATAATGGAAAATGAGAATTTTGAAAACAGAACCGATCTGAGCAAACTCAGTACCGCGGTTAATCAAATTAAATATACACTTGCGCAGATCATTGTAGGGCAACAGGATTCCATCGACCTGCTTATCGCAGGTATCCTGGCCGATGGGCACATCCTGATAGAGGGAGTTCCTGGCGTGGCCAAAACCCTTACCGCTAAACTGATCTCCAAAGCTATTGACGCCCGCTATTCACGCATCCAGTTTACACCCGACCTCATGCCCTCGGATATATTGGGCACATCTGTATTTAACCCTAAGAATGCGGAGTTTGAATTTAAACAGGGCCCTGTTTTTGGCAACATCATCCTGATAGATGAAATTAACCGCGCCCCGGCCAAAACCCAATCGGCTTTGTTTGAGGTGATGGAAGAGCGTCAGGTAACTATCGACGGGCATACCTATAAAATGCAGGAACCTTTCACCGTTCTGGCCACACAAAACCCGGTGGAGCAGGAAGGTACCTATCGTTTACCCGAAGCCCAGCTCGACAGGTTTTTATTTAAAGTAGAAATCAAATACCCAACGCTGGAAGAAGAGATAGCCATCATTACCCGTCAGCATCAGCAAAAAACTACCGACCAGCTAAGTCATATACAGCCGGTTTTATCGGGTGCGGATATTATTGCCCTTCGGCAGCAGGTACGGTCGTTCCATGTAGAAGCCAAACTATTGGAGTTTGTTGCTAAGATCATTCACGAAACCCGTAACCATAAATCATTATTCCTGGGTGGTTCGCCACGTGCGTCGCTGGCCATAATCAATGCCGCTAAAGCCGTTGCTGCTATCAAGGGCCGCGATTTTATTACACCAGATGATATTATTTACGTAGCCGCACCGGTATTAAGGCACCGTATTATGCTTACGCCGGATAAGGAAATGGAAGGTGTGAGCCCGGATGATGTGGTAGCGCAGATCATACAAAAATTGGAAATACCGAGATAGAAGTTAGTATCAAGTAGCTAGTATCAAGTATCACGACTGCTTCATTTACCCATGTAGTCAAAAATCTTGATACTAGCTACTTGATACTTAATCAACAGCTTATAGTGAAAAAATTCATCAGCCTCTTTTATAGAAACCTATTTTTAACAAACCGCCTGTTTGCAGCTTTAACCTGCAGTGTGGTGTTGTTTTTATTTTCGTTCTTTTTTCCGTGGCTGGGCTTTATTCCAACCCTGGCATTTGGGGTGCTGGTGATATTATTTTTGATAGATGTATTACTGCTATACCGTATAGCAAACGGGGTATTTGCCAAACGCCATGCGCCCGAACGCCTGAGTAACAGCGATAATAACGATCTGGGTGTATATATCGAAAACTGGTACAGTTTCTCTGTCAGTGTTGGTATTATTGACGAGATCCCTTTCCAGTTTCAAAAGCGTGATATCTGGTTTAAAACCAGTCTGAAACCGCATGAAAAAAAACTCATCAATTATGTATTAAGACCAACACGCCGGGGCGAATATGAATTTGGCGATATCCGGGTGTACGTTAAATCGCCTTTAGGCTTTATCAGGCGGCGTTATAATTTTGAGCAGGCAGAAACCTTACCGGTATACCCGTCCTTTCTGCAGATGCGCAAATATGAGCTGATGGCCATATCCAACCGACTTACCGATATCGGCATCAAAAAAATTCGCCGTATTGGGCACAGCATGGAGTTTGAGCAGGTAAAAAATTATGTTCAGGGTGATGATTATCGCACCATTAACTGGAAAGCCACCGCAAGACAAGGCAATCTGATGGTAAACTCCTATACCGACGAAAAATCGCAGCATATATACTGTGTTATTGATAAATCAAGGGCCATGAAAATGCCTTTTGAGGGACTGAGCCTGCTGGATTATGCCATCAACGCCAGCCTGGTATTATCAAACGTGGCGCTATTGAAAGAAGATAAAGCCGGGCTGATCACCGTATCTGAAAAACTGGGAGCGGTAATACCTGCCGAAAGGCGTCCTGCCCACCTGAACAAAATACTCGAAGCTTTATACAAAGAGAAAACTCGCTACCTGGAAACCAATATGGAGTTGCTGTTTGCCACTGTACGCAGGGTGATCAAACAACGTAGCCTGGTAGTATTTTTTACTAATTATGAGAGCCTGAATGCATTAAACAGGCAGTTACCCTTTTTAAAAAGAATAGCCAAATACCACCTGCTATTGGTGGTGTTTTTTGAAAATACCGAGCTGAAAAAATTGAGCGAGCAACCCGCTGCCGATGTAGAAGGCATTTACATTAAAACCATAGCCGAAAAGTTTGCCTACGATAAAAAGCTCATCGTAAAAGAGCTAGCCAAACACGGCATCCAATCTATCCTGAGCGCACCTCAAAATTTGACCATTAATACCATTAACCGGTATCTGGAAATTAAGGCTAAGCAAAAGATTTAAGGGTGGAAGAGAAGCAAGAGATTAGAGTCAAGACTATAATACTGTTCTATACATTTCTTCAAGTTTGTCATCCTGAGCGACAGCGAAGGATCTATTAACGAACTATGCATATTGTAAAATAGATTCTTCGCTGTCGCTCAGAATGACAAACGTATTTAATTACTATATAACCATCGTCTAAAAACAAATGTCATCTCGAACGAGGTACGAGGAGAGATCTTTTACGCCAAGATATGTTAGGCGCAGAAGATTTCTCCCTCCGGTCGAAATGACATCAATGAGTACCTAAAAAAATTTCCTGATTCTTATCTCTTGATTCTCTTCCCCATCCTATCCTGCTTTCGGGAACGATACTCCAGCCGCACCCAGATCTTTGATGATCTTTTCCTGAAGGGCCATTTTGGCTGTTAAAAAATTATCCGGCTGAACCCATACATTGATCACATATCTGATGGAATCTATCTCCAGGCTATTAATACCAACCCTTGAGGCTGGTGTTTTCAACAAACCAGAGCTTGTACTTATGGCGTTCTCAATAATCCCTCTTACTTTCTCCACATCATTGGCATAGCCCACTTTTACTTCAAAATCCAGGCGGCGTTTCCCTTCGCGGGTTACGTTGATAATAACCTCGTTAAACAGCTTACCATTAGGAATGATGACCGTTTTATTATCGGCAGTAAGTAAAACCGTGTAGAACATTTGTATGGAAGTTACCTTGCCATCCTGCCCCTGAGCCTGTATGCTGTCATTAAATTCAAACGGCTTCAATAGCAATATCAATACGCCGCCGGCAAAGTTTTGAAATGTGCCCGACAGTGCCAAACCTGCCGCTACACTGAACGCACCGATAATGGTGGTAAAAATGGTCATTTCCCAGCCAATAATATTCATTACCCAGATTACCAGCAGCACATAAAGCGCGGTAATGGTAAGGCTCAGAAAAAAGGGCTGTAAAGATGAATGGATACCTCTTCTGATCATCCGGTTGCGCATACGCGTACGGATAATCTTGATAACCCAAAGACCAATAAAAAATATGATGACCCCGCCTACGTAATTTGGCCCGCGGGTGATTAGCCAATGATGAAATTGCTGATAAAATTCTTCTACTTTCATAACTGAAAGCAAAGGTAAAAATTTATTATTTACCGTAAATAGTTACAAACAGCTCAGGGCCTTTGATCAGCACCCAATCTACTATGGCACTGCGCACTAATTTTGATGTTTGAACTATTTTTTTCATGATACTTGTAATACGCAAATCTTATGCCCGGAGTATTGAGTTTCAGATTTGTTACGCAAAAATACGGAACGATAATATAGAAAATACACTAAATTAATCAAATGATTAACTCGTGACTATCCGTTTACTTTTTCATGACCCAAAATGCTTCTAAAAACAAAATCCCCGTCTGGAAAACCAGACAGGGATTTGTATTGTGTATATTTTTTAAACACCCCTTCAGGGGGCTGGCGGCTTACATCATGCCGCCCATGCCGCCGCCACCCATTGGTGGACCACCAGCTGGAGCATCTTCAGGATCATCAGCCAATACAACTTCTGTTGTTAACAACATAGCTGCGATTGAAGCTGCGTTCTCTAAAGCTACACGGCTTACTTTAGTTGGGTCGATAACACCAGCACCAATTAAGTTTTCATATTTATCGGTACGTGCGTTGTAACCAAAGTCGGCAGTGCCTTCTTTAACTTTTTGCACAACGATTGAACCTTCGATACCAGCGTTTTCGCAGATCTGACGTAAAGGCTCTTCGATAGCGCGACGGATGATCTGGATACCAGTGTTCTCGTCTTCGTTCTCGCCTTTAAGATCAGCTAAAGCACCTACCGCACGGATGAAGGCAACCCCACCACCGGCAACAATACCTTCTTCAACAGCTGCACGGGTTGCATGTAAAGCATCATCAACACGGTCTTTTTTCTCTTTCATTTCTACTTCTGTAGCAGCACCTACGTACAATACGGCAACACCACCAGATAATTTGGCTAAACGCTCCTGTAATTTTTCGCGGTCATAATCAGATGTAGTTGACTCGATCTGAGATTTGATCTGGCTTACACGGCCTTTGATCTCTTCGGCAGAACCAGCACCGTTGATAACGGTAGTATTATCTTTGTCGATAATTACTTTCTCGGCAGTACCTAAGTAAGAAAGATCAGCGTTCTCTAATTTGAAACCTCTTTCTTCAGAAATTAAAGTACCACCAGTAAGGATAGCGATATCCTCTAACATCGCTTTACGACGATCGCCAAAGCCTGGAGCTTTAACAGCAGCCACTTTCAATGAACCACGAATCTTGTTAACTACCAAAGTAGCTAAAGCTTCGCCGTCAAGATCCTCTGCAATGATCAATAATGGTTTACCGGTTTGAACTTGTTTTTCCAGGATAGGAAGTAATTCTTTCATCGAAGAGATCTTTTTATCATAGATCAGGATGTAAGGATTTTCCAGTTCAACTTCCATTTTGTCAGCATTGGTAACAAAGTAAGGAGAAAGGTAACCACGGTCAAACTGCATACCTTCTACAGTTTTAACTTCGGTTTCGGTACCTTTTGCTTCCTCAACAGTAATTACACCGTCTTTACCAACTTTAGCCATTGCTTCGGCAATTAACGAACCGATAACCTCGTCGTTATTTGCAGAGATAGCAGCAACTTGTTTGATTTTGTTATTGTCTTCGCCAACAGTTTGTGATTGGCTTTGCAGGTTTTTAACAACTTCTGCAACAGCTTTGTCGATACCGCGTTTCAGATCCATTGGGTTAGCGCCGGCTGCAACGTTTTTAATACCTGCAGTAACGATAGCCTGAGCTAAAACGGTAGCGGTAGTAGTACCATCACCAGCGATATCAGCAGTTTTTGAAGCTACTTCTTTCACCATTTGGGCACCCATGTTTTCTAAAGCATCTTTCAGTTCAATCTCTTTAGCTACAGTTACACCATCCTTAGTGATAGCTGGTGAACCGAATTTTTTATCAATAATTACGTTACGACCTTTTGGACCTAATGTTACTTTAACCGCGTTGGCTAAAATATCAACACCGCGTTTCAGGGCGTCGCGTGCTTCAACATTGTATTTAACTTGTTTTGCCATTTTTGTTTAGTTATTGAATTATTGAGTTAGTAAATTAGTGATTAAAGCTTCACTACCTAATAATTAATTTTTGATTTTAATTTAAATTGGGGTGTTTTGATGATCGGTAAAAAACATTCACTAAATCACTGATTCACCCATTCCCTAATTAAAGTACCGCGTAAATATCAGATTCACGCATGATCAGATACTCTTTACCTTCATAAGTAATTTCGGTACCTGCATATTTTCCATATAAAACCTGGTCACCAACTTTTACGGTTAAAGGCTCATCTACTTTACCATCGCCAACTGCAACGATAGTTCCACGCTGAGGTTTTTCTTTAGCGGTATCCGGGATAATAATTCCCGAAGCGGTCTTCTCTTCGGCAGCTGCAGCTTCCACCACAACCCTGTCGCCGATTGGTTTAATGTTTAATGACATAGTTATATCTGTTTATTTTATTTAAGTTTTCGACTCCAATTCCTCATCAATTATGCCAAGCAAATACAATGGCCAATATTGACAGGTTAAACTGTTGTAATGTCAGCTAAAGGTTATTTTATTTTTGGTGCTTAACAATCTTTTAATATCCCCGTGCCATCATGTCAGTTACTTGTTTCTGTAAAACAGCGTTATTTACAAGCAATAACTAAATCTTAGCCACCTGGCTGATAGCTTTGCGTGCTGCTGTTTAATAGCAATTGGTTTCCTCTTCTTATTAATGTTATGCCATAGGCCGAGGTAGCCAGAGCGCACCAGGCGCCTACCATGCCGGTAACTTCATACGCAGGAAACCCTTTATTGGTCAGGATAATTCCCAGAATAGCACCCAGCGAAATAAAGCCGCCCATAAGATAATAAGCCTTGCGCTGCATTATTTTTCCTAACGGAAAAAAATGTAAGCCCACAATAAGCGCGAAACAGGAGATAAAATAATTGCCATGGCCCGTGTTATTCAACACATTTACCACAACAAATATCGCTACTCCCTCCACTATAAAAATAATATTGAACCATTTACTTTTAGACTTGTCTTCGGCCGAAACAGTAACCGTTTCGCCTTTAATTTTTTTAGATGCTGTATAAAATTTCCTATAGGCGATCAGGAAAAACCCGATCACTATAATAAACAGCAGACCTATACTCCAATAATCCCGTCCACGTAGCGCAAACTCGCTAATTACTGTCCAAACTAATGTAAATGCTATCATCAAAAACAGTCCTCCAAGGACATCTTCAAACCCCTTTTTCGGGTTAGTTACAGAACTCGTCATTATTATGCTGTTAAAAATTACTGGGGGAACTAAATTAATAATATCCTTTACTATCGGCAATAAAGTCTCTGGTTTTTCTAAGGCTATATTCACAAAAAAGGCTTTGGACATGTCCAAAGCCTTTTTTTATTTTTTTGACCGCTATAGTTATTTAGCAGGTTTTGCATCTGGCTTAGCCGGTGCAGGTGTTGGTGTTGAAGGTAAGCTCAACGGTGCACTTGCTGGCGCTGATGGTTTTGAAGCTTTTTCAATTTGCTCACGCGATACAGAACCACTGTTGCCTGTTGAAGCACCACCTTTTACAGCTACGTTAATAGCCAATGATAACACCATTAAACTAATGGCCAGCACCCAGGTACCTTTTTCTAAAAAGTCGCCGGTTTTTTGTACACCCATCAATTGTGATGAGCTGGAGAAATTTGATGATAAACCACCACCTTTAGGGTTTTGGATAAGCACAATAAGGCCTAAAAGGATGCAAACGATAATGGCAATGATAATTAAAACTAAATACATTTCTTTATATTAATTGGTTTTCTTTTCTAACTGTTCAATTTGGGTGGCAAAGTAACGGCTTTTTTCCGGGAATTTCAACATCAATTTTTTATAAGTAGCTATTGCTTTGTGGTAAAGCATTTGGTCGGCGTAAATCTGGGCAAGTGTTTCGCTTACCAGGTCATTCCGGTCCTCGGAGCTCTTTTTGGCTTTGTTCTCATTGTCCAGTTTATCCATGGCGGGTGGCCGTATCTGCGGCTCCTCCTGTATAAAGCGGTCAATGATCACATCTTCTTTCCGTTTAATCTCGGGCACATCCGGCTGAGGTGTTTTTTCCAATTCCTCTAATGACCGTACATGGAAAATATTTTCAACGTACTGCTGCTGTAAAGCATCTGCAGCAGGTTCATTGTTATTGCCTTGCTGTACGCGGGTTGCCTTTACCGGTTCAGGACTTGAGTACGGCTGATAAGTAGCAGCATATTCCTTACGGGTTTTATCCAGCCACCACATAAAGGTATAAGGCATTTTCTCATCATCATACCTGGATACATCCTTACTTTTCGTATCGGCGTGAGTTACTGTTTCGGCCACAGGTGAAGTCACTTCTTTTTTTGCCTCTTCATGATGCCTTTGGTCAGCAACCGATTTATCAAACATAAAGTAATCGCTGCCGGCTATACTGCCTATCACCCAATCTTCAGATATCGCATCAGGTTCGGTCTCCGTGTCCTTTGTTTTTTCATTGGCAACAGGCTCTTCCTGTACTTTCTCCTGTTTAGGAAGGTGAATATGCTCAATACCTAATATCTCATCATAAACCTCGTCTTCAATACCATCGTGAGGGTGCGCAACAACAGGTTTAGCCGGTTCATCAATACCCCTTATTTCATCATACACCTCATCATCTATATCATGCTGAGCAGGCGGAACAGAAGCTACAGGCTCAGTTACTACAGATTGTGTTTCCGAGTGATCTTCATCAGTTTCGGCGGGCAGCCTGTTCTTATTCACAAACTGATCCTCGGCATGCAGTTCTGCAGCGAGGTGTTCATTGGTTATGGTATGTTCAGATACCTGTCCAATATTAAAATAATTTTCGCCGGCAAAGTTTTCACCGTTTTGATGGCTGACCAAATTTGCAGAACTCCCGGCAATTTGTGCTGGTGATACTACAGCCAGACTGTCGGCCTCATGAATGAGTTTGTATAAAAATTGCGGATCAAAATAAGCGGCAGCCTGTTTCAGATCGGTGCCGTTACCTGCACGGGCAAGTACAGCACGCAGTAAGCCGCTCTGCGGAAATTCATTAACCAGTTGCTGCAAATTATAGCTATGCTGCTGCCCGATATTAGCCGGATTAGCCAACAATTCCAATAATATTCCGTTCTGCCTGTTATTCAAGTCTTGATCCACGTGGTTGAAAGTACGAATTGCCTACCAATTAGAAAAGGCTTTGTTAAAAATATCTTCTGTTATCTTATCCGTTATCGTTTTTATCAGGCTTTGCTCCTGCGCTCCTATATCCCCTTTATAATCCTGATAATTGGTAAAATCCTGTTCAAAGCTAATCTTTTTCTCGGCAGGAGTCTTTGCACTGTTAAAAACAAATTTAACCTTTACGGTAATCGTCAGCCTGTTCGCATCGGCAATAGGGGCTACGTTATTGGCTACCGCCTGGATAGAAACCGGCGCAATGGTATACCCTATAATACTGCCCGATAAGGTAGCATCCGCGTCGGCATTACGGGAAAGACTTAGACTACTTTGGTTACGTATCCGGGTCTTTAAATTCTCGGTAAAAGTTTGGCTCAGGTTGGCTACCACCAGGGGCGAGTTATTTTCAAAAAACTGCACGTCAAGGGTTTTCATACCCGGAGGGATAGAAGCATTTCTGAGTGTATAGCAAGATGACAACAGCAAGCTTAGCGAACAAACAACGACCCCAAAAAACTTTTTCATTTAGCTTATAAATTTAATTCTTTTATTTTCCGGTAAAGGGTACGTTCTGATATACCCAGTTCATTAGCAGCCAGCTTGCGTTTGCCCTTATGTTTCTTTAACGCTTTACGTATCAGGTCCGATTCTTTTTCTATCAGTGATAACGATTCTTCCACCTCTTCGGCATCATGCGTTATATTATAGGCATCAACGTTATTATTATTGCTGTTATTATTTACCGTATTAACGGGTTGTTGCAAAGTAAATTGCGCTTCGGGGTTTCCGGGCAGCTCAATATCGCGGTACAACTGATTGATAGTTTGCGAATGATTACTGTAGTTGGCGGCTACTCCCCCATGTTCAATAATATCGGCTACCAGTTTTTTTAGTTCTACCATATCGCGCTTCATATCAAACAGCACTTTATACAGGATATCCCTTTCAGAAAAATCCTCTTTAGGCTGATTGTCCAAACGCATGGGCAAATTGCGGTTGCTGGTTTCGTGCGGAATGTAAGTAAGCAGTGTTTGCGCGGTGATGATACGGTCGCGCTCCAATACGGCCAGTTGTTCGGCCATATTTTTAAGCTGCCTTACGTTACCCGGCCATGAGTAATTTATCAATATCTGTTGCGCCTCATCGTCCAGTTGGATGGGTGGTGTACGGTATTTATCGGTAAAGTCTGACGTAAATTTCCGGAAAAGCAGGTAAACATCTTCCTTCCGGTCGCGCAGTGGTGGTATGCGCAGCGGAACAGTATTTAACCTGTAATAAAGATCTTCCCTGAATTTGCCATTCTTTACAGCATCGTACACATCAACATTAGTAGCGGCTATAACACGCACGTTTGTTTTTTCGACTTTAGACGAGCCTACCTTGATGTATTGACCCGATTCCAGCACGCGCAACAAACGCGCCTGTGTGCCTAAAGGCATTTCGGCAATCTCATCCAAAAAGATGGTACCGCCGTTCACCGTTTCAAAATAACCTTTACGCTCACCAACAGCACCGGTATAGGCGCCTTTTTCGTGACCGAACAATTCCGAATCAATAGTACCCTCTGGTATAGCGCCGCAGTTCACCGCTATAAACGGCCCGTGCTTACGCGGACTCATCTGGTGTATGATGTGCGAAAACACCTCCTTACCACTCCCGCTTTCGCCGGTTATCAATACCGAAATATCTGTTGGCGATACCTGGTTAGCAATATTTATAGCCCGGTTAAGCAATGGCGAATTGCCAATGATACCAAAGCGTTGTTTTATTTCTTGTACTTCCATAAAGAGATTCAAGAATCAGGACATCAAGAACCAAGACAAAAGTTTCAGCATTGAATCCTAATTCGGTTTTAATCATTACTTTTCAAAATATATTCTCTAAAATTGAATATCATCTTTTGAATTTCAATAGATTCAAGAATCAGGACATCAACAACCAAGACAAAAGTTTCAGCATTGAATCCTAATTCGGTTTTAATCATTACTTTTCAAAATATATTCTCTAAAATTGAATATCATCTTTTGAATTTCAATAACTAATTCTAAGCATTCTTTTAATTTTTCCTCAGAACCATAAGCTCTGCGTTCACATATCAATAATTGCGTTTCTACTTCAAACGCCGATGAAAGCGATGTAGTTAAAAACTCGGCAAAGTGAACCTTTGTTCTCTTTCCAGATCCTTCAGCTATATTTGAAGGGATCGAACACGAGCATCTGTTAAGTTGATCAATGAGGTTAAAGCGTTCATCGATTGGTAATCCCTTGCAAAATTCATAAGTTAAATCGGTTAGATCCATTGACCTTTGCCAAATTTTCAAACTTTTAAAATTGTGCTTCACCAATCTCTAAGCTTCCTTTCTTGTCTCTTGATTCTTGACTTCCTGCCTCTATTCTACCACTTTCCCTATCAATGTAGCAGATGTTGTTTTTTCAATCAGCACGTTCACGTATTCGCCTGGTTTATAATTGTCGCCTACCGGGAAAATCACCATGGCGTTCTGATCGCTGCGGCCGCAATAGTCTTTGTCTGATTTTTTGGAGTATCCTTCTATCAGCACTTTTTCTACCTTGCCAATACGTGCTTGCATCCGGTAAAAAGAATACTCCTGCTGCTTGGCCACAATCTGCGCCAGGCGTTTTTGTTTTATTTCCTCGGGGATGTCATCAGCATAACGTTTCGCGGCCAAAGTGCCCGGGCGTTCGCTATACTTAAACATGTAGGCAAAATCATATTTTACGTAATCCATCATGGTTACGGTGTCGTGATGCTCCTCATCGGTTTCCGAACAAAAACCGGTGATCACATCGGTTGATACCGCGCAATCCGGAATAATACGGCGGATAGCATCGATACGGTTGATATACCATTCCCTGTCGTAAGTACGGTTCATCATTTCCAGTATACGGCTATTGCCCGATTGTACCGGCAGATGTATATAGTTGCAAATGTTTTCGTACTGGTTGATGGTGTACAATACATCATCGGTGATATCCTTAGGATGCGAGGTCGAAAAACGTACCCGCAGATCAGGATTGATCAAGGCTACCAGTTCCAATAGGTTAGCGAAATTGGTAGTTTCGGACTCACCTAAATCCTCTCCAAAGGAGAGGACTTCCTCCGCATTCGGCTCATCAGAACCCTCTCCTTTGGAGAGGGCAGGCTGAGGCTGTTTCCATTTATACGAATCCACATTCTGCCCCAGCAAGGTAACCTCGCGGTAACCTTTATTAAACAGATCGGTACACTCAGCCACAATTGATTTTGGATCTCGGCTGCGTTCACGACCGCGGGTAAATGGTACCACACAAAACGAACACATATTATCGCAGCCACGCATAATAGATACAAAGGCATTGATACCATTGCTGTTTAAACGTACAGGACTGATATCGGCATAAGTTTCCTCGCGCGACAGCAGTACGTTCACCGCTTTCTGGCCGCTATCTACCTGGTCAATCAGTTCGGGCAGGTTGCGGTATGCATCCGGACCAACCACTACATCAACCAGTTTTTCTTCTTCTAAAAATTTCGATTTCAGGCGTTCGGCCATACAGCCCAGCACACCTACCACCAGGCCGGGATTTTTTACTTTGGCAACCGTAAACTCTTTTAGCCGGTTGCGTACCCTTTGCTCCGCGTTTTCGCGGATGGAGCAGGTATTTATAAAAATAACATCGGCAAGGTTATGATCGGCTGTGGTTTCAAAACCCTGCTCGGCTAAAATTGATGCAACTATCTCACTGTCCGAAAAATTCATGGCACAGCCGTAGCTTTCAATATAAAGCTTACGGCCATTGTTTTTACCGGCCGCAGGTTCTAAAACCAGGGCTTCGCCCTGCCTGCTTTCGTCATGTGTTTTATCCGGAATTACCAAATCCATCATGTATTGTAAAAATTAGTTTGCAAAAATACATAAAATTTAAATACCCAAATGACATATTGGCAGCATTTGTATTAATTATTCAATTAGTGATTTAGTGAATTACTGATTTTTTTTAATAACTATTTAATCTTCCCAAGTTGTGGGCAGGCCTCTTCCCCTTCATCCGCCTGCGGCAGAAAGAGGAAAAAAGCTTTGTCATGCTGAACGGAGTGAAGCATCTATTATAGAACTTTTCAATCGCAGAATAGATCCTTCGTTCCTCAGGATGACGAAAACTAAAAAGAAAAAACTCCCTCTTTCCGCCGCAGGCGAAGAGAGGGATGTCGAGCGCAGCGATGACAGGGCGAGTCGGTTCATCAGCTTGTTTAAAATTGTCCTACCACATTTTCACCTCCAAAACAATAACCCTACCTCGTCACCGTTTATGCCATAACCTGTTAACTGCCGCGTTATCTTACGGCATCAATCCCTGCATTTTTATAAAAGGACATCGAATGATATAATGCCATTTGTTATGTTTTATAAAAAAATCAAAATAAGGTATTAATACGGTGTGTTTTACCGTATAAGTTTAATAAATTTAAGGCTGAAGTATGTCCAGAAGCTATTGATTAAAGCGGAAGTTAAAACCAAAAGCTGGCAAAAGCAGTTGATCTAAAATAATAAAACCCTAAGAGATAGAAACCGGTAAATGAAATTTAAATTTTTAAAGCACAAGTGGCAAAAAATAGTATTTAAGTTTGTGCTGATACCGGTAATCATTATTTTTCTGCTGGCCCTGGTGGTTAACCGGTATTGGTCGCCTATTTTGGCCAACAAGGTTCATGATGTGGTATTAAGCAGCAGCGATAGCCTGTACCGTATTGATTTTACCGATGCCCGCTTACATGTGCTGGAGGGGAAATTAACACTTTACAATATTACGCTCACCCCGGATACCGCGGTTTACAATCAAAAGAAAAAACAGCACCTGGCGCCAAACAACCTGGTTGAGCTCCGGGTAAAACGACTTGTTTTACAGCATGTGCATCCTTTTACTTTGTATTTTAGTCATAAACTAAATATTGGGCGGGTAATATTAAACGAGCCCGAAGTAAATATCAGTTATCAGCTTAATCATACTAAGGATACGGTTTTAAAAGATCATCGCACGGCGTGGCAAAAGATCTCCAAAAGCTTAAAATCTATCCACATCGGGCAGATACTGCTCAATGATGTAAAGTTTAAATACCATGATTACTCGGGCAATAAAGTAGCTATTTCCGAACTGAAGGAAATGAACCTGACGGCAAATGACCTGTTGATTGATTCGGCCACGCAAACAGACCGTTCCCGCCTGCTTTATTGTAAGGATGTAATAACCGAACTGAATAACTATACCGGTAAAACAGCAAGTGGCTTGTATACCTACAAGATCAAATACCTCAAGCTTTCCACACTCAAATCGCAGTTAAATGTAGAAGGGCTAAGTCTTTCACCAGCCAAAACAGATCTGTTTTTTAGCAAAAGTCACAGCGACCGCTTTGGGGTGAATATCGACAGCCTGCAGCTTAATAATTTTGATTTTTTAAGCTATCATAAATACCGGCGGGTAACGGCCTCAAACCTGCTGTTGAACCGGGGCAGCATCCGGGTATTCAACAACCCCAATAAAACAAAGGATGAAACGGTTGATAAGGTAAAAACCTTTCCTAATGTAATGATACACCAGATAGGTACCGATCTGAACATTGATACTCTGCGCGTGCACCATATTAATGTGGAGTACTCCGAGTTTAATCATAAATCAAACAAAACGGGTACAGTTACCTTTAATAATACCAGTGGTCATTTTTATAATATCACCACCAACAAGGCTACGTTGGCCAAAAACAATATTACTATGGTTAACCTTACCACTTATTTCATGAACCGGGGTAAGCTGGATGTACAATTTGCTTTCAATCTAACTGATAAAGATGCGGCCTTTACGTATAAAGGCACCCTGGGCTCTATGAGCCTGCAAACAATTAATCCCGCGGTTATGCCACTGGCTATGGTGAAGGCTACCTCAGGAACCATTAAAGAGTTAAGCTTTGATATACAGGCCAATGCCAATGTATTTAAAGGGTATGTTGGTTTTTTATATAATAACCTGAAGGTAAACATATTCCAGGCCGATACCGCAAATGACCGGTTGAAAAAGCGTTCGGTATTGTCGATGTTTGCCAACCTGTTCGTGATCAAACATGACAACCCGGATAAGGCTGGCGAAACACCCCGTTCGGCCAATGTGGTTTACCTGCGCCCTAAAGATTCGCCTTTTTTTAAAACGATGTGGAAAACCCTGCTCGAAGGTATAAAACCCTGCGTTGGTGTTGATGCCAAAAAACAACAGGAAACCAAAGCCCGACTGGAGGAGCATCAAAAGAACAAACGCGAACACAAGGCCCGAAAAGAAGCCCGAAAAAAACGCAGAGCCGAAAAAAAGCGGCAGAAAGAATTGAATAAGTAAGAAACGTTACCATGAAAAACCCGGAGATGTCATGCTGAAGCCCGTCGAAGCATGGCGGGCAAGCCTCTTCGACGGGCTTCAGCATGACAGGCCAACTTGTTTGTTTATGTATTCTGCTTAAATTTTCGTATCTTTATATGAATCACAGCCCGGTTATCTTTCACCAGATAACCGGGCTGTTTTGTTAAGGGTAGAACAAGGTCAACAACCGACCATTTTACGTGTAGTTATTTGACAATCAATAATTTAATACTTTTTAAATTTAAAAAAACGCATTAAAAAGACCTCAAAATTTGTTAAAAAGTGTTAAAATGAGGGGTTTTGAACAAATTTCCGGCCGTTTTTACGCCGTTTCTGAACGAAAATTTATTAAAATTTAAGGTTTAAAAAGTTTTTGGGGATCAGTTATAGGAAAATTTAATGCCTTTTTCTTTTACCATTTCTTTAAAACCGGCAGCAGCCTCGCGCGACTCAAAACCATCTTTTGGCAGGTAGTAAAAAGTCCGGTTCTGGTTAAACAGCATGAAGTACTTTTCGCGCTCCATTAGCGTACCTACATACTCCCAGCTACAAACATGGGTAAATGAATTGCCGGATAATTCAATTTTATCGGGATTAAGCTTATAGTGTACCGTTTCTTTAAGATAAGGTGTTCTTTGCGTTTGTATTTTACAAGCCCTGTACATTGCCCAGATACTAAAAATATACAATGCGGCAAAAATGCCAATTAGCCAAAGCTCCTCGTCCCAGGAAACCGGCGGCTCCATAAGAATGGTGATTTGTACAAGCACAAACGGAATCAGAAGTATAAGGGCACGCTTTTTCAAATATATACGTAAACAGATGGCATAATAAGTTTTTAGGTCTATCGAGCTCGTAACTTTAATATCTTCCATAGCATTCTTATAGCTTATTGCAGCAACAATTTAAGGTTGATACCGAAATTGGTATACGCGGTATTAAATGTTTGCGAAGTGTATGGCCTGGTAATATTTGAATCATAAAACAGATTCAAATTAAACCGCTGGTTGATCACATAATCAATGGATGGGCGTACAGTAATATTTTGCGCACCCGATGATATTTCGGCGGCTTCCACATCCGCCCGGTATATCAGGGTTTTATTATCCCGCAGGGAGAAATCGAGTTTGAAATTTACATCATTATCCTTACCCGGTCCACTAAACCAGCCAAACGGAAAATGGAAATTTTTGGTATGATACCCAAAACCAAACACAATAATACGCTCGTTTTGTTGCGCCAGCTGACTGTTTAGCAAGCTCAAACTTAATGACCGGCTTTGCCTGTACTCTACATTGGTGGTCATGCTGTTCTTGAACCTGATACTGGCGCCCAACAAGGGTACAAACTGCTCAAAAATAGTTACCTGCGAAAACTGGTATTGGGGTAAAAAATCGTTGTTCAGATCCCGTGAATTAACGGCGCCATTAGCCTCCTGGTATTGCAATAGAGAGGTAAAACCGCTTACGTTATAGGACGACCGGTAGCCATGTGTCAGATCAAACGAGTCAAAAATATCCTGGAAAAACGGAATCTTGCTCAACCCGTTATAAGTGATCTGCCAGTTAGGTATCGGGATAGACGGAAACTGGGAAAGATTGCTTTTAGCAGGATTTTTACCCGTATAAGCCGCCAGGAAAGCCGGCACCAGTACATTTTGTGAGTTTGGCCCATAACCATCGGCATAGCCATCTGTACTACCCGAAGAATTGGGGTTTGTTGCCCCCAGTTTTTGGGAAATAGTTGAGCGGCTATCCAAAAGCTTTTGATAAATAGGCGATGAATTATTTACTCCGGTTGTTTTTTTGAACGCCGTAGCAATGGTTAAAAATGATATGCTGTAATTGCCGGTGGTTACCGGGCTTAAAGTTTCAATACTATTGGTTGATGGGAGGTATTTAAAATTAGCCTGGTAGTTATGATCCTGTGTTTTAAACGCGATAAGTTCAATTCGCAGATCCTTAAACGGTTCAATGATACCCCTGAAGTGCATATCCTCATTCATGGTGGTTACATACAGTTGGTTTTGCAGTGTATCCCTCGTGATCCAACCGTTGGCTACAGCCTTGGCCCGGATATCGGCCTGGCTACCCAGTAAAAATCCTAAACCGGGTGCTCCGGCGTCGGATCCAAAAAAGCCCGACTGTGGTAAATATCCCGGTAAAAATATACCCTGGGTGCGGGTATAAGTAGCACTAAGGTTTTTAACGCTGGTTAACAATCCTATCAAGACTTTATCAATGCCTGTTTTGGTATTATTAGGGTTATTGGCTTTGCGTATGAACGGGAACTTATTATACAGCGACACCATATTTAATGTAGGGTTTAACTGTATGGCCCTGGAGTTTTGTATACTATTACCCACATCATACGTAGGATCATTGATTGCAAACAGAGGCTGTGTTTGCCAGTTAAAATGCGCGCTGTATCTGGCCACCATAGCCACCCAGTCCATCCCCGGTATTTTGGTGAATGGTACGTTATAGTTAAAGTTAATGGTGTGGTTATAGTTGGTGGTTCGGCCCAGTTTTTTCAGGTTATCCCAAAGGGTATCCCGTTTTAGGCCATTAATACGACCTGCAGGCTCATCAACTACCGAAAGATTGGTCGCGTCGATATCCATCTGCAATGATTTGGAAAGATTCCAGCCGATACCGTAAACCCGGGTAATATTAAAGTATTTATTGAAAGTGGTTGTAGGTACAGGGATAAAATTATTTGGGTCATTATCCCGCAAGGTATTTTCGGAATAAAAACGATCAAAATTGATACTCAGGTTTAACCGGGATGGCAAGATACTGAAATTAATATCCCGGAAAAGTGCCAGGAGGTTACTCTTAATGATTTTGGCAAACGGACTATAGTATTTGGGTTGATTTGTATAATTATAGGCCAGTGTAAGATTGTATGTTTTTTCCAGATCATTTTGGGTCACAAAATCATGGTGAGTATATTCCGTATAAGCGTATGAGGCATTCAGGTTTTCTACATCCCATAAATGGCTGGGGGCATTAGGATCTGTCCTTGCCTTATGTACGTTGGTAAAATTGAAACTTCTTCGGAGGGTATAATCAACAGCAGCGTTGCGTATCGAGTCGCGTTCACGACTGGAGGTTGCAGCAGCTAATGATGCTTTGAGCTCCACATCGGGTGCGCCCGGATCATATTGTGGCATACTAGTTTGTTTAGATACGTTGACATAGGTTGGGATGTGGATACCGCTCTTATCTGGGAAGAATTTTCCAAGCTCTAAATTGGCCGATACGTCATATGTTTGATCATCACTACGGCTCCTGTCGTTCAAACGGGAATCAAGCGTACCAAAGCCAATAGTAGTTTTAGTGCCGGCGATAGTGATATCGGCAAAATCGGCCAGCTTGGCGTCAAACCGGGCCGTCGCGGCCCAGCCACCACGTTGGTCAAAATCGGTTAACCTTAGTTCGTCAAACCAAACGGTACCGGTTTTATCCAGACCATCGTCAATATTTGATGGTTGCGCGCCTTTGTAAGGATTACGTACCCCCAGCATAATGGTACGCAGCTTGCTCAGATCCGGCTGACCTTTGATATAAACGGTTTGATTACCTTCCACGTATTTAAACACCTGGTTGTAGGGCACGTTGGAATGATTACGCTTCAATTTAGCTCGCGTTAACAAATCTAGTTCAAGGTCGATAGCGTTGACAGAGGGCCATATCGCGTCCGGATCTCGGGTACCAGGCGTTGTAACCTTTAAAGGTACCTGGTACTCATAATAGTTGTCCTGATAATCAACCCCTAAACGGATAAAAGCATTTAAGTCATTGTCCTTCAGCTGATCACCTTCGGCATGCACAAACATTTGGATTCGCTTATACGATCGCAGATCATTAAAAAAGGTTTTAAAGGCAGCCCGCGAATAACCATCGCGCAAACTTTTAACACTTAACGAAAGTGATTGCTCATTAAGTTTAGTATCTGTTTGCAGGTTATTATAATTACGCTGGCGATTAATCCCCGGCGGTACTACATACGGGATGGGCGTACGGTTACCGTTTTGTTCGATACTCACCGCCTGTACATCAAGCGTAGAATTATCAATTGGAGGGTTCGGAATAGCCGGGTCAGCAATCACATTGAGTGGGTTTCTTTCGGTATTAAAAGAACGCCATTCCCCGCGAACCAGCTGCAAGGTAGCAAAACGTAATACGGCGGTATCGGCAAAGTTGGTCATGAACATCCGCATAAAACGGATGGCTTTAAAATCCTGAATATTACCCACAGCGGCCTGATAATCGGTTATTGGGATCCTGAACTGGTACCAGTTAACCATTTGTGTACTGCCATTGGCCAGTTTTACCGATGCGGTAAGTTTATCGTTAATATAATTTTGGCCAACTACCATATCCCCGGGGCGGATGGATACTTTGTATTGAAAGTAGGAATCTTCAATACTCATATTATTATCGCGGTTAATATCTTCACCATCGGGCAGTGAGGTAGAAGCTGAGTTCTGGATCCCGAGTTCGGCCTGCGATTGTTCGGCAGTTTTGGAGTTGCCGTCGGTACCGTTGTATTTACTATAGCGATCCAAAATACCCGCCCTGGACTGGTCAAGATCACGCCCCTGGTAGTATTGATAATCATCAGAAGATGGGTCGGCAGAAAAATTATTGGCTGCCTGCGCACTTAACCGGCCTGTCAACTGCTGTACAACGGGTGCAAATTTCCTTTTTTCATCGGCATCGCTCAAACCATCTAAACCCACGTCCTGCAGCCTGCGCGAATCAGGATTGTTATCAAAAGCGTTTATTACCGGTTGCAGTTTGGTTACACGCCCCCAGTTCGTTTCATCAACCTGCGACAAATCGCCGTTTACAGGTAAGGCATTCTCTAAACTTTTACGTCCGTCTTTTAATATATCTTCAGATAAGCTGCCCAGGTTAAAATACAGGTCGCCACCTGCCGAGTTTGGTTTGTATACAAAGGGGTCCATCACCCAAAACTCAATGTATGATACGTTTAATGATTCAAAATCATTGGTTTCCATTTTCCGGAACATACCTCCCCAGCGCGATTTTGGATTTTGCAGCGTACCGTCACTATTAATGCCAGTTGTAGTATAGTTATAAGGCCCGCGTACGGTTGGGTAAAAAGCCAGGTTAAGTGTAGAAATAGCTAATTGTTGCCCGGTAGCCGGTTGTTTGTACGGGAACACCTCTTGCTCAATGATCTGCCTTACGTAATGGTTTGAAAGCTCCGACTTTGATATCGGAATACTACCCGTATTGGTATAAAATATAGGATCGATGTTATAAAATGCAAGCCTGGCCCGGTTATAGCCGTAGCTTAAATCGTTTGATAATTTCGATTCATCAAAAAGTTGCGGCGTGCCTGATATTTGCCAGGTGTTGGCACTTTTTACGTCAATTACCGATTGGCTATTTTCAAAATCGTCCAGGTAGGAAGTACCGTTTTTTGAGCCGGCAAAATTCAGGGCGCCGGGACTGCCGGGTAGTAATTGCGCAAACTCACCCGAGAAATTGATAGACGACGGTACCTTGGTATGGATAAAGGGGATCTTATCAACCAGCCGTGTTAGCAATCGTGATTCCGAACTATAGTTAGCATCAAAACCCCATATAGTATTGGAGATCGACTCTTGCCCGGCAACTTCATTCTGGTTCAGCGGTTGCTCGGTAAGGTGCATAATGGTACCTCCCAGGTTCAGTTTATCATTAACGTGATAATCAAACCTCGATCCATACAATGATTTTTGCTGTACGCCAAACAGTTCGTTATTTTCCAGTTTAACCGTGATCGGTTGCCCCGACGATAACAGCGCCTGATTCAATATCCGGATACGGCCGGAATTATAATCAACCGTGTAATCATTACCCTCTTGCAGTTTTAAAGAACCGGCAGTAACGTTGACCGATCCCTGTGGAATATTCACCGCGTTGAGCTGATACTCGGAGCCCCCCGTAGAGGTATAGGTACCCTTGATCACATATCGGTTTAAATTAGGAAAATATTGCTGTGCTATGGTTTTGGTGGAATCATACAGGGGCTGGTATACATATCGTTTAGCCAGATCAGATTCCCCCGGCAAAAACTTTTTATTCAGATCAGAGCCAAAGGGTTCCAGCACTGGGAACATGATGCGGCCGTTTTGCGAATCGATGGTGATCCCCTCCAAAAAGTCGAAATAGCCATCAGGCTGCGTATTATTTTGCTGGTTGAGATTATCGAGGTCTGTTATCTGCAGCCAGAGCTTTCCTTTAGTGTTCTGGCCTTCCTCCATCACCGTTTTTTCGATACCTGATTTGTCATCAAGCCGGGTTACCGTAAGTTTAAAATCGGTGGGGCTAACCTGAAAAGCGCCTAATGAATAAATGTTCTTCATCATCAATTTCCAGGTAGGTAAATTGGTTTTCAGCAATTCGCCTTTCAATAACTTTACAAATAACACTTTTGGTGTGTTGGGATCAACGGCCACATCACTGCTAAACTCACCCACCTGGTATTGCTGTCCATTAACCGTATACTGATAAGCAACCGCCAGTACCTCATCATTATTTAAAGGGTAATTGAGCGATATATATCCCAGTTGAGGGTGCAGGGTATACTCCTTATCGGTAAGCTTACGGGCGTAAGTAAGCTTGGAATAGTTATCCGTGGCTCCACTACTTTGAAAATAATTGGCTATGGTGTTCGAGTTAGTTTGGCGCACATCTGCCGGTAAATTGTTAAGCAGAGAGTTTGATTGTTGTGCAAAACCCGGACCTTTAAACCCCGCCGGATAAACGCTTCCGCCACCTTGTATCCGTGTTTTATTATAAGGGTTATTTTCGCCCAGATCAAGGAAGGCCAATATATCCCTTGAATCGGTGGTTACGTTGGTACGATTGGTTGTCCAAACCTCAATTTTGGTAATATTGACATTGGAACTGATAATAGGTATCCGCGACAGCGCTTTATCATAATTATCACGAAAATACTGTGATAAAAAGAAGTGTTTATTGGCTTCATAATCGGCAGGTGTAACCCGGAACTCCCCTTGCTGCGACCCGTTTGTTATGGTAATAGTTTTGGATTGCGATCGCTGTTGCGACAAAATACTCGTTACATCCAGGCGCCCAAATTTCAGTTTGGTTTTAATACCAAACAAAGCCTGGCTGCCCGTAATAAGCGTGGTATTCAAAGGCATACTTACCGTACCTGCCTCCACTTTCTGAATAATCTCGTCTGGCGATCCGGTGTAATCCAGCTTTATCTGGTTATCAAACTGAAACTGCGCGTCAGTATTATAATTGGTAGTTATTTTTAACTTATCACCAATATTTCCGGTTACGTTCAGCTGTATCTTCTGATCGAAATTAAAATTAAACTGGTTGCGCTGCCTGGTGGTAAACAGCGGGTTCTGGTTTTGATTT
The DNA here is from genome assembly GCF_052045695.1 of Mucilaginibacter sp. 22184. Taxonomy (NCBI): domain Bacteria; kingdom Pseudomonadati; phylum Bacteroidota; class Sphingobacteriia; order Sphingobacteriales; family Sphingobacteriaceae; genus Mucilaginibacter; species Mucilaginibacter sp. 22184. The sequence continues at coordinate 60,403 of NZ_JBQEPI010000009.1, forward strand.
AATTGGCCAGCCAGGATCATTTCTGCCGATCCCTGTGGCCTGATATCGATAGTTTGACCACCAAAAATCTGTTCAAAAGTACGGCTGCGCACTTTTATTGATGGTATAAAACCAGGCTGTTGCGAAGCATAGGCATAATTATCGGCAAGCTGCTGATAATATATACGTTGATTGGATCGGCTTTTTAACTTTAAATATTGGGCAAATGTTAAATACTGCGGCGGGCGATATAATAAGTTACCAACTCTTTCATATAATATATATCGGTTTGTTGCAGGGTCGTATTCAACTGTTCGGATGAGATTGGGAGGATCGGGATCAAAAATACCATCCCTGAGCCTGAGGTTTCTAGGTTCGGTTAGGTTAACGGGAGTGCCCGCGAGTGCCGTATCTCTTTTAGCACTCGTAACGCGTTGTTGTGCATACACACTCCCCACCCCACTAAATGCCAAAATAAACAACACACTTATAATAATATTATAAGTAAATATTTTTATCAAAGGTCAAGTTAGAATTTGTACGTAATTATAGAGTTTTTAATGCAAACTTTATAAGCTGTTCAACAGTTAAATCTCCATTATTTTTATTGATCTCCTGATCCAATACCTTTTCGGCAGCATTACGCGCAAAGCCCAGCATAACAAGTGCAGAAAGCGCCTCGTCTTTAACTGTCTTGCTCACAGGCACAACAGTTAAAGTGTCAGGTCCTTCTTTTCGCAACTTATCCTGCAGCTCCAATATAATGCGTTGTGCCGATTTGGGACCTATGCCTTTGATACGTTGTATTAAAGCAACATTGCCGCTAACAATAGCTGCCTGTATTTCGGCAGGGGTAATTGATGATAACATCATACGCCCCGTATTTGGCCCTATGCCGGATATGGATACCAGGTGTAAGAACAAGCGACGCTCACCGTCATCTGCAAAACCATATAATGTGAGCGCATCCTCTTTTACGTACTGCCAGATAAATAGTTTACAATTTTCTACTTCTCCGACCTTTGAATATGTATTTAACGATATATTAATGTGATAGCCAATACCGCCGGCCTCTATAACAACGTGCGAAGGACTTTTGAATACCAGTTTACCACTAATATAATCGTACATAATATTATTTGTTTTTTAGTATCAAGTAGCTAGTATCAAGTATCAAGACAGCTAAATTAGCTTTATAAATAAACCTTGTAAAAAATCTTGATACTTGATACTATTATTTACTTCCTTTAAGTTTATTAAAAATACCTTTTGGTTTGCTGGCTTCGGCTTTTTCCTGGGCATCAACAACCGCTATAGTGATCATATTTACAATTTCACGAACCGAACTACCCAGTTGCAACACGTGCACCGGTTTTTTCAATCCCAATAATATAGGTCCTACAGCCTCGGCACCACCAATTTCCTGCAATAACTTGTAAGCAATGTTACCCGATTCCAGATTAGGGAATATCAAAGTATTAGCTGGTTTTCCGTTTAGGGTTGAAAATGGGAAGTTATCTGCCAACAAATCGGAGTTGAGGGCAAAGTTGGCCTGCATATCACCATCAACTACCATATCCGGATATTGCTTGTGCAGCAATTTCACGGTTTCCCTTGTTTTTTCGGGAATGGGACCGTCATTTGAGCCAAAGTTAGAGTACGATAATACAGCTACCCGCGGACTGATATTAAACTGCTTTACAGATTTTTCGATCAGCACCGTAATGTCTACCAGTTCTTGTATAGATGGATTTTCATTCACGGTGGTATCGCCAAAAAACACAGGCCCTTTTTGAGTGATCATCATGTACATACCTGCCACACGGTTCACTCCTTCTTCGGTACCGATAATTTGCAGAGCCGGTTTAATGGTTGGAACATAATTTTTGGTTAAGCCCGAGATAAGGGCATCGGCTCTGCCAAACTGCACCATGCAGGCACCGTAATAGTTACGGTCGCTCAGCATTTTGCGGGCTTCAAATAAGGTTACCCCTCTGCGCTGGCGTTTTTTATACAGAAACTCGGCATACTCTTCCATGTTTTCACATTTCACACGAGGATCGATGATCTGAACATCATCCAGGTCAAGGTCATTCTCGCGCATGATACGCCTGATCTTATCTTCGTTACCCAGTAATATCGGGGTGGCTATACCTTCCTCTTTTACTATCTGAGCCGATCTTAGTATTTTGTAATTATCAGCCTCGGCAAAAACTACACGCTTTGGGTTTTGCTTGGCTTTATTGGTGAGGTTACGCAGCAATTTATCATTGGTGCCTAATCTTGATCGCAATTCTTCATAATAAGCTTCCCAATCTGTTATCGCTTTACGGGCGACTCCAGATTCCATGGCTGCCTTAGCAACGGCGGCCGATACTTCCACAATAAGTCTTTGATCCATCGGTTTAGGGATGATATAATCCCGTCCGAATTTAAGATTGGTAGTATTATAGGCCAGGTTTACAGCTTCCGGAACCGGCTTTTTAGCCATTTCGGCAATAGCGTGTGTGGCGGCTATTTTCATGGCCTCGTTAATGGCAGTTGCCCGCACATCAAGCGCGCCCCTGAAAATATAGGGGAAACCCAATACGTTATTTACCTGGTTAGGATAATCAGAACGACCAGTGGCCATGATGATATCATCGCGGGTTTGTACCGCCAGATCATAATCAACTTCGGGCACCGGGTTGGCCATTGCAAATACGATTGGCTTTTTGGCCATTGATTTCAACATATCCGCGTCAACCACGTTTGGCGCAGAAAGGCCAACAAAAACGTCGGCATTTTTCATGGCATCGGCCAATGTTTTGATATCTGTACGCGTGGTGGCAAACTCCAGCCTGATATCATCCAGATCAGTACGCTCCGGTGTTAACAAACCATTGATGTCAAACATCACCAGATTTTCCTTTTTTACGCCCAGCGAAAGGTACATCTTGGTACACGATACCGCGGCGGCACCTGCACCGTTAACTACCATTTTTATCTTGTCGAGCTTTTTACCTTGTATTTCGCAGGCATTCATTAAAGCCGCACCGGATATAATGGCTGTGCCATGCTGATCGTCGTGCATTACCGGGATATTCATTTCGGCTTTCAACCTGCGCTCGATCTCGAAACAAGTTGGGGCAGATATATCTTCCAGGTTAACGCCACCAAAGGTAGGCTCAAGTGCTTTTACAATAGTTACAAACTCATCCACGCTTTTGGCATTTACCTCCAGGTCAAACACATCAATATCGGCATAGATCTTAAATAGCAAGCCCTTCCCTTCCATTACTGGCTTACTGGCCTCTGGGCCGATATTGCCCAGGCCCAACACCGCGGTACCGTTACTGATAACGGCCACGAGGTTTCCCTTTGCTGTATATTTATATACATCTTCGGTATTTTCTGCTATGCGCAAACATGGCTCGGCAACACCCGGCGAATACGCCATGGTGAGGTCGCGTTGGGAATTGGTTGGTTTGGTAGGTACTACCTGTATTTTTCCGGGACGACCTTGTGAGTGGTAGTTTAAGGCATCCTGTTTACGGTTGTTCTTGTTCATTTTCTCAAAATTCAAGCGCTCAAAATTACAATTCTTTTTATGGTAACCCGAATAAAAAAGCCCGGCTTTGAAATACATCAAAACCGGGCCCCTCATATTCAGGTATTTAATATTTTTTCACTGTCAATTTCACTTATCGATATAGCTTTCCGTGTCTAAGTCCCTGCAATTATAAAACTCTTTTGGTGTGAGGACTTACTGCCGCGCTGGTCGAGTCATCATCTCCGTTACTTACTTTGATGCTCACACCAACAGGGGCACGATTACTTTTCAGATGGTTCCAAACTTTCAGATCCTGCACTTCAACTCCAAATTTATCGGCAATGGAGGCCAAAGTTTCGCCTTTTCGAACCCGGTGGCGGGATGGCATTTTACGTTCAGGCTTATTTTCGGTATAAGAAGCATAGCTCACTTTTGGTTCCGGAGCTGCTGCATCACCGCCATTCAATACATTATATAAAACGGCATAGTTTTCCTTTGCTACCTGCGGCAATATCAATCTTCGCGGCAACTTTGGTGAACCGTTAACTATTAATCTTCTGTAAGCCGGGTTTAATATAGCCAACTCATTGATGTTTACCTTAAGGGCTTGCGATATGCTGCTCAGGGCCACATATTTTTTAACCATAACCGTATCAGTCTTCAACGAAAAGTTACAGCCTTGTGGAACAATGTTATGTTTATTAAAATAATGCATTATATAATTTACCGCTATAAAAGCAGGCACATAACCACGGGTTTCGGCAGGCAGATATTGACGGGCGCTCCAAAAATCATTGGCACCTGCTTTTTCAACCGCGCGCTCTACATTGCTTTTGCCGCAATTGTATGATGCGATAGCCAAAAGCCAATCGCCAAACTCCTGGTAGGCGTCTTTTAAATAAGCTGCGGCGGCATAAGTGGCTTGTATTGGGTCGCGACGTTCGTCAACATAGCTATCCATATTTAAACCATATAATTTGGCTGTGGTAAACATAAACTGCCATGGCCCGGTTGCCCCTACTCTTGATACCGCGTTAGGATCAAGCTTTGATTCAACTATCGACAGGAATTTTATCTCTTCGGGTATACCAGCATCGTGGAATGCTTTTTCGTAGATAGGAAAATAATATTTGGAAAGACCGATCACCTGCCCCATCTCATCGCGGTTTTGCATGTACAGATCGATATAGCTCTGTACGTACTCATTATATTCCAGCGGGATGTCTTTGCTGATGGAATCTAAACGGCGTTCATAAATACCCCTTAATGGTGCCGGGCCCGCAGGCTGGGCAACGGCTTTCCGAAGGATGGTATCCTGTGCGATATTTGGCCATTGAAATGTTGATCTTGAAGAAGCGTTTGCGTAAACAATTTGCAGTAGTAAAAAGCAGATAGTAAGCGTAAATAGTTTCTTCATTCTTTAGGGATTTAATTTAACAGAGTCAAGATGTTAGAATCAAGAATTAAGATAAAAACCAAGTTGAAAAGCTATTATTTCCTGACTCTTGATTCTAATATCCTGATTCCCTTATTTACTAAATTATTAAATTTTTTAAAGTTCAAGGAAATATTTTGAAAAATTCAATAGTTCCTGTTCATTAAAATGCTTAGCAAGCAATTGTAAACCTAACGGTAAACCTTTACTATTATTGCCAACAGGCAGCGAAATAGCAGGTACACCAGTTAAGGATGCCTGTACGGTAAAAATATCCGAAAGATACGTTACTACCGGATCTTTTTCTTCTTTACCTATAGCAAACGCAGGTTCCGGAGCTGTGGGTACCAGTATAAAATCATACTCCTTGAGGATCTCGTCGGTTTTTTCCCTGATCAGTCGGCGCACTTTCTGGGCTTTGGCATAATAGGCGTCATAATATCCGGCGCTCAATACAAACGTGCCCAGCATAATGCGGCGTTTTACTTCTTTACCAAAACCTTCGGACCGGGAACGTTTATAGGTTGATTGCAGATCATCAGCTGCAGGACTGCGATAACCATAATGCACCCCATCGTACCTGGCCAGATTTGATGAAGCTTCGGCCATGGCTAAAATATAGTAGGCCGGTACCAGATAATCCAGTTGCTCAAAAGCGATAGGTGTTACCGTATGCCCTTCTGCACGCAGTTTATCAATATATTTTACCAGTACATCCTTTACCTCGTTATCAACACCGGGACTGGAGATAGCCTCCTGCAAATAGGCAATCTTCTTTTTGCCTGTTTTTTCGATATGTTCAGAAAACGCGGGCACTTCTTGTTGAGCCAGTGTACTATCGTAATCATCAGGACCGGCCATAACCTCCAATAACAGAGCGGCATCCTCTACCGACCTGGTAATTGGGCCAACCTGGTCAAATGACGAAGCGAAAGCGATGATACCATGCCTGGAAATACGGCCGTAAGTAGGCTTTAAACCAATAACACCACAAAATGAAGCTGGCTGCCTTACAGAGCCCCCGGTATCTGTACCGATAGCCGCATGGCACATATTGGCCTGTACTGCAACCGCCGAGCCCCCTGATGAACCACCCGAAACCCTGGTCTCGTCGGCCATATTTTTTACCGGACCGAAATAAGAGGTTTCATTAGCTCCGCCCATGGCAAACTCATCGCAATTGCAGCGGCCAATAATAATCACGTCTTCGGCCAGTAAACGTTCAACAATCGTTGATGAATAAATGGAGGTGAAATCTTTTAATATTTTGGATGAGGCACTTACCTGGTGACCCTTATAGCAGATGTTATCTTTTATGGCGATAACCATTCCGGCCAGTTTGCCGGCAGTGCCGTTTTTTATACGGTCGTCAATGTTTTTTGCATTGATCAATGCTTCTTCTTCAAACACCTCGTTGAAGGCATTCAAATGAGCATTTTTTTTAATTTGATCAAGATAGTTTTTTACCAGTCCTTCAACGGTAATTTCCGCACGTTGCAGCCCACTCCTTATTTCACTTAAAGAGGAATAAAATTTAGCCATGGGGCTAAAATAAAAAACTTATCTGTTGAAATACGAAATAATTCAACAGATAAGTTCATATGCAATAAACTAAAGTATCAAGTAGCCAGCATCAAGTATCAAGACAGCTACATTAAAGCCTTCAAAAATTTTGATACTCGCTACTTGATACCTAAATACTAAGCTTTTGGTTTTTCTTCGGTAGTGCTTGTATTGCTTTCGCCGTTTTGTGCGTCTTTAAATTCTTTAACGCCTTTTCCTAAACCTCTCATTAGTTCAGGTATTTTTTTACCGCCAAACAATAAAAGTATTGCAATGATGATCAGAATGATTTCTGGTGCGCCTAATCCACCCATGATTTTTAAGTTTTATGTTATGTAAATATTATTATGACTTGTGTTATTCGTGTTCTGTTTTAACAGGATCTGTTGTTGTTTTCTTAGTCAGATCGATGTTGTGCGTTTCCGCTGCCGGCTCCTCTTCATGTGTATGTACGTAAGTATCCGAGATAGGGATTGTATTGGGTACAGAACCATGTATAGGATGTGTTGTCTCCTCAACAACCTCTGCGGTTGTGTGTTCTGTAGTATTTTCTTCAACGGCGGGCGTATCTTGCACCTTGGTTTCGGTTTTCTTGTCTTCGTAGTTGTTGATCTGGTTATTGATCTCGCGTTTTACATCCTCAGATGCATCTTTAAAATCACGGATGCCTTTGCCTAAACCGCGTGCCAGCTCAGGTAGCTTATCACCTCCAAAAAGCATTAATGCTGCAAAAAGTATCAGTACCATTTCGCTCGTACCAATATTTAAAAATAAAAAAACTGAACTTAGCATAGCATTTAAATTAAGGTTACAAATATATACAATTAAATTTTCATAAAGTTCATAACTAATTAGTTAGGTGCAAGCCACGTTTTAGGATTGGTTGGATCCTTCACTTTATAAACCTCAAAGTGAACCTCCGTTTCCCCGGTCGACGAATCTGTTGCCACCGTTCCTAATGTTTGCTTGGTACTCACTTTTTGCCCCCTGGCCACACTAACCGACCGTAAATTGGCATACACTGTAAAATATTCCCCGTGTACTATCATCACCAAATAGGTTCCGCTTACGTCAACAACCCTTACCACGGTACCATCAAATACCGCCCTTACCGAACTTCCCGGGTTGGTTCTGATATCAATACCAGTACTCTCGCTCTTAATACCCTCCGGCGTGGTGTACATGCCAAAACCCTGGGTTATTACCCCATTGGCAACAGGCCATGGTAAACGACCGCGGTTACCTAAAAAGTCATTTGACAATTTAGCTGCCTCAGGTGTCGCGTTCAGCACACTCGACTCGCTCCTTGTCACTGGTTTAGCCGGGGTTACAGGAGCTGGCTTGTTTTCGGCCTTCGCTTTAGCCGCCGCTATTCTGGCGGCCTCTCTGGCTTCAGCCTCGGCCTTGCGCCGGGCTTCTTCAATTTCCCTGCGGATAGTTGCAGCAATTTCCCTGTTGGTTTTGGCTATTTTTGCCTGAACCTCCCGTTGTTGCTGTTTCAACTGCCCTTCGTGCTGCGACAGGTCGCTCACTACTTTTACCTGGTTATTTTTTTCTTTACCAAGCGTTTCTTTTTCTTTTTGCTGATCGGCCAGCAGGTTACTTTTCTCCTGCTTATTCTTATCCAGCTCATTTATTTTTACATGCAGCTCTTTCTGGGTTCCCTGTATGTAACCCGCCTGACGCTCGCGGTAGGTTCCAAACTGTTGTAAATATTTTAATCGTTTATAGGCCTGGTTAAAATCTCGCGAAGCGAAAATAAACATAAGCTTATTGTAGGCACTTTGATTGCGATAGGCAAAAAGCACCATGGCTGCATATTCCTTTTTTAGCTGGTCGAGCTGGTTTTGTAAGCTATGTACGGTATTATTGCTCTCAGAGATTTGATTATCTAAATTTCTTACCTCCGAGTTGATGATATTTATTTTCTCTTCCCTCAGGCTTATTTGCGCTTTTAATAAACTCAACTGCTTTAAAGTAGCTTTTTTATTTTTTGAGGTTTCCTGGTAATCTTTATTCAGTTGTTCCAGTTCATCAGACAGTTTATCACGTCGGCGTTTTAACTCCTGGCTGCTTTGCGCATGCACATCAATTACTATAAATACCGCTATTATAAAAAATACTGCTTTTAAAAATTTCATCAAACAAACATAATTAATTATTTGGCCGGCTCGTAATTGTCAGGAATATTGAATGGATATTCCTGCTGTACGTCAAAGTCGGCCTTTGTATAATGCAAATTAACCTGTATTTTTTTATCTTTTACTACCGATGCGATATCTATTTGTGATGGCATTACCCTATTAGTTGCCTGGATAAAGCTATTATTAACAACCTGCAATGACTGTCCTTCGCTTTGATTAGACAAATTTGTTTGGGTAACTTTTAAATCGGCACCTAAAACCAGCTTATATAACAGGTCCTGCAAGCTACCGCTCAGCGTAGTGTTTCCATCAGCATTGGTCAGGTCGGCTTTTTCATTGAGCAGTTCAGGTACGGCATTACCTATCAACAATGACTCCAGCGTTTTATAATTAACCTGGCTGCTGGCATATTTATATACGTAACTAAAAGGTTTGCGCAGATACACTCCCTGTAAACGATTGATGAGCAGTATACTATCAGGCGTGATCAAAGCCCTGGCTGCTTCAACACCTAAAATGGCGGTAATGGAAACCCATATTCTTTTATCGCGCTCAATGCGAATGTTAAGGGTGACATCATTACTATTACCATTAATATTGAGCTTGGTTTTGGCTTTACCAGAAAAGGTGTTAAAGTTTACCTGTTTAGCTCTTATGGCACTTAGCTGGCTGCTTAACTTATTATCAACAGGCTTTGCCGATGAATCGGCTTTGCGGGCTACCAAAACCTGTTTACGGGCCTTACAGCTCACCATAATCAGCAGGCAACATGCTATTAATAATTTACTCGCTATATTTTTTCTCATTTATTTTACGGTCTAATAGCGGCGATTGACCACCGTTACTTTTAGCTTTTTTCCAGTTTTCTACGGCCTCATCCACATTACCAAGGTAAAACAAAATATCGCCATAATGCTCATATTGGGCGGCACTATTCGTTTTATCATGCGCAAGCGCCTTCAACATCCACACCTTTGCATCGGCATATTTCTTTTGCTTAAAAAGCACCCAGGCATATGTATCTTCAAACGATGCGGTATTGGGCTGAAGCTCATTGGACCGAGCCGACATTTGCGCTGCTTTATCCAGTTGCTCACTTCTTAACGATAAATAGTAGGCATAATTGTTTAATGTGTACGCATTATCCGGATTATAGCTTAAGGCTTTATCATAAGCCTCGTCCGAGCTTTTGTTATCTTTAAGACTATGATAGCAATCGCCCAATAACGAAAAGCTCAGCGAAAGTAAATCCTTATCCTGAATTTCTAATGAAGTTGCGTTGGTGGCATAATTAAGCGCTTTTTTAAATTCTTTCTTCTGCGCCCAGGCTACACCCACCATATAATTCATCCAACCCTGGTTCGGGAATAACGAAAGAGCGTTTTCGCCATCTTTGATAGTGGCATCTATATCATTTTCACTCAATTCAACCCGTACCAGCTGTTCATGAACAACATATACCTGTTCATTCAGTTGGATCGATTTCTTATACGCGGATTTGGCTTCTTTTAATTTGGTGCTTTGTAACAACATATCCCCATAAATAGCATAGGCCTTGGCATCGGCAGGATGCGCTACCGTTAAAAGCCGGCTGAGTTCAAGTGCGCTGGCTTTAGCATTGGGTTCAGGAAATTTGGGGAAATATCCGCTAATGATATTTATTTTCTGATCGATACTTACATCTGGGTTCGCAAACGCCAGTGTCAGTTCGTTAAAACAGGCATCATTATTTTTTTTGTCGCGGTAAACATCAGCCAGGGCCAAATGCACCATTCCGTTATTATTATCTTGCTTTTCGGCCTGGAGCAAAACTTTAAGGGCCTTATCATTTAATCCGTTTGAGTTATAGATCTCGGCCAGCAGCAGGTAATAACGCATCTGACCCGGATTATCTGCAATCGCCCTCTCCAACTCGGCGGCCGCCTGATCGATCTTGCCTTGTTTTAAATAAATTTTTTGCCTGCTTGCTAAAATATCATCACTGGGGCCATTGAGTTTTTCCAGCTGATCATACACCTTAAGGGCATCATCGTATCTTTTTAAAATGAGATATGCGTTAGCTTTATCAAAATAATAATCGGGTTTATCCGGATTGATCCTGATGAGCTGATTAAATACATTTTCGAGCTTATCGATGGCGTTGGTTTTTTCATAACCGTCAGCGAGGGCTACCCAATACCATTCATTATCCGGATTAATTGCAACCGCCTTCTCTAATAAAGGCCTTGCCCCCGCATAATCATTTTGCTGTCGTTTCAAGTTAGCCAGCTCAAACATCGAGGCGTCATTTCCCGGATCGGCCTGCAATATGCGTTCAAACATTTCGCCGGCACGTTTGGAGTTCTCGATGGTTTTTTCGCGAATAGCCGAGAAAAACAGTTGCTTAACCATCATACTATCAGCCTGCGATAGCTGTTTAGCCGGAACAGACTTTTGAGCGCTTACCGGTAGAGCCTGGAAACAAGAACCAAGAATCAAGACTGCCACCATGCAATTGAGGCCTGCTCTTACCTTATTCTTGTTATATCTTAATTCCAACTCTTTCATAGCCTGTCCGCTTATTCTGTCTCTAATTTCTTGCTTCTATTTAACAGCCGTATGGCCAAAACCACCTTCGCCGCGGCTGGTTTCATTTAATACTTCTACCTCATCCCAATTCACAGTTTCGTGCCGGGCAACTACCATTTGGGCAATACGGTCGCCCGCGTTGATCTCAAATACTTCTGCCGAAAAATTGATCAGTAACACTTTGATCTCGCCACGATAATCGGCATCAATAGTACCGGGTGAATTAACAATGCCTATACCATGCTTAAACGCCAAACCACTGCGCGGTCGTATCTGCGCCTCAAACCCAACAGGAAGTTCTATAAACAAACCGGTAGGAATGAGTTTACGCTCCATAGGGTTTAACCGTACTGGTTCTTCAATATCGGCACGCAGATCCATACCGGCAGCATGGGCCGTTTCATATGCCGGTAAACTATTCTTCGACTTATTAATTATCCTGATGGTCATCGTTTACTAAATATGGCCTTTAATTGTTTACGCTCTGCAAAAAATGCAGCCCCCGCAAACAGGAACAACAATATATTACCTACAAATATATTACGTTTAAATGTGCTGAACGACAAATACACAAGTATTATTGATGATACGATATATATGACATTCTTTTTAAGATTGTAAGGGATGGGATAGTGTTTTTGACCCCATATGTATGACATTATCATCATACTGGCATAAGCTATCAGCGAGATCCAGGCCGATGCCATGTAGCTGTATTTTGGAATAAAAATTACGTTGAGCACAATGGTTACTATAGCCCCTATCCCGGATATGTACAGGCCATACTTCGTTTGATCGGACAATTTATACCAGATAGACAAATTGGTATAAATACCCAGGCTTACATAACCCAGCAACAAAGGCGGCACAACTGGTAAACCAACCCAATAGTCGTGGTTATTTACGTAGTGTTTTAGTATCTGAATATTGGCCACAACACCTACAAACATAAGGCACATGGTTATTACAAAATAATCCATGATGCGCGAGTAGGTTTGACCGGCATTTTTATTCTTGGCATGACTAAAAAAGAAGGGCTCGGCTCCCATGCGAAAGGCCTGGTTAAAAAGGCTTAGAAAAACGGATATACGCGCGCAGCCCGAATAAATACCAACCTCGCGCTCACTGATACTATCGGGCAGCAGTTTTCCCAGTAAAATTTTATCAAAATTTTCGTTAACGATGTATGATAAACCTGCTATCATTACCGGCCAACTGTAGGTAAGCATATTTTTAAACATAACACCATCAAAACTTAGTTGCAGCTTCAGCAACTCGGGCAGTAACAGCAATAAGGTTATAAAGCTGGCCACCAGGTTTGATACAAATATGTAGCCTACCCAACCCATAGTAAACCATTGCTTACACCAATCAGCCCCAGGCATTTGGTGCTTAATGATGTACGGAATTATCCAGATAAAAACGAGGTTGAGCGATACCGTAACTATAATATTGATTAGTTTAATGCTCCCGTATTTTATTGGCCGGCTGTCTGCACGGAGTTTGGCAAACGGGATAGCACACCAGGCATCGATCACCAAAATGCCCAAAAAATAACGAATGTATAGTTCAAACTCCTGCTGTGAAGTGCCTTTACCAATTTTAATTAAACCTGCTATGGTATGGGTAAATGGAACGGTTAATATTAAAAACACTACCGTTACCATAAATACGGCCCAAAAGCTGTTGTTATAGACCTGCCTTTTATTATCCGGGAATTTATTCAGATACCTGAAAAAAGTAGTTTCCATACCAAAAGACAGCACCGCCTGCAAAACAGAGGCATAGCTAAACATGGTACTGAAAATACTATATACATTAGGATTGTATGCTTTTGTATAAAGCGGGGTAAGCAATGCGCCTAATAAACGCTGCACTATAGTAGTTACACCGTATATAGCCGTTTGCCCGGCAAATTTTTTAGCGGTTGACAATGTTGATGTTTGGGATGGTAATTAACAAATAAAACCCGGCAAATTACAGGGCCCTTTTTACAACCTCAAAATTACGATAGTTTTTTAATTCGCCCTCATGGCTTTCTACAGAAGTTACTTCCGCGTCTTCGGGGCCTTCGTTGCACCATTCCATAAACATTTCGAGCAGGGTATCATCGGCTTCGGCAGCTATAAAAACATCGCCGTTCGGTTCATTTTTAACAAAGCCCCTTACCCCTAACTGGTCGGCTACGGCTTTGGTTGATTTGCGGTAAAAAACGCCCTGAACTTTTCCTTTAACGGTTATATCGAGATGTCTGATCATTGAGTTTTATTGGTTGATTGAGGTAGATTATGTTGATTAAATTTGGTGTGATAAAACTTGGTACAAATTAACTTATTACAACTCAATCAACCTAATCAACTTATTAAACTAAACGCTTAACCTTACTTTCTGGGGTGATCTTTAATCCATCCAAACCAGTTATCAGGTTTAGTCCGGGAGTTTTGCCCGGTTCAAGCGTTCCCTTTTCGTCATCAATACCTAAAAACGATGCTCCGTTCACGGTAGCCCATTCCAATAATTTAGCCGTGCTGATAGTCGGGAACTTTTTCTGAATAGTACGCATTTCGCTCAGTATACACAAACTATCGTTTGATGCCAGACTATCGGTACCCAGCGTAATGTTAAAGCCCTGATCAATAAAAAGCGGGATTTTGGGAAGGTGGTTTTCAATATACAGATTGGCTTTAGGGCAAAAACACCAGTTTATTTTACGGTCGAACCGTTTTATAAAATAGATGTCTTTTAAATTGGTACAGGTATTATGCACCAGCAAAACCTGTTGCCTGTTAGTTAACAGAGGGATAATGGATTGTAAGGAATTACGTGCCTGCGGCTTAAAATGGCTGATATCGATACCAAAATGTTCATAAAGATCCAGGAAGTCGCCTAATTTGTAACGGTAAAATTTGTTCTCATCCTCACACTCCTGGTTGTGGATGCTAATGAGATTAGGTTCGGCGTCGCTATGTTTCCGGATCAGTTTAAAGAGCTCTTTGGATACCGAATATGGCGCATGAGGGGTAATGGAACAGGGTTGCGGCTTAAACTCCCGCATAAGTTCCATCGCTTTATCAAAAATAGCCTGGGCGTTTTGCGGCAAGAAGCCAAAAGTTTCCACAAACGTATGGTAATACAACTTGCTGGCAACTTTAACCGGGATGCTGCTATTGCTATTGGCAATATCGCCTACGGCAACAATACCATTCGCATACATCTCTTCATCTGCTTTTTGAATAGCCTCTGCTATTTGTTTATCATCCGCTTTGCGGGATGCCTGAATATCTTTTATAAAATTTATCAACCCTTTCCCGGGTGTTATTTTATCCTTAAGATGCGAAAGCTCAACATGGCAGTGTGTATTTATAAACCCCGGAGAAATAACGCCGCTCAGCTGTTCAATGGGGCCATCCGGAGGATTATTATGGTCGGTAACAGAAATGATCTTGCCCTGGTCGTCAACAGTAACAATTCCATTCTTAATAGGATCGGCAAAAATTGGAAAAACGTAATCGGCTCTAAAACTTTTCATTAATATATCACTTGTTATCTATCTCAAAACGTTTTTCTTTAAAACACTCCACACAAAATTAACTATAATTAACTTTTAGTTATGTTTTTTTATCATTTAAAAGAATGACTTTAAAATAAGACAGATTTTTTTAAATTTAAGTACTTTTGCATTGTGAATAATGCAAAAGATAAAATAGACATCCGAAGCCTCGGTTTGGAAGCCTTGCAGGAGCATTTTATCCGTATGGGGGAAAAAAGTTTCAGGGCTAAACAAATTTATGAATGGCTTTGGAAAAAATCGTGCGTCTCTTTCAACGAGATGAGCAATATTTCAAAAGAACTGCGCACTAAACTCAACGAAAACTTTGTTATTAACAACGTTAAAATAAATTCATCACAGGTTAGTGCTGATAAAACTATAAAAAATTCTTTTATTTTACACGATACTCATCTAATTGAGGGGGTTTTAATTCCCACTCCTGGCCGGATGACAGCGTGTGTATCGTCGCAGGTGGGCTGCAGCCTTACCTGTAAGTTTTGCGCTACGGGGTACATGGAGCGTAAAAGAAACCTTAATCCTGATGAAATTTACGACCAGGTAGTGCTGATAGATAAACAAGCCCGTGAAAATTATGGTGTGCCTTTATCCAACATCGTATACATGGGTATGGGCGAACCTTTGCTGAATTACGCCAATATGATGAAATCTGTTGAGCGCATCACTGCCGAAGACGGATTGAACATGGCCGCCAAAAGGATCACCGTTTCTACAGCCGGTATTGCCAAAATGATCAAAAAGCTGGGCGACGATCAGGTAAAATTTAATCTTGCCCTGTCCTTACATGCTGCTAATGACGAAAAGCGCAACACCATAATGCCAATTAATGAGCAAAACTCACTAAAGGCCCTGGCCGAAGCTTTAAAATATTACTACGCCAAAACCAAAAACCCGGTAACCTACGAATACATTATCTTTGATGGTGTTAACGACGGGATACAGGACGCCATGGAGCTGGCTAAATTTTGCAAGCACCTGCCTTGTAAGGTAAATATCATTGAATATAATCCCATTGCTTTTGCCAGCTATATTAATGCCGGTGAAGATAAGGTAGAAGCATTTGCCGCTTACCTGCAAAAACAAGGCATCAACACGCACCTCCGCCGTAGCCGGGGTAAAGATATTGATGCGGCTTGCGGACAATTAGCCATCAAAGAAAAAGGTAAGGTTGCCGAAGTTTAAGATTTCTGTCTTAAATTAACGGCATGAAATTGCTGCGTGGCTACCTGGCCGATTTTGTTTCCCTGCTTTTTCCCGAATTATGCCCTGCCTGCCAGGCCAGTCTTGTTGCCAACGAATACATTATTTGTTCGGACTGCCGTTACAATTTACCCTATACCCATTTTCACTTACAAGCCGATAACATTGTTGCCCAGCAGTTTTATGGCAAACTAAAAGTTGAAGCCGCCTACGCCTTGTATTATTTTACTAAAGGCGGCAAAGTGCAAAACCTGATGCATCATTTTAAATATAAAGGCATGCAACAGATAGGTAACTTATTAGGAAACATTGCCGGTAGCCAATTAGCTCAAAATCCTATTTTTAATACTGTTGATCTGATTATCCCTGTCCCCCTGCACAAAAAACGGCTGCGGGAACGCGGTTATAATCAAAGTACCCATTTTGCCGAAGGACTTGCGGAAAAGCTGCCTGCTGTTGTGGAAGATAATAATTTACAACGTACGGTAGCAACAGCAACACAAACCCATAAATCGCGCTTTGCCCGTTTTGAGAATATGCAGGATGTATTTATGATCAAACATCCCGAAAAATTAGTCAACAAACATGTTTTACTTGTTGATGATATTGTAACCACCGGCTCAACTCTGGAGGCCTGCGGTATGGAGCTGTTAAAAATACCCGGGCTCACTTTAAGCATTGCCACCATTGCCTATGCGCAATAAAACAAATTGAACCCAATATCTTTTTTATCAATACTTTTGTCGATTACAATTATCACAGTTATCTGCAATGACAAAAAGGTTTCTTTATTTAACCGGCTATCAATGGGTTTGGGTGTTATATATAGCAGTTGCCGTTTATTGCTGGCAATTCAAATACTTCAGGCATATTGATAATAATTATCTCATATTTCGCAACGCTTATTACCACGCAAAGGCAGGCTTAAATTTATATTTATTATACCCGGCCGAATACTCTGATGTGTTTTTATATGGCCCCACATTTACCATATTGGTTGCGCCCTTCGCCCTCCCTTCAGAAGCGGTAGGCTTTTTCCTTTGGCAAATAGTCAATGCGCTTGCCTTTTTGCTGGCGGTACATCTGCTGCCCTTTAACAACCGCATAAAAACAGCCATTCTTTTATTGTGTGTTATTGAGTTTTCGAATACTTCGCACTATATGCAGATCAATGCCCTTATAGCTGCGTTTATCATCATCAGCTTTATGCTGGTAAAAAAAGGCAAGGACGAATGGGCTACCCTTTTCATCATTGCAGGCACTTTAATTAAGTTTTACCCGGTGGTTGGCCTGGCATTCTTTCTTTTCTCCGGTAATAAATTAAAGTTTATGGTAAGCTCAGTGGTATGGGCCGGTGTTTTGTTTGCCTTACCTATGCTCATCTCCAGCCCTCATTATATTATTCAATCCTATCATGACTGGTTTCATGAGTTAAACCTTAAAAACTCCATGAATGTAAGTTTAACTGGCAGTATCGATTGGTGTATTATGGGCGTAGCACGTCGTTTAACTCAAAATGCCAGCATCCCTAATACACCCTTTCTAATAGCGGGGGGCATTATTTTCGCAATCCCGTTACTGCGGTTTAAACAATATAATTCGTTGAAATTTCAACTGCAGGTACTATGTTCTGCCTTGCTGATGGTTGTACTGTTCAGCACCGGATCTGAGCACCCTACTTATATTATAGCTACAGCAGGCGCAGTAATTTACATCATGATGCAGGATAAGCCTTTTACTACTTTCCATATTGTTATGCTGGTGTTATTGCTGGTAATCACCGGCCTCGGCCCCAGCGACGCTTTTCCACGGCCTGCCCGCGAATGGATGAGCAACCTGGCCATGAAAGCCTGGCCATGCATTATCATTTGGGTAAAAATTGCTTATGAACTGATCTTTAGGGATTTCCCTACCGATAAGAAGTTTTTATTAAATAAACAAAGAGTATAAAAGCATCTTTATTGATGCTGGTACCGGCTTAGTTTATCATAAAGAGATTTAGGGTCAAATGGTTTTAATATATAATCGTTCATCCCGGCATTATCCATCTCACTCATCTCGCTCCGCTGCATCGACGCTGTTAAAGCAATGATAGGTAACTGCTGAAAATAAAGATCGGGCATAGCCCGTATGATCTTGGTAGCCTCGAGGCCGCTCATCTGGGGCATGTGGATATCCATTAATACCACATTATAATTCCGGTTGTTTTCTATTTTATGTATAGCTTCAACACCATTTTCGGCAAAATCGGCATTAGCGCCCCACCTCTTCAGTATCTTGTTGATCAATAACCGGTTTATCTGATTATCATCAACTACTAAAACATTTATTTTGAGCCCTGCTTCCAAATTGTCGCTGTTATTGTTCAAATAAGTACTTGTTTGCTTAAACGTTATAGTAAACCAAAAAACAGAACCCTTGTTTGGCACACTATGTACATTTATCCTTAAATCACACGGTTCAAGGCATATCCTCAATGCTTTTGCTAAGATAAATATTTTTTCATCAGCCTATATCACATGAACCTCATACTCACAAAAAACGCCGGCACAGGTATTTCTCCTATGCCGGCGTTATATTTTACTACCTTTCGGTTATGGCTTATTCCTCGTTGTTTTCTCGGTACAAAGGATAATCGTGCATCAGCTTGTGAACCTTTTTACGTATTTTTTTGATAGAGGCTTCATTTTCCGGATCGGCAATTACCGCGTCTATCAGTTCAACAATGTGCTCCATTTGCTTCTCTTTCATACCACGGGTGGTAATAGCCGAAGTACCTACGCGTATGCCCGAAGTAACAAACGGCGACTTATCATCATAAGGAACCATATTTTTGTTCACAGTGATATCGGCAGCTACCAAAGCATTCTCGGCTGCTTTACCGGTGATGTTTTTATTACGCAAATCAATCAGCATCAAGTGATTATCGGTACCGCCAGATATAATTTCATAACCACGCTTAACAAAAGCTTCGGCCATTGCGGCGGCATTCTTTTTAACCTGCAAAATGTATTTCATGTAGCCTTCGCTTAAAGCTTCGCCAAAGGCTATGGCTTTAGCAGCGATGATATGCTCCAGCGGACCACCCTGTGTACCTGGGAAAACAGCCATATCCAGCAATGATGACATCATCTTTACTTCGCCTTTTGGTGTTTTTATGCCAAATGGATTTTCAAAATCCTTACCCAACAGGATCAAACCACCACGCGGTCCGCGTAATGTTTTGTGTGTTGTAGTAGTAACAATATGGCAGTGCGGCAGCGGATCGGTTAATAATCCCCTGGCTATAAGACCGGCCGGGTGCGATATATCAGCCAGTACCAAAGCACCTACTTTATCGGCCACTTTACGTATAAACTCATAGTCCCAATCGCGCGAGTAAGCCGAAGCACCGCAGATGATCAGTTTTGGTTTTTCTTTAAGTGCAACTTTTTCCAGTTGTTTATAATCAACCAAACCGGTTTCTTTAACCACGCCGTAAAAGTGCGGCTCATATAATTTACCCGAAAAGTTAACCGGTGAGCCATGGGTTAAGTGGCCACCATGTGACAGATCAAATCCTAATATTTTGTCGCCCGGCTGAAGAACGGCCAGCATCACGGCAGCATTAGCCTGAGCGCCAGAATGCGGCTGAACGTTTGCCCACTCGGCATTGAACAGTTGCTTGGCTCTTTCAATAGCGATGGTTTCAATTTCGTCAACCACCTGGCAGCCGCCATAATAACGCTTGCCCGGTAAACCTTCGGCATATTTATTAGTAGCCACAGAACCTGCGGCTTCCATAACCTGACGGCTCACAAAATTCTCAGATGCTATCAGCTCAATACCTTCTTCCTGGCGTTGCTGCTCTTCATCCAATAACTTAAAAATTAATTTGTCTCTTTTCATTATATATAATTAAAACGGCACTGTATTTATAACGGGCGCTAAGTTAGCAAAAAGCCTAAAGCCTAAGGCCAAAAGCTTAAAGCTTTTTTGGATTAATCATTGAACTGCTGAATATTAAATCAGCTAAAAAAGCTCCAGGCCTTTAGCTTTCTGCTTTGAGCTCACCACCTCTCGCCGTTATCCAGAAATTATTATATCCTAAACCGATCTGAATATCTATCAGCTCCTGCTGCAGCATTTCTAATACGGCCAAAAAGTTGTAAACAAAATGTACTTTATTTTCTGAATGCCCGGCAATAGCCTTAAAATCAAGCATTTTATTAATTTTGAGCAAATCGGCAACCGCTTTCTTCTGCTTTTCGATAGTGTAAGGATATTGAACAACGGTATGTTTTACCTCCTCGCTGCGGTTA
This sequence comes from Mucilaginibacter sp. 22184, assembly GCF_052045695.1. Classification (NCBI taxonomy): domain Bacteria; kingdom Pseudomonadati; phylum Bacteroidota; class Sphingobacteriia; order Sphingobacteriales; family Sphingobacteriaceae; genus Mucilaginibacter; species Mucilaginibacter sp. 22184. Next base: position 80,693 of record NZ_JBQEPI010000009.1, read on the forward strand.
AGATAATTGCGCATCAGTCGCTCATGCACCATCATCAGTTTGTATAAACTTAGTTCCGATAGTTCTTCGCCCGGATGGGTAACTTTTTCTACCTGCTCCAGGTCGTGCTTGATATTACCACGCTTTTCCTGTTTAAAACGCTCCTCTTCATATGGGCGTATTTCATCGCACAGCTCCTTGAATTTTTTATATTCAATCAGTTTCCTGATCAGGTTTTCCTTCGTATCGGCTTCGTCGCCGGCATCATCAGCTTCATAGCGTGGTAATAACATCTTTGCCTTGATACGCATCAGCGTAGCCGCCACAAAAATAAATTCGCTGGCCAGCTCCATGTTAAGGCTGGTCATCTGGTGTATATAATTTAAAAAGTCGTCGGCAATACGAGCTATGGGGATATCATGGATATCCAGTTCATCTCTTTCGATAAAGAAAAGCAGCAGATCAAACGGACCTTCAAACTGGGGTAATTTTATAGCAAAGCTGTCGTCGGTCATATATCTGTTGCAAAAATAAGATTTTTTCATAGAACCAAGAGCCAAGAAATCAAGACTCAAGACTTTGAAATCACAAAAGAGTAGGTCTTGACTCTTGACTCTTATTTTCTTGACTCTCTATTTCCCAAACAATAAATACAATTAGATAACCTGTTTTTATAAATAAATTAGCTTACTTTGTAAGTTAAATATTCTAACAAATGTCAATGCAGGTACCAGCCGGGGATTTATTAAAAACAATAAATTATCCATCTGATTTAAAGCGACTTAACGAGACGGAACTTGAACAGGTTTGCCAGGAACTGCGCCAGTATATTATTGATGTGGTATCGGTAAATGGCGGCCACTTTGCTGCCAGTTTAGGTGTTGTTGAGTTAACAGTAGCCCTTCAATACGTACTGAACACCCCCTACGATCAATTAGTTTGGGATGTAGGCCACCAGGCTTACGGCCATAAAATACTTACCGGCCGCCGCGATGAGTTTCATACCAACCGCGTATATAAAGGCCTGAGCGGTTTTCCTAAACGTTCAGAAAGTGAATACGATACCTTTGGTGTGGGGCACTCCTCTACCTCTATTTCGGTAGCGCTGGGTATGGCGGTAGCCTCGCACTATAAAGGCGAGACCGACAGGCAACACGTAGCCGTTATCGGCGATGGCGCCATGACCGCGGGGATGGCCTTTGAGGCGCTTAACCACGCCGGTATCGAAAATTCAAACCTATTGGTGATCCTGAACGACAATAACATGTCGATAGATCCCAATGTGGGCGCGCTGAAGGAATACCTTACAGATATCACCACTTCAAAGCCATATAACCGCTTCAGGGACGATATTGCGCATGTGCTGGCCAAGTTATCAGCCATAGGTCCCGATGCCTTTAAAATAGCGCAGAAGATAGAAAAAAGCATTAAGGGCACGCTGTTAAAACGCAGTAACTTTTTTGAAGCCCTTAAATTCAGATATTTTGGCCCAATTGACGGTCATGATGTAAACCACCTGGTAAAAGTATTGAAAGACCTGCGCGATATACCAGGTCCTAAGCTATTGCATTGCATTACCACCAAAGGTAAAGGCTATGCCCTGGCCGAAAAAGACCAGACCAAGTGGCATGCTCCCGGCTTATTTGATAAGATAACCGGCGAGATCAAAAAAACCAAGTACGATAAACCACAGCCTCCTAAATATCAGGATGTTTTTGGACACAGTATTATTGAGCTGGCCGAGCAAAATCCTAAAATTATGGGTATTACCCCGGCCATGCCTTCGGGGTGCTCGCTTAACCTCATGATGAAAGCCATGCCAACACGCGCTTTTGACGTAGGCATAGCCGAACAGCACGCGGTAACATTTTCGGCAGGATTAGCTACCCAGGGTTTGGTACCATTTTGTAATATCTACTCCAGCTTTATGCAAAGAGCGTATGACCAGGTAGTGCATGACGTGGCCATTCAAAACCTCAATGTAATTTTCTGTTTGGACAGAGCTGGCCTTGTTGGTGCCGATGGGCCAACCCATCATGGCGCTTATGACCTGGCCTTTATGCGCTGCATACCCAACATGACAGTATCGGCCCCGATGAACGAAGAAGAGCTGCGTAATCTCATGTATACTGCTCAACAGGAAAATATGGGTCCGTTTGTGATCAGATATCCACGTGGTAACGGTGTGATGGTTGATTGGCAGCGTCCTTTCAAGGCTATACCGGTTGGTAAGGGCCGTAAAATTTGCGATGGTGACGAGGTAGCTATTCTATCCATAGGCGCCATTGGTAACGAAGTAGTAAAAGCCACAGCGCAATTGAATACCGAAGGTTATTACCCTGCTCATTATGACCTACGCTTTGTAAAACCGCTCGACGAAGCATTGCTTCACGAAGTATTTAAAAAGTTTAGCAAAGTAATTACGGTTGAGGACGGCTGCCTGGAAGGTGGCATGGGAAGCGCGATACTGGAATTTATGGCAGATAACAGCTACCAAAATACACTGGTGAAACGCCTGGGCATACCTGATAAGATCATCGAACACGGTGAACAACCCGAACTTTGGGCCGAATGTGGTTATGATGCACAACATATCATGGCACAGGTAAGAAGCTTAGGCGCCAAGCATAATACGCATACGATAGCATCGTGAATGGCGAGCGGTGAATGGTGAGTGTTTTTTTATTACACCTCAACTAACTATTCACCGCTCACTACTCACCATTAATGGGTTTTATAACTCGCCAGATCATTGTAAATAGCCCGGAATGAGCTGCGGATACCAAAAGTGATCATCCCTGTTTTATCATGAAACTGGCTGTTCTTTTCAGAACGGTAAATTCCGCCTAATTCAAAACGCAGGTTATATTTAGGGTTTAGCAGATAGGCTACCTTCCCTTCAAAATAAACCATATTGGTTGTCAGGCCCTGACCGGTATAATTGCCAAAAGCCCGCGCCGGATCAACATATTGCTGAAAGATATCTTTACCGAAATTCAGATTATCCGTATCCAGGCCATAATGACCATAATCAACCTCACCGGAAAAATCAAATCTTTTGTACGAGTAATTCAACAAACCCACCACTTCCCGGAAGTTTGCCCCCCATGGATGAGCCAAAGGTTCGCCGTTTTCAGAATAATTAACTATAGAGCTTCGTTCTGAGTAGGTGTATGGCTTTACATTATTGGTTTCTAACAGGTAATTCAGCCCGCTTACGTTAAACAGGTTTGCACCTCTAAAACCAAGCTGCCAGCCATATTTATTACGTGAACTGCCATTGCTGGAGAAAAAGTTTTTGGCCTCAAATTCGTCAAGCGCAAACTGACCGTAAGCTGTAATGCCATCTGTCAGTTTATATTTACCTGTAAACCCGAGCAAAGCATTATCCGGTGAGCCGTTTGTTGCCTCAAGGGGCCTTAAAAATATCACCGGGTTGATGTAAGTAAAATCAAACCCGCGGGCGTGCCCCAAATCGTCCTTAGCAGGCCATATGATAGCATCAAAAAAGCCTAATGAAAGCCGGTTGCTTACATTCCAGTCCAGGTAATGGAATACACCATATTTTTTACGATCGCCATTATCTACTTTAACAGATAGCGGATCATTGAAATAGGCCCACATCACCATATACTTTACGTTACCAAGAGTAGCGGTTAGTTTCAGGAAGGGATAAGGCGAGGCATAATCAGATAACAGCTCTGAGCGATACCCATCGCCAATAAAAGTTTTATCCCGTCCGCCGGTTATATTCAGATATTTGTTGGGCGTGTAGGATACCAATGCGGTAATGTACGACCAACGGTATTCATTACCATAAATGCCTGCATAAGCCTGTCCGGGAGCTATGCCCACCTGGTTGGTATAAGTGGCCAGGTAATCGGGTAATACAGCCCTGTTTTCATAGGCGCTAACGTTATAGGATAATTTATCACCTACCGTACCACCCACCTGTAAGCCCAATGACCCGAAGTTGGTATTCTTTTTATTGGAAAAATCCCGGCTCAGATTAAAATCGGGTAAAAGATCGGTGTAAAAAGTATAGCCCTTCCCCTTCACATCAATCTGATGCTCGGTAAAGAATTTCCCTTTAAGCCCGTTCAAATTCATCAAAGAATCATAATGATACCTGATCAATGAGTCATCAACAAAAAATGGCTTTATGGAACTATGTACACGGGTTTTAGTAGAATAAACATCCGCATCCAGTTTCTGATAAAACTGATACGAGTAGGGCTGATATACAGATTGTGCCTTTACAATCCCGCTTATTAAAAATAATAGTATAATGCCGGTAAATATTTTCTTCATGCAGAATTGATAAATTTTATTCAAAATAATTAAGCGTTTTAAATCCGCCTTTTTTCAGATAGTCGTCCTTTTTAACCAGGTGCAGGTCTGATAATACCATGTCTGTAACCAGGGCCTGAAGATCATATTTAGGTTTCCAACCCAATTTTTCAAAAGCCTTGGTGGCATCACCTATTAACAGTTCAACCTCCGTTGGTCTAAAATATTTGGCATCAACTTTCACTATGGTTTGCCCAAACTTCAGGACATCCTTATTTAAACCCAGTTCTGTTATTTTTTGCTCATCAATATCAATAATCACGCCACGCTCATGTTCATCCTTGCCGCTAAATTCCACCTCGATGCCTAATTCATTGAAAGCCATTTTTATAAAATCACGCACAGTGGTTGTAACGCCGGTTGCTATTACAAAATCCTCGGCCTTTTCCTGTTGCAGCATCAGCCACATGGCTTCGATATAATCTTTAGCGTGGCCCCAGTCGCGCTGGGCCGAAAGGTTACCCACATACAGGCAATCCTGCAGGCCCAAGGCAATTTTTGCCGCGGCACGGGTAATTTTACGGGTAACAAAAGTTTCGCCCCGGATAGGGCTTTCATGATTAAACAGGATGCCGTTACAGGCATACATGTTATAGGCTTCACGATAATTTACGATGATCCAGTAACCGTATAGCTTGGCGACCGCATATGGCGACCGCGGGTAAAATGGCGTAGTTTCACTTTGAGGAACCGCCTGTACCAATCCATAAAGCTCAGACGTGGACGCCTGGTATATCCGTGTTTTTTGTGTAAGCCCCAATAGCCGTACGGCTTCCAGGATACGCAGGGTACCAATACCATCGGCGTTAGCAGTGTATTCGGGCGTATCAAAACTTACTTTTACATGGCTTTGCGCGGCCAGATTATATATTTCATCGGGCTGCACTTCCTGTACCAGCCTGATGAGGTTGGTGGAGTCGGTCAGGTCGCCGTAATGGAGTTTAAACTTCACATTGGGCTCGTGCGGGTCATGATAAAGATGATCAATACGGTCGGTATTAAATAATGACGACCGCCGTTTAACACCATGTACAGTATAGCCCTTTTTCAATAAGAATTCAGCCAGGTACGCTCCGTCCTGCCCGGTTATTCCCGTTATTAAAGCTGTTTTCATTTGGTGTTTATTGGATATAGATTTATAAGTTACAATATTATCCAAAAACAATGAGAATTAAGAGAAAAAGAATCGAGAACCAAGAGCCAAGAGTTGAGACGAATAATTACTTTTGATTTTATCTTTAATTATTAAACCAAAAGTCTGTTCTGATTCTTGATTCTAATAATCCTGACTCTTATATACCCGATACTTCATTTTCCAGTTCCTGGTACCATTCTTTTCCGTATTTACGGATCAGGGGATCTTTCAAAAATTCGTGTACACGTACTTTAAGTTCATCGCCGAATGAACATGCAGGGCTGCAAATGTTCCAGCGATCATAATTCAGTACATCAAATTCGGGATATGCTGTAATGCGGATAGGATATAAATGACACGAGATAGGTTTTTTCCAGCTAACGGCACCTTCTTCATAAGCTTTCTCGATACCACATTTGGTGATGCCATTTTCCCATATTACATATGCGCATTCTCTATTTACATCAACACAAGGTGTGGTATAGTCGCCTTCAAAATCTTTTACATAAGTGCCTACCTTTTCAATAGTTCTGATCCCCTTTTCGGTAAGGTAGGGTTTTACTTTAGGATATATCTCTTTTAAAATATCAAGCTCATCGGCATTTAACGGCGCTCCCGAATCACCTTCAAGGCAACAGGCGCCTTTGCATTTGTTAAGGTTACAAACAAAATTCTCCTTCACCACGTCCTCATGTACCAATACATTACCAACCTCAATCATATTCTTCTATTTACTTTTTATAGGGTTTAACGGATACTTTAAACCACTTGCCGCCTGCAAATCCATGGTTACACTGCCCAGTATAACTTCCACATGCGCTTTTACGGGTATCCTGTTGCCATCATTTGTTATCCAAAGGTACAACTTACTATCCTTTCTGAAAATACGGCCAGGAATGATTGTCGGATTAAATTTAAGACAGTTAAACTTTCCCATCGAACAACTCACCACCTCGGTACCCACATAGGTGATCCCCATGGAGTGAAAACCATCTTCCAGAAAATACTGCAGCTCAAACTTCTCCCCCACTTTCATTTTGGAAACATCAATAGTGCGGGCAAAATAATAGGCCGATACAAAATCAAATGTTTGTCCTTTAAACGCAAATACCCCTTTATCGGCCGTTACCTTATTATCTTTATGATCAAAGGTTACATTATCGGTATGTTTCCATTTGCCCTCACGCCGGTTCTCGGTATAAAAATAAGGCATCAGGGTATTTTGATCAACATATGACTCGTACTTATTACGAACCTTGTAAAAAAAGTCAAAAGAGCCCGCTGTTTTACCCTCAGCAATTAAATGAAAGGCAGGGCCATCAAGCTTTTTATCACTGGCCTCTACCCTGATATCGGCTTCGGCAGCGGTAAATACGCCGTACTTCATCTTATAGCTCAGCTTTTCGCCTACCTTAAAAACCGGTTCGCTGATTTTTGTCAGTTCTTGAGAAAAAACATGGCTACTCAACAAAAGGAGTAAGCAGGTATAAAAAAGGGATTTCTTCATTAGCACTAATTGCTTTTTATATCATCCGTGATAAATAGCGGACCGAAGATATGACAAAGCTTTACTATTAATGGTTTAATCGCTTTTTTATTGTGCTGGAGGAAAAGTATCAAGTAGCTAGTATCAAGTATCAAGACTTAAAAAAAGGTTTTTTACTGACCTCAAAAAATCTTGATACTTGATACTAACTACTTGATACTAAAAATTTAATCTTTTCGCTTATAAATAGGTACAGTTGAGCAGGGCTCGCCAAACATGAGGCTTTTTACTATGGGAGTTAATTTTTTAGTTAGTTCCACATAGGCAGAAACCGGCACTTCGGTATCGCCGCAGCCTTTTAATACAATACGCTGATCACGATACTGCTCAAAATCGGCTTTGGCTATTTCTTTTTCAAACAATACGGTTTCCAGAACAGCCGCGTCGCCAAAAACGATCTCCCTTGCGTACGGGGCCATGCGGTTAGCTAACAGCATATATGCCCATGCAGGTACAATGGCATCGGCAGTACAGGTGATACCCACATTTTTGCCGGTATATTGTGTCCAGTCGTGCTCTTTGATAAATTCCCTGAAATCTTTTTCGCGCAGCATCAAACCGTGGAACAGGTTATCTTTAATATCATAAATAACACGCTCGCCGTCGGGATAAAAAGCAGCGGGATCCAAAGTAACCAGGCCACTCTGCGCTACTTTATTCACTATATTTTCCTGTATATCCATGATGCAATTATTGATTAGTGATTTTTGTTCATTTGTTCACTGGTTCATTAGTTCATTGGTACAGGATGGATAAGCTTGCAAAAGCACTTTGCTAAGACTAATGAACCGATGAACAAGTGAACCAAGCAAAAAAAATCCGGGAACAGCACTGTGGCTGATCCCGGATACAAAATTACTTTAAAATTCTATTATAACAGTTTAGCCCTGTTATCTTTTACAATTGCATTATCTTTTAGTGCATCCAGTACCTGGCCTGCCGCACGTTGCATTAGCGCCTGGGCTACTTGTTGTTTTTCTCTTACATTATTGGTAAGTGCCGGAGGGTTGGTGAAACTATCTACAACGTATACGTAAACACCTTGCTGTCCGTTAATTGGTTTAGAGAGCGTGTTTAATTTTGAACCAAAAATAGAACCGATCACTTTATACTCTAATGACGCGCCCGGGATGATTGGGTTTGCAAAAACTACGTTTTGAACAGGCACAACCTTAACACCTGCTTTTTGAGCAGCCTGGTCAATGGTGGTAGCGCCCTGGAATTTAGCAGCCAGTTCTTTAGCTTTTACTTCATTACGTACGGCTGGTTCTATTTGCTTCTTAACAGCCTCTAAAGATAGGATACCCTTAGGTTTAATTTCGGTTAGGCGGGTAACGATGTACTGATCACCTATAGTAAACACCTTATCAGTGATATCGCCTTTTTCGGCTTTGTATGCCCATCTTACTACTTCACGTGCATTATCCAGGCCTGGTAAGCTTGCGGCAACACCTGTAAAGTCTTCAGCTACGCTTTTCTTTAAGCCCTCTTTTTTCACTTCAGCATCAAAGTTGTCTTTGGTAAGGTTACCTAAAAATTGTTGCGCGTGGCTATAGGCTACTGTTTGCGTTTTGCTGCTCGCGGTTATTGGTTTATCAACAATGGCTACTTTTACCACTTTTACAGATCCTTTCTGATCTTCAATCTGGATCAGGTGAACACCAAATTGTGAGGTAACTACAACCAGATCGCCTTTGCCTGCTTTAAACGCAGCATTGGTATACTCCGGAGTGATCTGGCCACCGCCGCCCATGTTACCATTAACATCAAATGCAGGTATCTCGCCGCCTTTCACAGCGCTGCCTTTATCTGTGGAAAAGGTTGAAGCCAGGTCTGTAAATGATTTACCACCCTGGATCAGTTTTTTGATAGAATCTGCTTTAGCGATAGCTTTTTCAACACCACCTTCGGCAGCAGGGTTAATTAATATGTGACGTGTTCTTACTGAATCAAAAGTTATTTTTTCGTCGGTTAATTTAGCCAGTTTGTAGCTGCCGTTTGAAATATAAGGACCATATACAAAACCTTTGGCCGCATTAAACATTACGGTGTCCAGTTTAGGCTCTAAGCCACCTTTTTTCTGGAAGCTTACAGGCGTTTTTGTTTCAGAGTTGATCTGTACAAATAGCGAATCATTGGTGCTGGTCTTAAAAGCTTCGGCCAGTTTATCAACCTGTGCCTTTATAGCAGCACTATCTTCTTTTGAAGGCGACGCGTTAAAGCTTACATATTCAAATGAACGTACATCCTGCGGGTTTTTGAATTCGCCTTTATGCGCGTTATAGTAGGTGTTATAGTCGTCGTCTGTTAAAGTAACTTTAGCATCTGGGATAGAGGCATAATCCAATGTGGCATACTTAAAGTTTACCAGTTTGTTTTTAGCTTCATAATCGTCCTTAGCATCCAGCGAGTTTACATACAGGCCATTAGTAACCAAAGCCATGTATTTGGTAGCTTTCTTAGCTTCGATCAATTGGGTCAGGAAATCTGCCCAGGCTTGTTTTTGGTTTGGATCGGCTTTAGCCGATTGCAGGTAGCTCAGGAACTGGTTTAACTTATTACGGTCAAACTGGCCGGTTTGCGGATCAGAGAACTGACGCGCTATCTGCTGATCGGGCGTATTGCCATTAACCATAGATGTACTTTCGTCGGAACCTACTACAATGCCCAATTTTTCAACTTCTTTGTTCATCAGTATCTGGCTCAGGTACTGATTCCAGGTAGTTTCCTGTATATAGCTGGTAATCTGCGGAGAGATAGCTTGCCCAGCCTGTTTAAACTGAGCGGTATTTTGCTCCAGTTTTTTATTAAATTCATCGTAAGGCACTTTTTCGCCGTTCACCACAGCTAATTCGTTATTATCGTCTCTGAAAAAAGAGCCGCCTGACCTTACCACCTCGCTTACAATAAAAGCAAGGAGCGCTAGACCAATAAGGATGGCAACAATTTTCCCCATCCGGTCGCGCAAATAACCCATTATACCCATATACTTTTTATAATTATTTCTTTATAATAATTTATTCTTTAAACAAAATGAAACTATCATACGTTAATCTATTTTCCACAAGGCCAACTCATAACGGTTTCTATTGCTCAAAAGAGGGCGCAAGATACAATTTTTAGTAAAATTCTATAACACAAAATAATTCAAAAGTAAAAAGTTAAAATTCAAACCTAAAAAGCTTTGTTTTGGGAAGTTTTTTGACTTTTGACTTTTGAATTATTCTGCTACTGCGCCGCGTTTTCGTCTACATGAAACACACCCTTGCTGTGGCTAAGTACCGGATGTAAAAAGGTGTCATCGCTTTCAAAGTTATCCCCGTTCATCACATTGCCGCTTTTCATGTAAACCTGCACAATTTTGTGGGAGTATACTTTTTTAGTGGCCGAATTCCAAAACAGCTCATCCGATTTGTAAACATCGCCCTGAGCATTGGTAGCCACTACATTTTTCCGGAACTCATACAGCTTATCGCCCGCGTGTAATATGCCGGTATCGGCAATAATGGTACCATCCTCCTTTTGGGTCAGCTTATCATAATGAATGATCTTGATCCCCTTAGGTGCTACTTTATAAGCTGTTTTGGGAGTTTCGGGATTGTATTGTAATATTAAAGGAGCAGTGAGGTGTATGGTCACTTTAGCCGAGTCGCTCATGATAAGATCGACACCCGTAGTAGGTTCCACAATAGTGCCAACCTCGTTTGATGCAATCTCTTTAACCTTGTTAAGGTCATTTACACAGGACGACAGGAAAAGTGCAATGAGTATCAAATAGCTTTTTTTTAGTATCAAGTAACCAGTATCAGGTATCAAGATTCTTTGTGAACTAAAAATGCGCTTTTTAAAAGTCATGATACTTGATACTAGCTACTTGACACAAACTTATTACTAAGATTAATCAAATTTATATTTCTGGAACCATTTATCATTCAGGGTAAAGCCCAAATGGATATTGACATAGTTTTCACGCACCAGGCCATTTACCAATGAACCTCTTCTGCCCACTTCGGCAGAAAGGTTGATCTTGTAAAAGCTACCGTTGTTTGGTCGCAGAGGCATACCTATACCCGCAGTTAGGGCGTATCTTTTGATCCTGGTATTATTAACCACCATGTAAGTTTCATCATATATGGCACCTAAACGGTAATCAACTGAAGCCAGATAGTTACGTATGGTGGCTATGTTTGGCGTATACTGGCCACCGATGTTAAACGTACGGCTATCCTGTAAGCCCTGATTTACACCGCCTATGGAAAGTTGAGACCATTTGCTCATGGTGTAATCGGCTCCTACAAGGAACTTGCCATCGCTTTGAAACGATATACCGAAACGGTTAGTTAGCGGCAATTTTATTTTTGTTTTAGAGCTCTGTTTATTAATTACGCTATCCAGCGGAATATCTTCGTTACCACTGGCATCGTTAAAATACTGGCTCACAATAAAACTGCTGGTAGAATTGAGCTTGGAGTTTAATGAGCCGGAATATCCGAATATAAGGTGCTTGCTATCAGAAAAGTCAACGGAGTATTGAACACCATAATCATAATTTAACCCGGCTATGGAATTACTCGATTCAATTTTTGAATTTATTGTACCCGGAAGCGGTACTATTGTTCCGTTAACGTTGGTATTTATTTCTGTAGTGCTGATATCTTTCAGGGTACCAAAGATGTAGGATACGTTGGCACCGATCAACAAGTGTTTGCCTATGCCAAAACCATAACCCAAATATGCTTTAGATAAGCCGCCATCCCCACTGTAGGTATAATTGGTAAGGTTGGTATCGGCAGCTATCGCGCCGTTTCCTTTAACCGTGGTTTTATAGTTATAACCGCGCTCGCTGTAGGGTACCAAGCCAAAGCTCAGGGCCGAACGCTTGGTTACCGGTATAGCAAAAGCCACGTGACTTAATCTGAAATTACTATTTTTTTGACTGGCCGATCCTGTTTGGCTTAAAGTTAAAAAGTTGCTGTATATACCTATATCAATAGTAGTAAGGTTTATGGCGCCATACGAAGCCGGGTTTACTATATTGATATTGTTAAACATACTTATCCTGTTAGTAGCCACACCAATACCGCCCATGCCTATATTCTGGGGCATTAACTGCGGATCGATATCGCCTATACCATACCTGGAGTATGGAGAGCTGGTGGTAGCCGTTGATTGTGCAAATGCTGCAAATGAACTAACAGCTAATAAAAGTGTTATAAAAAACCTGGTATATTTAATCATTATGCTTTTGTATAGCTGCGTTTAATCCTTTTAAAACCAAATAAGGTTCAATTTTAATATAGGGGGCAAAGATGCTATTTTTCAATAGAGTATCAAAAAAAATACTGTCGCCCCCACTTAGCACAATATTTAGTTGAGGGTTATTGGCCTTATAGCTTTCAATAAATCCCAATAGCTCATATTTTATCCCGTTTTGCACACCTGAGCGTATAGCTGTTTCGGTGCTGCCGCCATAAGTTGCATTAAAAGCGGCATCGGTACTGATCAATGGCAAACCGGCTGTATAATAATTTAAAGCCTTATAACGCATATTTAGCCCCGGCGATATACTGCCACCAAAATAATTTCCGGCAGCATCTACATAATCATAGGTTATAGCGGTTCCGCCGGTAATTACCAGGCTGTTGAGGGCCGGATAGGTATGGCTTGCTCCTATAACAGCTGCTAAACGATCGGTACCAAGCGTTTCAGGGGTTAAATAATGGTTCTGTATACCGCTGTTTATTAACGCGTTGAAATAGGTTACCGGCATTTTTGCCTCTAAACCGGTTTGCCATGGCTCAACGTGTTTTTTTACAGATGATACTATAGCCCTGTGTATCTGGTAATTATTCAAAAAGTTATCCAGCGTAGCAGGATCAACCGTTTCAAACTGCATTACTGCTAACAGCTCATTCAGCTTAAAAACCGCGATCTTTGTATATGTATTACCAATATCGATAACCAAATTGGTCATCAGGCCTTAATTAACGATAATATAGATTCAAAAATAGCCAGTCCATCTTCGTTGGCCAGCAAACTGTCGGCAGCACGTTCAGGGTGTGGCATTAATCCAAATACATTCCTGTTGGCGTTGCAAATACCGGCGATGTTTTCCAATGATCCGTTAGGATTGGCATCGGGCACAATGTTACCGGCCTCATCGCAATACCTAAACAATACCTGATCGTTATCATTCAGCGCTTTCACTACATCGGCACTGGCAAAATAATTACCCTCGCCATGAGCGATAGGTATTTTATAAGCCTGATCCTGTACCAGCTGCGCGGTAAGCAATGACTGGGTTGTTTGCGGTTTTAAATAGATGTTACGGCAAATAAACTTGCGGTTTTCATTGTGTAATAAAGCGCCATCAAGCAGGCCGGCTTCGGTCAATATCTGGAAACCGTTGCAAATACCCATTACATAGCCACCTTTTGCAGCAAACTGTATAACCTCCTGCATGATAGGTGAAAAACGGGATATCGCGCCGGAACGAAGATAATCGCCAAAAGAAAAACCGCCTGGTAAAACAACAAAGTCAACACCTTGCAGATCATGGTCTTTATGCCACAACCTAACCACCTGCTGACCCATTATTTTTTCTAATACATATATGATGTCTTCATCACAATTAGACCCGGGAAATATAACTACTCCAAACTTCATGGTACAAAACTAATATAACCGTTGAAATTTGAACGAATGTAAAAGTTAAAATTTGTTAAACTAAGCCCAAATGATGATCAAATTGAAACCAGATGAGGCTGATTAACAGCAATAAGAACAGGCTTTCATAAAACCACCTGCGTGTGGAATACAAGAAATAGTAGGCAAAAAACACAGCAACAGGAGCCACACACAATAAAAAGTGATTCAAATGGAAAGCCGCGTTTACATAAAAAGAAAAGGCAGTAATCAGAAAAATAATGAATAACAACTGAAAAGACCTACGCGTTTGCACGTAACTTTTAAAGAAATTTTGCCGCAATTTAAAAAAGCAAAGCACCAGGATCAGGATCACTGGGATGAGCAACAAGTAATTATAGGAGTTAATGCTGATATGATCGGGAAACTTGGAACCCAGAGGCAGCCAGATATTGCCAAACTTTTTAATACGATCATTCAGATAATAAAAAACAGCCAGGAAGAAAAATACCGTTGCGTAGCCTAATATCCCAGCTACCCACTCGCGCCAATTGAAGGGTTTAAATAATACCAGCGCTATCCAGATAGATAAAAACAAGTAAATGAACGGGAAATAGATGAGCGATCCCAGGGCTACAATCATCCCCAGATCATACACGGTAGACTTGGCATCCTCGCCTTTGTACAGGCTGAATAGCTTAAACAGCATCCAAATCAGCAGAAAATTACAGATCAGCGGGGCGCTCAGTATCAGGAAAGGGGCAAACAGGCCCGAAAGGGTAACATACATTAATGCGGGCAAAAATGTAGGCTTGCCCAGTAAATTATGGAAGTTGATGAGGTAATTTAATAGCAGTGCCTGTATAAAAACCAGTACCGCCGCCAAAAAAATATTTAACACCGGCGACAGCGCGTATTCATACGCTACCGGTACCAAAAGGCGCGCAAAGGGTTCTACAAAAATAAACTCCAGCTTATCCGGAACATGAAATAAATAACCCACCCGCGTTAAAAACAATATGATAACCAGCCATAAGGCGTTGAACGGATTAAAGGTTCTGAAAAGATTGATCATATGGGGTGAAATTCAAAGCGCTAAATTCTAAATTCTAAACGCTAAATTCTAATTCTACATCAGAATTTTTAGACTTTAAGATTTGGGGATTATGAGACTATGGGATTTTTGTCCTTTTCAAATATCTTTCTTCCTTGCTCCCCAAATCCCATAGTCCAAAAGTCCTATAGTCCACAAATCTATTTCCTCGCGTATCGCTTCACCAGGTCATCGACAATCTGGGCGGTCTCATTCGGGAAATCGACGATAATTTTTTTATCGTCCCGGATCCAGTTATTCAGATGACCAGTAAAGTTCTCATTGATCTCGCTAACCACCGGCACACCCAGTTTTGATGCCGACAGGGCATTGCATTGCTGCTCGTACTGCCCTTTCATCGGTATCATCAACACTTTCTTTTTCAGGAACAGCGCCTCGGCCGGACCCTCAAAACCTCCGCCGGTAAGCAGACCTTCGCAATTGGCCAGGCTTTTATTAAAGGCTTCGTTATTTACCGGGAAGATCTCCACATTGCCAGAGCGGTAGGGCGTTTTTTGCCGTTTCGAAAATATCTGCCATTGAGCTTCGGTCTGGCTCAGATATTTCAGCAGGGTTTTATCATCATAAGCTGGCAGGTAAACGGTATAGTGCCCCAGGTTGGCGGTTTCCATTTCGCGGATCTCGCTCCTGATCACCGGGGTATGGATAAAATCATCATATCGTTCAAAGTGAAAGCCTACATGGTGCGTGGTGGGCGAATAATATTTAAACAACCACTCGGCATAATTCCATTTTTTGGGCCGGGGTGTTTTGGGCGAAACAAAGGAACACTGGTGACTTAATGACACCGACGGCACTTTTTGCAGGCGGCATGCCCAGGCACTCACGGGTTCAAAATCATTTATGATCAAATCGTACTGATCCAGTGGCAAGCTGTGCATATCGCGCCAAAGCTGTGGCAGGTTCATGATCTTAAAGGTCGCCCAATTATCAACACCTCCTTTTTTTCCAAATACAAAGCTAAAACCGTGAAAACGATATTTAAGGGGCTGCGATAAGGAAACCTCGGCTTCGGTACCGCTTATAAGCAGGTCAACCTCGCCATATTGCTGTAGTAAAGGCACAATTTCGCGGGCCCGGCTAATATGCCCGTTACCGGTTCCCTGTATGCCAAAAAGTATCTTCATTTGTAGTAAGCGCGTTTTAACCTTAACTGAGATGGCAAATACTCCATTTCTGTTACAGCTTCAAACATCATATTTTTATAACGGGGGGTAATTTAGTGATTAGTATCAAGTAGTGAGTATCAAGTATCAAGATTTAGCAATTTTTAATGTCAAATATCAAGATCGTATGTTTAACATTGATAATAAAGCTTATCATGGGTTTAAAAGCAAGGTCTTGATACTTGATACTAACTACTTGATACTAAAATCTAAAAGCTCAGTGCGGTTCCTGTTTAAAACGTTCCAGTAAGCTTTTTACATCCAGTTTGGCGTCAAGGTCTTCGGCATCGGTTTTATCATCATCTTCCACCTCGGTTTTAAAGTCGTCGGGGTTATACTTAAATATTTTCCAATCGCCGTTATAATACTCCAGCGAGGTCAGGCTCTCTACCCAATCGCCCGAGTTGAGGTAAAGTACCGAACCAGTTTTATCAGTATTTTCAATAGTCCTGATCTCGGCATGGTGAATATGCCCGCAAATAACATATTGGTAGTTTTTATCCACAGCCAGGTCGGCCGCGGTTTGTTCAAACTGGTTGATAAATTTTACAGCCTCTTTAAAACTAGCCTTTACTTTTTGCGAAAAGCTCATTTTTTGACGCCCCAAAGCGGTTAAAAACCAATTCACAAAGCTATTGATCAGGATAAGACTATCATACCCTACTGCACCCAGTTTGGCCAGCCATTTGGAGTGCTGCATGGTTACGTCGAATATATCGCCATGAAATATCCAGGCTTTTTTACCATCGATATTGAGTACGATCTTGTTCAGCAGTTGGAACGATCCCAGGTTAAAATCGGTGAATTTACGCAGCATTTCGTCGTGATTACCGGTAAGGTAATGAACGGGGATGCCATCGGTAACAAACTTGAGTATGCGGCGTACCACTTTCATGTGGGCCTCGGGCCAGTACGATTTGCTAAACTGCCATATATCAATAATATCGCCGTTAAGGATAAGCATTTTGGGCTTGATGCTTTTTAAATACTTTAGTAATTCTTTGGCATGACAACCGTATGTACCCAGATGCACGTCAGATATTACTACGATATCAACTTCGCGTTTTGACATTAAAATAGAGGGGTTAATTGCTCATCCGGCAGGTGCTGCCGGTTAATATTTATAATTGAATTGATTAACAAACGATTACTCGTCGTCTTCGTCTTCATTAACATTCAGTTCATAAGGGCTGATATAAAAGGCCCCCACCAGGAGCAATAAGCTTATAACAACCAGATACGCATACTCAAAATTCATCATATAATGATTTTAGCAAATGTCGGTAAACCAAATTATCTTACTGTTAAGACTCTGTTAAATGTAAAAGGTTTCACGTGAGGGTGAAATTTATTTTTTGGGGCCTCATCCGTGTATAAACTCACCCCGACATCGCTGCGCTCGTCACCCCTCTCTCCGCTTCGCGCATAGAGGGGTTTTTCGTTTCTTTTTTCTTTACCCTCTTTCCGCCGCAGGCGAAGAGAGGGTGGTCCAGCGAAGCGTAGACCGGGTGAGCCGGCTCTTCAACATGGTTTTACACCTGTTATTAGGTGAGGCTAGCCACTTTCCTTTTGATCTGATCCAATTGTTTTAAATGGTGCAGTAAATGTATCCGGGTAAATTTGATCCATTGTTTGGCGTTGAGCATGCCTAAACGCGGATGCCCGTAACGTACATCGGGCGAGGCTTTTGCAATGATGGGGGCAATATCCTCTATCCGTTTTCGGCATTTGATGATCAGGTTGCGGGCATCCTCTTTGCTGATCTTTTCTACGTTCATAATATCCAGCATTTTGATCTTTACGGGCGGAAAACATCCAAAAAGCAACACAAAATGCCCCTGTAAACTCAGGCCTTTTTTAGTAGGCGGGCAATTACTGTGGGCGCAACGCTCAATAGCTATTGATGAGCGAAGGGTTGACTGCATTACGTGGCTGTACACCTCGGCCGAGGACCAGCCACCACCTGCCGGCGTTTCGGCAAACAATTCATCGGGGATGGTATCCAGCCGTTCGCGGTAATTATCCAGCGCAGTTTCAATGGCTCTAAGCTCCTTGGCAATGCTCATAACAATAAAGTTAGCTCTTTTAAATAATAAATAATGCAGAAAGCTGTCCACTCAAAACAAAAACCACGTGTCATTTCGACGAGCAGAGGGTGGATTGAGCGATGGGGCGAGGAGAAATCTTCTGCGGTATGCCGTTATTTCTCCTCATGCCTTTCTACCCCCTGCCGCTCATATTCGTCGAAATGACACCATTTATAACTATTTCATAAAAGAGTAATCAGTTCTTTTAAATGAGTAATTTGCACAGGCACATCAACGGGTTTGGGAGCGCTGAAAGGATTAAAGAAGATGGCATCCATGCCATAATTCAAAGCCCCGTAAACATCGGCTTCCAAACTGTCGCCTATCATCACGCTCTCCTGCCTGCTGGTACCCGCCAGGTTAACGGCGTATTCAAATATGGCCTTATCGGGTTTATTAACACCCACATCTTCGGATACAATGATATGTTGAAAATATTGCCCCAGGTTGGTACCGGCTATCTTTAGCTTTTGCGATTCTTTAAATCCATTGGAGATGAGGTGCAACGTGTATTTACCCTGCAGATACCGCAACGTTTCATGCGCGTGCGGGAACAGGTTGGTTTTGGTAGGACAAAGCCGTACATACGCGTCTTCAAAATCGGCGGGGATCAGGTCGGGGTGCAGGCCAAGCTGGATGAATGTTCTTTTAAACCGGGCTTCGCGCAGCTCATCCCTGGTGATGGCACCTACGTGGTATTGCGCCCAAAGCTCGTGGTTATTACGGGTATACGTTTCGATGAACAGATCGGCCGATGATAAGCCTATCTCCTGTAAACGATGCAGTATAAAAAGTTCATTCAGGGTTTCTTCGGCGTTTTTATCAAAATCCCAGATGGTATGGTCGAGGTCAAAGAAGATGTGTTTGTATTTGTTCATTTGGATGTTTTGCCCCTCACGTCATTGCGAGCGCAGCGTGGCAATGACGCGCTTTTATATGTTGGTGACAAAATTAAACTATTCCCTTCCTAAATCCGAAACGGCGGAGCCTTCTTTAACACATTTAAAAACAAACGATAGTTAAAAATCGAACATCTCAAATCCGAAATCAATTATGCTTTCTCCCCAAAAGCCAAATCCCCGGCATCGCCCAGGCCGGGGACGATGTAGGCTTTGCTGGTCATTTCATCATCAACGGCGCATAACCATAATTTGGCTTTGGGCAGGTTGGCCCTTACATGCGCTACGCCTTCGGTGCTGGCAATCACTGCGGCTATATGCAGCTCTTTTATTTTATACTGGGCCATCAGTTCCTTGCATACCACCACGATGCTTTGTCCGGTGGCCAGCATGGTATCGCAGAGGATAAATATTTTACCATCGAGGTTTGGGGTGGAGATATGATCAACCTGGATCACAAAATCGCCGGTACGTTTTACCTTGCGATACGCTGTAATAAAAGCCGACGCCGATTGATCAAAATAATTTATAAAACCCTGGTGAAAGGGCAAACCGGCACGCAGAATAGTCCCCAGCACCGGCTGATCAACAGGTACGCCCACCGTGGCCGTCCCCAATGAGGTCTGCACTTCCTTAGCTTCATAAGAGAGTGTTTTACTGAGCTCATATGCCAGTATCTGGCCCAGTTTTTCCTGGTTATACCTAAAGCGCGCTTTATCCTGCTGTATGCCGGCATCGCGCAGTTCGGCCAAAAATTGGTTGGCAATGGTGTTGGTTTTATTGAGGATAAAGATCATGCTTTTATATTAGAGTCAGGAATCAAGAGCCAAGAATCAAGATTTTTTTAATAACGTAAATATAAGTTTTAAGTTTTAGATGTCGTGATACTCGATACTAACTACTTGTTACTAAAAATTTACAATTCAATTATGAATATATGTAGTTAACTACGTAGTTTTACATATAAATTTATTGTTATGAATACACTTAGCACCATTACCCCATTAAATAATGATCATTGCGAACAGATCATTGATATTATCCTGCCTATACAGCAAATTGAATTTAACGTACCCGTTACGCTGAATGATCAGCCCGACCTGCTGGATATCGAAAAAAATTATCATCAAACCGGCGGCGGATTCTGGGGCGCCAAACACCAGGAGCAACTGGTAGGTACTATCGGGCTCATCGCGTTCGACAAGCATGCAGGCGCCATCCGTAAAATGTTTGTACGTAAAGAATACCGGGGCAAGGAACTGGGTTTAGCCCAATCGTTACTGGATACCCTGATTGATTATTGCCGCCAAAACCAGATCAATGATATTTACCTGGGTACTGTTGAGGTACTCAAAGCAGCTCACCGCTTTTATGAACGCAATGGTTTTACCAGGCTGCCCAAAACAGATCTGCCTAAAGCATTTCCGGTAATGAGCGCCGATACTGTTTTTTATCAGTTACATTTGACAAACTAAGCACAGGTTTATACATGAATGTGATAGATGAATTGGGCATTTTAGCCATTGCTACAAGACTGCAGCGCCTTAGCGACCAATTGCGTAAGGACGGGGTGCTGATATATAAAGCCAACGGGATTGATTTTGAACCCAAATGGTTCCCGGTGATTTATACCCTGCACCTGCGATCGGTTTTAAGCGTGGTGGAAATCGCCAACGAAATTGGCTACACCCACCCTTCTACCATTAGCTTGTTGAAGGAACTGGAAAAAGTAAAACTGATCCGTTCCAAAAAAGACAAGACCGATGAAAGGAAACGCCTCATCCAGCTCACTCCCAAAGGCCAGGAACTGATCGAGCAAATGAAACCCGTTTGGGATGTAATGATAGCCGCCTTAACAGAGCTCACCGCCACGCAAAACAACCTGCTGCTGGCCATAGCCGAAGTGGAAGAGCAAATGAAACGCCTGAGTATGTTTGAACGGGCCAAGCGGATTGGTAGGTTGACGAATTAATTTGAATAAAATATCTACTGGCGTTATTGCGAGGCACTAAGCAGAAGCCTCACCCAACCCTCTCCAAAGGAGAGGGCTTTAAAATACTTTTTTGAAGTCTCCCCTTTTGGGGGAGATTATTACATGAGGGCTCCGCCGTTTAGAGGGGGCTTCTGCTTCGTTCCTCGCAATGACACCTTTTTTTATTGCCATATTTTTCGTATCTTTAATAATACTACAGGCCAGCCCTGCTTACTTTGAAAATTGTAAGCAGGGCTGTTTGGTTAAAGAGATAAAACGCTCTAAAAATCGCTCGTTTTTACTACAGTTATTTGACAATCAGAAAATTAATACTTTTTAAACTTTTCAAAACCCATCAAAAATTTGTTAAAAAGTGTTAAAATCGATGGTTTTGAATAAATTTTCAAGCATTTTAGACCCATTTCACTATCATTTTGAGCAGAAAATTGTTAAAATAAGGGGTTTAAAAAGTCCCCGGGCAGAATAGGCAGTTTGAATTTTGTAAGTTTCGTTTTCGCCAGCAACACAGAAAAAAGAAAAATTGATCCGGACCATCGCGATTTTTTTTGACGCGCCAAAAACTACTGACATAAGGTTGTCATTATCCCGTACTTATTTTGAATTGCAAAACCTATTGCAGGAATATTTGTATTTTTACATAACAACATGGATTTTAATTTAACCTCACAATACTTCCCCACCGGCGACCAGCCCGAGGCCATCAGGCAACTGGTTGAAGGTGTAAACAATGGCGATCCGTTCCAAACCCTGCTGGGTGTTACCGGATCGGGCAAAACGTTCTCTATCGCCAATGTGATACAGCAAACACAAAAGCCTACGCTGATCCTAAGCCACAATAAAACGCTGGCCGCACAGCTGTACGGCGAGTTTAAACAGTTTTTCCCGGAAAACGCGGTGAACTATTTTGTGTCGTACTATGACTATTATCAGCCCGAGGCATTCATACCTACTACCAACACCTATATTGAAAAAGACCTGCAAATAAACGAAGAGATCGAAAAATTGCGTTTGCGTACCACTTCGGCCTTAATGTCGGGCCGCAGGGATGTAATCGTGGTATCATCCATATCCTGCATCTACGGTATGGGTAATCCTGACGACTTTGCCGACTCGGTTTTCAAGTTCGCGGTAGGTACACGCATTAGCCGTAACGCCTTTTTGCACAGGCTGGTCGAGATACTTTACGCCCGCACTACCGCCGATTTTAAACGCGGCACCTTCCGGGTAAAAGGCGATACGGTGGATATTTTCCCGGCTTATCTGGATTATGCATACCGCATTTCTTTTTTTGGCGATGACATCGAGGAGCTAAGTACATTTGATGTGACCACCGGGAAAACCGTCGAAAAAATGACCCACATGATCGTGTACCCGGCTAACCTGTACGTTGCCCCGCGCGAGCGTTTTACCCAATCCATCTGGGCCATACAGGAAGAACTGGAAACCCGCAAAAAGCAGTTTATTGACGATGGTCGTTTCCTGGAAGCCAAACGTCTGGAAGAAAGGGTAAATTACGATCTGGAAATGATACGCGAGTTGGGCTACTGCTCAGGTATCGAAAATTACTCGCGCTTTTTTGATGGCCGGCAACCCGGCGCACGCCCCTTCTGTCTGCTGGATTATTTCCCCGACGATTACCTGATGGTGATTGACGAGAGCCACGTAACCGTTCCGCAGATCAGGGCCATGTATGGCGGCGACAGGTCGCGCAAAATATCATTGGTAGATTATGGTTTTCGACTGCCAGCTGCTTTGGATAACCGTCCGCTCAACTTCCAGGAGTTTGAAAAACTGGCTCCGCAAACCATTTATGTGAGCGCTACTCCCGGCGATTTTGAACTGGAAAAATCAGGCGGTGTAGTGGTGGAGCAGGTGATACGCCCTACCGGTTTGCTTGACCCTGTTATTGATGTTCGCCCGGTAATTAACCAGGTAGATGACCTGCTGGACGAAGTGGATAAAACCATCAAAGCAGGCGACCGTGTGCTGGTGACTACCCTTACCAAACGTATGGCCGAGGAACTGGCAAAATATATGGACCGACTGGGTATCAAATGCCGCTACATCCATTCCGAAGTAAAAACCTTGCAAAGGGTAGAGATATTAAGGGGTTTGCGACTGGGCGAATTTGATGTATTGATCGGCATCAACCTGCTGCGTGAGGGGCTGGACTTGCCTGAAGTATCGCTGGTAGCTATTTTGGATGCTGATAAGGAAGGTTTCCTGCGCTCGGAGCGCTCACTGATACAAACTATTGGCCGCGCTGCGCGTAACGACCGTGGCCGGGTGATCATGTATGCCGATAAGATCACTGACTCCATGCAGATTACCATGGACGAGACTAATCGCCGTCGGGACATTCAGATCGCCTATAATACCGAACGTGGCATAACACCAACAACAGTCGGCAAATCGCGCGAGGAGATCATGGAACAAACTTCAGTGGTCGACTTCCAGGGAGGTGTGCAAAAAGCCTATGTAGAAGCCGATGCCATATCACTGGCTGCCGATCCGATAGTTCAATACATGACCAAAGCCGATCTGAAAAAATCGATCGACAACACTAAAAAAGATATGCTCGCCGCCGCCAAGGATATGGACTTTTTACTGGCCGCAAAGTTACGCGATGAGATGTTTGCCCTGGAAAAAATGATGGAAGAGAAGTTTTAGATGTGCAGATTTCAGATGTGCGGATGTGCAAATGAATATCATGAGGATGTAGATTTTTCATCTGCACATTTGTAAGCCGCACATTTGCACATCTATCCAACATCATATTAAAACAATTTTTACGTTATATAACTTATATTTGTAAGCTAAAAATTAATGTGATGCTTTTAATTCGTTTTCTACTCATATCAATTTGTATACTATATATCATACGCAGTTTAGTACGATACCTGCTTCCTGTGCTTTTTGAAAGCGTGGTGAATAAGGCCCAACAACAGGCTCAGCAGCAACAACGTCAATCATCAAAACGCCCGGATGGAGCCATTAGGGTTGATTATATTCCACAAGGAAAAAAGAGTACTGTGCCCGATTCTGAAGGCGAGTTTATTGATTACGAAGAAGTGAAATAATCAATATGCTGCCAGAAGAAGTATACAAAAGACGCCCAAACCATAACAACACCCCCGAAGCTGTTATACTTATTGTGGCCAATTATATTGTGTTTACAGTTGCTTTGCAGCTTTTTGCCGCCTGTGCTAAGATTGGCACATTTTTTTGGGTGGTGTTAGGAGCGCTTGCCCTCTATAACTTTTTCAGCATACGCAAAAACCGCGAAGACTACAGCAAAGCCCAGGTGATTGCTTATGTGGTAAGCCTTGCAGGCATGATATTACTGTTTATCCTGCTTCGTAGCCGTGAGCTTACTTGTTGATTCTTGATTTCGGATTTCGGATATTCGATTTCGGATTTGTTTTTTGAGCGGGCGTCAAAACCTTCTTTTTTAATTTTCAAATCATCAAATTTTCCCAAATCCGAAATCGAACATCCGAAATCCGAATTATGTAACTCAATTGTCATTCAAATTTCTATTTTTGAGGAATATATATTATCCATTTCAAAAAACTTAAATGAACAACTGGTTTAAGCGTAATAGTGTTCACTTCATTATTGTAGCAATTCTTTTAGTAATCTCCTATGCTTATTTCTTTAGTCCTATAATACAGGGCAAAGTATTGTTTCAGAGCGATGTATCTCAGGCGCAATCTATGCAAAAAGAGATCAATGATGTTAAGGCAGCAACCGGACATGCCCCATTATGGACAAATCAAATGTTTGGCGGTATGCCAGCTTACCAGATATGGGCATCCTTCCCATTCAACATCACATCGCATGTGATCGATGTTTTAAAGGCCGTTTTTCCTAACCCTGTTGATACTGTTTTGCTATATCTTTTAGGGGCTTATCTGTTATTCAGTGTTTTACGGCTTTCACCATGGTTGGCAGCGGCAGGTGCTATCGCTTTTGCTTTTTCGTCTTATAACTTCATTTATATTACTGCCGGGCATTCCAATCAGGCTTATGCTATTGCCTTTTTCGCACCCATACTTGCTGGTATAATTTTAACATTAAGAGGAAAACACTTGTTAGGAGCTTCCATTACAGCATTTTTTCTTGCGATGGAAATCAGGAGCAATCACGTTCAGATGACGTATTACCTGCTCTTAACCATTGCTATATTGTTGGGCATTGAGCTTTATCATGCTATAAAAGATAAAAAACTCCAGCCATTTTTAAAATCTATTGGTTATTTAGTGATTGGCATCGTACTGGCAATTGCTGTAAATGCGAGCACTTTATGGACTACTTATGAATATAGTCAGTATACCATAAGAGGTAAAGCCAATTTAACGCAGAAAGGAACAACCGGGCCAAATCACGGTCTGGATAAAGACTATGCGTATACCTGGAGTCAAAGTGTAGGCGAATGCCTTACCTTTTTAATACCCAATGCCTATGGTGGTGGTAGCAGTACTGTTGCGGCTGATGACTCCAAGGTAGTGAAAGCGCTTACCGACAACGGAGTTGATCCTGAACAAGCCCGTGGTTTTGCCTCACAACAGTTATACTATGGCAATAAACCAAGCACATTTGGCCCCTGGTATTTTGGCGCCGCTGTGTGTTTCTTGTTTATCTTAGGCTTACTGATCGTTAAAAACAGGATAAAATGGTGGCTGCTAAGTGCTGTTTTGCTAAGCATGTTTTTGTCATTTGGTAAGAATCTTCCTTTCATTTCTGACTTTTTCTTCAACTATGTGCCGATGTACAACAAGTTCAGGGCAGTTGAGTCTACTTTGGTTATAGCATCACTTTGTTTCCCAATACTCGCGTTACTGGCCATCAACGAGGTTATAACTAATACTGATAAAGCTTTTATTTTGAAACGTGGCAAGATAGCTTTATATATAACCGGAGGGCTACTACTGATTATGATAGCCATACCCGATGTCATATTAAGCTTTAAGGCAGACGATCATTTAGCTTTTGTTAATAATCTAACCCAGATATTTAAAGGCAATACCTCATTAGCTAATTCCATTGCAAGTGATTTTGTTGATGACAGGACAAGCTTGGAGCGTGCCGATGCTATACGCTCACTGATCTTTGTACTATTAACTGCCGGCCTGATATGGCTGCTGATCAAACAAAAAATAAAAACAAATATGGCTGCTTTGGCCTTGGCCGCTATTGTATTGTTTGATATGTGGGGTGTTGATAAGCGTTACTTAAAAGACAGTAATTTTGTAGCAAAATCTGATCTGGAACAGCAATATACACCTCGTGAAGTTGACCAATTTATCATGAAAGATCCTGATCCCAATTTCAGGGTATTTGATATGAGCTATGGAGATCCTTTCCATGATTCGCATTCCTCTTATTTTTATAAAACAGTAGGGGGATTCCATTCAGCCAGATTAAGACGTTTTGATGAGCTGATTCAAAATCAATTTACCAAAAGCGTAAATCAGGATGTTTTGGATATGCTAAACACCAAATACATTATTAATACTGATCCTAAAACAGGTAATGCAACCATGCAGGCTAACCAAACCGCATGTGGCAATGCATGGTTCGTTAAGAGCATCAAATACGCTGAAAATGCAGACCAGGAAATGCAGGCAATTAGTAGCTTTTCCCCTAAAGACGAAGCTATTGTTGATAAACAATACAAAAGCTTAATAGACGAAAAATCATTAGGAAATGTTCCTTCGGCAACTATTAAACTGGTAAGCTATAAACCAGAGCATTTAATATACGAAAGTGGTTCAACCGCCTCACAAATAGCAGTTTTCTCTGAAATATATTATGACAAAGGCTGGAAAATGCTGATTGATGGTGTTGAAAAACCATACTTCCGTGCTGACTATCTTTTACGTGCCGCGCAGATACCGGTTGGTAACCACAAGATCGAATTCATATTCCACCCAACCTCTTATTATGCCGGTGAAAATATCTCTTTAGCCGGATCAATTCTGTTGGTGCTGGCCTTGGGCGGTGCCATTTATACCGAAACCAAAAAGAAACCTGCAGTTAAGCCTGCCGCCAAAAAAGCATAGGGCTTAACTATATTAATGAAGGGCGATGGGTTTAATATCCATCGCTTTTTTTATGCATTAAAAAAGCGGGTTAGTCATTTGTACGCTTGTTTTTGAGCCAATACCAGCCCAGATTAAAGGCTATTACAAAATGATTGAAAACGGTAGAGATCAATCCGTAATACCGTTTCATAATGTCAAAACGCTCCTTTAGACTTTGGCGATGCTTCTTTTTGGACATCCCCCCTACCAGGTATTTGGCTACATACCTGTTCACGTTCACTATTTTTTTAGCCTTTTTGGCTGCGCGGATGATCCAGTCTATATCGGCACTGAGCTGATAGCGGTTATCATAGGGATCAGCTAAACTACGCCTGATATAAATAGCCTGGTGACTAATGCTCATGCCATATTTAAAACTACGCCAGGTAAAAACCGCAGGGGCCTGATGCCTGCGCTGCCCCAAACTTTGCCCGCTATCGTCCATCATTTCTGTTTCGCCATAGTAAATGTCGGCATCTTCAGCTGATGCGAATACGGCGGTTACGGTATCAGGGGCATAAAACTCGTCGCCTGAGTTCATGAAAATAACGTAATCGCCAGTAGCCATGGCCAGGCCCTTGTTCATAGCATCATAAATACCTTTGTCTTTTTCGCTGATGAGTTTACTGATACGGTCGTGGTATTTACTGATCATATCCAGCGTGCCATCGGTTGACAAGCCATCCACAATAATATATTCGATATTGGTATAAGTTTGGCTTATAACCGAAAGCATCGTGCGCTCAATATCTCGCACATTATTATACACAATGGTAATTACGCTCAGCTTAGGTTCAAACATCAGCATCCTCCTTTTGCAACAAGCCTTGGTAAAGGCGGATATGCTTTCGGGCGATAACTTCCTCCGAAAACTTATCCATAATAGTTTGCCTTGCCTGTTGCTGTATCAGTTCCTGATTGGGATATTTGATGATCCACTCCATGCCATCTGTAAAGCTCTCTGCCGATTTATAAGTAGCCAGGTAGCCGTTATATTCGTGCTGTACCATATCTGGTATGCCGCCCGTTGTAAAAGCTATAACGGGCGTTCCGCAAGACAGGCTTTCCATCACGGTATAGGGCAAATTATCCTCCAACGATGGAATCAGGAAGGCATCGGCAGCGGCATAGCATTGGGCAAGTAGTTCATCATTATTGATCGTACCCAAAAAACTGGTCTTGAACGGAAAATCTGGCACGCCTTCTGTTCCCCGATTGCCAAATATCACCAGTTCTACCTGGTTAGCATCTACTCCCAGGCGCTGTTTCAGCAGTTCCAGGCTATCCAGCAGGTATTGGGTACCCTTGTGCAGATCTTTCCGGGATGGCATAAAACCACTCAGGAAAATAAATTTATCTGTGGGCAATCCCGCTTTCTGTTTAGCCCGCCTTTTATCTGCGGGTTTAAAAATATCGGTTTCGAGGGTATTGGGGATATGATTTACCGCCTTCTCCAGCATCAGGCTGCTGTTTTTTACCGATGCCTGCATCCATGAACTTGGGGCAGCTACAGCAAAGTCGAGCACATCATAAGCCTTGCGTTTTTGCTGCCATATTTTGTGCGAAATGTCGTGGTCCCCTTCATGGATCAGCAGCGGACAATTACCGCATTCCCGCATATAATGATCACAGGCATAGCGTACATGACAGCCGCCGGTAAAGGCATTACTGTCATGAAAGGTCCACACCACAGGCTTATTTAGTTTGGCTATCTGGGCTATGTGCTTCGGATCCAGGAAACCGTGATTTATCCAGTGCAGGTGTATAATATCGGCGTTTTTCACCTCAGAGTAGCGGATAACCGACCGCCCAAACCAGGTAAATGAAAATGGGGTGCGCGATAATGGTTTCAGATACCTTTTGGCCAGAATTCGCTCCAGGATAATAGTAGCTGCGGCATAGGCTTTCTGTACCGGATTTTTGTTAAAAGTGCCTATCTGCGGATTTTTCCCAAACTTATAGTGCACGATGACCTTTGAATCGACGTTTTGACTGAGCAGTGCCCGGTTTAGCCGCATACAGGCCCGGCCCGCACCGCCATTGCCATCATAGGTATTCAGATGCACTACTTTTAACATGTTCCAAAAATACATTTATTCGGGCCGAACCCAAATACCGGCTGGTGCTAAAAACTCGTTTTGTTTTTACCCAATTTTTGCGTGATGACATTTTAACATTTTTGTCCTGATCACTCTCGTAAAAACTTTTTAAACCTCAAATTTTAACACTTTTTTGCTCAAAAACGGGGTAAAAACAGCCAAAAATTTATTTAAAACCCTCATTTTAACACTTTTTAACAAATCTCAAAGCAGTTTTAACGTGTTTTTAAAACTTTAAAAAGTATTAATTTATTGATTGTCAAATAACCATGCAAAAAACAGTCGATTTTTAACGCTATTTTTCCTTTAACAAAACAGCCCGGTTATCCTTTTTGATCGGATAACCGGGCCGTGGTATATACAAATATACTGATTTTTTTGATGGGGTAAAAATTGGGGAGAGGCAATTCCTTTATGTCATTTCGAACGAGGCACGAGGAGAAATCTTTTGCAATTAGCTTATTCTGCGTATAAGATCTCTCCTCGTACCTCGTTCGAGATGACAAATTTGTATTGTTATCTACCCTACCTTTTGTTTCACAAACCTTACCATGCGTTTAAACAGGTTGCCTTTGCGGTGGGCAAGGAAATGTTTGATGGCCTGGTAGGCTTTTTCGTTTTCCTCAATTACATCGGGGAATTTTTTAACGGGCTGCTGCGAGATGTGCACATCGTACATGTTCTCGCGGTTAGAGTGTACGCCGGTGCCATCGTGCCCGATGTTGTTGATGAGTGAGCGCGCCGGGTTAAGCGTAAGACCACCTTTTAAAAAGATAGAGGCATACCAGCGAATGGCCCAGGAATTGTTTTTACCGGCTTTAAATTCCTGTATCTGCCGCCAGAAGTTCATCTTACCTTCTATCGAAAAACGGATGATGCTGAGCGTATCAAACTGGGCTATCAGCTTATCAATATCCGGTTCAAAATGATTCCAGGCGCGTGCCCAGGTTGCCCAGCCCCAGCTGCTGGCCGCCCGATAAAAAAATGACTCGGGCAGATCCTTATCCTTGAGGTTGTACATGTAGGCACCGATATGCATCACCTTTTCCTGGCTGGCATAATAGGTTAAGGCCTCGTTAAAATATTCCAATGTATAGGGCGATGACAGCAAGTCGTCCTCAAAAACAATTACCTTGCCATACTCATACACTAACTGCGTTACCCCGCTGATAATGGATTCGGCCAAACCCAGGTTATGATCGCGCTCAATAACCCTTACCGATTTAAAGCCGGTAGTTTCGCGGGCTATTTGCCTTACCTGCTCCACCTTATCGCGGTCGGCATCGGTTTTGGCGGCATCACAAAAAATGTATAACCTCGATTCCTCTGCCAGTACATTTTTTTGCAAATGGATCAGGGTACGGCGTGTATGATCGGGCCGGTTGTATACAAATAGCGCTATAGGGGCAAGCTGTTGCATAGTTATTTTTGGGTTGGGTATTCGCTGGGTATCAAGTAGCGAGTATCAAGTATCAAGACAGCTTCGCAAAACGGAGCTCATGGTTTTAAAAAGTCTTGATACTTGATACTAATTACTTGATACTAAAACTTGATACTATTAAAACAATTCTGGTTGGTTGCTGGCTTTCTTACACAAAACGGTATAAGCGTTGGCAAATTGTTCGGTTATTTTTTTTCCGAAAATTTTTCCAAGGCTTTGTTTTACGGTAAACTCAGCGGCTATTTTCAGATTTTTCACAAAGCTTTTCGCTTTTTTCTGATTTACGTAAGCGTTAAAGCGGGTTACTTCGGGCTCGATCATCGATGTCAGATCCTTCTCGATCTCAAAACCTTCGGTGCGCAGCAGGTAGCGCAGCGATGTTGGCGTATACACATTGATGTGGCCATAAGCCAAAAAATGTTTAATGCGGGCATCCACCCCGGTTTTATAATCGCGCGGCACTTCAATAACACATTGTTTGCCTACCCGTTTTAACTCGCGCAGCAACAGGCGCTCGTGCTCCACATGTTCCAGTACGTGCGACAGGATGATCAGGTCAAAGCTATCATCATCAAAAGGCAGCTTATAACCATCAAATACCTGTGCCGATGCCAGGCCTTTAATACCGCGCGACTGAATATACTCTACCCCGCTACCCGATATTTCGACAGCATGATATTCGGCCGCGAAGTTATTATCCGACAGTATTTTGAGGATACTGCCATCGCCCGCGCCAACTTCGAGCACTTTGGTAAAATTGAGTCCGCGGCAAACATCGATGATATGCTGCGCCTTGTATTTGGCGCTGAGCATACGCCAGGCCTCGTCGTGCTTTTGATAAAACTGATCGTACGCGGTTTTATAGTTTCCGCCAATAATTGATTCCTGCATGAGTTTACGAATGTAAAACTATCACTTTAATGTTTATGTTTTTAAGCAGGTAAAATTTTTCAACTCACCCCGACATCGCTGCGCTCGTCACCCCTCTCTCCGCTTTGCCCATAGAGGGGCTCTTCTCTTAGTTTTTGTCATCCTGAGGAACGAAGGATCTATTTTATGATGGAAAAGTTCAATAATAGATGCTTCACTACGTTCAGCATGACAAATCTTTTCCTTACCCTCTTTACGGCAAAGCCGGAGAGAGGGTGGTATAGCGAAGCGTAGACCGGGTGAGTCGTTTATGCTTCATGCGATTTCTCACTGAAGCTTGATTTTCAACTCCCCTCTTCTCAAAATCACCATTTCCCAGGCCCGGCCTTACCCATTTTTCCCTTCAGCCCATCATTCACGGCGGTTAAGAATTTCCGGTACTCCTGCTGTTTGGAACTCAGGATACTGATGATCCACAGATAAAACAGGTACAAGTTTTTGTTAATCGAAAAAATCAAAGCCGAATCCACCGCGTTACGCGCGTAGAAATACATCCGATTCCTGACGGCGTAATAGGTGCGGAAACTCCACTGATCGAGCAAATGCGAATGGAAGGCTTTGGGCTGATAGGTTAAGCCTTGCGACTGGTCGATATCCAACACTTTACATTCCGGGATCAGCCATATGGTTCCGCCGTTTTTGGTGATGCGGTAGGTATACTCCGAATCATCTACATACAGATAAAACTGTTCGTAGGGAAAACCGATCAGTCCGATCATGGCACGGTGCATCAACAAGCCGCCGTAAGGCACATAAGGCATGGCAGCCTTTGACAAATACGCCGATACGCCCGAAAACTTATCACGTGCTTTAGATAAACGATTTTTAAAGATGTTGAATATGCTGAAGCCCATAAAATTATCAGGCACCAGGTAATATCTGCCCGGGTCCTCGCCGCGTGCTATTTTTACATGGGGTGGCCTGTCTTCGCGCAGGCAATATAAGGCCTTTTTATCGTTGGCTTCTGCTGTTTGTTCCCAGTTTTGGAGCAGGATATCCAGCGAGTTTTCATCGGGCAGATTATCATCATCCAGCAGCCAAACCATATCGGCATCTGTTTGCTGGTAAGCGTATTCCAAAGCTTGTTTATAACCGCCTGCTGAGCCCAGGTTTTCGGCATTGTTTAAAACCTTTACACGGTTATCGTTCAATCCGTCGGCACATTCTTCTACATTATAAAGCGCGGCATTATTCACTACCACTACCTGTGTTACCGGGGCAAATGACAGCACGCGTTTTAGTACCTGCTCCAAAAATTGCCACCTATTTGCGTAGGTAAGCGTTAACACACACACTTTATATTTTATATTTGCCATTTGCATTTCAAAATTATCATTTTAACCCGTAACACGGCCAACTAACTGAATGGGCATCATAAAAAAACAAACCATTAAAGGCACCATATATTCCTATTTGGGGGTGCTTATCGGTTTTCTATCTATCAATTACCTGATGCCCCATTCCTTAAGTCCGGCCGAATATGGTTTGATAGCCATGTTGACATCGGCCCCTTTGGTGTTTGCGCAATTCTCCATACTGGGATTTAACGGTACTGCCCGGTATTTTCCTTACTTCCGCAGTGATGAAAAAAAACATCACGGCTACCTGTTCCTGGCCTGTATGGTGTCATTAGTGGGTACCATTTTATTTGTACTGATAGCCTGGTTGTTTAAAGACCAGATCGTGAGCCATAATACCGATGGCAATTCGGCCAAATCATCGGCTCTGTTTAGTGTATATTACTGGTATTTGGTGCCGCTTACTGTTTTTACGTTGTTTTTTAATGTATTTGACCTGTACGCCCGCATGCTTTATAACATGACCACCGGGCTTATACTGCGCGAGTTTACCAAAAGGGTATTTATACTGGTACCTATTGTGCTGGTCTATTTGAGGCTCATCAGCTTTGAAAGTTTTATGTGGCTTTGGCTGGTGGCCAACCTGATACCCACCTTTTTTATCGTAGCCCGGATCATACGCGATGGCCAATTTTCGCTTAAGCCAGACATGGCGTTTTTAACCCGCGATATGGTTAACAAGCTCATCGGCATTTGCTTTTTTACCATACTAACAGGAATGGCCCCTGTTATTATTCAGAATGTAGACAATTACCTCATTTTTAAAAAACTCGGCCTCA
Organism: Mucilaginibacter sp. 22184; assembly: GCF_052045695.1. Classification (NCBI taxonomy): domain Bacteria; kingdom Pseudomonadati; phylum Bacteroidota; class Sphingobacteriia; order Sphingobacteriales; family Sphingobacteriaceae; genus Mucilaginibacter; species Mucilaginibacter sp. 22184. The sequence goes on from NZ_JBQEPI010000009.1 coordinate 114,300, forward strand.
GCTCAACTGCTATATATTCACTGGCCTTTAACTTTGGCCTCATTATCTCCTTACCTACACGTTCACTGTACAGCATTGCTTATACCATTGTATCTGAATCATGGAAAAGCAACGATCTTAAAAATATCCGTACCGTGTATGAAAAAAGCTGTGTAACACAACTTATCGCCTCCTTATTCCTGTTTATACTGATGTGGGCCAGTATCGATAATATTTTGGGGATTTCACCGCACATATACAGTGCAGGAAAATACGCCATATTTTTTGTAAGTATGGGTTTTTTGATAGAGGCATCAACAGGTATCAATGGGGTGATTATGGCCACATCAAAATATTTCAGATATGAGGCGCTGTTTAACCTCCTATTGGTGGTACTTATTATTGTAGCCAACCTGCTGCTGATCCCGCGTTATGGTATTACGGGATCGGCCATAGCTTCGGCCATAACTTATTTTGTTTTTAACCTGTTCAGGTATATATTTATCTGGATCAAATTTGGTATGCAGCCATTCACTATTCAGTGCGTACTGGCGCTGGCAACCGGCATACTGGCTTATTATTTATCGGCTTGGATACTTCCGCTTCACGTCGGTAATTATTATGTTGATACCATGGTGCGCACCGCATTTATCACCGCGCTTTATCTGCCGGCCGTTTACTTTTTGAAGCTATCCGAAGATATCAACAGCATTATTGATGGCGCTATCGCGAAGCTGAAAGGCCGATAACATTTTCGGTTACAGACTTGCGTTATAAACGCTCAGCCATGTTAAGTATTTGTTGCAAACGAGCGCAGACATCAAACTCCCCTCTTGAGAGGGGGCGCGTTGGCTTGTGTAATGGCAGGGGTGTGTTCATTAAGCAGAATAACACACCCCTGCCCCCTCTCAAGAGGGGAATCGCACACTCCCAAGCTCTGTTTAGCGCCCCACACTTACAGTTTGCAACGAGCGAAAGTATACACAGCAGCGAGGCTTTTTTACAAAAAAAGTGGGTTTACATGGTTTACACTTTTTTCGGTTAACATTATTTTATATAACTTATAATCAATTACTTGTGTTTATTTTTAATAATAAATGAGCTAAAACATGTAAACCCACTTTTTGGCATTTTTGGCTTCCTGCTATTGGTGGTTACAAGCAAATGAAGTAACAAAAAAGGCGGCGCTATAAAAGCACCGCCCCTGTTAATTGATCAGTTAATGTATTTCTTATTGAGGCATGTTGAACCAGTTAACCCAACCACCGGCCGAGGTCCAGTAGATCTGCTGCAGATCGGTATTGTTTAAAGCAAACACGTTAATGTTGTTAGCATCTCTTGCAACTGCTGCGGGAGCTGTGGTGATGCTGCCATTCAGATCTGTCCAGGCCGACCAGCCAGCGCTTGCTGTCCAGTAAATTTGTTTCAGGGTGTTTGATGTACCTTTAGCATAAACATTGATGTCATTAGCTGAACGGGTTATCGCGCTTGGCGCAGATGAAATGGTACCGCCCAGATCGGTCCATGCTGACCAGCTGCCCGAAACTGAATAGATTTGCACCAGATTGTTGTTAGCTCCTTTAGCATAAACATTGGTAGTAGTTGAGCTTCTGGAAATAGCAGCAGGAGCCGAAGTAATGGTGCCTCCCAGGCTTGCCCATGAGCCCCATCCCGATCCGGCATTCCAGGTAAGCACAACCAGATCGTTATTTGCACCTTTTGCAAAAACAGAAAGATCATTGGCTGTTTGTGATGTAGATGAAGGAGCGGAGGTGATATTACCCCCCAGATCGATCCATGGCGACCAGCCCTGCCCATCTACATAATAGATTTGCATGAGGTGACCGGTTGGCCCTTGTGCAAACACGTTGATAGCGTTTGATTGTCTTGAAGAAGCGGCTGGTGCTGAAACGATGTTACCACCCAGATCTTCCCATGCGGTCCAGCCGCTGGCACTTGTCCAGCTCTTGTGTAATAAGGTGTTGGTGGTGCTTCTGCCAAACAGGTCAAGCGTACCGCTGCTTTTTTTGCTCACAGCACCAACTTCTACAGCGATAGAGGTACCAGTAATACCATTTACACTTTTGTTTGAAGCTGATGCTTGTTTGGAAGCCGGGTCAACGGTTTTGTCGTTACTTTTTTGACATGAGGCAAATACGCCTGTTAACAGCATGCCTATTACAGCATGTGTAAGATTTTTTTTGAATGTTGTCATTGTGTTGTTATAGGTTTTTATTTACGGCAATCTACAACTATTGTATTTAATTTATATATTTTTTATATTAAATAAATACTCAATATCATAAATACATAAACAACTATAAATCAAAATAAAAGCATAAAAAAACACCTTTCTTAATACACAAAACAATTATTAAATGACATTATTTTGATAATTCATATATCAAAATAATAAAAAATGAATAATATAAACATATTATTCATTTTGATTTCATAAATATATTTATTAAGCATAAAAAAAGCCTCCGGGAAAATCCTGGAGGCTTTTATATCTATTGAAGATCTGTTAATTATTGATTAACAAACCTTTTAGCGTTAATTCTTCTTTCGTTTTCGTTCAGGAATATCTTACGCAAACGGATGCTTTGTGGGGTTACCTCAATGTATTCATCAGCCTGAATATATTCCATTGATTCTTCTAACGAGAATTTGATAGCAGGTGCTATACGTACGTTGGTATCGCTACCAGATGCGCGCATGTTGGTTAACTGCTTGCCTTTAGTTAAGTTGATCACCAAATCGTTATCGCGAATGTGCTCGCCTAAAACCTGTCCTTCGTAAATATCAACACCCGGATCGATAAAGAAACGACCACGATCCTGTAATTTATCAATCGCGAAAGCGGTAGTTTTACCAGTATCCATAGATACCAATACACCATTTAAACGACCAGGGATAACACCTTTCCATGGCTCATAAGCCTTAAAGCGGTGTGCCATGATAGCTTCACCGGCAGTAGCAGTCAGTACGTTGTTACGTAAACCGATAATACCGCGTGATGGGATCTCGAACTCTAAGTGCTGTAAGTCGCCTTTTGGCTCCATGATCAACAGTTCGCCTTTGCGTTGTGTTACCAACTCAATTACTTTACCGGCAACATCGCCCGGTACATCAACAATTAACGACTCGATAGGCTCACATTTAACACCGTCAATTTCTTTAACGATAACCTGTGGCTGACCTACCTGTAATTCATAACCTTCGCGACGCATGGTCTCGATCAGTACTGACAAGTGAAGGATACCACGACCATACACCAGGTATGAATCAGGCGATTCGGTTTCAACAACCTTAAGCGCCAGGTTTTTCTCCATCTCTTTAAACAAACGATCGCGCAGGTGGCGTGAAGTAACAAATTTACCTTCTTTACCAAAGAAAGGTGAAGTATTGATGGTGAACAACATGTTCATGGTAGGCTCATCAATTTTGATAACTTCCAGTTGTTCTGGTTTTTCAAAATCGGCAATAGTATCACCAATGTCAAAACCATCGATACCTACAACGGCGCAGATATCACCAGAACCTACTTCGGTAGCACGTACTTTACCCAGACCTTCAAAGGTATAAAGCTCTTTGATCCTTGATTTTTGGATAGTACCATCGCGTTTTACTAAGGAAACCGGCTGGTTTTCTTTGATAGTACCACGGGCCACACGACCAATAGCGATACGACCTACGAAAGAGGAGTAATCCAAAGAAGTGATCTGCATTTGCAGGGTACCTTCGGCGATAGGTGCCGGTGGAATGTTTTCCAAAATGGCATCCATCAACGGGAAGATATCTTCTGTTGGTTTTTTATAGTCGGTGCTCATCCAACCTTGTTTTGATGAACCGTAGATAACCGGGAAATCCAGTTGCTCTTCGGTAGCTTCAAGGTTGAAGAATAATTCAAATATCTGTTCGTAAACTTCTTCCGGACGACAGTTTTCTTTATCAACCTTGTTTACAACCACAATTGGTTTTAAGCCTAAAGCCAAAGCCTTTTGGGTTACAAAGCGGGTTTGAGGCATGGCGCCTTCAAAAGCATCACAAAGTAATAATACACCATCGGCCATTTTCAATACGCGTTCCACCTCGCCACCAAAGTCGGCGTGACCCGGGGTATCAATAATGTTGATCTTAACGTCTTTGTATCTAACCGAAACGTTTTTTGAAACGATGGTGATACCACGTTCACGTTCCAGATCGTTATTGTCCAGTATCAGTTCACCGGTTGATTCGTTGTCCCTGAATATTGAACAGCTGTGCAATATTTTGTCAACCAATGTGGTTTTACCGTGGTCAACGTGTGCGATAATCGCGATGTTTCTTATTTTTTGCATGAAAATGCTCCCTAAAATTTGGCGCAAAGGTAAGCTTAATATATGGCATTTTAAAGGATTGTGGGTTTATCCGCAAACATTTATACAATATAATTACCAAAAAAGCGTAAACACCTATTCTTTTAACCTATTGATTAACTAAATTTTACATAGAAATCACTATCGCCCAAAAGCCCAGATCAAAAACTTAGGCAGCGCTTTACTCCAAGTGGCAGTATCATGGGTACCACCAACCAGCTCTACATATTGTATATCATCGGGGCGTGTATAGCCCTTGTTTTCAAGTTCTTTGATCAGATCGATGGTGTCGTCAATAGCGTCGATAATGCCATTTTTGTTGCGGTCGGTGGTTTCATCTTTGGTACCGGTTTGCAGCCAGAATTGCAGATCAGGTTTACCTATAGTATTCCTGATAACCGCGTGCATGATCCGGTCGGCATCGGTATAGCCCTTGGCCAGGTCCTTGCTCCGCCACCAGAACGATCCGGAAAACACACCCACTTTATCAAACACATCGCTATTGTTCCAGGTAATATCAAAAGCCGATAATCCGCCTAATGAAAAGCCCGCAAAGGCTGTCGTTTCAAAATCATTGATACCCGTCCCCTCCTTGATTTGTGGCAGCAATTCGGTTTTTATAAATACTGTATAAACATCGGCTTTGGAGCCGCGCTTTTTGAAATCAGGTTTACCGGCTATACCGTATTCCTGTATGCGGTCTTCACCAGCATGTATAGCCACTACCAACACCGGTTTTATGCGATTGGTGTTATACAATTGCTCCAGTGTTGCCAGTAATTGCAGATTTTCCAGCTCCTGCCCATCATTCAATAACAACAAGTTTAGTGGTTCTGTAAGTTCCTGCTCATCGGGCATAACCAGTGTGCAGGTAACCTCGCGATTAAGTAATGCAGAATTTATAGTGATATTTTTTTTGGTGATCGTCATTTCTGTTTCAGCCCAGCCCCAATACATCTTTCGTCAAATTTTAAGGGTGCAAAAGTAAAAATACTTTTTGTTTTTACCCCTAACCTTTAATTTATCAGACTGTTGCCTTTTTCAGTCAAACCACTTAACTTACCTTCTGAAAGCAAAAATCTATTATTTTGACCGAAAAATATCACCGCTGGCATTCGCCAAATTTAAGTGCCGACCTGGAAATGCTGGTGTTTGGCGATCGCGGTTATCCCGTGATCCTGTTCCCCACAACTAAGGGTCGCTATTATCAGAATAAGGATTTTGGCTTGATAGAAAGCGTGAGGTGGTTTATTGACCAGGGCCTGGTCAAGATCTACTGTCCCGACACCATAGACGACCGCAGCTGGTACAACGAAGGCATATCTCCCGCCGATCGTGCCCGTAACTATACATGGTACGATAAAATGCTGGTTGACGAACTGGTACCCTGGACCATGCACGAAACCGGCGTGGGTAAAGTAGTTATGGCGGGCTGCAGTTTTGGCGGTTACCATGCGGCCAACTTCGCGTTTAAACATCCCGAAAAAGTAAGCAACCTGTTTACCATGGGCGGCGCGTTTGATATCAAAATGTTTACCGATGGCTTTTATAACGACGATATATTTTACAATAACCCTGTTGATTTTTTACCGGGTGATAATGCCCCGGATTTATGGAACATGAATATCATCCTGGGAACCTCGGAGCACGACATCTGCAAAGAGTATAACCTGCAGTTATCAAACATTTTAAATCAAAAAAACATTAAACATTGGCTGGATATCCGCCCTTTTGCCAATCATGATTGGCCCATCTGGCGCGAAATGTTCCCGCATTATTTGTCAACGATAAAATAGAAGCAAGAAATAGAGACAAGAAATAAGAGTCAGGAATCAAGACAAAGAGTTATCGATTCGTTTTAGGATTTAGAGTTTAGAAATTAGCGTTTAACCCCATCTACCATGAAAAAAATAGGCATCTTATTCGGACAGGAAAATTCATTTCCACAGGCATTTGTTGATCGGATCAATCAAAAGGCCGAAAAAAATATTTCGGCAGAGTTTGTACGTATCGATAAGGTTTTACAGGCTGAGCCATTGGATTACGCGGTGATCGTCGACCGTATATCACAGGATGTCCCCTTTTACCGGGCCGCCCTCAAAAACGCGGCTATCTGTGGTACCGCGGTGATCAATAACCCATTCTGGTGGAGCGCCGACGAAAAATTCTTCAATAACGCGCTGGCCGTGAAGCTGGGTGTTCCTGTACCCAAAACGGTGATACTACCCTCCAAAGAACTGCCCGATGATACTACCGACAGATCATTCCGCAACCTGGCCTACCCTTTAGATTGGGATGGCATATTCAACTATGTGGGTTTCCCAGCCTATATGAAACCTTTTGATGGTGGCGGCTGGAAAGAGGTTTACCAACTGCAAAACCGGGATGATTTTTTCAGCAAATATGATCAAACTAAGCAGTACGTAATGATGCTGCAGGAAGAGGTGGTGTTTGACGATTATTTCCGCTGCTACTGCATTGGAGGCAAGCATGTACGCATTATGCAATATGAACCACGCAACCCGCATCATCTGCGTTATGAACATGGCAAGGCACCGGCGGCTAAAAAACTATTGGATAAGGTTAAAGATTATGTGATCAAACTGAACCAGTACCTGGGTTACGATTTTAACACGGTTGAATTTGCCGTGCGTGATGGCATCCCCTACGCGATTGATTTTTGCAACCCAGCTCCAGATGCCGAAGTAACCAGCGTGGGCCAGGAAAATTTTGACTGGGTGGTGGAAACCGCCGCCGATTATGCCATCGATCGCGCCAAAAAACAAAAAGCCGGTCTGGACAACCTTACCTGGGGCGAATATGTAAAAACATCAGCTGCTAAAACTCCGCTGGTGAGTCCCAAACCGGTAAAAAAGGAAATTTATATTGGTAAGGTGAATCCGCCTGTGGAAACGGAGAGCAAAGTAAATAAAGCAGCCAAAGTGGTGAAAGCGATTGCTCCGGTTAAGGAAGTCGCCCAGCCCTTAAAGGCAAAGGCCAAACCTGAAGCAAAAGTAAAAAAGGAAAAAGAGGTAAAGAAAGCAGCCAAAAAACCTGCTGCCAAAAAATAATACCACCTGTCATTTCGAACGAGGCACGAGGAGAAATCTTTTACAGTTTGTATATCCCGCGCAAAAGATTTCTCACTCCGTTCGAAATGACAATTACGAGAATGAGTACTATAACCTAACCAATTATGAACGAGTTTACCTTAGGTGTTGAAGAAGAATTTATGGTGATTGATCCCGTGACCAGGGAATTAAAATCGCATGAGCAAAAAATTGTGGATAGCGCGCAAAAGATCCACGAGGATCAGGTAAAGGCCGAAATGCACCAGGCCGTAGTGGAGGTGGGCACGCATATTTGCCATAACACCCAGGAAGCCCGTCAGGAGGTAAGCAAGCTGCGCACCACGGTGGCCCAATTGGCCGGCGATATTGGTTTACGTATTGGTGCCGCGGGCACACATCCGTTTTCGCACTGGCAGCATCAGCTGATCACCGATCATCCGCGTTATTTTGAAATTGTGGACGAAATGCAGGAAGCCGCCCGCTCCAACCTTATTTTTGGTTTGCATGTACATGTAGGCATCCAGTCGCGCGATATGGCTATCCATATAGCCAACCAGGTTAGGTATTTTCTGCCGCATGTTTTTGCCTTGTCAACCAACTCTCCTTTTTGGGAAGGGCGCAATACCGGGTTCAGATCCTTCCGTACCAAGGTGTTTGATAAGTTTCCGCGTACCGGCATCCCCGATTCTTTCAGCAGTATTGAAGAGTATGACAGCTATATTAAGCTGCTGGTAAAAACCAATTGTATTGATAATGCCAAGAAGATCTGGTGGGACATCCGCGTGCACCCCTTCTTCGAAACCATCGAATTCCGCATTTGCGATTGCCCCATGCTGGTTGATGAAACCATCGCCTTTACCGCCCTGTTCCAGGCCCTGTGCGCCAAACTGTATAAGCTACGGCAGCAGAACATGAAGTTCATCACTTATTCACGTGCGCTCATCAACGAAAATAAATGGCGCGCGGCCCGATATGGCATCGATGGTAAAATGATCGACTTTGGCAAAGAAATGGAAGTAAATACCCGTTCGCTGGTATTGGAGCTACTTGATTTTGTGGATGACGTGGTGGACGAATTAGGCTCGCGCGATGATCTGCAATATGTGCACAAAATACTGGAACACGGCACCGGCGCCGACAGGCAGTTAGCCGTTTACCAACAAAACAGTAGCTTTGTAGACGTGGTAGATTATATTACTTCGCAAACTTTAAAGGGGTTATGACCCCACGGCCTTAGCAGAGCGTAATAGACTATAAAAAGGTATAACGAAAGAATAACACAAAGAGGGCTGTCACCCTGAGCCCCGTCGAAGGGTAGAGCGCAGAGGCCTGCCCACCATTCTTCGACGGCGCTCAGTATGACATCCTTTTGGGGATAGCTGCCAATGGCTACTACTCAAAGGAGCGGGCTTAACAAATTATAAAAGAACAAAATGACAACAAAACCGGAAATCAAAGTAGCAATACTCGACTTATATGATGGGATAGCCAATGAGGGAATGCGTGGTTTCCAGGAAATTTTGAATAGATATAAAGCACAGCACGAGCTTAATTTAAGTTACCAGATATTTGATGTACGCCGGCGATGCGAAATGCCGGGTACCAATTTCGATATCTATATTTCGAGCGGAGGCCCCGGTGATCCGCTGATATCTGAAGGAACCGAATGGGAAAAAAAATATTTCAGGCTGATAGAAAAACTGGAAGATCATAATCTCTCCAACACCACCGATAAAAAACACACCTTATTTGTTTGTCACTCATTTCAATTGATGTGCCGCCATTATAAACTGGGTGATATCAATATGCGCCGTTCGCCATCATTTGGCGTGCTGCCGGTTAACCAAACCCCGGCAGGTGCCCATGAGCCTGTTTTTGAGGGCCTGGGCGATCCATTTTATGCAGTCGACTCCCGCAGTTGGCAGGTGATCAACCCTAATGAAAAACGTTTCCAGGAACTGGGTATGCAACTGGTCGCTATTGAGAAAGAGCGCCCACATGTTGATCTGCCCCGCGCCATGATGGCCATCCGTTATAACGATTACTTTTTCGCCACCCAGTTTCACCCCGAGGCTGATGCCGGCGGTATAAAAGCCATGTTGTTGCGAGATGAAAAAAAGCAGGAAGTGATCAATGAGCATGGCGAAGTAAAATATCGAGAAATGCTTGACCGACTGGACGATCCCGACAAAATAACCCATACCCAACGTACCCTGATCCCCAATTTCCTTGATCAGGCGGTGATGAGTTTGCAGGGGTAGAGTAGTAAATAATCTCAAAATAATTATTCCATTTTGTCATTTCGAACGAGGTACGAGGAGAAATCTTGTACAATTGGCATATCTCGTGTATAAGATCTCTCCTCGTACCTCGTTCGAGATGACAGTTTAACTTTTGCTGTGTTAGGGGACAATTTATACAATGCCTAAAAAGCCTGTCACTCTGAGCTCGTCTAAGCACGCGCGCAGAGCCCCTACCACCATGCTTCGACGGGCTCAGCATGACACCTCCTCTTAGGCTCTGTCTCTCCCCTTCAATTCCCACCTCCATCACACTAATGTCAAAAATATTTTTAAACATCAGATGTTTAAATAAAAACATCATACCTTTACATATCAAATCATCAGCGATATGGATAAGAAAGAAACCCTCGGCAGCCGCGTAATCAATCAGATCAGGAATGATATAGCGCAGGGCAAATTTAAGCTCAACGAAAAAATACCTGCCGAGCCCGAATTGATGCAGCTGTATGGCGTGGGCCGTTCCACCATCCGCGAAGCCATTAAAACCCTGGCTACCGCCGGCATACTCAAAGTACAGCAGGGCTCCGGAACATTCGTCAACTCCGTTATAAGGGAGCAAACTATTGAGCAGCGCTTAAAAAATGCCGACTTCGACCAGATTAATGCCGTGCGGATATTATTGGAGGGCGAGATAGTCCGCCTGGCAGCACAAAACCGATCTGAAGCACACATAGCGCAAATTGAGCAATCTCTGGAAAAAAGAAAACAGGCTATCCAGTCAGAACAGCGCCAGGCCTGTGTTGATGCCGACATCGCTTTTCACTTGGCCATAGCCCAGGCTTCATTAAACAACGTACTGGCCGATTTATATGAAAGTTTCACCCTCATCATCCGCGATTTCTTCTCCAAACGCGAAGCACAAGGCATCAGTCATTTTGCCATGAGCCATCACCTGCATGAGCAACTGTTTAAGGCCATCAAAGCCCAAAAGGTTAAACAAGCCGAGCAACTGATACAGCAAATTTTAAATAATAATTATTAATACCATATATCATGACTATTATAACATTCACCCTCATCTTACTGGCAGGAGCCTACCTGGCCGGTTTGGTTGGCTCACTCACCGGCCTTGGCGGCGGCGTAGTGGTAATTCCATTGCTTACCCTCGTATTTCATGTAGATATCCGCTACGCCATCGGCGCGGCTTTACTGGCATCTATCGCCAACTCATCGGGTGCGGCAAGCGCGTACATTAAAGAGGGGATCACCAATATCCGTTTAGGCATGTTCCTGGAGATTGCCACTACGGTGGGGGCAGTTGGCGGCGCCATCATCGCAGTGTATACGCCTACCAATACCATCGCCATTCTTTTCGGCGCTATCCTGTTATTCTCAGCAGCTATGACCCTCCGCAAAAAGAACATGGAAGCCTTAACCGAAGGCAGCACGCTATCCTACAAATTAAAACTCAACAGCAGCTATCCTACTAAAGATGGCGAGGTGGAATACAAATTAAAAAACGTAGGGGCGGGTTTTTCTATCATGACCCTGGCCGGCGTTCTGTCGGGACTTTTAGGCATTGGTTCCGGGGCCTTAAAAGTTTTGGCTATGGATTCGGCTATGCACATACCTTTTAAGGTGAGCACCACTACCAGCAATTTCATGATCGGGGTTACCGCAGCAGCCAGCGCCGTGGTGTATTTACAAAGAGGTTATATGGATCCGGGTATTGCTTTCCCGGTGATGCTGGGTGTACTGGGCGGCGCGTTTACCGGCTCCAAACTGCTTACCCGTATGGATCCCAAGGTGTTAAAATATATCTTCTGTGTAGCCATCACCTTTGTTGCCGCCGAGATGATATTTAACGGTTATAACCACAAATTCTAAACAAAAAAGATCATGAAAAAGATACTTTCAAAAGCCTTTACAGCTGATCAGGATATAGAAAAACTGATTGGTTATTTATTAAGATACGGAGTTATCACCGCGAGCCTCATTGTTTTTATCGGTGGTATTATCTACCTGCATCAATATCAGCACAGCGGTGTACCTGCTTATCATACATTTGTGGGTGAGCGGGCCGGCTATACTACCATCAGTGAAATTTTCAGCGGCGTTGGTTCATTCAACGCTAAAGGAATCATACAACTGGGCGTACTCGTGCTGATCGCTACTCCTATTTTACGCATCTTTTTTTCGTTAATAGGCTTTATACTGGAAAAAGACAGATTGTATATCCTGATCACTTTTGTGGTGTTGAGCGTAATGCTATTCAGTATTTTCGGAGGTCTAAAAGTTTAAACCCAATCGATATTAAATAAAAAAAGGCTGCTTCAAAATTTTGAAGCAGCCTTTTTTTATGATGTTAATACTGATGAGGATTATTTATTATCGGTATTAAATAATTTTGATTTATCAACTTTTTGAACCTTCATGCCATCGGCTAATGTTTTTGATATAGCCGAATATGGCGCCGATACCACTTCTTCGCCACCTTTTAAGCCCGACAGGATCTGGATATAGGTATCATTCTGAATACCTGTAGTTACCTGTACCTGCTTTAGCGTACCCGGAGCCGAATAAACATATACATACTCTTTGACCGGGGCGCTGATCTGTACCTTTTTATCGTCCTTTGCGGCAGCGGCACTGGCATCTTTTTTCTCATCGCGGGTGGTTACAGATTGGATCGGAACCGAAAGAGATTTCACATGATTGGTATTGATATCAACGGTACCTGTTAATCCCGGACGGAAAGGTGATGGGTTATCAGCAGTTTTTTGAAGCAATGCCGTATAAGAATTGGCATCTATGCGTACTTTAACTGTAAAATTGGTTACCTGATCGGCATTGGTACCCACTACGTTGGCCGAGCTACCTATTTCAATTACCGAACCTGTAAATTTTTTACCCGAAAAAGCATCCACCTCGATGTTTGCAGGATCATTTAACGATATACGGTTAATATCATTTTCGTTTACATCCACATTCACATCCATTTTACTCAGATCAGATATGGTCATGATCTCGGTACCGGCAAATTGCTGGGTGCCCAAAACACGCTCGCCTTTTTGAATAACCAGTTTAGAAATTACCCCGTCAACCGGTGAGTAAAGACTGGTTTTGGCCAGGTTGTCCTGCGCTTCTTTAACCGAGGCCGATTGTTGTTGCAGGCCAAATTGCGCCCCAACCAGGTTTTGCCTGGCGGCTTCTAAGCTGGCTTTAGCACCCTCATAGCTGGCTTTGGCATTATCAAATTCAGATACGGTAAGTACTTTATTTTGAAAAAGTGTTTGAGTACGTTTGAAAGTAGCCTCCTGGTTAGCAAAAGTAGCCTCTGCCTGTTTAAGCAATTGTGCCATATTACCTATAGTTGCTTTTTGGGTACTATAGCTTGCCACAGCACGATCATAGCCCGATTTTAATATATCGGGACGTACACGGCAAACCAACTGGCCTTTTTTTACCACATCACCTTCTTTAACAGGCAATTCAACAATTTCACCAGATACTTCTGAGGTTATCTTTACTTCAACATGTGGTTTTATTTTTCCGCTGGCAGATACTGTCTCATTAATTTCACGCACGTCGGCTTTTTCGGTGGCTACCTGGGGTAAGGGCGGTTTGCCAATAATGCCTGTCGCTGTTGCCACAATGAACAATACAGCTATTACCCCCAGGGCTATCAAAATATATTTAGTAGTTTTTCCCATGACTATGCGTTTCGATATTTTATGATGTTTTTAAGATTAAGCTTATGACGTTAAAGTGTTATAGGATTGCCCAGATAATAATCAATCACCTTGCTCCTGAAAATGAGCTGGTATTGAGCTTCGATCATGTCAAATTGTGATTTATTAAGATTAGTAAGGGAAGTATTATAGTCCAGTGAATTTACTAAACCAACAGTGTACCGCTGCTGCGTAATGTTAAAGGCATCTTTATTAGCCTTGTATGTTTGCGTGGTCGAAAGATATTTTTTTTCGGCAGCGCGCAGATCCCAAACTGCCTGATAAATAACTTTGCTCAGCGTGTTACGGGCCAACTGCGAGGTTACCTCGGCATTTTGGGCCTGAATTTTTGCTTTGCGTACGGAAGTGCGCGCGGTAAACCTGCCAAAAATTGGTATCTGTAAGTTTAAAGCTATAGCCTGGTTAAAATTGTTACCTATTTGGGTAAAAAACGGATTGCTTTTAAATGTTTGGGTGAAGCCTGGCTGTACAACTACCTGATTTGTACCTTGCACAATACCGATGGGTGAAAACGTACCGGTAGATATTACCTGGTCTACTGTATTTTTTGCATTTGAATAATTAGAACCCGCCTGTCCTATCAGGGTAATGGTGGGATAATAATTGCCTTTTGCTACTTTTATAGCCTGTTCATATGATTTTTGCTGAACCTCTGCAAGCAATACATCAGGGTTTACGTTCAACGCCGTTTTTAATATGTCCTGCGGATCATATATTACTTTGATGTCGCTAAGTTTGCCGATATCCGGCTTCTGCACCTCTATCTCGGTAGCCGGATTCATCTCCATATATTGCTTTAGGGTAAGCATTGATGATTCCATCTGGTTTTGCGCGTTGGTATAATCAAGTTCCGAGGTTGAAAGCTGGGCCTTAGCTTGTGAAAGATCGGCAAGGGTTTGATTACCTACATTATAATTTTGCTGCGCTCTCTCTAGTGTTAGTTTCGATATCTCGATTTGCTGTTTGGATGCTCTAACCAGATCCTGGTTAGTTAATACCTGCAAAAAGGTGGTAACCACGTTTAATATCAGGTCGTTTTTAACTTTCGCTGTGGCGGTTTTATTGGCATCAACCAATATCCGGTTCTGGATAATCTGGTTACGCAATTGTCCACCCTGAAATAAGGTAACTTGTGTAGAGAATTGACCATAAACCTGTAAAATACGCTGATTAATGAACTGATAAGTTGATTGATCTATATTACGACCAAAGTTGAATCCGCCTTGCGGTGCTGCTGTAAGGTTGGGCAATTGATTAAATTTCGATTGCTTCAGATCTTCTTCAGACAGTGCCTCGGTAAACTGTGATTGTTTAATGGTTAAATTTCGCTCAAGGGCCAGGTCAATTGCTTTTTGTAAAGTGATTACTTCTTGTGCTTTAGCCTGAAAACCAAGTGCCGAAAATATAATAGCACCTATAAGAGTTGTTTTAATGGGTAGTGACAATATTGGTTTCATAAGTTTTTATATGCAATTGTAAGCAACTGATGCTTACCTTGCATGTTCATTTTTGTTTATTTTTTAAATAAAACATAAAAGGCCCGTTTCGTATATGTATCTGATTAAAACACCCTGGCTGCTCAAAAAGCTGTACCCCCAACTCATCTGGAATAAAAGCAAAGCTGATCGCTGCATTTATCTCACTTTTGACGATGGGCCTATACCAATTGTTACAACACATATATTAAATATTTTAAAACAGTATAATGCCAAAGCCACCTTTTTCTGTATTGGGGATAATGTAGCAAAACATCCCGATATTTTTAAGCAGTTGACCGACGATGGCCATGCCATCGGCAATCATACGTATAATCACCTTAAAGGTTGGGAAACTGATAACAAAATTTACCTGGATAATTTTTTACAGGCTGATAAAGTACTGGATACTCACCTTTTTCGGCCGCCATATGGCAGGATCAAAAGACAACAGATCCGCGATCTGCAGGACACCCGCCCCGACATTAAAATTATCATGTGGGATGTACTGAGTGGCGATTTTGATATCAACCTTAGTCCCGAAGCTTGTCTGCAAAATGTGCTGAAACATACCGAAGCCGGATCCATCGTGGTATTTCATGACAGTTTGAAAGCGTATGACCGGGTGAAATATACACTGCCCAGGGCTTTGGAAGTGTGGAGCAAGGAGGGGTTTAGTTTTTGCCCCTTACCCCTCTAAAGGGAAGACAGTTAGCAGTTTGCAACGGTTAAGAACCCGAATCAATCTATACCATGTAGTTTTTTATACCAATCAACAGCCTTTTGCTGAACATCTTTTACAAAATCATTCTTAGCATCATTATAGTCTATCGTATTTTTATATTCACTTTTCGATAATTCTTTTTTAAGCCGGCAATAGGCATCGCGTTCGTCGGGATGTAAAGCCAGATAATCCCGGAAAGCAACGTGCCTTATCCAATCGTCGGTATCTTTTACAAATACATGAATATGAGTTACAGATTTTAAACCTTGCTTAACAGACGGCACATCATTTACATCAATGAATGATGGTATGGCACCGCCTGTTTCACTTTTATATCTGCTGTAAAATCGCCTTGATGGCCAGTCGGGTTCATACATTTTAACATAGGTGTAATGCTGCTGCATGGGCCCAATGGTTTTATCCAGATCATCGGCGCTTTTTAACCCTACTTCTATATCAATAATGGGTTTGGCACAAAGCCCGGGAACTGATGTGCTACCAATATGAACTATAACCGGGTTTAAAAAACCCAATATATTATTGATCTTTTCCTTTTCCTCTGCAAATAAGATTGGCCAGTTATCCTGATAATCGGTTATCGTTATTTTCATAGTTTAGTTGTGTTTAAGCAGGTGATGCATTTGCCTTTCGTCATGGAATGGCAAATATATCGCATCCAGATATATCTTCATAACAACACAACTCGCTCGTAACCGATCCTCCTCTGCAAACTACCCATCTGCCAACTGCATTCCCCCTTCGGGGGGGTGGGGGCCTCCTATTTAGAATAGCTCCAAATAACATTTACACAGTTGACTGACAGCTTTTAGTAGTAATTTTTGTAAATTCGCCGCACTGAGCCCAGCTACTGGGTTTGGTGTCAATTCGTTTACTTTTCACCTAAAAATCAAATACAAATGGCTTTTGATTTAGATATGATCAAAAAAGTTTACGATCGCTACAGCACCCGTGTGGATGCTGCCCGTAAAGCGACCGGTAAACATCTAACCTTAACCGAGAAAATTTTATATGCCCACCTTTCTGAAGGCGATGCTCAAAAAGCGTTTGGCCGCGGAGTGGATTATGTTGATTTTGCACCAGACCGTGTAGCTATGCAGGATGCTACTGCTCAAATGGCCCTTTTGCAGTTTATGCAGGCTGGCCGTCCGCAGGTTGCTGTTCCTTCTACCGTACATTGCGATCACCTGATACAAGCAAAAGTTGGCGCCGTTGCCGATTTAAATACTGCTGTTGACGTAAACCGCGAGGTTTATGATTTCCTGGCCTCTGTTTCTGATAAGTATGGTATTGGTTTCTGGAAAGCAGGCGCTGGTATTATTCACCAGGTTGTTCTGGAAAACTATGCTTTCCCGGGTGGTATGATGATCGGTACCGATTCACACACGCCTAACGCGGGTGGTTTGGGTATGATTGCCATTGGTGTTGGTGGTGCTGATGCTTGCGATGTAATGGCAGGCTTACCATGGGAACTTAAATTCCCTAAACTGATTGGTGTTAAATTAACCGGAAAACTTTCTGGCTGGACATCAGCAAAAGACGTGATATTAAAAGTGGCTGGTATCCTTACCGTAAAAGGTGGTACAGGCGCTATTGTTGAATATTTTGGCGAAGGTGCACGTTCACTATCTGCCACAGGTAAAGGTACCATCTGTAATATGGGTGCCGAAATTGGCGCTACTACTTCTATCTTCGGATATGACGAAAAAGCGGCTGCTTACCTAACCGGTACTAAACGCGGCGATATTGCCGAGCTTGCCAACGCAATTGCCGAGCACTTAACCGGCGACGAGGAAGTTTACGCCAACCCTGAGCAATATTTTGACCAGGTTATCGAAATCAACCTGTCTGAACTGGAACCGCATGTAAATGGTCCGTTCACTCCGGATCTGGCATGGCCTATCTCTAAATTCGCTACCGCGGTTAAAGAAAACAACTGGCCTACCAAATTAGAAGTTGGTTTGATTGGTTCATGTACCAACTCATCATACGAAGATATTACCCGTTCTGCTTCTATCGCGAAACAGGCTATCGATAAAAAATTAAAAACCAAAGCTGAGTTTACCATTACCCCAGGATCTGAGCTGGTACGTTACACGGTTGAACGTGATGGCTACCTGAATACTTTTGATCAAATGGGCGGTGTGGTATTAGCCAATGCTTGTGGTCCATGTATTGGTCAGTGGGCCCGTCATACCGACGATCCTACCCGTAAAAACTCTATCATCACTTCGTTTAACCGCAACTTTGCTAAACGTCAGGATGGTAACCCTAATACTCACGCTTTCGTGGCTTCGCCGGAAATTGTAACTGCTTTTGCTATCGCCGGCGATTTAACCTTTAACCCATTAACTGATACCCTGACCAACGAAAACGGTGAGCAGGTAAAATTTGATGAGCCACAAGGTATTGAAATGCCGGTAAAAGGCTACGCTGTTGAAGATGCAGGCTACCAGGCACCAGCCGAGGATGGCAGCACAGTTCAGGTTATTGTTGATCCAAAATCATCACGCCTGCAATTGCTGGAGCCGTTTAAAGCTTGGGAAGGTACCGATCTGAAAGGCTTAAAACTGTTGATCAAAGCCAAAGGTAAATGTACTACCGACCATATTTCTATGGCTGGCCCATGGTTAAAATTCCGTGGCCACCTGGATAACATATCTAACAATATGTTGATCGGCGCTATCAACTATTTTAACAATACTGCTGATAGTGTTAAAAATGAACTGACCGGCGAATACGGTCCGGTACCGGCTACTCAACGCGATTACAAAGCGAATGGTATTGGCACCGTAGTAGTAGGCGACGAAAACTATGGCGAAGGTTCATCACGTGAGCACGCAGCGATGGAACCACGTCACTTAGGCGTACGTGCCATACTGGTAAAATCATTTGCCCGTATTCACGAAACCAACCTTAAAAAACAAGGTATGTTGGGTATCACTTTTGCCGATACCAACGACTATGATAAGATCCAGGAAGATGATGTGATCGATATTGACGGCTTAACAACTTTTGCTCCGGGCAAACAGTTAACCGTTGTATTACACCACAAAGATGGATCTGTTGATTCGTTCCCGGTAAACCATACCTATAACGACCAACAAATTGAATGGTTTAAAGCCGGCGGCGCGCTGAACATCATCCGCAAGCAAATGGCATCTTAATAAGCTCAAAGCCGAAAGGTTAAAGCTGAAAGCTAATATTAAAAAGCCTCCCTTTTTTGGGGAGGCTTTTTTGTTGATTGCACGTCCTTCTTGTCCACTACGTCATTGCGAGCGCAGCGTGGCAATTTCCGATTTGCAGATCGGTTCTGTATAGTTAGGGATTGCCACGTCGTTCCTCCTCGCAATGACGCGTGGAGAGATTGCCATCCTATCTATAACACCGCAAACATATTCCTAACAATCTCATAGGCATATTTGCTGGACACATTTTTGATAAAATCAGGAAAGTCAATAGATGAATGCTCATTAGATTCATCTGAGATTATTCTTAAAACCACGAAGGGGATCTCGTATTCATAACAAACCTGGGCTACGGCGGCGCCTTCCATCTCCACACATAGTATGTCTGGAATAGCAGCGTGTAATTGATCCTTATCAGCCTGATCAGCAAAGAATTTATCACCGCTGGCTATAGTTCCTTGAAACACCCGGGTTTTATGTAATAAAAAGCGCTCAATTTCATGCTCGTCGATAAACGAATGGATATGATCGCCAACAATCGCATCAACGGATTTTTTTGCGATGCTGATGTAATCAGAGTCAGCTTCAAAATAGGTTACGCCCAGCAAAGGAATTTCGTGCCGAGGCATCAGCGGACGGGCATCCATATCATGTTGGATCAGGCGGTTGGCAACAACCACGTCCCCTATTTTCAATTCGGTATGGATAGCTCCTGCAACACCAATAAATATCAGATCGGTAATGTTAAACCTGGTGATCAAGCTAGTGACAGTAGTAGCTGCCGCAACTTTGCCCCATCTGGAAAAAACCAGTACGGTTTTAATATTACTGATAGTTCCGGTATAATATGTTCTCCTGCCGAAAGAAACTTCTTCAATACCTGTCATCAAGTGAAGGATGCTGTTAATTTCCTCATGCATGGCACCCATGATGCCTATTACTTTTTCGTTCATATGGTGGATGTTAATAGTTAAAAGTGGACTTACCTATCGGCAAAGCCGGTTAAATAAGTCATCAAAACGGGGATATGCGGCAGTCATATCTTCTTTTACCGCCATTTCAAATTCGCTGAAATCAAAGCCCGGAGCTACTGCGCAACTTACCAGGGCTAAAGCCCTCTTTCGAAGGTATTTCGGATGCGAACCAGGATCCGCCTGGTATAACAACAGAAAGCTCACCCGTATCTAATGCCGAAAGCTCGTATCGATGATAATTTCCGGCAACATCGATCATATGAATATAGAGTGGCGAACCGACGTGAAAATACCAAAGTTCATCGGATACTAACCGGTGAAAACCCGAAAAGTCTTCTCCTTCCAACAAGTAGTAAATGGATGTACAGGCTTGCTTAACGGCCGTTCCACCGGTCCGGCTTATTTGTTGTTCAGACCGAAACACCTCTTTATAATACCCACCCTCAGGATGTGGCTGCAACGTTAACCGTTGAACCCAATGAGCTGCATTTTGTGTATTCATATAGATAGAAGATTAAATAAATAGTTTTATAAAGTTCCCGCTTCAGGGGGCTTTAACTACCCTTTTCAACACCAATAAATTTTGTCCGTTAAGGCTATAGCCACTTATATTATTCTGGTATAGGTTCACCAGTTTATCGTAATACAATACCACCACCGGCGATTGCTCCATCACCAAACCGTCCATTTGCTGGTATAGCGCATAGCGGGCAGCATCATTTTTTTCATGATAGGTCTGCTCAAACAGCGCGTCGAATTTTTTATTGTTAAACCCTGTATAATTGGGTCCAAAAGGGATCTTATTTTTGGAGTAAAAAACCGACAAATAATTTTCACCATCAGGGTAATCGGCTATCCATTGACCGTAAAAAAAGTTTATGCCATTTTTGGCTACTAGTTCACGCAGGCTGGCACCCTGGGTAATTTCTACACTGGTTTTGATACCTATCCGATCTAATTGCCCTTGTACATACTCTATCAAACTGCGGTAACCTACCGTGGTGGCCAATGAAATTTCGGGCAGGTTTTTACCATCCGGAAAACCGGCTTCGGCTAATAGTTGTCTGGCTTTTTCAGGGTCGTAAGTATAGCCTTTTACATTTTTACCGAAACCAGGCATTCCCTCCGGGATAAAACCTTCATAGCCGGGTGTGCCCATACTATTGCGCAGGTATTTCATCATTTTTTGCCTGTCGATAGCATAATTAATAGCCTGCCTTACTTTTAATATCTTTAGCGGTGACTTTTTTACTATGGCCAAGTTGGTATCTACCAATATGCCCAGGTACATGGTATTTAGATATGGAGCCGTATTCAGCACAAATTTGCCCTGGTACTTTTGTGTCACCTTGCCAGATTTGGTCAGGATATCATCCCGGTAACTGCCATCAATATCATTTAAAAAATCAAGCTTCTTTTTGATAAATTCCAGGAATGATGTTTGTTTATCGGCAATAAAGCTGGCTTTTACCGCATCGAGGTAAGGCAAGCGGTTACCCTTATTATCCTTCTCCCAGTATTTTTCGTTTTTAAGCAGCACCAATACCTCCCCTTCTTTCCAGTATTTAAACTTGAATGGACCTGTGCCGATGGGATGGCTCCTGAAATCTTTACCATAAAACTCCACCACCTCTTTGGGCACAACAGAACAGTACTGCGCAGTAAGCATACTTAAAAAAGGGGCGAATGGCTGTTTAAGGCGGATATTAAAAGTACTATCATCAGGAGCAGTAAATGAGCGTTTCCCCTCTACTTTATCGCTAAATATCCAGGAGCCAGACGAGGCTACTTTAGGATCAATTAATCGCCCAAAACTATACACAAAATCGGATGCTACAGCCTTGCGACCAACACCATCTTTAAAATGCGGGTCATCGTGAAAGTAAACATCATTGCGCAAATGAAAGGTATACAAAAGACCATCGGCAGATATATCCCAGCTTTTAGCAATACAGGGTATTACTTTCAAACTATCATTGATCTGTACCAGGCCATTAAAAACCTGGTTATCCATCCAAATGGTATAATGATTACGGCAAAAGGCGGGATCGAGTGAAGTAAGACCTTCCTCCAGGTTAATATTAAAAATGGTTTTACCAGAATTTGAAGCCGCGTTACGGCAAGCGCTAAACTGAATGAACAGTACAGAAAACAATAACAAGCTCCATTTATTCATGCAGAGCTAAATATATTAATTATTGAATTATCGATTTAGTGAATTGGTGATTTATTACCTGGGGATGAAGATCATTAGTTCTTCTTGCTAACAAGTTTGTCATCCTGAGCGTAGCGAAGGATCTATTCATTAACCTGCATATCGTATAATAGATGCTTCACTCCGTTCAGCATGACAAGGGCGCTTTAAAAACAAGAAAGCCTCCCAAATGGGAGGCTTTCTAATATCAAAAATTCAAAATCCGAAATCGAAATTCCGAAATCCGAAATCAATCTATTCTTCAACCAAACTTTCGCCGGTAACGGTTTCTTTAATTTTGGTTTCCAGTTCTTCCTGTAGTTCAGGGTTATCCAGGATCAGTTGTTTAACCGCATCACGGCCCTGGCCCAAACGAGTTTCGCCATAGCTAAACCATGAACCCGCTTTTTTTATGATGTTATATTCAACACCCAGGTCGATGATCTCACCAGCTTTTGAAATACCCTCACCGAACATGATATCAAACTCGGCCACGCGGAACGGAGGAGCCACTTTATTCTTAACAATCTTCACCTTTACGCGGTTACCTGAAACTTCGTCGGTATCTTTAATTTGTGATATACGGCGTACATCCAAACGTACCGATGCATAAAATTTCAAAGCATTACCACCGGTAGTGGTTTCGGGGTTACCAAACATTACACCAATCTTATCTCGCAATTGGTTGATAAATATACAACAGCATCCGGTTTTGCTGATAGTACCTGTTAGTTTACGCAAGGCTTGCGACATTAAACGCGCGTGCAGACCCATTTTGGAATCGCCCATTTCGCCTTCAATTTCCGCTTTGGGAACCAAGGCGGCAACAGAGTCAACTACCAGGATATCGATAGCGCCAGAACGGATCAGGTTATCGGCAATTTCCAGTGCCTGCTCACCATTGTCCGGCTGGGAGATCAACAGATTCTCTACATCCACACCTAATTTTTTAGCATAGAAACGATCGAAAGCGTGCTCCGCATCAATAAACGCGGCGATGCCACCTTTTTTCTGTGATTCCGCAATGGCGTGGATAGCCAATGTGGTTTTACCTGACGATTCAGGTCCGTATATTTCAATAACCCTTCCTTTTGGTAAGCCGCCAACGCCTAAAGCGATATCCAGACCTAAGGAGCCGGTTGATATTACTTCTGTAGGTTCAATAACGGAATCACCCAACTTCATGATGGTACCTTTTCCGTATGATTTTTCCAGCTTATCTAAAGTAAGCTGTAATGCCTTCAATTTATCTGTGTTGCTCATCTTAAAAATTTCTAAAACAAATATATAAATGTTTTATTTAAAAATACTAATTTTTTTAGTAATTTATTTACATGATTAAATATTTGTCATGCTGAATGCAGTGAAGCATCTATTATAAGATATACAAGTTGATAAATAGATCCTTCGCTCCTCAGGATGACAATGCTTAATAATAACAGATAAACTTACTTAACCCGCCACTAGCAATCAAATATCTTTATCCACACTGCGCTTCTTCAACTCTTTTGTAATGATATTCAGCGCTTTTTTCTTTTTGGCTTCTTTGGCTTTCCGGATCTTTGCTGCTTCGGCTTTTAATAAAGCCGTTTCGGTATTGTGCTGTTCATAGTATTTGCAAAACCAGGTAAGCGGACATATTTCGCATTTAGGGCTCCGCGCCAGGCAAATATACCGGCCATGCAGTATGAGCCAATGATGGGCTACACCTATATATTCTTTGGGAATGTGCTTGATCAATTGCTTTTCGACAGCCAACGGGGTGGTTGCATTATGCGTAAGGCCAATACGATTAGATACCCGGAACACATGCGTATCTACGGCCATGGCCGGTTCTTCGAAAATTACCGACGCGATAACATTGGCTGTTTTACGACCTACCCCAGGCATTTTTTGCAGGTTTTCGATACCCGCAGGTACTTCACTGTTAAAAACATCTACCAGCATTTTTCCCATACCTACTAAATGTTTGGCTTTATTATTAGGATAGCTTACACTCCGTATATAAGTAAAAACTTCTTCCGGAGTTGATGCGGCCAGGTCTTCGGGCGTAGGGAACCGTTCAAACAGCCTTGGTGTAACCTGGTTAATGCGTTTATCGGTGCATTGAGCCGACAAGATCACGGCAACCAATAATTGAAAAGGGTTATCGTAATGCAGTTCGGTAACGGGATTGGGTTGGTTTTTTGAAAAATATTCAACAAAATGGCGGTAGCGTTCGGCCTTAAGCATTTTTAAAATTAAGAATTTTTTTATGGTAAAGATCGTGCTCCTATAGTTTAATACATATATTATAATATGTATTAAACTATATTATCAATTACACGATCCATATAAAATAGAAAGGTTCATAAATCATGCCGGATGTTGGTTTCTGTTCTCTCGAACATCCGCCTCCATCAACAATTATGATCTATGAACCAGCAAGTTCGGAATACTTAACGCAGGCTTTTAGAGTAGTCAAGTATCTGGTGTATAGTTTGTACCTTGGGTTTTTTGTTCAAAAGGTCCAAATCAGCGCGAATTGAATTGTAAAATATCAATTCGTCAGCACCCAGATTTTCTTGTGCA
This sequence comes from Mucilaginibacter sp. 22184, assembly GCF_052045695.1. Taxonomy (NCBI): domain Bacteria; kingdom Pseudomonadati; phylum Bacteroidota; class Sphingobacteriia; order Sphingobacteriales; family Sphingobacteriaceae; genus Mucilaginibacter; species Mucilaginibacter sp. 22184. Next base: position 138,850 of record NZ_JBQEPI010000009.1, read on the forward strand.
TTCTCGTCCATTAAAGCCTGGTTGGCAATTCCATTTAATGTTGTTGTAAAGGTTTCATCCATAAGCTTATTTTGTTGTAAATTTTATATGATTTATAACGGCGACTTAAAGATAATATTTTATCAAATGAAAATTAAATGAAATTTTTTTACGGGTTAATTTTTATCACCCTAAGTGAATAAGTTAAGTTATTAATCACAAAAAATCGGGCTATTGAAAAAAGACCACCACTTAACCAGCAGATCTATTGATCAACAGCCCGATTCTTTTTATTAATTTTTCAAGCTCAACTCTTTACTCTGCATCATTTTGCGGAGGTTATTGAGGGCATAACGCATCCGGCCTAAAGCGGTGTTGATGCTTACTTCGGTTATATCGGCAATTTCTTTAAAGCTCATATCGCCAAAGTGGCGCATGATCAATACCTCTTTTTGCTCTGACGGTAAAAGCTGTATCAGCGTTTTCAAATCTTTATGGGTTTGCTCACGCACCATCCTGTCCTCGGTGCTTTCATCATAATTACCCAGTACTTCAAAAATATCAAAATCGTCGCCATTGCTGATCATAGGCGCACGTTTTTCGCGACGGAAGTGGTCAATAACCAAATTATGTGCAATACGGGTTACCCAAGGTAAAAACTTACCTTCTTCGTTATACTTTCCAGCTTTCAGCGTATTGATAACTTTGATAAAGGTATCCTGAAAAATATCCTCGGCCAGATACTCGTCTTTTACAAGCAGGTAAATAGAGGTATATATTTTGGTCTGATATCGTCTGATCAACTCCACTAGCCCAGCTTCATCACCGGCAATGTATAGATGGATTAGATCCTGATCACTTTTCAATTGAAAATCCATAGAAAGTACTACTTAAACTTAATTTTTAGTTAAAAACCTATAAAGTAAAGTATATTCTATAGCGTGCTCCTTAGGGGTTAAGAAATTGTTACTTCAAATAAAACAAATTCCCGGCTAAAAAACAAATTATATTTTTTACTTACTTCTGTTAATCAGGTTAATTGGTATTATGAACGGCTTCGCCCTTTATAATTCTTACACCTATCCAAGGGTTTGACAAGGGCGCCCGGCAATGGTTTAATCACTTACTCAAAAAATTTATAAATCCCCCCCTGTTTTTCGCTATTAAGTATTTAAAAGTCAGCAAACTGTAAAGTCAGAAATTTATTTGGCGTAAATCCCCAAACAAAGTAAAACCCATTTGGATTCTGCTAATTTTTTTAGGATTTTTGCATTCCGGAAAAAAGACCATGGTCAATTGTCCATAGACCATAGCTTTGAGAAACAACGATGGTCTATAGACCATCGACTATCAACTATTATGACTAAAGAAGCAGAAAAAGATCCGCAGAAACATATCATTATTAAGGGGGCCCGCGTACATAATTTGAAGAATATGGATGTGGCTATCCCAAAAAACAAGTTGGTTGTGGTTACTGGCATGTCGGGTTCGGGCAAGTCGTCACTTGCTTTTGATACTTTATATGCCGAAGGTCAGCGCCGTTATGTAGAAAGTCTTTCTTCCTATGCGCGCCAGTTTTTGGGCCGGATGAACAAACCCGATGTGGATTATATTAAAGGCATTGCACCTGCTATAGCTATCGAACAAAAGGTGATCACTTCCAACCCGCGTTCAACAGTAGGTACCTCAACCGAGATATATGATTATTTAAAATTGCTTTTCTCCCGGATTGGCAAAACTATTTCCCCGGTATCCGGCCAGATAGTAAAAAAAGATTCAGTTACCGATGTGGTGAATTTTATACTATCGTTACCGAACGAGAGCCAGGTAACAGTTTTAGCACCACTGTACCCGCATAATAACCGCAGCTTAAAAGAGGAGCTGGCCGTTTTAATGCAAAAGGGCTTTGTGCGGGTAGAGTACCTGAATAAGCTGTCAAAAATTGAGGCTTTACTGGAGGATGAATCCATTGAAAATACTTCATTGATAGCCGAGACCCATGGAGAGAAGAAAGCTAAAGGCAAAAAGCTTAAAGCTGAAAGTGAAGAAACCATAACACAGGAAGAAGAGGCTCCTACCCATTACCCCGGTGTCCGTATCGTAATTGACCGGATATCAAAGAATGAAGAGGACGAAACCATAAGCCGTTTGGGCGATTCGGTGCAGACCGCTTTTTTTGAAGGCAAGGGCGATTGCTATGTACGTTACCAGGAACCAGATGCCGACGGTGAATTGGAACGTTTTTTCTGCGATCGCTTTGAACTTGATGGTATTAAATTCGAGGAGCCTACACCCAATTTCTTCAGCTTTAACAATCCATACGGCGCTTGTAAAAAATGCGAGGGATATGGTAAGGTGATCGGTATTGACGAGGACCTGGTGATCCCCGATAAAAGCAAAAGTATATATGAGGGTGCTATAGCCCCATGGCGCGGCGAAAAAATGCGCGAGTGGAACGATATACTCATCAAACACGCTTTGCAGTTTGATTTCCCGATACATCGCCAGTACAATCAGCTAACAGAAAAACAACAACGCCTGTTATGGACAGGCAATAAATATTTCCGTGGCCTGGATGAGTTTTTCCATGAGATGGAGGCGCAGACCTACAAGATCCAATACCGGGTTATGCTGTCGCGCTACCGAGGCAAAACCACCTGCCCGGAATGCAAGGGCAGCCGCCTGCGTAAAGATGCATCGTATGTAAAGATCAACGAACGTTCTATTACCGATGTGGTATTAATGCCATTGGATAGAGCTTTGGAGTTTTTTAAAGGACTGCAATTAAATGAAACGGATGCCAAAGTGGGTAAACGCCTGCTGATGGAGATCACTAACCGCTTGTCGTTTTTAAATGATGTGGGATTGAGCTACCTGACGCTTAACCGTTTGTCAAATACCTTATCAGGTGGTGAATCGCAGCGTATTAATCTGGCTACATCACTGGGCAGCAGTTTGGTAGGCTCGGTATATGTATTGGACGAGCCAAGTATTGGTTTGCATCCCCGCGATACACAGCGCCTCATCAGCGTATTAAAATCATTGCGCGATGTGGGTAATACAGTATTAGTGGTGGAGCACGAAGAAGAGATAATGGAAGCTGCAGACCACATCATTGACATTGGCCCCGAAGCCGGGACTCATGGCGGCGAACTGATCTTCACAGGTACTTACAAAGAGATATTAAAGGACGAACACAGCTTAACAGGCAAATACCTGAGCGGCCGTGAATCCATAGCCATACCAGCACATCGCCGTAAATGGAATGATTATATCGAGATCAAAGGCGCGCGCGAAAACAACCTGCAACATGTCACGGCTAAATTCCCGTTAGGGGTTCTTACCGTAGTTACAGGCGTGTCCGGTTCGGGTAAAACCAGTCTGGTAAAACGCATATTGGCGCCTGCTCTGCAAAAAGCACTGGGTAATTATTCGGGCGAACAAACAGGCTCGTATGATGGCATCGATGGTGATTACGCTAAGATAGAACAGGTGGAACTGGTTGACCAAAACCCGATCGGTCGCTCTTCGCGTTCCAACCCGGTTACGTATGTAAAAGCCTGGGACGAGATCCGCAATCTGTATGCTTCACAACCTGCAGCAAAGGCCGCGGGACTAAAACCATCAGCATTCTCCTTTAACGTTGAAGGCGGTCGCTGCGATGTTTGTCAGGGCGAGGGCGAAGTGAAGATAGAGATGCAGTTTATGGCCGACATCTTCCTGACCTGCGAAACCTGTGGAGGTAACCGCTTTAAGCAACATATACTGGACATCACTTACAATGAAAAAAATGTAGCTGAAGTGCTGCGCATGACCATTGATGAAGCACTGATCTTCTTCGCTAAAGAACCTAAGATCATCGCTAAGATAAAACCTTTGGTTGATGTAGGTTTGGGCTATGTACAATTGGGTCAATCGTCAAATACACTCTCTGGCGGCGAGGCACAGCGTATTAAGTTGGCATCGTTCCTGGTAAAGGGCAACAACACCAATAAAACATTATTTATTTTTGACGAACCTACCACTGGTCTGCATTTTGCCGATATCAAAAAATTGCTCAAATCATTTGACGCCCTGTTGGAACATGGCAATACCATTATTGTAATAGAGCACAACATGGATGTGATTAAATGTGCCGACTGGATTATTGACATTGGCCCCGAAGGCGGCGACCGCGGCGGAAAAGTGGTATTTGAAGGTGTACCTGAAGATCTGATTAAAGAGAAAAAATCACATACGGGTTATTATTTGAAAGAACGGTTCGGAAAGTAATTATTACTCTTGTCATAACTAAAAAGGGTTGCTGTAAACAGCAACCCTTTTTAGTTAAAATCTTCACACTGCGCGGATATAAATTCCCTCTTTATTTTCCCTTCCTAAATACTTATATTTACCTCGTAAAGCCCTAATCTTTTGTTATCCACCTGTTTACCAGGCTTATTATTAACACCTAAATCTTAATCTCATGTCTGATACAAAAGAATTCTACGTAGACATCCGTCCAATGTTTGGCGGACATTTAACACAAAGCCAGGTTGATGGTATCCAGGCCATACTCAAAGCCACAACAGACGCAGGCATTACAGATGATCGTAAAACCGCTTATATACTGGCCACTGTTTTTCATGAAACAGCTAAAACCATGCAGCCAATTGCCGAATTTGGTAAAGGTGCCGGGCACGATTATGGCAGAAAGCTAAAAATGGGTGGCGGCCCGGCTAAGCGCATTCCTTATACCACACCCGATGAATTATATTATGGTCGTGGTTATGTACAATTAACCTGGTATGAAAATTACGATAGCATGGGCAAACTGCTCAACATCGACCTGCTTGATAACCCAGATCTGGCTTTACAACCAGCCATAGCCGCAGCCATTATGATCAAAGGAATGACCAAAGGCTTATTTACAGGCGTAGGCTTGGATAAGTATTTTACGGATAAACTTACCGACTGGGTAAATGCCCGCAAAATCATTAACGGTCTCGACATGGCCAAAACCATATCAGGCTATGCTCAAACTTTTTATAAGGGGCTAACAGAGTAGCATCCGGGAATCTGAAAGAGAAAAATAACCTACCAGTTATTTAACCTTCAATTAAGTAACCGATATATTTGACTGGGAGATGTGAGCAGTACTGTTTCCGCTTTTGTTGGCAATAAGCCCAAACGCTCACTATTTAAAGACAAACTGCATTCATCCTGATTACCTTTTAGTTAAGTTCAAATAGTATTTAAAACGGCGTGTATTTCCGTTACCTTTGCCCCTCCTTGAACTTTATTGCACATACCCCCCTGATTGAATATGATTACACCATTACAAAACTTTTTTAAAGCAGTAAGCTTTATACTGCTTATTATTACTTTTTTTTCTTGTTCAAAAAGTCAGAAAGATCCAGATTTAACACCCGACAAACCGAAGCCAGCCTTGACCGCAAAAATCAATGGGACAGACTATAACCTGGCAGCTACAGATTTTACATCGACCTATTATGCCACGGATGGTGACGATGTAAAAGCACTGCAAACTACCGCCAACCTGGATGCCAGCGGCAGTAAACTGGTATTCTTCATCAGCGATCTTAAAGGCGGATCGGTTAACCTCAGTAAAAAAGCGGGTACCTCTTTAAATCCAGGCAATCCAACCTTAAAAGTAAACGCCTCAACAACTACAACTACTTCTGTACAAACCTATGTACAGTATATTAACAGTGGTAATATCTATTTCGCCAACTCGGGCAACATTACTGTTACCATCAATGCCAATACTGCTATGGTAAGCTGGGATATCGTATTTAAAGATGCGGCAGGAAAAGATTTCGCGTCAAATGGCTCTTATACGGCTGCCAATTTTACCAGTAATACTAAACCAAAAACGCAGATAGTTGATCCTACACCGGTTTCGGCCAAACCTACTATTGAAAGTATTAGTCCGCAGCAAGGCAAATACAATGATACGGTTACCATAACCGGGGTTAATTACAGTTCGGTTATAACAGATAACATAGTGAAATTTAACGGTGTGGAAGCCGTGGTGAAAACAGCTACCCCTACCCGGCTTAGAGTACTTGTCCCTTTAACGGGCACCACCGGTAACATCAGTCTTAAAGTAAAAAACAGTGAAACTGTTAACGGTCCTGTATTTACTTATGCTGCCCTGCCAAATCTCACCGACGTTAAACCTACGGAAGGCAGAGCCGGGGATATAGTAACCCTTACAGGTATCAACTTTAGCAGCAACCCGGCCGACATTGTTGTTAACTTTGATAATGCTATTGGAACTATTGTAACAGCAACCTCCACCCAGGTTACTGTTAAGGTTCCGGCTGGTTTAAAAGCTGGAGCCTTTGTGCGTCTTATCATAAGCATTAAAGGTATTAAATCAGCTTCAGTAAGCACCTATCTGATTGACGCCCCATATCCCAATCTGAATTGGGAAAGCCTGACGTCGATTCCGAGGCTACAAAATATTAATCAAATGATACATATGGGCTCAACGCTGCTTATTACCGGCGGCAACAATGCTAACTTTCTGTATTATAGCGCAGACGGAAAAACATACTCAGATGTAGCATCTAATCTCCCCTTTAACAAATCAAAAAAACTAATTATCAATGTTTTAAAAGCCTATAAAAGCGCTTATTACATCTCTACTAATCTTGGTATTGCCAAATCAACCAACGGCATTTACTGGACTAAGCTTACGCCCGAAACTACCGCACCCGATACGGGCTTTACAGGTATTACAATTACCAACAATTACGTTGCAGCGGTAAGCGGTAACAGACTCTACCGATCAACCAACGGTGGTAACAGTTGGACCCGCACCAATATCAGTGTGCCAGGTGCTACGCTCAACTATACAACTGCCATTACTGATAGTTACAGTAGCAATAACTTTTTTGCAGTAGACACCAGTAAAAACTACACATCCAAAGAAGAAAAATTATTTTATCGTTCAGCAGATAACGGAGCTACCTGGGAAGCAACTAAAGGTTATACCGGCATTTATTATTATAATTTAGGTTATAAAGATTTTCTGGCTGCCGCCAGTTATAGTGTACTTTGCGCGTTTAGCTATAAAGGGGCGGCTCAAACAGAAGGCAGCCAGCGCCTTTACAGATCAACCAACAAAGGCGACTCCTGGACTCAGGTGGGTACGGAAGCATGTAACGTGATCAAAGCTGATAGTGCAACCGTTGCTTATGGTAGCCAAACCTTTAATCTATCCAGCAATGATGGGGTTAACTTCAAAAGCTATCCTATGCCTGCTGGCTACACTTTAGGCGGTATTGAATTTACCAACAATTATTATTATATCATGGGTTTTAATGCAGCCGGTGACAAGAAAATATTCCGGGCAGCGAGGTAAAGAGCCCATTTCTGGTACAAACAAAAAGCCTTCCATATTTATTGTGGAGGGCTTTTTGTTTTATGACAACTGTTCGATGTCTATTAATCAAAATCTAACAATCATCAACACGTTCAGCGCAATCAAAATCAATCAGCGGTCTACTGCCCGCCTGTTTTAACGTACATATAAACTATGCCGCCTACCACAATAATGGCCAGTACAATAAGTCCGGTTACACCTTTCTTTTTATCCTGGCGCATCAGCCAAATTAAAAAAGCAACCAATGGCAACACAAAAACTGCCCAGAAAATCAATGAAGGAATGTTCATATTTTTTAATTATTAAATTGGTGATTTACTGAATCACTAATTAAAAAGGCATCCTTGCCAGCGGAGCTGTCTCCTGTCCGGCAAATTCACCTTTTAAGTATTTATAGTAACCGGCAATGGCTATCATGGCCGCGTTGTCGGTACAGTACTCCATTTTGGGTATAAAGCTTTCCCAGCCATTTTTTGCGCAGAGCTCCTGCAGTCCTAAGCGTAAACCGGTATTGGCCGATACACCGCCCGCCAAAGCAATTTGTTTTATGCCGTACTCCTGCGCTGCCTTTTGCAATTTGTTCAACAGTATGGTAGCTATACGTTTTTCAACCGACGCGCAGATATCCGGCAGATTCTGGCTGATAAAATCAGGATTCTTAGCCACGTTATCCCTGATAAAATATAAAATCGATGTTTTCAATCCGCTAAAGCTAAAATCCAGGCCCGGTATCTGTGGCTCAGGAAATTTGTAAGCATCAGCATTGCCCTTGCGCGCGTATTTATCAATCAACGGGCCACCCGGATAAGGCAAGCCTAATATTTTGCTGGTTTTATCCATGGCCTCGCCCGCGGCATCATCAAGCGTTTGGCCAATTACCTCCATATCAAAATAATCTTTCACTAAAACTATTTGTGTATGTCCCCCAGAAACGGTAAGACACAAAAATGGAAATACAGGCTTATGATAGCCAATAAAATGGGCCAATATATGGGCCTGCATATGATTTATATCAATAAGCGGCAGGTTTTTAGCCAGCGCAAATGCCTTAGCAAATGATACACCTACTAAAAGTGAACCTAAAAGTCCAGGTCCGCGGGTAAAAGCTACTGCATCAACATCATTTTTGCTTACTTTTGCATTCAATAATGCTTGTTGTACAGCAGGAACAATATTTTGCTGATGAACCCTTGAGGCAAGCTCAGGGACAACGCCTCCATATGCTTCGTGAATGGTTTGATTGGCAATTACATTGCTCAGTATCTCTCCGTTAACACAAACAGATGCGGAGGTTTCATCACATGAAGATTCGATTCCTAAAATTACAGGCACAATATTAAGTCAAAAGTCAAAAGTTTAAAGTCAAAAAATGACCTTACCCTTTGACACGTTATAAATACATTTAGAAAAGTAAAACATTTCAAACGGTTTTGAATTTTTACTTTTGAATTTTTAATTAATTACAAAGTTATTAAAAAAGTACTCAATATAGCGTTAGGGATAGTGTTGTTCATTTTATTGACACTGAGCATACTTTTACTGGCGTTTCAGTATAAACCTGTACAAACCTGGGCCGCTAAAAAAGCCGCGGGTTATCTTTCGGACGAGCTGCACACCACAGTTAGCATCAGAAGCTTGTACATCAGACCTTTTACTTCTGTAGTATTAGAGGGTTTATATGTGCTCGATAAAAAACGGGATACCTTATTGAACACACCGAAGCTGGCTGTGGATATTGAAGGTTTTTCGCTCTTCTTCAGCATCAAACAACGAACTATCAATTTTGAATCTATTCAACTGGATAACGGTTCTTTTTATCTCAAAAAACAAAAAGACAGTACTACCAACCTCAAATTCATAATTGATTATTTTAGCTCAGGCGATACCACCCAAAAAGCTAAAAGTAAACCCTGGACACTTAATTTCGACAAAATCACCATCAATAACTTTCATTTCCGCTACAAGAATCAGTTGGTTGATACAGTGCTGAACAAGGTTAATTTTGACGATATCGATGTAAATCATTTTAGTACGGTAGTGACGGGTATGGATATCAAAAACCACTTATTCAAGGGTAATGTTCAGCACCTTACATTACAGGAAAAAAGTGGTTTCTACGTAAAAAACTTTACGGCGCATACTACTATCGATACCAACCAGATCTTATTGCAGCATCTCGCTATTCAAACCCCACACTCCGATCTGAAAGACTATTTTCACATGCGGTTTAAATCATTTGATGACTTTGATGATTTCGAAAACCGGGTAAACATGGATGCCGACTTTAAATCATCACGTATATCATCATCAGATATTGCCTACTTTACCAGCGGCATGGGTAAAACCACGTTTGACCTGGGTATTGAGGGCCGTGTTAAAGGATTGGTAAATAACCTGAAGGCCAAACACGTTACCATTAGCGGCGGTCAGGCCACTTTTATAAAAGGTGACTTTAATTTACGAGGCCTGCCCGATTGGGATAATACTTTCCTCGACCTGAAGTTTGATCAGGTTGCCTCTAACAAAAAAGATCTGGATTACCTCATCAGCCATTTTTCGGGTAATGCAACCATGAAAGTGCCAGCCATCATAGGTAAATTTGGCAATATCAACTTTACCGGCAGGTTCAATGGCCTGCAGAATGATTTTGTTGCCTACGGCATATTCAAAACAGGGCTTGGTAGGTTTGATACCGATATCAATCTCAAAATTGATAAGAAAAACGTTCCAAGCTACAGCGGCAAACTGGATGCCTTTAATTTTGACCTGGGCGCCCTGCTTGATGAAAAATCGCTTGGCCGCACTACCTTTAACGCCGACATACAAGGGAGGGGTGACGAGCTTAAAAACCTTACCGAAAAAGTTGATGCCCGTATCGCTAACATAAATTATAACAACTACACCTACAATAATCTTACGGTAAACGGTTCGTTCATTAAAAAGTTGGCCAACGGACATATTACCATCAATGATAAAAATGTAAAGCTGGATCTGAAGGGCTCTGTAAATTTAAATCCCGTGCTACCGGCATATGATCTGGCGGCAAGCATTAAGGATGCTAACCTGAACAAGCTCAAACTTATTACAGATACCATCACCATAAGTACACAGCTAAAGGCCAAATTTTCTGGTAATAGCCTGGCTAATATTGAGGGTAATATTTTACTTTCTCCTGCCAGGGTTGTTGATCCGCGCAACAATTATGTGGTTGATTCTTTATATCTGTCATCAACCGGAAAAGGCAACAACCGGGAGATTGACTTAAAGTCAGATTTTGCTGATGGCAGTATCAAGGGGATTTTTGATTTGGCCACACTGCCCTCCTATTTTAAGACCATTGCTAAAAAATATATCCCTTCATTAAAAACAACTACTGTTACGCCCAAACCCGAGCAGTTTACATTTAATCTTACGCTTAAGAATACCGACCCGCTTACCGCCATATTTGTACCAGACCTGAAAATACCCGATCAAGGTACTCTTGTAGGGCAATTTGATTCGGAAAAGAAAACGGCTATCCTGTCTGGCTATATCAAAACATTTAAATATGGTAAAATTGTATTTCACGATTTCATCATCGATGAAAACACTACCGACGATATGCTGGGCCTTAACTTATCGTTAAGAAAGATTGACCTAAGTGACAGCCTGTTTATTAAAGACATCAACATTACCAATTTCCTGAAGCATGACAGTCTTAATTTTAACGTAAAGCTGTCGGATAAAAACGCGGTAAACCAGCTCGATCTTTATGGCCTGGTTGAATTTGGACGCGATACTACAGCCAAATTAAAACTGCTACCTTCTGACGTTATCCTGGAGAAACAAAAATGGCACATCCAGGAACAGGTTCGCATCAGATTGTTAGATGGTAAAACCCAGGTATCGGGCTTTGAATTATCCAATGGGCCACAAAAGGTGCGCATTAATGGCTTTATATCCGATAACCCGGCCGATGAACTGAAGCTCTCCTTCGAGAAATTCAACATGCGTACACTCAATCAGCTAACCCGAACTTCGGGTATCTATTTGAGGGGCTATCTGAATGGCGACGTGAAGTTTACATCCATTACCAAATCGCCCGGAGTTGACGCGCATTTGAATATCGACTCATTAACCATGAACCGGACACTGATTGGTGATCTAAAATTAGTATCAACCCTTGGTAACGATCGCAAACAGGCCGACATGAAGTTGAACATTCTAAACCGTGGGCTGGAAACCATGAACATCGGGGGTACCTACTACTTTGGCCATGACACCGATGACAACCTGGACTTTGATGTTAAAATGAACCAAACCGAAGCCATTATCTTTACCCCTTTTATCAAAGATCTGGTTTCTAATGTTAAAGGCCACATCTCTACTGATCTTAAACTTTCCGGGAAACCATCAAATCCCCAGTTTAACGGCAGTATAACGCTTGAAAATACTGGCGTTACTGTCAATTATCTTAAAACCGCTTATGTTGTTAATAATAAACTAAGTGTAAACAACAGCGTTGTCAATTTGAATAACATGATATTAAAGGATATACGCGGGGGTACAGGTACAGCAAGTGGCACAGTTGACCTTAACAACCTATCCAACCCTGATATTCAAGTATCTGTTCTTGCCCGTAATCTGATGGCCCTAAACACTACATTTAAGGACAATCACCTTTATTATGGCACGGCATATGGCAGTGGTACATTTAGCTTTAAAGGGCCGGTTGATAATATGAAGATTGATATTACGGCGCGTACTGAGGCTGGTACGGTTTTCAATATCCCGCTCAATACTTCATCAACTGCCAGTGAATATGACTTTATAAGATTTGTTGGGCATAAGGATACGGCAAAAGTTGTAAATAAAACCCGGGCGTTTAATGGCGTTACCTTAAATTTTGACCTGAGCGCCGATGAAAAGACGGTTGTTAAAATAACCACTGATTATGGTTTACTTGAGGGTAGCGGTGTTGCCAATAATTTAAAACTCAATATTAATAGCCTAGGCGATTTTGAAATGTATGGCGACTTCCTGATATCCACAGGTAAGTTTGAATTTACCGCCAAAAACTTCATCAGCAAAAACTTTACGGTAAACCAGGGCGGTACCATCCGATGGACAGGCAATCCATCAAACGCCGAGATAAACCTGAAAGCTTTATATGAGGTGCGAACCAGTAAAGCCCCGCTTTATGCAGCCGCTGGCTTACAAACGCCAACTTCGTCACAACAAACATTGGTACAGGCACAGCTAATACTAACCAAGTCATTGTTGCAGCCAAATATTGATTTCGACTTTAACTTTCCTACTGATCCTTCGGTAAAGGATGATTTGGCTACGTACCTGGCTGATAACAACAATCGCAGTCAGCAGGCAATTAACATTATTGTACGCCGCAGTTTCACATCAAACAATAATAATAACAATTTAATTGCGGGCACTGCAGAACAAATGATAAGTGAATTTGCCTTCAACAAGCTCAACAACCTGATATCACAATCACACATCAAAAACTTTGATTTTGATTTAAACATCCGTTCGCTTAACGAAGCTAATGCTTCATTGAGGTTTTTTAATAGCAGACTATCATTTAACGGAAGCTTATATAACAATACAGGCTCCAATGACCTGTTCAACAATACCTCCAGTTTGTTTAACGGTAATTTAACTAAAGACTTTGAAGCATTGTACCAGATTAGGAAGGACGGAAATTTGACAGCAAGATATTCTTACAGGTTGCTGAATAACACCACACTCAACCCCTTAAACAATCTCGACTTTCAGTATGTGAACGGATTTGGTTTAGTATACTCCCGTGATTTTGACACTTTTGGTGAATTCATCAGAAACATATTCAGACGTAGCAGACGAGACAGAACATCGTCGTCTACAACGCCTGCACCGGTTCCGCCTACAACAACAGGCGGAACACCGGCAGCTAAAAAATCAGATGATGAAGATCAGTGATCTCTCATAATAGCATGATCCATCTTATCTCTTTTGGTACGCAAATATGATTCGTTATGTGGATTTGACGCGATCTCGATAGGTACATTCTCTACAACCTCCAAACCATAACCTATCAGGCCCGCACGTTTCTTGGGGTTATTGGTCATCAGACGCATTTTTGAAATACCCAGGCTACGCAATATCTGTGCTCCGATACCGTAATCACGCTGATCCATTTTAAAGCCTAATTTAATATTGGCCTCTACTGTATCCAACCCATTTTCCTGCAGATGATAGGCTTTTAGTTTGTTGATCAAACCAATACCACGCCCCTCCTGATTCATATATACCACAACACCTTTGCCTTCGTTACTGATCATCTCCATAGCCTTATGTAACTGAGGGCCGCAATCGCACCGGCATGAGCCAAAAATATCGCCGGTAACACATGAGCTGTGCACACGCACCAAAATGGGCTCATCGGGCTCCCAGGTGCCTTTGATAAGAGCCAGGTGATTTTCGCCGGTATCTAATTGGGTATAGCCTATCATTTCAAAATCGCCCCATTCCGTTGGCATTTTTACCGATACTTCTTTTCTCACAAGCGTTTCGGCATTCAGGCGGTAAGCGATCAGATCTTTTATAGATACTATTTTAAGATCGAACTCTTTTGCCATCACCAACAGATCGGGCAAACGGGCCATGTCACCATCCTCTTTCATGATCTCACATATTACTCCTGCCGGTTCAAACCCGGCCAAAACAGCAAGGTCAATAGCCGCTTCGGTATGCCCGGTTCTGCGCAGCACACCGCCATCTTTAGCAATCAGCGGAAAAATATGCCCTGGTCTGCCCAGATCCTCCGGTTTTGTAGCCGGATCAATTAACGCCATAGAGGTTTTTGACCTGTCTGACGCGGAAATACCTGTAGTACAACCATGGCCCAAAAGATCAACAGAAACAGTAAAGTTAGTTTCGTGTGAGGTGGTGTTATGGCTTACCATGGGCTCCAGTTCCAACTCGCGGGCACGCTGCTGTGTAATAGGTGCACATACCAGTCCCCGGCCGTGGCGTACCATAAAATTGATAGCTTCGGGGGTGGCATTACGCGCCGCTGTTAAAAAATCGCCTTCATTTTCGCGGTCTTCGTCATCAACAACAATGACCATTTTCCCGGCTTTTATATCTTCAATTGCTTCTTGTATCGTATTTAGCATTATATAAGTATTTGATAGGACTTAAATAGAATAAGCCACAAAACATTTTAAAAGTTAAACAAATTTATGATATATAAAAATGTTTCTGGTCGGTACTGTGTAAAATCCCTTTCGGTAGCAAGGAGAGCAGGCTTACTATAAATGATTACGGTGAATGACAGGCAATTAGTTGCTTTTGCGCTTAATTAATTTATTAAAAAACCTTTTATAAAGCTCTACATCAAATATTACCGAATCTGTAGCAGCTTTGTACGACAGGAAAAGCCCGATGGGAGTAAGTATGATAATGGCTATCCACATACCAAAAACGATTGAAATACTGCCGGCCCTAACCGATTTTTCGCCTATGGTGGAGATAATGTAATATATCAGAAAAAAAATAACAGATATCACTACCGGTAAACCCAACCCTCCTTTACGTATAATAGCACCCAGCGGCGCACCGATCAGGAACAGGGCCAGGCAAGCTGCCGAAAGCGTGAATTTCTTTTGAACTTCTGATGCGTAACGTCTTATATTAAGCGTATCATCGTTATAACGGTCGGTACGGTTCTTCAATATATCCTTTATCGAACGGATTTCTGATGCCGCGCTTGAAAGGGCCACCACCTGGTCACTAAGTTTCATGCTTTTCAGCACCCCGGCCTTATCGGCTGGTATATATTTAACCGCAGGCTTGGGCGGCAAGTTAAAAAACTTAATATATGGTGTAACAAGCTTATAATTCTGCACAATACTCCCATCAACCTGGTGCTGTACAGAATCGACGTAAGACCTTAGCTGTTTCAAATTCATCATTTGTGATGCCGACTTGAATTCATTTTCATTGGTACGGGTCATTTTAAGCCCTTCCAAACTAAATTTTTGTTCGGTTTCCTTAAAGCGGAACCGCGACAAGCGCTGCCTAGTATTATAGGTGGCATTATCGGGCGCCGACTCTTCATATCTTACACCATCTTTTAACTTCAGCACCAGAAATTTATCACCCATGGTTCGAAACATGGTACCTTCACGGGCGATAGTAACGGTTGTATTATTATTATCAGCGCTTTTTTGGTATATCATGATACCATATAATCTTTGCCCATCGGGATCTTTACTTTTTACGCGGATAGTGTAACCAGTAAAGCTATTGCTGAAAACCATTTTAGGCAACAGATCGGCCGATTTTTGCTTACGTGCATCATACAGCAATGAAAAATACTTTAGGTTAGCTACCGGCAACATATAATCTGAGAAGAAAAATGCGGCTACACTCAAAATTGTTACCACCACTATCATGGGATACATAGCCCGGCGTAAAGATATACCCGCTGCCTTTATGGCTACCAGCTCATAATTTTCGCCAAGAGAGCCGTAAGTCATAATGGTTGAAAGCAATACAGACAAAGGCAATGCCATAGAAACATTGGTTGCCGAATTGTATAACATCAATTCAAGAATGGTGTACCAGGCAAAACCCTTACCTATCAGATCGTCGATGTATTTAAACAAAAACAACATCAACAACACAAACATTACGATGAAAAGCGTACTTACAAAGGGTCTTATAAACGATTTAAGGAGTAAAAGATGTATCTTTTTCATTAACGCAATTTGTACAACAGGATATAACGCACTTACTAGCCCGTTAATTTTCATTAACGCACAAACAGCGGTTCACGATACAAAATTAGCTAAAATTAAGTTCCTTTAAGCACCCAATACGCTGATGAGGTATTCGATCTGGTTATCCCATATCAATTTGCGCTCAGGAATGGCATCTTCTGTTGCAAAATCGGTAATACTCAGGGCTACATCATTGGTTAACTCATCCTGCAGAATTTCCATTTCAAAATAAAATTGCGGATCGTCATCTACCCATTTAAATCTAACCAGCTTATTTTCTTTTACAACAAGCAGCTTCGCTTTTTGAGCATCGCCATCCCAGGTAAAGGTATAAACCTGATCCTTGATGATCACATCGTCGGCAAACCATTGCGCTAATCCATTAGGCTCACTCAGAAAGGAAAACAGTATACGAGGAGACGATTTTATCTCATATTCAAGGGTAAATTTCTTTTTTTCGGACATTTGGGTTTATACTTGTAAGCTCTAAAAGCTGTAAATGTTAACATTTTTTCTAAAGAAAACGAATTTCTGCTATATTTGCAAACCTTTTTAGGGAAGGCCATTGATTTATTAAAGGCCGCTCTTTTATAAAACCACTATAAAAGAGCAAGATACACCAAAAGGCGGGGTAGCTCAGATGGTTAGAGCGTAGGATTCATAACCCTAAGGTCGGCAGTTCGATCCTGCTCCCCGCTACTAATAACGAGGCAGTTACATGAAAGTGTGACTGCCTCGTTCTTTCGCACAACGCTCAATCGTACTCCTCGAAATAAGAACCTTTTTATAAAAACCTAGCCGTCTCTAACACTTATCGACTTTGGTTAATGCATAAACATACCAATAAATTTACGTAATAATTGACTGTTAGATTTTGCTCAGTACACTTGCATCATCCGCTTTCTGCTTAATACTGCTTACAAGGTAATAAACCGGGATGCCGGCCAGGGTAATGATCAGGCCTGGCCATGTATAGGTGGGTTTGTAACTCATTAGCAAAAGACAAAACGCTAACCCCATCATGATATAAATAATGGGTAAAACAGGATAGCCGAAAGCTTTATAAGGCCGTTCAGCATCGGGCATTTTTTTCCGCAGTATAAATATACCGATAATCGTGAGTACATAAAAAACCACCACCACAAACGATATCATATCCAGCAGATCACCATATTTACCACTCAAACTCCATAAACAGGCAAAAACAGCTTGCAGCCACAACCCAAAACCAGGCACCGAATTCTTATTGAGCGTGCTCACCCGTTTAAAAAATAATCTGTCTTTTGCCATGGAATAGTATACACGGGCGCCAGACATGATCAATCCGTTATTGCACCCAAAAGTGGATACCATGATGAGCAGGGCGATAATAACCGTGCCCGAGCTGCCAAATATCTGTTTCGATGCAGCTACGCCTATCCTGTCCTTATCAGCGGTAGCCATATCATGCAGCGAAAGTACACCAGTATACATCATATTGGTCAAAATATATATCACCGTAACAATAAGTGTACCCAGGGCAAGGCTCAATCCAATATTCCTTTTGGGATTTTTTATTTCACCTGCAATAAATGTCACATTGTTCCAGGAATCACTGCTGAATATAGAACCAACCATAGCCGATGCTATAGCCCCAAGTGCCGCAATGGTAGTATACGAAGCCATAGAGCCATTGGCTTTTAAGCTATGGATGCTCCAGGCATTGTGCCAGTTGCTCTTCCAAACAGCAGCTTTTATAGCAAACAAGCCAAAAACAATCAATCCCAGCAAGCTCAGCAACTTGGCCATGGTAAATATAGTTTGCACAATTTTACCACTATTTACACCCCGGGTATTAATGTATGTTAATGATACAATAACCAATATGGAAAGCAATTGAGCCGGTGATATGGTGATAAATCCAAGGTTTATGGCCACCAGGTCCTCACTGAACTGTGGTAACAGGTAGGCTGTAAATTTTGCAAAGGCCACACCTACGGCTGCTATAGTGGCGGTTTGTATCACTGTAAAAAAGCTCCACCCGTATAAAAAAGCCACTAAGGGATTGTAAGCTTCTTTCAGATATACATACTGACCACCTGCCCGCGGAAACATCGCACTTAATTCGCCATAGCTCAGGGCGGCTGTAAGGGTCATAAATCCGGTGATGAGCCAAACAAATATCAGCCAGCCGGCGCTACCCACATTACGGGTAATATCGGCACTCACAATAAAAATACCCGAGCCGATCATACTACCAGCTACCAGCATGGTGGCATCAATTAGCCTTAATGACGGTTTAAACGATGTGTTATTATCCATATAAGTGAATGATCAATATTTTCTAATGGAGGGATATTAGATATAGCAGTAATTATTTTCCAAAATCGTAAAATTTCCAACTGGTGGTAAAATCTTTGGTTAAGGCCTGGTTGGCTAAGGTGGCCCTTACCATTTCAATTGGGATCAGGTTTTCCTTCATCACCGCATCATGAAACTTTTTATAGGTCATTTTGCCACTATCAACCATTTCTTTCTTTAACTCCATAATCTGCAAACCACCAAGCAGGTAAGCCACCTGGTACAGCGGACTATATCCGCCTTCAAACGATCTTCTTACCTCACCTTCGGCATTTGCTTTTTCGTGCCCTACCCGGTCAATCAAAAAATTCACACATTGCTGCGGGGTCCAGTTACCTAAATGATAGTTAAGTGAAAATATAATCCGGGCACAACGGTGCATACGCCAAAACAACATACCTACCCGTTCTTCGGGTGTTTTTGCGAAACCTTTATCATACAGCAGCAACTCCCAGTATAGCGCCCATCCCTCTACCGCAAAGGGCGTAGTAAAATCCTGGCGGTATGCCTTGTAACGGCTGTTCATAAAATATTGCAGGTTATGCCCGGGTATAAGCTCGTGCTGTACAGTGCCTCTTGAAAAATAAGGATTGTTGCCCCGCATGCTCATCAACTTGTCCTCCTCCTCCATGGTATTGGTAGGATATGAAATGCTGATCTCCTTGCCTCCTGTAAAAAAAGGATTAACCATCTGTCTTTCCGGCGACATCATCACCATTCCCCAGGTTTCTTCAGCAAGTGGCGGTATCGTTATCAGGTCGCGTTCTTTAATAAAGCTGATGGCATCGTTATATAGTTTTACAATCAGTTCAGGCTGATGGCCTATAGGCACGTAGCTGTTCTTTACTTTTTCGAGTGCTTTTTTCCAGTCGTTGCCATAACCCATTTCCTGCGATGCTTTCAGCATTTCCTTATCGCACCAGGCAAACTCCTTATTAGCAAGCTGAATAAGCTCTTCAGGAGTGTACGGTATCATCTCGGCTTGTAATTGATCTACCAATGCCTGCCTGCCAATAGGAACACCTTTTATACCGCTGCTATCACTTTTTTGTGTAGTATTAATCTTGCCTTTGCGAATAACCAGATCACTGTATTTTGTCAAAGCTTTATCCAGGGCTTCGTAGGGTACCGGCACCCACCAGGTAAATATGGGATCGTAACCATTATAAAAATCATAAACACCTTTCAACCTCCCCTTTAAACCCAGCAACGCATTACGGGTTAATTTGGCGATGGGCATATCCAGGCTTGAGATCTTTTTAAATGCTGCCGAATCTGTTTTTAGTTCTTTTAATATATTATTAAGATCTGCGGCAACTTTTTCGCCGTCAACAAACGCCCCCCGGCGACGCTTTTGTTCAAGACTATAAATCTCATTAGCAAAGGATATGTATTTGGTGATCTGGTTATATTGCTCTTCTTCCTTTTTTAAATCACTCAGCTCAAAGTTTATCTTCTTTTTGAGTAGAATATAATCAACCTTACCATAAATGCTCAGGGTTGAAAACTGGATTTGATCAAGCTCTTTTAAATAGTCATTATTAACTTCAATTAATCGCTTACGTTGTTCAGGCGAATTGAGCACTTTCGTTCTATATTGATCCTCACCATGTTTATTTATATTATAGGGCGAATAAAAATTCCTGATAGCGTTGATATCCTCACCATACTGAATGATCCGGCCAGCTATTTCGCTGGTTTGTTCATAAAGATTATTGATCGAAGTAGTTTGTGCTTTGATATTGCCCGAAAACACACAGATAATTAAATATCCCCCCATAAAAAGGGCATAAATTTTTTTGTAAAAAGCTTGCACGGTTATTTAATTAAGTTATAAAATGAAGTAAAATTTGAATATTAATTCCACCCAAATAATGGCTACTTATTGAACATCCCACCAAAGCCTGTCAGTCAATTTTGCCGACTGTTGTGGCTGAGGGTTCGAAATAATTTCGGTTTGAGGATATAATACCCTTCTCGGAACAGTAGAGAGTGCATTTGGCACAGCAGGTAAAACCGGGTAGCCTGTACGTCTGTAATCGGTAAAGTTTTCGAGCGAAAGAAAATTTGCGATGCCTTTTTCCTCTATAATAAGCTGCTCCGCATTGCTGCTGGTTAATGCTCTTGAAGCAAGGTAGGTATTAGCATTGGCTGTACTTACCCCAAGCTTGGTCATGTGCGATAAAACCGCGCTTTGATAAATAGATTGTGCACTTGAATAACCAGATGTAATGAGAGTGGCCTCGGCCTTTATAAATAATGCTTCTGAGTAGTTTACTACATAATTAGTTGCTCCGGCAGCTCCATAAAAACTACCGGGACGCGAGTAATCTTCCAACTGACCAATAGTGGTTAAACCTTGCCCCAGACCGGTGTATAAACCTGTTGCAGTTGCAGGGGCAACCATAATGGTTAAACGCGGATCATTACGTGTTTTAAAACCATTAACCGCGGTATTGGCCATTACAATAGTGCTGGCTGATATAAAATTCTGTTGCCACGGATTTTCTGCACCGGCAGCGCCGCCGTAGGCCATTTTAAAATCATCATCATTTGATTGCATTCCGTTTTGAAGCGCTGTAAGTGCCAACTGCGCCTGTGTGGCGGCGGTATACCCAGGTGCTTTAGTCAAATGCATATAATAGCGAGCTTTTAAGGTATAAGCAAGCTTTTTCCATTTAATCATATCACCGGCATAAAAGAAATCATCTCCTCCCGGAGTTATAGTGCCGTTTTTGGCAATGTCGGCAATACCAGCATCCAGCAGGTTTTGTATAGTAGTATAAATATCTTTTTGGGTATCATATACGGGTGTAAAATTAGCAGTTCCTTTAAAAGCCTGCGAGTACGGAATATCACCCCACAGATCTGTTCCGGTGCCCAGGCAATAGGCTGTCAGGATCTTGGCAATGCCGGCATAGTTTGTTTTTCCGTCAGCAATGGCCTTTACATTTAGCGTTACCAGGTTATTTAAGCAGTTCACATAAAGCGTCCTCCAGTCATCATTCATGTCGGTATTATACATTAAATAGGTGCCGGCATTAGGCGCAACCTGATTTAGCGCCGCCACCTGCATATATTCCTGTACAATTACAGCTACGTTGCCTGCATATAGTTTTGATGACAGTGCTACTTCAACTGGGGCAAGTATCTGGGCTTCAGCTACATCAAGGGGCTGATTGGGGTTTGTATTTACGTCAATATATTTTTTACAACCTGAAACACTCATCAGGATATATGACATTAAAATCATTGATATTTTTTTCATGACATTTTTTAATTGATAAATGATGATTAAAGGGCAAGCTTCATGCTAAAATCGACGGACCTGGATGTGGGTACAGAAAAGGAATAAATGCCTTGCGAACCATTTGATGAACCGAACGAACTTACTTCGGGGTCGCCGCCAGTAAAGTGTGGCGCGTGTATCCAGAGGTTACGACCGGTTACGCTAAAATTAACGGCTTTGAAAGGGCCACCCCTCAACCATGATGGTTTTACAGTATAACCGAGGCTTACATTTCTTAATTTAATATAGGTTCCATCCTGTATCACAGACTCAGTTACGCCGTTTATACGCTGGTAATAGGTCTGTCCGTCAACAGCAATGGTATTAGCTTGTCCTGTTGCATCGCTCACTCCCGGAACCACCCTTAGCCCCCTATTTTCGGTTACTTTAGGTGTTCCGTAAAAATATCCGTACCCATCTACATTGTTCTGAATATCGCCGCCTTTTTTAACGTCAAAGAAGAAACTGAAATTAAACTGCTTATACCTGATATTATTGGCAATTCCGCCCGTCCAATCAGGGTTAATATTACCTATAATACCCTGATCGGCATCGGCATAAGGTAATCCACTGGCATCAATACGTAACTGCCCCTGTGCGGTGCGTGCATAGCGTGTACCATATATGGTTCCGTAAGGCTGACCTACAATAATTGTGGTAAAGCCGTTTCCGATCTGTTGCAGATCGCCATCGATTGCCAGAACCTTATTCCGGATACGGCTGTAGTTGATGGTCATGTTCCAGGTAAAGTCCTTTGTTTTTACCGGCACCACGTTCAATAATAGTTCAATACCCCGGTTTTGCATTATCCCGGTGTTTACAGTAGTACCGTCATAACCTGTTGATGGTGCAATACTCACACCGGGAATTAAGCCATTTACCGTTTTTTTAGCAAAATAAGAAGCTTCTAAACTTATCCTGTTATTAAAAAAACCGGTTTCAAACCCTGCCTCAAATTCATTTATCCGTTCATTTTTTAAATTAGGGTTACCCAGCGTAGGACTCAGTAAAAATCCTGCCTGGCCGTTGTAAGGGAACGAAATGTTACGAATAATGTAATCTTTACTTTGAGAAATATACGGGGTAGTAAGTGAATAAGGAGCCACATTACTGCCGCCAACCGTAGCATAGGATATTCTGAATTTGCCCAGGTTCATGATATCCTGAAATTCTTTGGAGAAAAACTCAGAGAATATAAAGCTGGTTGCTACAGACCCATAAGGGTAAAAATTATGCGCTGTTGATAGTACAGAGCTTCCGTCATACCTGCCGGTTAGTGACAGGATCAGGAATTTTTTATACTCAACATTGGATTGTACGTAAAAGCCAATCTTCCGGATATTATATTGGTTTTCAATAAAAGTAACCGTTGAGGCCGAACTGATATTATCCAGATCGGCTACTGAAAGCCCGACACCATTGGCATAAGCAGTTTCTGTATATTGAGAATAAATATTGCTCCCGATAACGCCGTCAATATTAAAATCACCAAACTGATGATTAGCGCTTACCATCAAGTCGTTATTAAATTGCCTAAAATTGGTATTGTTAACTACAATACGCCCCGTAGGGTTAGATACTGACTGGGCAGCTTCATGGTATCTATCCTGTTCGGCATACACATCAGCGCCAAATCTTTCAGTTACGGATAACCATCTTAATGGTTTATAATCGGCTGTAAAAGTTGGCAAAAAACGGTTTACGCCTGATTTATTAGAAATATTATCCAATACCCAGTAAGGATTGTTTCTGGAATAACGATACAAGCGTTGCGTGCCGTCAGCATTTTTATAAGGCAGCAGGTTGTATGATATCGGGGCTGTAAAAATAGTCCATACAGGGCTCTCTAAAGCATAACCTTCGGGCAAGCGGTTATTTTGCGAGTTGGTATAATTTAACTGAAATGTTGTAGTTAAATTTGGAAGCACCTGAGCGCTGTATTTGGCAAACACCGAGTTTCGCAGAAACTTAGTAGTAGGCACCGTACCCTGCTGATTAAAATTGGAATAAGATATATAGTAGTTAGAAGCGGCCCCGCCACCGTTTACACTAAACACATTATTATAAGTGTGACCGGTTTTAAAAAACAGATCAGACTGATTGTATTTTTTTGCCGGCTGACCATTTATTTTTAAGGTATCCATCAATGGGCCCCAGGAGGTGCTGGTTTTCATATCATCACCATTATAATAAACACCATTTGTACCCTGGGCATATTTGCTTTGAATTTGCGGCAGCAGCGGGTTTTCAAAGGAAAAATCAGAAGTGAAATTAATGGTCGGCTTTTTATTGGTTGAGCCCGTTTTGGTAGTAATGATAATAACACCGTTTGCACCCAAAGAACCATATAAAGCCGTGGCCGCGGCACCTTTTAACACGTTGATATTTTCAATTATGGAAGGGTCAATGTCGGCTATCCTGCTGGAACCGGGCCCTGAATTGAGGTTTCCGGTTTCACTGTTATCGATCGGGATACCGTCAACAACCATTAAAGCATCATTAGGCCCGTAAAACGATGATGCACCACGAACAACTATACGGGTTGAACTACCGGGGCTGCCTGATGAACTGGTGATCTGTACACCGGATACTTTACCGGCTATATCATTAACCAGGTTTGGGTCTTTACCCTGCACCAGGTCTGAGCCTTTAATTTCCTGGCTACTGTAGGTTAACACTTTTTTGTCGCGCTTAATACCCAACGCGGTAACCACTACCTCGCTGAGTGTTTTGTTGTCTTCGGCTAAAATAATATTAACGTTATTGGTATTGCTTACCTTAACTTCCTTCGCGGTATAACCAATAGCAGATACGCTGAGAATAACAGGTCCATTACAATCAATAGTAAACGTACCTTGGGTATTGGTGATGGTACCATTACGCGTACCTTTTATTTTAACAGACGCGCCTGGTATAGACAGGCCCTTTTCGTCTGACACTTTCCCTTTTAATGTAATTATTTGTGCACTGGCATGGTAACCAAACACAAAAATGCCAAAAAAGAGCAAAATAAGCCTTTTGAGTAATCGTTTTAGCTTCATAAATTAATTTTTGGGGTTAAAAAATTATCCATTACGTCTGATTCCTCAGATCATGTAAAAATATTCACCCCAACAGCTAATTTTTTAGCAAAAATTCACCACAACCAGTCGAATATTATCATCATTTAAATGAATTCATATGAAAATTAAAATATTTCAATTAAAATAAAATTCCAAGACGAGCTCCTACATTAAATACCGTATTTACATTAAACAGCCCCCTTAACTAACAGTATAGTATCCCAAACTGGTCAAAATCCGGCTATCAAGAGCAAAATATCACCTACTGCTTTTCATGATATCCGGGTAACTTTACTTCCTATGATTAATTGTTATAATTACACGAAATATAACGCTTTATTAATGAAATGGGGGTTATCTCTTACCATTTGCTTTACGGCAGCCATAAGTGCAAAGGCTCAATCATATGTGCCTGAGTGGAAGGATAGCCGGATAAAAATAAAACCCGTCATAGCGATACAAGCCTATTCGTTCGATTTAAAAGATGTTCAACTGCTGGAAAGCTCTTTTAAACAAGCGATGCAGGCAGATGCCGCATACCTGTTATCTATTAAGCCGGATCGTTTATTATCCGGATTTCGCTCCCATTCCGGTTTAAAACCTAAGGGTAAACTGTACGAGGGCTGGGAGTCATCAGGTTTGGCAGGCCACACCTTGGGGCATTACTTGTCAGCCATTTCTATGCATTACGCGTCGACGTGTGACCCTCAGTTTTTAAAGCGGGTAAACTATATTGTTACCGAACTTAACGAGTGCCAAACCGCACGTAAAACAGGCTACGTTGGCGCTATCCCGAAAGAAGACACGATATGGGCCGAAGTTGCCAAAGGCGATATCCGTTCCCGGGGCTTTGATTTAAACGGGGGCTGGTCGCCCTGGTACACTGTTCATAAAATTATGGCAGGACTCTTAGATGCTTATTTATATGGTCATAATATCCAAGCGCTTAAGATATGCCAGGGCATGGCCGATTGGACAGCCGAAACCATTAAAAACCTAGACGACGAAAAGTTGCAAGAGATGCTGCAATGCGAATACGGCGGCATGGCTGAAACCCTTGCCAATTTATATGCTATCAGCGGCAACCAGAAATATCTTGATCTGTCATACAAATTTTATGATAATCGAATCTTAGATCCGCTGGCTCAAAAACAGGATGTTTTACCGGGCAAGCACTCTAATACCCAGATTCCTAAAATAATTGCCAGCGCCAGGCGGTACGAGCTTACTGGCGATAAAAAAGACCAGACCATTGCCGATTTCTTTTGGGAAACGGTTACGGGCCATCACTCCTATGCCACTGGTGGAAACAGCAACTATGAGTACCTTAGCGAACCTGACAAGCTCAACGATAAGCTGACAGACAATACAACCGAAACCTGTAATACTTATAATATGCTCAAACTTACCCGTCATTTATTTGCGGTTGCGCCATCTGCCGCCTTGATGGATTATTATGAGAAGGCTTTATATAACCACATCCTTGCTTCGCAAAACCATAAGGATGGTATGATGTGTTATTTTGTACCGCTTAGAATGGGTGGAACAAAACACTACAGCACCCCATTTGATGATTTTACCTGCTGTGTGGGCTCGGGTATGGAAAACCATGTAAAATATAACGAAAGTATTTACTTCATGGGGACCGATGGTAGTCTTTATGTTAACTTGTTTATTCCATCGGTGCTAAATTGGAAAGATAAAGGCTTATCAGTGAAACAGGAAAGCAATTTCCCTAACGATGATCTGATCACTTTTACTGTTAATACCCAAAAGTCGTTTATCATGGCCATCCGCATCCGTAAACCCAAATGGAGCAGTAATGCAAGCATCAGCATCAATGGCAAACAGCAGCAACTCAGTCCCGATGCGCAAGGCTATTTTGTTTTAAACCGTAAATGGAACAATAACGATAAAATTAAACTTACAGTACCCGAAAAACTTTATACCGAATCTATGCCCGATAACGCTAACAGGCGTGCCGTTTTTTACGGTCCGGTGCTACTGGCCGGCGTTTTGGGCAATACTGAGCCTGATCCGTTGAAAGGTGTACCTGTTTTTGTAACCAGCAAAACGAACCCTGACCAATGGTTGCAAATGGTTGATAAAAAACAGTTAAGCTTCCGTACGGTAAACATTTCAAAACCTGAAGAAATTACCTTGATCCCTTTTAATCAAACCAAAAACGAATATTATTCTGTTTACTGGGATGTATTTACGCCTGAAGGATGGGTCGTTCAGCAAAAGACCTATGAAGAGCAAAAGAAAAAACAGCGGGAACTGGAAGCCCGCACTACCGATATTTTACGCATAGGCGAAATGCAGCCGGAACGCGATCATAATTTCAGCGGTGAAAATGTTACTACCGGTGAAGATCATCAGAAAAAATGGCGGTCGACCGAAAACGGCGGTTATCTTCAATACGAGATGAAAGTTGACGCCAATACCCAAAATACCCTGATCAATACTTACTGGGGAATGGACAACCGGGGTCGGACCTTTGACATTCTGGTTGACAATGTCAAGCTTGTTTCCGAGAATCTGAATCAATATAAGGAAAGCCGTTTTTATGATATCAACTATACCATTCCTATTGAACTTACTAAAGGCAAGCAAAAAGTAACCGTTAAGCTACTGCCTAAAAAAGATAACAGTGCAGGGCCCGTTTACGGTAGCCGCATGGTAAAAAACTAAATTAATAAACCCATAAAGAAATTAAGCTCATAATCAAAAAAGGGAAACGACAAGGTGAGCTATAACCCTAAGATCGGCAGTTCGATCCTGCTTCCCGCTGCTTAAGGAAACAACACTTTCGGGTTGTTTCCTTTTTTTATGTCAAAAATGCGTGAACCAAACAGTTAAAATCTTCTTAGGATTATAGAAAATGTTTACTGCTTCTTTCGGGTTATAATTCTTTGCTATAAGCTATCCGGACCAAATGGGTTTTGAGACGGAAATTTCAAGACCTTTTGTTTACGGGGGAATTAAAATTTCCGTTTTTCAATGATCTCCATAAAACTGTTCCTGAATTTTTCACTCACAGGGAGGCGCTTTTCGCCAATGAAAATATGGTTATCTTCTATTTTAACCAGTTGTTCTGTATTGATAATATAGGAATTATGCACCCTTACAAATGGCTGCAAAAGCTGTTGTTCAATATCTTTTAACCTACGATAAATGAGTAACTGCTCCTGTGCGGTAACTAATCTTATGTAGTCTTTTTCTCCTTCAAAATACAGAATATCCTTTAGTGATATTTTCCTAAATGCTTTACCCGATTTTACAAAAAAATAATCACCGTCCGATTCAGCATTTGCAAGCGTTGCCGGTTCGCGTTTCAAAAAATAAGACTCTATTTTTTGTACTGATGATAGAAAACGCTTTAGCGTAATAGGTTTTAGAAGATAGTCTATCGTTTGAAAACTATAGCTCTCTGCAGCATACTCAGAATAGGCTGTAGTAAAAACGATTTTAGTTTGGGATGGTAATAAAGCGGCCAGCTCCATACCCGTAAGCTGAGGCATGTTAATATCTAAAAAAATAAAATCTACCCGATTCTTCTTCAAAAAAGCCAATGCCTCCAGGGCATCATAACACTTGACTTTTAGCTGCCATTCTGTGCTTTGTTTTATCAACAACTCCAACAGGTCAACTGCATCTGGTTCATCATCAATAATTATGCAGCTCAAACTCATAAAAGTGGTATTTTTAAAAAGGCAAGGTATAGTTCCCCATTTTTCTGGGTAGTCAACTCAAAATTTGAGCCATAAAGCATCGATAATCTTTTTGATAGATTGGAAATTCCAAATCCGTTTGTATTAGTCGGCACCGTTGAATTGAACCATCGGTTACTTGTACTGAATAGCAAGTACCCACCCTTTTGCACCAGCGAGATATCTATTTGGTTTTGCTTACTTGACTTATTTATCCCATGCTTAAATATATTTTCCACAAAGGTCATCAGTAACATCGGAGGAATACGTAGTTCTGCCTGATATGCCTTCTCAAAATTGATAATAACACCGTATCGGATACGAATTCTTTCCAGCGCCATATAGTTTTCAATAAACGCCACTTCTGTTGATAAGGGTACCACATCCTTTGGGCTTTCATCTACAAAATAACGCATGATATCAGATAAGCGCTCTATCAGATTGGCCGATGGGGGATCAACTTTGTAAACCTTGTAGTAAATATTATTCAGTGTATTAAACAAAAAATGAGGCTGTACCTGCGATTTAAGCAAATTGAGCTCAGCCTGGCTTTTTTGCAACATGATCTCTTCTGTTTGCTGTTTTAAAGTAAAATAAGCAATGGAAATGCGAAAAATAAGACTGAGAATATAGATCAGGATTCCGCTTGGGACATAATATAGCAATCTCCAAAAGCTGATGTGAACTGGTTTTATGATGGAGAAATATTGATAAACTATGATGGAGATATAACCCCGCAACATCCCGACAACCACAAGAAGGAGTACCACCAGGACGCCGTACCATACAAATTTCCTTTTTTGATAAAATATGGGGTACAAGAACAGGATATTTCCATAAATGATAATTGCGTAGGAAAGCGTGCTGATGATGGTAGATATTACAGACTTCCGGGGGCCGTCCATTGGTAATGCTGAAAAAAAGATCAACAATAATACCGCAACCCAAATGAGCAGTTGAAGCAGTGTAGTGCCGGGCTTTTTTAATTTCATATTCAAAAATATCAGCCTTTTATATTTTAAGATACAGTTTTACATCGTTTGGGTATTATTCTCTGCGATTACCCTTAAAATTTAGATGGTTCACCAAAAAGACGTTAAAACCCCGGTTGTCGAATAAACAACCTTTTTCATTCGAAATAAAACCGGGCGGGTCGAAAAGATTCGTGAAGGTAATTTGCAAAAGGCAGCTTTGATTATCAAAAATCAAAGTCATGAAAACATTTAAAAACATTTATCTGCTTTTAATCGCAGTAATTCTATCGGCCCCGGCTCATGCGCAAGTCCCTAAACCAAGGGTAAGCCCGGCCGAATCGGTAACCGGAAAAATTGGTGAGGCTACCATTACTATTCATTACAGCAGCCCCTCGGTAAAGGGAAGAAAGATCTGGGGTGGTTTAGTTCCTTATGATACGGTTTGGCGTGCTGGTGCTAATGAAGCCACCACATTTGAAATCGACAAAGACATCAAAATAGCGCATAAACAACTGCCTGCTGGTAAATATGGTTTTTTCCTGGTACCCAAAGAGAAAGACAAATGGATAGCTGTTTTCAATAAAGTACCCAATCAGTGGGGTGCGTTCAAATATGATGAAACCAAAGATCAGCTCCGCGTTGATGTAAAAACAACCACCTTACCAGATGACCAGGAAATGCTGATTTATAAGATCACTCCAAAAGGGGTTTTATTAAACTGGGAAAAGCGATCGGTATTTATTCCGGTAAAATAATCCCATAAGCAGAACCAGAACTTATCTATTATCAACCAATTAAAAATCTATCCAAATGAAAAAGGTTCTTGTATCAACTTTTCGTGGCGTATTTGTATTTGCAATATATGCTATGATGGTTTCGTGCGGCAAAAGTGGAAGTAACAAAGTTACTCCTCCGCCTACAAATGGTCATACACTAAAATTTACTATAACGGTTGCAGGAATCGCGTCTACGGGTAATCAGGGCTTAATAAACCTGGTATTTAACGGAGTAGAAGCTGCCGATCCTACAAATAAAACTAAAACCCTTTGGAAAATAAATGGTGCTGAGCAACAAAACCAAACCCTTCTCAAATTTAATGCGCTTGATTTTCCACAGGGTAAACCAACTACCATAACGATAGAATCAACCGTGCCTTTATATTCACCAGTTGTTAACTTACATTTTGCAAATGCCACGTTACTTCCTGCTTATACCATCAGTGTTAAAGCAGAAGAGGATGGGAAAGTACAAGTTGATGATGAAAGCATCAGCATTACAGGCGCCAATATTTATGATCATACCTATACCTACTAACCATTCACATGGTTAGTAGTGACCGATTAATATCCGGGCTCTATGGCAATTAGTGAGCGCAGCAACATAAGACCAGGACACGATCGATTTTATCACCTACCAACGCCATAGAGTCCATTTACTTTCCATTTATTAAAATTTCATCCAGATGAACCTGTTTAAGTTCAAATTAGTAATAACCATACTCGTGCTTTCGGGCATTTGTAATAATCTATATGCTCAAAACAATGGAAGGATAATTGGCCTGGTAAAGGATGCCCAAACTCATGAAGCCATCTCTTTTGCCACTGTGGCTTTAATAAACTCCACAACTAAAACTAATATTTTGGCAACGCAAACAGATATCAGCGGGAGTTTTGTGATGGGCAATTTACCTCCGGGTACATTTACGCTCAGGCTAAGTTATTTAGGCTATAACCCTGTTGTTAAAGAGAATATTATTATCAATACTTCGGTTAATACCTTAAACGTGGGTGAAATTCAAATGAGTTCATCGCCCAACAAAGTATTAAATGAGGTAACCATTACAGCCAAAAAACCAACCCTGCAAAACAAAGACGGGAAAAAAGTTTTCGCTGTAAACCAAAGTCTGGTAAGCCAGGGTGGCACCGCTGCCGATCTGTTACAGAATGTGCCCACACTTCAGATTGACGCGAATGGCAATGTTAACCTGCGGGGATCAACCGGGGTAAAGGTATTGGTTGATGGCAAACCATCGCTCATTGCCGGTGGCGACGTTACACAAATCCTTCAATCTATCCCGGCCAGTTCCATCGAAAACGTGGAAGTAATTGCCAATCCATCTGCTAAATATGATGCCGAGGGCCAGGGAATTATCAATATCATTTTAAAAAAGAATAGTAAAGCAGGTTTCAATGGTTCTGTGACTGCCTCCGCTGGTACCCGCAATAATTATAATGGCAGCGGGAGCTTAAGTTACCAAACAGGCAAAGTAAATGTTTACGGAAATTACAGCTTGCGCGATGGAGATACCTATAGTAATGGTTTTCAGTATCTCACCTTTTTACAGCCAACAGATGCAACGGTTTACTCTAATGAAACCTTCCCTTCTACCACGCATAACAAGATACAAAATGTAAAGGCGGGCATTGATTATTCATTTACACCCAAAAGCATCCTGAGTGTTTCGGCTAACCTCAATCTGCGCGATACCCACCGTGATGAATTATTAGAAATCAATAATTTGGATGCAAACAACACACCCATTCAGTTAAATCATCAAAATAATACCACCACCAGTAATGGAAAAAGCGATGAGCTGGACCTGGATTACAGCCAGCACTTTAAAAAACCTAAAGAGGAATTGACTTTCAACTTTTCTTATGCTCATGGCACCTCCCGCAATCTCCAGGTTTATCAAAACCATTCAAGCATTATAAGCCCACGGGGGCCAGTACCTCCGGATCCTAATCCCTTAGAAAGCGATTTATGGAACAATGGTAATAATTATAATATACAGGCCGATTACATACTGCCTACAGGTAAAACAGGGCAAATATCTGCCGGTTACCGTAGCCAGATCAGCCTGGGCAACAATAATCAATATGCTTATGATCTAAGCAATGGGGTTTCCTCTCCTTTCTATACTTATACCAACCTTTTCAGCAGCAATAAACAGATTCATGCCCTCTATTTAAATTACCAGGATCAAATCCGAAACTTTAACTATGAAATAGGGTTAAGAGCGGAGGATTCTCACCTAAACGCTACCTACACCGCGTATGACCCCAACAACTCGTTATACAGCACACCTATCCGGGTGCCCAGTAAAGGTTTGTATCCCAGTGTATTTTTAACGCAAAAATTGAAAGCCGACCAGCAGTTGCGGTTTAGCTTTACCAACAGAGTAACCAGGCCTACGCCAAGAGAGCTTAATCCATCCACAGATTTCTCTGATCCAACAAATTATGAAACAGGCAATCCGCATTTGATACCCGAGAGCATTAATTCCCTGGAACTGGGGTACAATAAAAACTGGAAAAACATTTCATTTACCTCGAGCTTTTACTATAGCCGGCTTAATAATGTCATTAAACACATTGAGAGCGCACCAGTTAACGGATTGATCATCACCACAGCTCAAAATTTAAAACATTCTACAACCACAGGCCTGGAGCTGATTGGGCATTTTGATTTGATCAAAGCCTGGGATTTTACCGCCAATGCCAACATTTTTGAGCGGCAGAATGATGCTGCCCCCCAATTTGGAATAACGGCAAACAGTGGCTTAAGCTGGAATGCCAACATCACCAATAACATAGCTATTGCAAAAAGCCTGGCCATGCAGATCAGGGCAGATTATCGCGCTGCTGATTTTATTATCCAGGACAGGAACCGCCCGGCATTTGGCCTTGATGTAGGCGCCAAATACGATTTCCCGGGCAATCAGGCTTCTTTGAGTTTTAATAGCGTTGATATTTTCAACAGCCGTAAATGGGCATTTTTAAGAAGCAGCGATGCTTTGCTCCTGGATTTTCAGCGCCGTACACTGGGTTCAAGAGCTACGCTAAGCTTTACTTATCACTTTGGTAAAAGCACGGGCGTTTACAAACAACCTAAGAAGAAAGAAGATAGCCCGGATAAGCGGATTGATGATGCTTCTTAACGATAAAAAAGTTCATGTTTTCGGTCAATACTACAATTTCTTCAATCGTTCTTTAGATCAGTTAGTAGTAATTAGGTGTTCAGAAGAAAATGCCTAATTTATTAGCTTACGCAGCTTCTCACTTCGTGAAATGCTTCAATTATTCAAGGGTAACTCTACGTAGAAAAATGTTCCGTTGTTTTGCTTGCTTTCAAACCAGATATGCCCTCCATGAGCTTCCACTATCTGTTTAGAGATGGCCAGTCCCATGCCAAAGGGTTGTTCACCGGCTGTTCCTGGCCTTTTGGCTTCGGTGAACATATCGAATATCTTATCATGCATTTCTTTGGGTATACCTATACCATGATCTTCAATAGTTATCAATACGCTATCTTCCTTGCCGATCATCTGCACATTGACAACAGCACCGCTTGGGCTGAACTTAATGGCATTGGCTATCAGGTTACTGATTACCCGCCACATTTTTTCACGGTTAATGCTAATGGTGAGATGATCAGCAGTTAACAGGATCTGCTGCCCCTTTGCTTCTGCTTTAAAATGTAAAAGTTCTACACAATAATGGAGTAGCGTAAACATATCAACAGGCTCCATTTTCAATTCTTCGACCCGAGTGTGAATTTGTAAAAGATCATCAATCAGGTTCAGCGAATTTTTTCCGGAAGTCTTGATCAATTCCAACATGGTATGATCATCACCGGGCCTATGTCTGTTATCCAGCATCATGGTAGCAACGGTCATCATGGCACCTACGGGGTTACGCAGGTCATGTGCCACCATTTTCATCATACGGGTATTATCTTCCTGGCTTTGCTCCAGCGCGGTAAGCGTTTTTTGCATCTGCGTATTATATTCGCTGATCTTCTGGTTCAGCTTGGTAAGTTCATTCACACTATTGCGGTAACGCTTCAGGTTATACCATACCAATAGTAAAATAATGATCGTCATCACCGCAAAAACAATGATTGCAACCAGGTAAGTGGTTTTTAACTGATCGTTTTTGCTTAATAAAGTTAACCGGTATTGCTGTTCGATATTCTTAAATCCCTGATCTATATCGGCGATCTTTAAACCCTTACTAACCTCATCCAACGAATCGCGCATTTTATCATATTGCTGAACATACTGGTATGCCAGTGCAACCTGTTGAGTTTTATCGTAATAGTTCCATTTTAGTTTTTTCCATTTCAGCCGATTATCAGCATTGCTCTGGCTTTTCCCGCGCCCGGCAAGCAAATCCCGCTCAATTTGTCCCAATAAAGAATCGGCAGCCGTAAACCGCGAAAACTTTATGTACAAACCAGCCAGTTTTAGCTGCGCTGTTTGCGCGTCTTCCATAGCATACCCGGGCCTGTTATTGATATGAATGCTTTCCTGCAGATATTTTTCTGCTTCCGTATAATTATTCATCAGAGCATAGGTGCCACCCAAATTACCGTACACAACCGCCCGGGCCATTTCTGCAAACTGTTTTTTATCCGGAAAGCGCCCGGCATTACGGTCAATAAAGGTTAACGCGCGTTTGTAGTAATAAACAGCGCTATCGCGCATATTTGCCTGTTCAAAACACAGCGCTATCGTATTGAGGTGCGATTGCGGGTAAATAAATAAGTTACTAAAGCCTGCGCCAGCTTTACAATGACTGTTTTCAGCGAATGCCTGCTTAAAGTAAGGGATAGCTCTTAAGTAATTGCCTTGACTATATCTTACCATTCCTAATTGATAAGTGATCTGGCAATAGCTGCAACTATCCAGGTTTTTTTGAGCGAAGAGCTTACCATCATAATAACATTTAAAGGCCTCGGCGTATTTTTTTTCAACCATCAATACATCGCCTTTGGCAAATACGGCACCAGCATATTCGGCTTTGTATTGCAGTTCCTTACCTTTCAGTATCAACATCATACTATCGGCATATAATTTTTCCTTTACCAGGTTTTTGTCGTAGTATAAATAATAATTAGCCTTTTGATTATATTTTTTCCACAGGTCAGGGATTCCGGGATCAAAAAAAACGTTGTATGCCGAATCGAGATAATTAACAGAACGCTCCAGTTGACCGCTATTAAGTAAAGTATTGGCTTTGTCGATAATAGAATCGGCAAGTGCGGGATGATTATTATTTTTTGTAGCTACTTGCTCACACGCAGATAAAAACAGAATACAAATGAATAGGGGAACTAAGTATCCCCATTTTATTGATTTAGCAAGATATAAGCATAAGGGCAAAGGCATAAGCTAAACATTTGATAGCATTTATAAAAGGTATACGGATAAGGCTTAGATAAAGTTAAAATTTGTATTTATAAACCATCAAACTGATCAATTGCTTTTGCCGAAAAAATTTAAACTATGTAGTTTAATAAGGAGCTATCATTCATATCCATTTTTTAACACAAGCACCGCGCCGGGTTTAAAGTCAAGATCAATAAGGCCATCTTTAAGGGTGCCTATTTCAACATCCGTTTGACTTTGAGCAAACCATGTTTTGAACGGGAGTTTCAATTTGGTTTTCCCACCTTTTTCAGATACAATCTTCACTTCATCAATTTGGCCATTTTCCTTTTTTACGCTGACCAGGAAGGCCCCTTCGGCCCGCAAATTTTCAAAGGAAAGGTTTTTCCACGTAGCCGGTATAGCCGGTGTTATCTCGATAAAACCCGCATAACTTTGCAGCAGCATTTCCTGCAACCCCGAAGCAAAGGCGAAGTTACCCTCCAAAGTAAAAGGGCGATATTGAAACTTGGAATAACCCGATTTCGTTTGATCGCCATTTAGGTGGAAACTATTGATGGAGCAAAACGCTTTGGCAAAAATAGTGAGGTCTTTAGCAGCGCCCAGGCCATCTTTTGCACGGGCCTTCATATTGGCCAGCCACGAATAAGAGTAACCACACCAGTAAGCAGGCCCCACACTATCCAGCAAATGGATGGAGTTTTTAATAACCGATTGCGCCATTTCGCCATCCTCCCATTTCAGCAAACCCAGCGGATAGATACACAACATGTTGGAAAAATGCCTGTGCGATTGATTATAAGCCATGGAAGGTGCAAACATCAATTCATTAGCCGGCGTTACCGCGAAGTCATCAAACTCATCATATATCTTTTGCCAGTGCGCTGCTTCGGCTTTTTGATCCAATTCGGTAGCCAGCTCGGCCGCGGCTTTAAAAGTAAATTTCATCAATGCCAGATCGTAATTGGTGTTTTGATGAAACCAGGCGGTAATGTCGTTATCATTGATCTCGGGACTTGAGCTGATAGGCAATTTACGATGGCCTTTGCTATCTAAAACCGTCAGACTTTCGATAAATTGGGCGGTTGATTTTATCCATGGATAGGCCCGGATACGCAAAAAGTTTTTATCCATGCTATAGCGCCATTGCAAATAGTAATGCTGTCCCAGCCAGGAAGATACCGTTGGCGAAAGCGAGTATTGTATCCATCCGCCCATTTCTGTACCGTTCATGGTTGTAACGCCCGGTACGGCCAATCCGCTTTTACCAAAATACATTTTGGTATACCGTTGGTAATTGGTTTTATTGGCATCCAGATGGTTCAGGTAAGCCATGCCCTCATCCAGGTGGTTAGCGCTGTAGCTGGGCCAATAGCTAAGCTGCGTATTCAAATCGTGGTGAAAATCGCCTTTCCAGGGTGGCAGGCGACCGTTATCTGCCGTCCATACCGCTTGCAGCGAGATTGGCGGGGCACCTACCCGTGATGCCGAACCAAATTTGTATTGCTCCAGGTACCACTGTTTCTCCAACAACGCGTCCGGTATATGAATGGCCGATTTGCTCCAGAAATTATCCCACCAGTTTTCATGCGAGTCGAAATCAGTCTGAAGTCCCCGTTTTAAGGCCTTCGCCGATACTGCGGCAGCTGTGGGGTTGATCTTTTTAGCGGGATATTGTGAGGAGATAGTCCACACACCTTCTATAGTGTTTGCATTTACCTTATGCCAGCTTACGTTGATCTGGTAAGTAAAACCGCCCCAACCCTTTTGTTTATAGGTAATACTATTGCCTTGCTGACTGATGGTTCCGGCCGGATAACCCAGGCGCGACAGGTCATCACCGCCAACCGGGTCGCCAGATACTTTTATTGCACCCTGGTATTTGGGAGCTATCAGTTTAGGCCCAAGCCCGGTTTTGATATTCTCAAACCTGAACCAGCCTACCGGCGCTGTGGCGTGTACAAAGGTTTTCAGTACGATACCGTTGGCCCATTTAACGGTACACAATGCATTGGACAGGTGCAGATTAACCGACTTTACTTTACCCCAGTCCTTAGTATCAAACTCCAACGCGCCGCCAGGAATTTTGGAAGGAGCCGGTTCATGATCATAAGGTTCATCCAGGTACTTTTGTACCGGTGCATAGTCCTTTTTATCTACCTGATTAATTACCCACTGATAGCTAAATTCTTTGCGGTGCAGGCCCTTCATCGGGCGCAGGTCCCAAAGGTCGGCCCTATCGAGCGAGAATCGTAAATGATCGCCCTTCTGCCATATCAACGCGCCCAGCATGCCATTACCCAGCGGAATAGCCTCGTCCCATTGCCTGGCCAGGGTATCAAATTTTAAGTCGTGCTTTGTTTCATTTTGTGCCGATACACTTTGATAAAATAAAAGACCAGCGATGATCAGGATTGCTTTTCTCATAATAGGTACAATTTCAGGCTATTCAAAATTGGCTAAAACCACTCTTTGGCAATTTATGGTTTTGATTTTACTATGTTACTAATATCTGTTAACAGACACAAATCATTCACAAAATACTTACCCCCTGCCGCAACTCTCTCCGAATCGCTATCTTTGAAAATATGGGTATCATTAATTACGCTACTTTTATTGTCGCCTCCTTTTTGTTTATCATTTCGCCGGGTATAGACACGGTTTTTATTTTGAACAAATCCATTGCACAGGGGCACAAAGCCGGCATATACGCTACGCTGGGCATCACCACTGGTGTATTGGTACATACTACGTTGGCCGCGTTCGGCTTATCGCTCATCCTGGCACAATCGGCTATGGCTTTCAGCATCATCAAGTACGCGGGAGCGGCCTATCTGATCGGCATGGGTATCTCCAAATTATTCGCCGGTGGTAACATGATCAAACAGGAGGGACAAACACCATTAGTTTCAGTCCGAAAAACCTATGTTTCAGCAGTTTTCACCAATGTACTCAATCCCAAGGTGGCTATCTTTTTCCTGGCATTTTTCCCGCAATTTATACAACCCGCATATATTCATAATGCCCGGCCATTTATTTTCCTGGGGACAACCTATGCCGTTATGGGTTTGCTATGGCTTTTGGTATTAACTTTCTTTGCAGGATCATTCTCGGTTAAACTCAAAAACAGCCCGTTTATAGGCACCTGGCTCAATAAATTTTCGGCGATAGCTTTTGTGCTGATGGGGATTAAAATTGCTTTTACCAAGAGATAATTCCGCCATTATTAACGTAGGTCGATCTTCATAAACACAGCAAAAAGTGGGTTTACATGGGTTTACACTTTTCAGCGTAAATTTCATATTAAATACCTGAAAATCAATTAATTAAATTTATTTTAATGAAAAAAGTGTAAACCCACTTTTTTCATAATACAGCGTTGTGTTTACATATTCCATAATATACCCTAACGAAAGTATTGGTCCATCATATGACAGTGGGAAGATTCAAACGCATGGCATCGACTCACCCCGACATCGCTGCGCTCGTCACCCCTCTCTCCGCTTCGCGCATAGAGGGGATTTTTGTTGGTTTTTCCTACCCTCTTTGCGGCGAAGCCGGAGAGAGGGTGGTCCAGCGAAGCGTAGACCGGGTGACTCGACTATGCGTCATGCTATTGATTACTAAGATTTGATCGATGTCTCCTGTTTATATACCCCAACGAAAACGTTATCGTAAATAAATACCTGAAAATAAGCTTTTTATAAAAGCTTATAAATAAATTTGGGTAAACCACTAATTAACCTACACTATACAAACCCACTTCTTTTGGCAATACCTTCCGGGTAGTTTGTTGCTATTGCCTGCGCATTTCTAAAACCAATTTTATACAACATAAACCAATTTTAAAATGACAAGAAATCCCGCTTTAACATCCGGCTGATGATACAGCTGTTTTACAGGTATAGCTATATAAAAAGCAAGGCATTTCGGAGTGCTTTTGCTACACCTTTATCAGGGTGTTCATCATAGATATACAGATCAAAAAAATAAATTAACCAAACCTATAAACCAAATTTCTTGAGCTATGAAAAAGAAAACCACCTACTGGCTGGCTTTTGCCTGCCTGTTTGCCCTGTGCACGTTGTTGTGCCAGTGTAAAAAATCAACTGTTAAAAGCAATACACCCGATGCCGCACCGCAAACCAGTC
This sequence comes from Mucilaginibacter sp. 22184, assembly GCF_052045695.1. Classification (NCBI taxonomy): domain Bacteria; kingdom Pseudomonadati; phylum Bacteroidota; class Sphingobacteriia; order Sphingobacteriales; family Sphingobacteriaceae; genus Mucilaginibacter; species Mucilaginibacter sp. 22184. The sequence continues at coordinate 178,685 of NZ_JBQEPI010000009.1, forward strand.
CGCGCGCGGTAACCACTTTTATCCATCCCGGCGTGATCAATACCCAGGCCAATCTTGATCTGATCGCCTCGCAGGTAAACAGTGGCGATGCCACCCGTACGGCCGCTTACCAAAAAGTGCTTGATTTTATCAGCAACAATGCCCTGCCCACCCAATTTTACGCTACGGTTTATGTAGGATCGAACGGGCATACGAGCCCGTCCAAAAGTCAGATCCGTAAGGATGCCGAACTGGCTTACGCGCTGGCCCTGCGTTTTGCCAAAACAGCCGATATTACCTACGCCAACCAATGTATCGCGATATTGAACGGTTGGTCATACACCTTCCAGAACTATGCCCCTATTGATGCCTCTGACAATCCTAACCAACCTGCCCTGGAAGCCTCCTGGACCACACCCAGCTTTGTAGCCGCGGCCGAAATTATCCGTTATTACAAACCCAATGGCGTATCGGCCAATTGGTCTACCGCGGATATTAACAAGTTTAACGACTATCTGAACAATGTAAAAAACAACTACATCAACAACGTACCTGCCTATAATAACAACTGGAATGTATCTGCCGGTTATGCTAAAATGGCCATCGGCGTTTTCCTGAATAGTGCCAGCGTTTTCCAGGCAGGTGAAGACGCGATCAACGCCGTTTTACCCCAGGTGATACAAAGCAACGGTACCATGCCCGAGCTTTGCGACCGCCAGGATTGCGTGCATTACCAGTATTCGTTAACCGGCTTAACCTATGCCGCCGAAATAGCTAATATGCAGGGCGACGGCTCATTGTACACCGCACTTTCCAGCCGCATCAGCGCCGGGTACGATTTTGAGCGCAGCGCTTATAACCAAAGTACCGGCTGTAACTATTGCTCCACCTCCAGCCCTATTTTCCCGGGTGTTGAGGTGGCTTACTATCATTATGGTACCGCCAATATGCTGTCATTACGTAACCAGCAGGACCCACTGGGTGTGCCTAATGATAATACCTTTTTAGGCTTTACTTCTTATACTCACTTTAATCTGGGTGGCAGCACTACGCCGCCAACAGGTTCAAATCCACCAATCGGATCGGTTATTTCCCTTAAAGGTTTCAATAATGCCTATGTAAGCGGCGAAAATGGCACTACAGCCATGACCTGTACCCGTACCACTGCCGGTGATACAGAGCATTTTACCGTGATTGATGCTGGCGGCGGCAAAATTTCCCTGCGCAGCAAGGCCAAATTTGTATCCTCAGAAAATGGTACCATGGCCATTACCTGTAACCGGGCAACAGCCAGCGATTGGGAAAAATTCGACTGGATAACCACGCCCGATGGCAAGGTTACCCTGCGTGGCAATAACGGCAAATTCATCAGCAGCGAAAATGGCACCCAGGCCATGACCTGCAACCGGGCTACAGCCTCGGGCTGGGAATCATTTACCGTTGGTCAGTAAAAAATAAATTATATCACAAAGCCCTTAGCACTTAAGCGGGGGCTTTGTACAAAAACTTTTTAAAGTTCTATTTTAACATTTTTCTGCTCTAAAACGACAAAAAAGGGGCCGAAAAAACTCAAAATTTATTCGGAAACATTCGTTTTAACAATTTTCGGCAAATTTTTGATGGGCTTTTTATGATTTAAAAAGTTTTAAATAATAGCATAGCTTTTTTTGTGCGCGATGATTTCCCCATTCCATAAACCCCTTCCTCCCCTTCCCCAAGGAAGGAATCGCACAAGGCCCCTATTTTTTTGATGACTGTCATGCTGCCAAGTCGAAGCATGCTGGGCGGGACTCCGCGCCCTACCCTTCGACGGAGCTCAGGGTGACAGCCCTCCTTTTACACCATATTAATTCTTCCCAAAGCTCCCGGCCAGTTCATTCAATTTTGCTGCGCTAATGGTTTGCCCGCCATTGCTGATCACGATGCGGTAGCGGAACCTTACTGATTCGCCTTTTTTAAGGGTCAGGTTCTTTTCTGATTTGCCGTTGGTAAAAATCTTTTCGCCCAAGGGGTTGGCCGCGAACAGCCCATAGCCGCGGGCATGCCAGAAGGTTGGGTAGTTTACGTTTTTAGGATGATCAATAATGGCTATGCTTACCGAATCGGTACCCATCTTGCCGTAAACCTTGCACCATACACCCCGCGTGCTCCAGGCATCGTTGCCTGTTTTGCCTTCGCTGGTGAGGTAGGTACCGTTGGCGATATGGTCCTTGCCGCCTTTTACAACGGTTACATTGCCTTTATCGTCGGTATATTTTTGGTCGGCGGTATCGGGGATCTGCAGTTCATGGGCAAAACGCAAACCCAGCAAGCCGTCTTTGGCATCTTTAAACAAGGCGTCTTTATCGGCGGTCAGCGTAGTGTAGCGATCGATAATGCGTTGATGATCATCGCCACTAAATTCAAAGCGGGTGATTTCTTCCAGGATCACCTCCTTTTGTTGATTTATCCAGTTGGCGTGGTAGCTCAGTACACCAGTATTTCCACTCTTGGTTTCCAATATTTTATCCGTGCGGATCCAGCCGTAAGCGTGCTTTTTGCTTTGAGGGATAGCGTAGGAATTGTTCCAGAAATCGAGCCCGTTAAGGTTTTCGAAATTAAACCAGATGCCGATGTGATGCGGATGATCAACCGGATCACCTGGGCGCGGCGCCAGCGGGAAACCACGGGTTACTACGGTGCCGCCAGCGGTATACAGGGGATACAGTACGGGTTTCTCCAGCGTATCGGGAAACAGGAAACTGGTGAAAGGTTTACCACCGATGGATATATCTATTTTGTCCTTTGATACTTTGGTGATCTTTACAGGCTCGGCCTTTTGAGCTTGTGCTAATGAGGATATCGTTGCAAGGATGGCGATGCTTAAAGTTTTTATGGTTCTCATAGTATGGATATAAGGTTAAATAAACACGTATCGACTCACCCCGACATCGCTGCGCTTGTCACCCCTCTCTCCGCTTCGCGCATAGAGGGGAGGAAAAGAACAAAGACTTTTGGATCAAAGAGCAAGGACAGAACAAAACGGTCTTTGTTCCTTACTCCAAAAATCCTTCTACCCCTCTTTCCGCCGCAGGCGAAGAGAGGGTGGTCCGGCGAAGCGTAGACCGGTGAGTCGGCTATGCGTCATGCTAATTTTGCGCTCGTGGGCTCCCCTCTTGAGAGGGGCAGGGGTGTGTTTCTTCGCTTTCATAAACACACCCCGCCAATTCACAAACCAACGCGCCCCCTCTCAAGAGGGGAACTATAAAAAATCAATATTTAAACACCTTCCCATTAGCCATTACTTCCTGCGTAGCCTCGTCAAAAGTGGCTTTGTAGCCGGTATGCACGGCGGCATTGGTCATGATATTGGCTATGGAGTGACTGTAACCTGCTTCGACAGGGGCATGCGGTTCCTTACGGCTGCGTACGCTTTCCATCCAGTTGCGCACGTGGTTGGAGGTAAGCACATCGCCGCCGGTATTGGCCGATGCAACCACCTTTTCGGTATTGGCCAGGCTGATCTCGGGCAGCAGGTTGGCCTGCATATGCATGGCATCGGCCATTTTTTGCGTAAGGCCACCTTCGGGCGAAACCTTGTTGGTGTTCAGGTTCAATTCACCGCCGTTGGAGTAATAGATTTCGGCCGGGTGCTCATCGCCATTGTGCATGCGCGAGCCAAAAGTTACCTGAAAACCTGTGGAAGGATCATCCAGCGGACCATAATCAAACGCAGCTAAAATGGTATCCCAGTTTCTGCGGCCGTCCTTCCATACATATATACCCCCATTGGCTACCACGCTGCGCGGATGTTTTAAGCCGGTAAACCAGTGTACGGTATCAATCTGGTGGCTCATCCATTGGCCAGCCAAACCCGATGAGTATGGCCAGAATAATCTAAACTCTAAATATTTACGCGGATCAAAAGCCTCATAAGGGCGGTTCATGATAAAGCGTTTCCAATCGGTGTCTTCTTCTTTCAACAAGCCCAGCAGATCCGGCCGACGCCAGCGGCCCGGCTGATTTACGTTCCAGGTTAGTTCCACCATGGTGATCGGACCAAACTTGCCCGAGCGTATAAAATCATTAGCCGCATGGTAATTGGCCCCGCTGCGACGCTGTGAGCCTATCTGTACAATTTTACCCGATTCCTTTACCGCTTTGAGGGCGGCGCGGTTATCTTCCATGGTTTCGGCAAAAGGTTTTTCTACATAGGCATCGCAGCCGGCTTTTACCGCCTCGATGGTGTGGCGTGCGTGCTGAAAATCGGCCGTGCTGATAAACACCGCGTCGACCGCTTTGCTGTCATACATTTCCTCGTTATTGCGATAGGCCTTTACATCGTGCTGCATCTTCTCTTTCCAGATGGCGGCTCCTTCTTCACGTCGCCGTTTCCAGATATCAGATACGCCAACCACCTCAAAGTTGAGTTCCTTGTAATGGTTCATAAAGCTGGGGATATGTGAGCTACGGTGACGGTCTGAAAAGCCCACAACGCCCACCCGCACACGATCGTTGGCACCGATGATGCGTTTATAGCTGTTGGCGCTCCAGCTGTTTTTGGCAAGCATTACACCGGCACCCGCCAGCGCGGCCTGCCTGATAAAAGTACGGCGTGATTTTTCCATGAAGAATAGGTAAATTGGTTAAAAATGACTGGTCGGCTTTGACCAGCCAAACCAAATATCGAAGAAAACTTATAGAAAAGCCAACATTTTAACTGTTAATGCTACAAGAATATACGGAAACGATTGCGTAAAGGGGTTGTTACAAAAGGGTTGATACGTCCTAAACGCTATTGCTACCTCAAGCGTCCCACTTGTGGCCACCGTGCTTAGTTACTGTACAAATAAAGACTGCAACCGAACCACAAGCGAGACGTATGCGGTAGCAAAGGCAAGATCAATCGTCATTAGTTAACAGTTTTGCAAACCCCATCGGGGTTAAAGCTTTGTAGAGAAATTCGGGTGTGAAAATCAGTGCCGTAGGTACTGGACTCAGGTTGCATACCTACGGCATGCTTAAATGCTTCTAGTTGGTTTTCTACAAAGCCTTTACTTCTCGGGAATATCCGTTGCCGGTACACGCATGCCTTAACCTATCTTGTTGCCTCCGGATCTCCAAACAAAAAAGCGGCGGTCATTTTCATGACCGCCGCTTTTACATCATTACTTATGCTTATTATTTCTGTGGTGCTATAGGCTGTGGCGCTGGCGCTTTGCCTATCAGATCCATAAACTGATCCAGTTTTGGCGTAATGATAATTTGTGTACGCCTGTTTTGGGCTTTACCGGTTGGGGTACTGTTATCAGCAATCGGGTTGTATTCACCACGACCGCCAGCTGTTAAGCGTTTAGGATCAACCTGGTAATTGTTTTGCAGGGCCTGCACAACTGATGATGCACGCAGCGCGCTCAGATCCCAGTTGTTGCGGATATTTTTCTGAGAGATAGGCACATTATCGGTATTACCTTCTATCAGCACATCATAATTGCTGTAATCGGTAATGATCTTGGCAATTTTGCTTAGGGTCGCGCCTGCCTTGTCTGATATTTCATAGCTGCCAGATTTGTACAGCATGTTATCAGACAGCGAAATGTAAACAACACCTTTCAATACCTTCACATCAACATCCTGTGTTTCCTGTGGACTTAATGAACGGGTAAGGTTATTGGTTAACACCATATTGAGCGAATCGCTTTTGCTTTTGGCATTTATCAGCTGCTGAATGTAACGGTTTGAGCTGTTGATCTCATCAACCAGTTTAGAGATATTCACGCTACCCTGGTTGCTGGAATTTAAACATTTATCCAGCGCATCCTGCAAGGCTTTTACGTTCGACCTTTCGGACTTGAGCTGATCTTCCAGGCTGCTTACCCGACCATTGGCTACGGCCAGCGCCTGTTCGCTGGTTTGATACTTCACGCTCAGATCGCGGGTGCTGTTCTGAAGCTGGGTATAGTTGGCATCCAGCTCTTTGTATTTTTTGGTGCTTACGCAACTTTGTCCAAGAACTGCTACTACAAGCAGCCCCAGGATGGATATTCGATATTTCATCATTTGATTTTTTTTATGCTTAAATATAGTACAATAAAGAATAACTAATCAGCCGCCATAAAGTTTGTTTACACATAAATGGCAACAGCTTGTTAACGCTCATTTATGCAGTAAAGTACATGTATCTGTTACAAAGCCATAAACTTATTTCCTATCTTGGCGGCACATTTTTCTAATTACCTATCTAACAAATGAAAACATCTTTTAACAAAAAAATCAAACTAACCGCTATGATCTGCCTGTTTGCCGCTACCGGCGCTTTTGCGCAAAGTAATCCCGAGATGAAATGGTTTAACAAGCCAACCAAAGCGGCCGAAGGGAATGCCCAAAAATTCACTTTTACGGTTGATCCGGGTACCGATTACTGGCAGGTTACACATTACGGCTTTAAGCGTGACAATGGTCCGTTTTACTACCAGGAAGCGGAGGGTAATTTTGAGGCCAGCGTAAAGATCACCGGTAGCTACCATGAACTGTTTCACCAGGCCGGACTAATGATCCGCATCGACGAAAAAAACTGGATCAAAACCGGTATTGAGTATGTTGATGGCGTGCAGAATGTAAGCGCTGTGGTAACCCGCGAAGTGTCAGACTGGTCGGTTGTGCCGCGTCATGACAGTCCGAAATCGGTATGGTTAAAGCTGCTGCGTAAAGGCGATTATGTAGAGATCAAATACTCTTTTGACGGGCAAAAATTTGATATGCTGCGCCTGGCTTATTTCCCGCCTAATGTAAAGGCCGAAATTGGTATGGTAGCCGCCGCGCCGGGTAAACTGAGCTTCCCGGTAACTTTCGAGAATTTTAAAGTTGAAGCTGTTAAATAAGTAAAAGCTTTTAATAAAAAGCCCCTTAACCAGTAAGTTAAGGGGCTTTTTTATGACGAGCGGGCCGTCTAAAACTTATATGTTAAGCCCGCGCCGAAGATCTGCTTAACCTGCAGACCTATCTTGGTGGTCTTCACGCCATTTTCAACAACGGGTATTTTGGTTTTACCATCATAAATCAATTGCGCACCAGCATTTACGGTTACAAACTTGTTTACTTTCATAAACAGGTTGGCGGTATAATCGGTATAGATATCGCCGGGTTTATGCAGATAATCTGAGTATAGTTTCAGGATATTTTCCAGGCTGATGTTTTGTACCAGGTTAACCTTGTAGTAGGCATCAAAAGAGGCGCCAAACTGAAACAGGCTTTTATGATCGGGTGTAACACCAAAAGCCCCAACATGCGAAAGGGAATCATTCCTCACGATAATGATACGTGCCGCGGCAGGCGAAATATTGATCCTAAAGTTATCAGACTTTTTGTAAGCGAAACCAGGACCGAAAGTCAGATAAGCCGGAGCCAGGAAATCTGATAAGAGTGTTTTTGGCGTGGTACTATAGTCATAACCTTTGGTAAACTGACTCTGGAAGTTCATATAAAACGTATACAACCAATATTTTGATAGCTGGCGGCCCAGTAAACTATTCAGTATGATACGGTCGTCGTTTTTGCGCCATCCTATATCTTTTTGTTTGCTCAAGCCATAACCCAGGATCACTTTGTTGTCCCAGCTCCATTTATCTTTTTTATAGTTAAAATCATAATTCAGGATCAGGTTACCGGCAAAGGAATTTACACCACCTGCCGACCAATCTTTATACGAGCTTTGGTTAATGAGGAAAGTGTTTTCGCCATGTATGGTCCATCGTTTGGCGGTGTCTGGCGGTGTTGTGGGAGTTTGCGCATAGCTGATGGCTGCCATGCATAGTGCGGCTAACAATAGGGAAAGCTTTTTCATAAAGGTAAAATGTTTAATGGTTTTTAAAATATACCTGCCATTCATCCTACCCGCTGTAATAAGGTTTCCCCTACTAACTATCCGTTCTTTTGGATGCGATATTACTATCATCATCCTGACAGATACATGACAAATATCGCATTTATTATTTATTATTACTTTTAAATTAATAAGAGCCAGCTTAAAGCCGGCTCTTATTAATTATCAGGATATAATATAATTCATTGGAATTATAAGGCAATCACCACTTTACCCCGGGTTTTGCCGCCATCTACTTTATCCTGTGCTTTGGGAATGTCCTCAAAGCTGTAAACTTCAGATACATGGGATTTTAACTTGCCATCGGCTATCAATTTAGCTATCGCTTTCATATCCTCCCCATTTGACTCTACAGCTATACGATAAGTAAGCAGGTCTTTAGCTTTGGCCTTTTCGGCAATTTCACCTTCAAAAAAGGCAAGCAGGCTTACCAGACGACCGCCGGATTTTACCGCCTTAATAGAGCGCAGGATATGATCGCCATAAATAGAATCAAATACGATATCGGCATCCTGTACTTTTTCTTCAAATTTTTCCTGGGTATAGTCAATAAATTCATCAGCGCCCTGGCTCAATATAAAATCCTTACTTGAGGCCGATCCCGTGCCTATTACATAAGCCCCAAAATGTTTGGCTATCTGGACGGCATAATGCCCTACACCACCCGCGGCTGCATGGATCAGCACTTTATTGCCGGGTTGTATTTTGGCATAAGTAACCAGTCCTTGCCAGGCGGTTAATGCAGCCAGGGTAGCCGCAGCCGCATCGTTAAATGAAGTACCAGCAGGTTTTTTGGCCAGATGGTCTGCCGGGGCGGCAACATATTCGGCATAAGCTTTGGCATGACCCGGAAATTTAACCATCCCAAATACTTCATCGCCATTTTTAAAATCGGTTACCTCGCTGCCGGTTTCTACTACTGTACCCGCAACATCCCAGCCCAGTATCATTTCTTCGCCGGGTAGCGGCATCAGTTTCTTTTTGGTGTAGATCTCGTTCTTTCGAACATAGCCATCAACAGGGTTAATGCTCAAGGCTTTGGTTTGTATCAGCACTTCATTAGGCGCGATAACTGGTTTGTTGATCTCTTTTAGAATGAGTTTATCAGTACCACCGTTTTCACTTAATATTATAGCTTTCATATCTTTACTTTTGTATACCCCAAAGGTCGGGCTTGGCACAAGGCTAATTCCAGTACATTTTTGGGATAAAAAGGTAGTTTTTTAGGATATGCAGACCCGCCATATATTTAACCCCTTCGAGATACTGTTTCTACGGCTGGACGAATGCCCCATACGCACGCATAAACACTCGTTTTTTGAACTGGCCTATATTATGGATGGCGAGGGCACGCACAATATTAACGGCAACGATTTTAGGTACAAACCAGGCAGTCTTTACCTGCTCGGTCCGCTCACCACGCATCATTTTACGGTCGAAAAGACCACCTCTTTTGTATTTGTATGCTTCAACAACATCTACCTGAAAGGGATAACCAGCGGCAACGAAGAACAGCATAGCCCCGAAAACTGGATGCACAAGTTGGAATATATTTTTCAAAGCAAACAGGATCAGGGCGAGATCATCAGGAATGAGCGGGATAAACCTTTGGTAGCGGCTATTATAGCCGGACTTGCAGCCGAACATGAGCAAGGGCCGAACATGCAAAAGGAACTGGTACAACAACTTATCAATACGTTGATCACCATAGTGGCCCGTAATATCACCATTAAGTGCGACGCCAAAACCGGGGGCGATACAATTGCGTTACAGATCATCAACTACGTGCACCTGAACATTTACGATGCCGAACAGTTAAAAGCCGAAAACATTGCCGAGCATTTCAATATCTCTACCAATTACATCAGCGAGTATTTTAAAAAACAAACCGGCGAAAACCTGCAGCAGTTTATTATCAATTACAAACTATCGCTGGCCGAAACCAGGCTGCGCCACAGCAATATGCGGTTAAATGAAATTGCCTATGAACTGGGCTTTACCGACGAAAGCCATCTTACCAAAACATTTAAAAAATACAAGGGAGAATCGCCGGCTCAATTCCGCAAAAACATACGTGGGAACGATCGACCCATCAAATTTAAAGTAGCTTAAAACCGTACCTTTTACTATGGCTTATTTCAAGCAATTCGCTTTTAAAAAATTCGGCTTTTTTGATTTTCAGCACGATATTCTGCAAAAGCTTCAGCAGGACGACTATAGCGGCTTTATCAAAATAGTTTTTGTAAAAGCCGGGGGCAGGGTGGTGATTGATTTTACCGATTATCAACTGGAGCAGGATGCCCTGTTTTTTATCAATGTAGGGCAATATCACCAATTTTCAGAAAATTGCGTGGGTACGATGATCTATTACAACCGCGATTTTTATTGCGTGGAGATACATGATAAGGAAGTGGCCTGTGATGGCATTCTGTTTCATAATGTATATGAAATACCGGTGGTTTTGCTGAGCGCCCAATCGTCACTTACGGCACAACACATCATTGGTGAAGTAAAAAGTGAATTTGAGCGCGACGATAGTTCCATGGAAGAAATGCTGCGGATATTGCTCAAACAGCTCATCATTAAATCGACCCGGTTGTGGAAACAAAGACACCAACAGACCGTTGAAGATGCCGGTGCCGAGGCGGAATTTACCCGCACGTTTAGTCAACTGGTGGAGTGGCACTATACCCGGCACCATACCGTAGCCGAATATGCCGATTTGCTCAATATCACTCCCAAAGCGTTGAACAAACGGATTACGCGCTACAGCAATACCTCGCCAAACGATCTCATCAAAAACCGCATCATTATGGAAGCCAAAAGGTTGTTGGCGCATACCAATCTCAGCGTAAAAGAGATTGGTTATAAACTGGGTTATGATGATCCCTCCTATTTTATCCGCCTGTTTACCAAGCAGGCCAATACCTCGCCTCAAAGCTTCAGGCAGCTCTATGCCCCCCAGCCCTCTAAAGGGGGAGCTTTTTGATGTGCAGGTGCCCCTCCCCACGCGTCATTGCGTAGCGTGGCAATCTCCTCGCATTGTCATCGATGAGAATAGCTACGAGATTATTAATGTTTGTTTATTTTTAACGGCATTAATGAGCTCCTTCGGTCGGTTGTCTTCGTCGTTCCTCCTCGCAAGCAATGATATAATTGTTATTTCAATGCCTTACAAACTTCCGCAATAGTTTCGCTCACCGGTTTAAATTCAATACCGATAGCTTCCCTGATTTTTATATTATCAAAATTCCGCACCTCAGATGCTGCCCGGGCCGAGACTTTATCAATAGCTGGTGATTTGCCGGTTAAGGCCGCAATAACAGCCGCGCCGCGCCAGGCCAGGCCCATCATCCAGGGTTTGGCCAGTTTAGCTGGTGGTTTGATGCCGAAATTTTGGGCAATTTCGGTAGTCATATCTTTGTAGGTATAATTTTGGGCACTGATGATATAACGCTCGGCAGTAATATCGCTGTTCATGAGGGCTATCATGCATTTGGCTACATCCTCTGCATCAACAAAGCCACCGCTACCGCCGGTATAGTATTTAAGTCCTTTTTGTACGGTTTTGAATAATGCACCCGTACCGGATGTGCCCGCACTGGCACCTAAAATGAGGGATGGATTAACAACAACAGCATCCAAACCTTCGGCAATGCCCCGCCACACTTCCATTTCACTTTCCAGCTTGGATATGGCATAGCCATCATTTTCGGTAGATTGCTCCAAGTGATGGTTTTCGGTGATGAGTTCGCCCGGTTTAGCAATACCAATGGCCGCTATAGAGCTCACATGAACCATGCGGATGCCGCGCTCGGCGCACAGGTTAACCACATTGGCGGTACCGGTAACATTAGTTTTGATCATGGGATCTTTATCGGCCTGTTTCAAGGATACCCATGCTGCGCAATGATAAATCTGTGTAACGTCCTCCAAGGCATCGGCCAGGGCAAATATGTCCAGCATATCGGCATTCACCCATTCTATCTGTGTTTGATAAGGTGCTAAAAGAGCTGGTATCCTGGAGTTGCTCCTTTTTGTGCAACGGATACGCTGCCCCGAATTTACCAGCAGTTTTGCCAGTTCAGCCCCTAAAAAACCTGTTGCGCCGGTAACTAATATCATATGTGCAAATGTGCAGATAGATGTGCAGATGTGCAAATACATCGTCCTCACATTTATAGATCTGAAATTCGCACATTTGCACATCCGCATATTTGCACATCTGCACATCAATCACCACATTTGCACATCTACATATTTGCACATTAAAAAGTTATGTCCTTAGCTGATTTTTTTACACCTATTGATCTTAAAAAGATCGCTCCTAAAAAGGGGTATTATACCAGCCAGCTTGGCGATAAAATTGTGCATTATTCTGTCGATTTTCCCGATCTGGAAGAGAAAACCGATCTGGCCATTATCGGTGTTATGGATGATCGAAACGCTACCGGCAATCCGGGCTGTGCCCTTGGCCCGGATTATATCCGCGAAAAACTTTATCAACTTTATGAGGGCGGCTACAGTGTAAAAATTGCCGATCTGGGCAACATACGTGCCGGCGCTACGGTTACCGATACTTATTTCGCGCTTAAAACCGTAGTGGCCGAGCTCATCAAAAAAGATATCATCCCTATTATATTAGGCGGCGGGCAGGACTTGACTTATGCCCAATACCTGGGCTATGAAGATCTGGAACAAAAGGTTGACCTGGTAGTTGTTGACTCGCATTTTGATCTGGATGAAGATGATACCCAGGATGGCATTGAAACCACCTCGACATCCTATCTCAATAAAATATTTTTACATGAACCCAATTTCTTGTTCAATTTCAGTAACCTGGGTTACCAAACCTATTTTGTAAGCCAGGAAAGCCTGCGGGTAATGGATAAGCTTTATTTTGATGTGCACCGCCTGGGCGAACTGACCGGCAATGTAGCGGTTACCGAACCCGCAATACGCAATGCCAGCATGATCAGCTTTGATGTGGGTGCCATCCGGTCGGCCGATGCCATGGGTAATGCCAATGCCACGCCAAACGGCTTTTATGGAGAAGAAGCCTGCCAGCTTTGCCGCTATGCCGGTTTTAACGATAAGCTAACCTCTATTGGTTTTTATGAATTTAACCCGGCCTATGACAGCAACGGGCAAACCGCCACGCAGCTGGCTCAAATGATCTGGTATTTTATTGAGGGGGTTTATAACCGCAAGCGCGATTTTCCGCTCAACCCTAAAAGCCAGTACCTTATCTATAAAACCAGCTTAAAGCACGAGGATCAGGAAGTGGTGTTTGTAAAAAGCAAAAAATCCGACAGGTGGTGGATGCAGGTTCCGTATCCCACAGGTGGGTCCCGTAACGAACGTTTTCACCTGGTGCCTTGCAGTTATGCCGATTATAAAATGGCTGCTTCGGGCGAATTACCCGACCTTTGGTGGCGTACCTATCAAAAATTAAACTAGTTAATTATAATTCAACCGGCATTCTTGCGTTAAGAATGCTTATAGTTCTGATACTCTGATGAAGAAACTGATTTTTTCTGTGGCAGCTATGTTGCCTATATTGGCATTTGCCCAAACCTCCGATACTTTTACCCTCAATGGTAAAGTAGGCGCTATTGGCGCTCCTGCTAAAGTATACCTGATATACCAACTGGGCTCTAACAACGTGGTCGACTCGTCGAACGTAACTGCCGGTAGTTATAGCTTTAAGGGTAACATATTAAACCCCGTTAATGCAACTCTGGCACTGGATTATAAAGGTGTTGGGCTAAATAAATATATTCAGCAAAACTACCCGGATGGCGGACCATCAAATACCGCGGATGATCTGAACCTTTTTTTAGAAAAAGGTACCATAACCATCAACAGTAAAGATTCCCTTTCCAAATCCCTCATTTCGGGTTCGGTTTTAAATGACGATAACCGTCGGCTTACCGGTCAGTTAGCTTTAATCAACAAAAAAGCCCAGGCATTAATGGCCGAAGCAAAAGCAGCTACGCCCGATCAGCAAAAGACCCCTGATTTTCAGGCCAGAATGCAGGCCCGCTATAAAAACATCCAGGCCGAGCAAAAGGCAGTGCTCAAGAATTTTATTACCAACAATCCTAACAGTTACCTGAGCTTGCTGGCTATTAATTCTGTAGCGGGTCCGGCGCCTGATCCATCCGAAATTGAACCTTTATTTAATGGTTTGTCCCAGGGCTTAAAAGATTCAGAAAGCGGCAAAAACCTGAAACACGGTATCGACGCTTTAAAAGTTACCGCTGTAGGAGCCTTAGCACCAGATTTTATACAGAACGATGTGAATGGCGCGCCGGTTAAGCTGTCATCTTTCCGGGGAAAATATGTGCTGATTGATTTCTGGGCATCATGGTGCGGCCCGTGCAGGCAGGAAAACCCGAACGTGGTACGCAACTACAATAAGTATAAAACCAAAAACTTTACGGTATTAGGGGTGTCATTAGATAAACCGGAAGGTAAATCGGCCTGGCTGGCTGCTATCAAAAGCGACGGCCTGGAATGGACCCAGGTATCCGACCTCAAATTCTGGAACAATGAAGCCGCAGCGCTTTACCAGGTAACTTCTATTCCGCAAAACTTTCTGATAGATCCCGATGGTAAGATCATTGCCAAAAACCTGCGTGGTGAAGACCTTGACGCCAAATTGCAGGAACTATTTGGGAAGATATAATTTGATAGGGAATAAATAATTAGGGATATTTAGTAAAAAATAAATACCTCGTTAAAAATATCCAATAGACTACTAATTTGATAGACTATTTTTTTTATATTGCGCTTATGAATCATACCGTACTAAAAAAAATATTTTTATTAGCCCTGGCAGTAGCGCCAGCTATAACTTTTGCGCAGGATGCAAAATATACTATTCAGGGTAAAATAGGTGATAATAACGCGCCTGCCAAAGTATACCTGGAATATCGTAAAGAGGGTAAAACTATAATCGATTCGGCTACTTTAGCAGGAGGTAAGTTCCAGTTTACAGGTGTAACAGGTGCAGATCCTGTTAACGCTTACCTGGTGTTTAATAACAAAGGGAATGGCGTTAATAACTCCGATGATTACCACTCTGTTTATATTGAGCCAGGAACCGTTAATGTAACTACAGCCGATTTATTGGCCAATGCCAAAGTTGACGGTCCCAAAACCAATACGGATAACGAAAAATACAAACTGGCTCAAAAGCCGATAAATGACGCTTACGAGGCCCTTGCCGCTAAGCGTAAGGCTGCTACGCCAGCGCAACAGGCCGATCCGGCGTTTGCCAAACAACTATCTGCCGAAGAAAAAGCTATTGATGATAAGAGCACGCTTGTTGATAAACAATTTATTAAAGAAAACCCTGACTCCTATATCAGCCTGAACGCGCTGGAAGGCTATGCCTACAGTGCCGACTATGTAGATATTGAACCTTTATTTAATGCCTTTACACCCGCTGTAAAACAAACAGAAGCTGGTAAAAAATTCGCCGAGCGTTTGCCTAAACTCAAAGCGGTTGCTTTGGGTGCTACAGCGCCTGAGTTTGCCGAAGCCGATACCAGCGGTAAGGAGATCAGCCTGTCATCATTCCGTGGTAAATATGTGCTGATTGATTTCTGGGCATCCTGGTGCGGCCCTTGCCGCAGGGAAAACCCGAATGTTGTAGTGGCTTATAATAAATACAAAAACAAGAAATTCACTATCCTGGGTGTGTCTTTAGACAGGCCAAATGCTAAAGAAAAATGGATCGCGGCTATCCACAAAGACGGCCTGACCTGGAATCATGTATCCGACCTTAAATTCTGGGATAGTAAAGCTGCCGCCCTCTACGCGGTGCGTGGCATCCCTCAAAACTTTTTACTGGATCCCAACGGCAAGATCATCGCCAAAAACCTGAGAGGCGAAGACCTGGAAAAGAAGCTGTCTGAAATTTTTGGGAAGATTTAGGTGGTTCATTAGTTCATTGGTTCAGTTGTTCATTAGTGAACGCGGACAAAAAAGCCAGATCGCTATTTAAACGATCTGGCTTTTTTTTATGAGATGATGGCGTTATTAAACTACCATGCCACCAATGAACTAATGAACAACTGAACCAATGAACTACAAGAGGTCAAACCCGATATCTCTTCTAAAATACATGCCATCGTAGTAAATGCGGCTGGCATCGGCGGTGGCTTGTTGTAGGGCTTTAAACATGTTATCCTGCAAGGTAGTAATGGCCAACACGCGGCCACCAGTGGTGATCACGTTATCGCCATCGGTTGAGGTACCCGCATGAAAAACAATGGATTCATGAATATTCTCGGTTCCGGTGATCACTTTATTTTTGAGATATTCGCCGGGATATCCGCCTGCTACCATTACTACCGTAGCCGCAGTTTTAGGGCTGATGATCAGTTCTTTTTCATTCAGATTGCCTTCGGCAACACCTTGCAGCAGATCAACAAAATCCGAGTCGATGCGGCGCATTACGCTTTCGGTTTCCGGGTCGCCCATGCGGCAGTTGTATTCAATAACCCAGGGTTCGCCATCGCTGTTCATCAAACCAATAAAAATAAAGCCTTTGTAAGGGATGCCATCCTTCTTTAAACCTTCGATGGTCGGGATAATCACTTTCTCTTCTACCTTTTTCATATAGGCAGCATCGGCAAATGGTACCGGCGAAACGGAGCCCATACCACCGGTATTCAGTCCGGTATCGCCTTCGCCAATACGTTTGTAGTCTTTGGCTTCGGGCAATATTTTATAGCTGTTACCATCGGTCATTACAAAAACCGAAAGCTCAATGCCTGTTAAAAATTGCTCTATGACTACACGCGAGCTGGCTTCGCCAAATTTGGCTTCGGCCAGCATTTCTTTAAGCTCCTGCTGAGCTTCTTCAAGCGTGGTGCATATCAATACACCTTTACCGGCTGCCAGTCCATCTGCTTTCAGTACCACAGGTAAACCCGCGGTAGCCAGGTAGGTTAAACCTTCCTGCAAAGTCTCTTTGGTAAAAGTTTTGTAAGCAGCTGTAGGGATGTTATGCTTTTGCATAAACTGTTTAGAAAAATCCTTGCTGCCTTCCAGTTGGGCGGCTTCCTGTTGCGGACCAACAACCGGGATGTTTTTCAGCTGCTCATCGTTCAGGAAAAAATCGTGCACTCCTTTTACCAGCGGTTCTTCGGGGCCAACCAATACCAGGTTGATGCCGTTGCTGAGCACAAAAGTTTTGATGCCCTCAAAGTCGGTAACTTTGAGGTTAATATTGGTGCCATATTGCGTGGTGCCGGCATTACCGGGCGCAATAAAAAGGTTTTGACACTTTGGGCTTTGAGCAATTTTCCAGGCGAAGGCGCTTTCCCTTCCGCCCGAACCGAGGATCAGGATATTCATGGCGGCAAAGATAGTTATTTGACATTAAGTTTGGGGTGGTAAGAATAGAACGCGGTATCGACTCACCCCGACATCGCTGCGCTCGTCCCCCCTCTCTTCGCCTGCGGCGGAAAGAGGGGGGATAAACCTTTTTCCCCGCGCGTCATTGCGAGGAGGAACGACGTGGCAATCCCCGACTTGCAGAGACGCTCTGTAAGTCGGGGATTGCCACGCTGCGCTCGCAATGACGTTTGTAAAGCTTTACTAATTACCAATTAAACTTCCAGCACCGGTGCATCCTTTATTTTTTCCAAAACAGATGCCGGCAAATAAGGCCTGCCGCCAGTAGCGGGCACGCAGGTGCCGGTAAATACGGCCTTGGTCATCACCTTATTATTGAGGATGATGGATTGTTTAAAATGCAATTTTGGAGCGCCGCCTTTATCGGCAAAAAGCTCGCAGGTAACGCTGAAGTTATCACCTTTTTTCAGCGACCTTAAAAAGCTGATGCTGTAGTTTGACAGTACCATATACACACCATTTTTGGCTTCGATTTCAAAGTCGAAACCCAACACTTCGCGGATGTAATCATGCCTGCAGTACTCCATGTAAAAGGGGTAATACAAGCCATCCATAATTTCCTGAACATCGATGTGTTCTTCCTTCGCAACGTAATTTTTAGAATATTCCATAAGTATGTATTTTAATAGGGCAGGACGGCAAATATATAAACTAAAAAATCCCGGCTATATTACAGCTGGGATTTTTATTACGGGTATTTTGTAAAAGTTATTTAGCTAATGCGTTCTTCAGCTCGGAACCGGCCTGCAGCATAGCCGCTTTAACGCCAGGAACGTGTGCCAGCGGGTTAAGTAAGCCCCAATCATGTATCATACCATTAAAGCGCAGAGATTTTACCGGTACACCGGCTTCGTCCAATTTGCGGGCATAAGCTTCGCCTTCATCACGCAACACGTCATTTTCGGCAACTTGAACAACAGCAGGGGGCAGATCTTTTAATTGTTCAAGGGTAGCCTGTAGAGGTGACGCATAGATTTCTTTGCGTTTGTTGCCATCGGTAGTATAGTTATCCCAGAACCACTTCATCATGTTTTTGGTGAGGAAACGGCCGGTAGCAAACTGGTTGTATGATCCGGTTTCAAAATTGGCGTCGGTAACAGGCCATAATAGCACTTGTAATTTAATTTTAGGACCGTTGTTGTTTTTGGCCATCAGCGAAACCACAGCAGCCATATTACCGCCCACGCTATTACCGGCAACGGCCAGGTTTTTACCATCTACACCAATCTCGGCACCATTTTCGGCTACCCATTTGGTAGCGGCATAAGCCTGGTTAATGGCGGTTGGGTATTGCGCCTCTGGCGATGGAGTATAGTTTACAAATACCGCGGCTGCGCCGGATGCCACCACCAGGTCGCGAACCAGGCGTTTGTGTGTAGGGAAATCGCCCAGTACCCAACCGCCGCCATGGAAAAACATAAACACCGGCAGCACACCTGTTGCACCTGCAGGTTTCACAATATCTAATTTGATGTCTTGTCCATCGGCAGTAATGTTTTTTTCGGTAACGTTGATATCAGCATAATCAAACTGTACCGATTCCTGTGCGCCGGTGAGTACCGCGCGGGCATCAACGGGTGAAAGTTCTTCCAATGGTTTACCATCGCCCGAGTTAAGCACATTTAAAAATGCTTTAACATTGCTTTCAATGTGCGTATCCTGAGCCGGATCAATAGGTTGAACGCCTGTAGTTAAAGTAAGGATAATTGAAGCTGGTTTGCTGGTGTTGGCTTGTGTTTTCATGATGTTATGTTTTAATGTTTTGTGTTTTTTTCTTTTGACATAACAAAGGTATGGCGCCAACCAAGGCTACTCAATGCACGGATGTAGACACGTATAGGACATTTTTCCCCAAGCCCCCCAGCCCCCTAAAGGGGGAGCGTTTTGATGGGCAAATTTCTTTCCTCTATGTCATTGCGAGGAGGAACGACGAAGCAATCTCATAGCGTTCAATATTCGAGCGGAGGAGATTGCCACGCTGCGCTCCTTTAGATTAGCATAATTATTATATTGAATTATTTGATTGAGAAAGAAGCAGGGTAAACTATGCTTCGCTCCGGGTTAGTGACTCACATTGCGATTAAGACCCTGCTTCCTTTTCATCAATATGCTCAGATAGAAATTCGGGCTGAAGACCCATTATTAAGGAGTTGAGCAATGTTGATGATCTCAATCGTTAACTTTCATTACAAACTTATGCAAAATCAAACAATTGTTGGTATCGACATTAGTAATCTTACCTTGGATATCTGTATCCGTAAAGACAACCAAAATCAAACCTTTATTATTAAGAATGAAGTAAAAGCTATTCTTGGTTTCTTTCGCTCTTATCAAAAACATGAGTTGCTGATAGCTATGGAGAATACAGGCCGTTATAACTGGCCTTTGTATGAGGCTTTAGCCCAGTTACACCAGCACAGGGTATTCGTAGTGTCTCCATTACATATTAAAAAAAGCATCGGTTTAGTTCGCGGTAAAAGTGATAAGGCTGATGCCTTACGTATCGCCCTTTTTATGGAGAAACATCATCGTGAGCTGCATCAATGGAAGCCTTCTCCGGTTAGCATTGAAAAAATGAAAATACTGTTAGCAGAAAGATCCTACCGGATGAAAGTAAAACGTCAATTGCTTAGTCAAAAGACCGATTATCCAAGGATGAAAAAAACGGGCCTGAACAAAACACTATCGGTAATGAATAAAAAAATGGCAGACTTAGCTAATGAACAGATAAAACTGATCGAGTCCGCTATTCAAGACCTTATTCATACAGATGAGCAATTAGCTAAGCAAGCGGCTTTGATACGCTCTGTCCCTGGTGTAGGAAAGGTACTAAGCTGGATGATGTTAGCTAAAACAGCGGGCTTTACAACAATCACAGAGCCTCGCAAAATGGCCTGTTACAGTGGTGTAGTTCCGTTTGACCATCAATCCGGCACTTCCATAAGAGGTAGAAGTAAGGTGTCTGTATATGCCGATAAAGCCATTAAAAGCGTATTGCATCTGGCTGCTATGAGTGCAATACGCTTGAAGAATGACCTTGGTGAATACTTTCAAAGAAAGGTAGCCGGTGGGAAAAATAAAATGTCTGTCTTAAATGCCGTAAGAAACAAAATCATACACCGAATCTTTGCTGTCATTAAAAACCAAATACCTTATCAAAACCTTTTGCGTGTTTCATAGAAATACAGCAATGACATAATTATTTTTATATCGAAGACGATTCTACCTGGCAGGGTATATTAATTCTATAGAATCAATATATTATTACCTTACATCATCAGCATTTTTTTTCGCACATTTGCACCCAAGATGGAGCAGTACTTTATTATTGATTTCGACAGCACGTTTACACAGGTTGAGGCCCTTGACGAACTGGCCCGCATTTCCCTCAAAAACCACCCAAACCGGGAAGCTATTTATCAGCAGATAGAAGACCTCACCAACGCTTCGATGGAAGGCAGGTTATCCTTCACGCAGAGTCTCGAAAACCGGGTTAAACTGTTAGAGGCCAACCGCGATCATTTAAAGCAGCTGATCAGTCATCTTAAGAAAAAAGTATCCACTTCATTTTCGCGCAATACTATTTTCTTTAAAAATCACCAGGATGAAGTACTCATTGTATCAGGTGGTTTCAAAGAATTTATTACCCCGGTAGTTACCGAATACCATATCAAAAAAGAAAACATCTACGCCAATACTTTTGTATTTGACGAAGATGGCAAGATCATCGGTTACGACCGCGAAAATCCCCTATCTCAGGAAGGCGGCAAGGTTAAATTACTGAAAGAACTGCAACTACCCGGTGATATTTATGGCATTGGCGATGGCTATTCCGATTTCCAGCTGAAGGAGTCGGGCATGATCAAAAAATTCTTCGCCTTTACCGAGAATATCGAGCGTAAATCGGTAGCCGAAAAAGCAGATCATATAACGCCCAGCTTCGACGAGTTTTTATACCTCAATAAATTACCACGCGCCATATCGTACCCTAAAAACCGCATCAAATGCCTCATTGTTGGTAATGTGGATGATGACGCGCTGGCGCAGATGAAAAAAGAGGGTTACAACCTGCGCCACCGCGAAAGCGTTGAAGAAAAATACCTGGAAGAAGCCGGTGTTTTGTTTTGCGACCAAGCTAATCAGCCTACTCCCGAGCAGGTTCAGAACGCGGGCAGATTAAAAGTTATCGGTATTTTTGGTAAATGCAACCGTAAGTTGGCGGATGCGGCCACCGAAAGCGGTATCATCATTTTTGATGATCCGAAGCATAATCCTCACAATAACGATTTTATACCCCGCCGGGTAATGGCTTTTATGAACGAGGGCAAAACACATACCAGCTGTAACTTCCCCGATCTGCAACCGCCACGGGTCAACAATGCTCACCGACTAATACACATCCACAAAAATATACCGGGTATACTGGCCAAGATCAACGAAGTATTTGCCCGCCACAATATCAATATAGTAGGCGAATTTTTGGTGACCAACCCCCAGATAGGTTATGTAATTACCGATGTTAATACCGGCTATGATCCGCAGGTACTCAACGAGCTAAAAGCTATTGAACATACTATTAAATTCAGGTTACTTTATTAGGATCGAGGATCGTGTTGCGAGGTTCGGGAAACACTTTTAATGACTGATTCCGGCCACAAGAACCCTAACTATTCCGCAAAGGGTACCACAAGCACAGGAACTGCCGAATGACGTACCACGTGCTCGGCTACACTGCCAATGAGCAGGCGGTCAAAGCCCGAGCGTTTGTGTGTGCCTATTATAATCATATCGGCATTAAACTCTTTGCAGCAATCAATGATCCCCTCAGCGCGGGAGCCGTATTGTTTAAAAGCTGTTATCTCCAGTCCATCGCCAAACTCTTTGATGGTGCTGTTTATAAGCGCTTCTGTCTGATTAGTTTGCACCTCACTTAATTCCACCTCCTGGATGCCGAATGTGCTATCCATGGGTATCCCTGTTAAATTATCAGCAGGTGTTGAGGGTATTGCAATTGGCTCGATGATGTGTACCAACCCCACGGAGGCTTTATAATCACGGGCCATATCAAAGCCATAAGCGGCGGCATTGCGCGCATAAGCGCTATCGTCAATACCTATTAGTATTTTACTGATCTTCATGAGGGTTAATGTTTTTGATCAGAATTTACAGAATTTTAAAATTAACAGAATCATGAAGTACAATTCTGAAAATCCTTAAATTCTGAAAATTCTAATCCAGACACCTATAAAGACATTTACATTTTAAAAATGTTTCCGTTTTTTACAGATATCACATCAATTTGCCGGTATCTCATTTTTATTACCTTTGATGATGCATTTCCATCCAGAAATTGAAGATCGCCTGGCACGTTTGCAGGAAAAATATGAAGCCATGGGGCAGGACATGACCTCCTATCTCGATGGTTTACTACACGCCGATTTTTTAACCTACTGGGATTATATCCACCTGGATACGCTCCTGAGCCTGCAAAGTCCTAAAACACCATTTCCCGACGAGGAGATATTTATCATGTATCACCAGATTACCGAATTGTATTTTAAACTGGCCCTGCATGAATGCCGGCAAATTGCCGAAGCACAACCACTTACGGTGGAGTTTTTTACAGCACGATTAAAGCGCATCAACCGGTATTTCGGCGCCTTGACTCAATCCTTCGAGATCATGGTCGACGGGATGGAGAAGGAACAGTTCCTGCAATTCCGGATGTCATTGCTGCCGGCCAGCGGATTCCAGTCGGGCCAGTACCGCATGATCGAGATATATGCCACCGACTTTATCAACCTGGTTGACAAGGATAAACGCCAGGAACTGAGTACGGCCACTATCGAAGACCAGTTTGAGTACCTGTACTGGAAATTTGGCGCTACCGAATTATCTACCGGCAAAAAAACACTTACCCTAAAACAGTTCGAGAAAAAATATTCCAAAACATTTATTGAGTTAGGCAAAGCCAGTGTTAACCATAATTTTAACGCTCTGGCTCGCCAGTTTGAAACCGCCGGACAATTGCCGCCCGAACTAAAGCAGGAGCTTAAACAATTGGATGTAAACGTAAATATCAACTGGCCGTTATCTCACTATAAATCGGCGGTACGTTATCTGAACCGTGAACCCGAGGAGATCAAAGCCACCGGTGGCACCAACTGGCAAAAATACCTGCCTCCCCGTTTCCAGAAACGCATATTTTATCCAACGTTATGGACTGCCGATGAACTGGATAACTGGGGCAAAGCCTGGGTGGAAAGCGTATTGGCTTAAAGCAGAAAGCCTAAGGCTGAAAGCAAAAAGCAAAGTCATCCTGAACTTGTTTCAGGATCCCACAGGACAGTTAGCTTGCTCGCTCCTTACTTTGCTCGAGGGATGCTGAAACAAGTTCGGCATAACGTTACCAATAAATAAAAAATGCCACCCGAAACCAGGTGGCATTTTTTATCAGACGTATGTGATACGTCTATATCAATATCATCAATTACATATCCGGACCAACTACGTAAGCGCTTATGCCGTTTACGTTTCTTAACGGTTTAAAGTTAAAGTGGTAAAGGGCCTTTACCTGCAGGTTAGGGATGTAACGAATGTAAGAACGCTCCCTGAAGTATACTTTACCGGTTTGGGTATCATTAATAATGCCGTTATCTGGCGATATAGTTTCGCCCATGGCATATTTACTTAAGTCGGCAGCGCTGTAATGAACCATCAGTGAGGTATTAAACTCAAATAAGCCGTTAAGTACGTCCTGATTTGGGATATAGCGCAGCGCGCCGTCCATTACAATATACACCTGGCCGGTATTGTCGTTACGAGTAAATTGTCCTTCGGGCAGTGATGGGGGCGCAGGAGTAATATTAACCTGGTGATCTTTTAAATATTGGTCAACATAAGCTTTAACAGCTGCGGATTTAGCCGGATCGGCAATTAATGCGTAAATAGGTATTAATCCATCTTTTTTAATGTCAATCAGTTCAGCATTGTCAAAGTTGGTGCTGTTTTGCCATGCGCTGTAATCAATTACCGGTACCACCTGGTTAAAGGCTACTGTACCAACAATTTCTTTAGTAGGATCGCCGCCATGAGTGATATAATGTAAGTACTGATTGTAGTTGGAGCTGCTTTGTGCGTGGTTGGTGTTGATATCCGTTTTTAATGAAAATAATAAGCTTATTTTTTCATCTAAACCGGCAGAAGCAGCACTTTTGCGGTCAGAAGATTTAGTTTCTGATTGATAAGTAACTTCCAGTTTTGCACCCAGCATAATGTCCGAAAGTACAAACGCACCGTATTGGGCTACCAATTGCTGAGGCGTAAGCGCGGCGGCGTCCTGCACAAAGCTTGGCATTAAATAGCTTTGCAATAAAGCAGGAGTAGCGTTAAATTTCAATTCTTTCTGTTGCATTAACAAGCTATAGCTACCATAAATATATTTGGAGCTAAAAGAGTTTGAATTAGAGTAAGCTGCTGTAATAGAACCTTTAAATACTGCAAAACCTGTTGTAGCAGTTAAATGGGCCGACAGGTCTGAAGAGTAAGCCTGCGCGTTTTCGCCGTAAGAGAATACCGCGTTCCTGGTAGTATTCAATTGCGTTACAACCCGCGATGCATCAGCAGCCTTAAGCTTGGCAATATCAATTACCTGGAATGTTGTTGCGCTTGAGTTTCCGTATTCGCCGGTTACATCATAACCAAAACCCAATACGTCCCATACATGATCTACAGCTGATTTGGTTTGTAATTTGTTTGGTGTGGATGGAGATTCGGCCTGCCCCGGTTTAACCTGGCTTTGTTTAGAGCATGACCATAGCATACCCACTAAAGGGATTAAGAATAAAAATTTTTTCATAAAAAGTGATAAAATTTAATATTTGATTTTGGCGCAAACATACAATAATAACACTATCTATAAAGACATAAATTACATTATTTAACAATAATATAATCATAATAATATCACACATAATCACAATCAATTACCGGCCAACGAGTTACCATAAATAAAAAAGCCACCCAAAATCAGGTGGCTTTTTTTATTTTTTATCGCCCGTATTCTCGCAGGCAATTATTATATCTTACCAAACTTTTACACGCTCATTTTCGGGGCGATAAAGTTTGTCGCCGGGTTTGATGTCAAATGCTTTGTAAAATGCCGGGGTGTTTGACAGCGGCCCATTCACACGATACATTTCTGGCGAATGCGGATCGACACTGATACGCATTCGCATGGTTTCGTCGCGGGTTTTGATGCGCCATACCTGGGCAAACGACAGGAAGAAACGCTGATCTGGTGTAAAGCCATCGATCTTGGCGTCACCTTTACCCTGTTCTGTTCTCTTGAATGCTTCGTAAGCGATAGCCAAACCACCAATATCGGCCAGGTTTTCGCCTTGGGTAAGGCTGCCGTTTACGTGCAGATTGTTCAATACCGTAAATTTGTTGTACTGCTCAATCATCAGGCCTACACGGCTTTTAAATTTGTCGGCATCGGCTTTTGTCCACCAGTCTTTCAGGTTACCATCTTTATCATACTGGCGACCCTGATCGTCAAAACCATGCGTCATTTCGTGACCGATAACCGCGCCTATAGCACCATAGTTAATGGCATCATCAGCATCCTTATCAAAGAAAGGAAACTGTAAAATACCCGCCGGGAAAACAATCTCGTTAAAGGTAGGGTTATAATAAGCGTTAACCGTTGGAGGAGTCATACCCCATTCGGTTTTGTCAACCGGTTTGCCTGCCTTTTTAATCATCTCATTATAGTGGTGACGGGCAATAGATTCCTGGTTTTTGTAATAGGCATCCTTGCTGATCTGTACATCATCATAAGTTTTCCATTTATCCGGGTAACCGATCTTCTTGGTAAAAGCGGCCAGTTTAGCCAGGGCTTTAGCCTTGGTTTCGGGGCTCATCCAATCCAGCTTTTCAATGCGGTCTTTATATACCGCTTGCAGGTTGTTTACCAGGGCAAGCATGCGCTGTTTGGCATCCGGCGTAAAATATTTCTCTACGTAAAGCTGTCCCAGCAGCTCTCCTATACCACCATCAACCGTTTCAATAACGGTTTTCCAGCGCTCCTGTTCTTGTTTTTTACCACTCAGGGTTTTACCGTTAAATTCAAAGTTGGCATCTCTGAAAGCTTTACTTAATGCGGTGGAGGCATTATCCAAAGCCGTAAAAGTGGCTTTATCTTTCCAAACCTCAATTGGTTCAGATTTTAACAGACCATCCAATGCTTTAAAATAAGCCGGCTGACCCACCAAAACGGTATCCGTATTTAGCTCCATCCGTTTAAAAGCATCTTTCAGATCAATGTCCGGAATCTGTTTTTGCAAATCGGCAACGGCGAACTTGTTGTAATTCTTCACGGGGTCGCGCAGTTCGGTTGGTGTCAGGTGCGATTTGGCTATCAGCGTTTCCAGTTTTAAAATACCCTCGGCCTTTTTGGTAGCTGTAGCTCCGTCAACACCGGTTAGGGTGAATAACTTAGTTATATATTTTACATACGCAGCACGTATTTTAACCGTAGCCGAATCGCTGTTGAAATAATAATCGCGGTTAGGCAAGCCCAGGCCAGCCTGGTCAAAATGGGCAATGTTCTGATTACTGATACGATCATCAGGCGATACATAAAATCCCAGCAAAAAACCGCCGCCTTCTTTGTAGCTATCGGCAGCCAGGCTTACCAGCCCTTTATAATCCTTTACCGCGGCAATTTTTGCCAGTACAGGTTTTACGGGTTCATAACCCAGCTTTTCGATACCTACAGTATCCATACCACTGGTATACAGATCGGCCACCTTTTGCTCCTTGCTGCCTGCAGGGTTATCCTGTTTGGTAATTTCCTCCAGTATTTTGTGCAGATTTTTCTGATTATCGTCATACAGGGTATAAAACGACCCCCAGCCACGTTGCGACGCCGGGATCTCAGTTTTCTTTACCCAGGCGCCGCTGGCGTACAAATAAAAATTGTCGCCAGGTTTTACCGTGGTATCCATACCGGTTTTATCAAAAAATACGGTGCGTTTTGGAACATCATCTGTCGATGACGATTCCTTTTTTTGGCCGCATGACGCTAATATGGCGACAGGG
This sequence comes from Mucilaginibacter sp. 22184, assembly GCF_052045695.1. Taxonomy (NCBI): domain Bacteria; kingdom Pseudomonadati; phylum Bacteroidota; class Sphingobacteriia; order Sphingobacteriales; family Sphingobacteriaceae; genus Mucilaginibacter; species Mucilaginibacter sp. 22184. The sequence goes on from NZ_JBQEPI010000009.1 coordinate 206,061, forward strand.
ATAGCCGCCAAAGCCCATTTTGTGATTCTCATAAATTGTTTTTTAAATGTCAGTCCTAAAAAATCTAAGTTATAAAGTTCAATTGATAATAACTAAGACGCGGCCGACACATATCTGTTACATCACAGATTTAACTTCAGAAAGCCATACTTCAATCTTACTTAAAGAAAAGGACTTAAACTATAAATTTCAGAACCCTCTCCTTTGGAGAGGGCCGGGTGAGGTCTTACACTTCAGTTTTTACCTCCACTTCCGGCGGATGTATTTCACTGAGCGATAGCGGAATGAGTTTTTTGGTTTTCAGAAAAGTTAAGCCAACAATAAGCATGGTCATGGTACCTCCAAAAAGCACGGCCGGTATGGTACCCAGTAACCTGGCTGCCACACCCGATTCAAAATCACCGATCTCGTTAGATGAGCCTATGAACATGGAATTTACTGCCGAAACCCGGCCGCGCATATGATCGGGTGTTAGCAATTGCATTAATGTGCCCCGGATGATCACACTTACGCTATCAAAAGCCCCCTGCAAAAACAAGAATACCAGCGATACATAAAATATGGTCGACAAGCCAAAACCAATAATACATAAGCCAAACCCGGCCACGGCTATCAGCAGGTTACGCCACGGTTTATTCATGGGCGAAAAACGGATCATGATGATCATGGTAAGCGCCGCGCCAAATGACGAAGCCATACGCATAATACCCAACCCTTCGGAACCAACCTTTAATATATCCAAGGCGTAAACGGGCAACAAGGCCACTACACCACCAAAAAACACCGAGAAAAGATCAAGACTCATGGCATAAAACATGATCTTATTGGTAAATACAAATTGTAGCCCCGCCCGCAGGCTTATCCATATATCTTCCTTTTTCACAAACACCGGCGGATAAGAACGCAGCATATACACCAAAACAAGTGATATCAGCATAAAAAATAGCGTTAAACCCATGGTTGCCGTAATGCCTGCCAATCCCGGAATAATATGACCGGCAAAACCATATATAAACCCACCCATGAGCGGCCCTACAATGGAAGCTATTTGCCAGCTTGAACTGCTCCAGGTACTCCCGTTAGGGTATAAGGATTTGGGGATACTTTGCGCGTAAATAGTAAATGTGGCCGGCCCATAAAAAGCTCTCGCCAAGCCATTACAAAATATCATGGCATAAATAATTACCAGGATCATGGTGATGCTCAAATGCGGAGCCATGCTCCGGAGTGTGGCTATAAATATCACCAGTGACGATAAAAATACGCCTGCGAATAATATAAGCAGCATTTTACGCTTCTCATACTTATCGGCAATATAGCCGCCGTAAAGCGCTATACCTACCGCTGGTATGGCCTCGCTCAAACCAATATAGGCCAGCGCCATTTTGCTATGTGTTAACTGATAAATGTAGAAACCAAGCACAACGGTTTGCATTTGGTACGCGAGGGTGAAACAAAAGCGCATGCCAATGTAAGATCTGAAATCTTTGTATCGCAATGCTGCAAAGGAATCTGTTTTCTGGGGTTTACTATCTCCTTCTTCGGCCACTGTGTTGTTTTAGATGTACTGCAAATTTACAATACCATTCTGGGAATATTCAATACGATGACCTATTTTTTATTGGACAAATAAGGGTAATTATTGGTGGGGATCTCATGCTGAGCTCCGTCGAAGCATGATGGGTGGGTCTTTGCGCACGAGTCTTTGACAGGCTCAGACTCGCGGGGTTTATTTCCCGGGGCGTTCCCCTCCTGCCGTCGGGTCAGGCTATCCGCTCATACTGCGCGGGGCCTTAGCCACAAGGCCGGTATCCGCTACTATCCTTAACGCGAGCCGCAATAAAAAGCCGCCTGTGAGGACACAGGCGGCGGGAAAAAAAGAGGCGCATGTGATGCGTCTCTACAAAACTCTTACACTATTTGATCACTCAAACCATCTGCACATCCGGAATTCGCACATCTGCATATTTGAAATCTGCACATCTACATATCCGCACATTTGCACATCTACAACCCATGCTGATCTATCAGGTAAATAAACGCGGCCATTCCAGCGGCGCCCAATTCCAGTTCGCGTTTGTTCACGTTTTCAAATACGTCATTTGGCGTGTGGTGAATATCAAAATAACGCTGAGAATCGGGGCGGTAGCCGATCAGTACTACGCCCGGCAGTTTTTCTTTCATCGGTTCAATATCCGTACCACTACCGCCAATGGTTAGTTTATCAACCTCGTAGGGTTCCAGTATAGCTTTATACTTATCGTTGATGTTTTTAATAAAATCTTTGGATACCCCGTCGAAACTAAACCCACGTGGTGTAAAACCACCTTCGTCAGTTTCTATGGCCGCAATATGCTGTTCTTTATTCTGCGCAGCCAGTTCGGCGTATTTGGTGCCACCTTTATGGCCATTCTCCTCGTTCATGAAAAATACGGCGCGTATGGAGTTTTTAGGGCGGTAACCTGTCGCTTTAAACAGGCGCAGCACCTCGGCCGATTGCATTACACCTGTGCCGTCGTCATGAGCCCCTTCGGCCAGGTCCCATGAATCCAGGTGACCACCCACGCTGATAAATTTATTAGGATTTTCGGTGCCGGTTAACTCGCCGATCACGTTGTAGGATAGTACATCGGGTAGCAACTGACAACTTTGTTTAAAGTAAAATTTTATTAGCGGTAGCTTGCGTAAACGCAGCATATTGCTCAATTTATTGGCTGCCTTGGTTGATATGGCTGCTGCAGGGATCTGCTGCGTACCCGGACCAGACAAAGTAGCGCCGGTATGAGGATAATCATCGATACTTTCAGTTAGCGACCTTACAATAACCCCAACAGCGCCATATTTGGCCGCTACAGCAGGGCCCATAAAACGCTGATCGCCAGCCATACCATAAGCATGCCCGGTTTCGATAAAGCGGGGATCGAACGCGCGGTTAAAAAAAACGATTTTCCCTTTGATCACGTTTTCGCCCAAAGTTTCCAACTCTTTTAAACTGTGTACTTCAATCACATTTGCAGTGATACCTGCTGCCGGGGTGGCCACCGTCATACCTAAGGCAGCAATGGGCACTGGTATACGGGTTTTACCATCAATAATAAACGCGGTTTCCTTTTCACCACGAACCCAATGGGGTACCATTACCTCCTGCAGATAAACTTTATCAAAGCCATAACTTTCCATCAATTTCTTGCTCCACTCCACCGCTTTTTGCGCATTGGCCGATCCGCTTAAACGGCCACCGATGTTTTTACACAGGTAACGCAGGTTTTCATAAGCCTTGCCGTTTACCAGGGCCTCGTCATAAATTTTGCGGATAGTTAAGGAGTCCTGCGCGTGGAGCAGAGAAGCTGTAAAAAGCACAGCCAGGGATAGGGAAAGTTTCTTCATGTGATATTAAGATCAGTTTTAACAAATGTAATATTTTACAGGAAAAAGGAGTATACGGAATATCATTCTGCGGTTACATTTCCAAACCCCATCGGGGTCAAAGCTTTGTAGAAAAATTACAGTTTCAAAACCAGTGCCGTAGGTACTACACTCAAGTTGCATACCTACGGCATGCTAAATACTTATTCGCTGGTTACTACAAAGCTTTTACTCCTACGGAGTACCTCTCAAGGGGGGATTCGCACGACCCTTTTCTTTTTTACTCTTCCGCCATTGCGCTCGTTTGCAACGAGTGCTTAATGTGGCGCGGCGATTGCATCGCCATTGCGTTTTAAACGCAAACCCAGGTTAAGCACTCGTTGCAAACCTTAAGTGTTGGGAAGACATAAATTTATACCAAACGCTGTCATTTCGATGAGCAGAAGCTGAGGTCTGGGCACGAGGGCGAAGAGAAATTTTATACGATTTGCTTATCTCGACGTATAAGATTTCTCCTCGTACCTCGTTCGAAATGACAACTTTTTCTTCTTCCCAACACTTGAGGTTGCAAACGAGCGCAAGTTATCATCGCTATATCACGAGATCTTATCCCAGCTCAATCCCGCGTTTTTTGTTTCGAAGGCGTGGTGCAGCACCTGGTTTTCGGGAAGGGCCAGTTGCGGATCTTTTTCAAAGATCTGTTCAACGGTTTTACGCACTTTGATCAGCAGTTCCTGGTCTGTGGCCAGGTTTGCTACTTTCAAGTCGAGCACGCCGCTTTGCTGGGTACCTTCCAGGTTGCCGGGCCCGCGCAGCTGCAGGTCGATCTCGGAAATTTCAAATCCGTTATTGGTTTTTACCATCGTATCCAGCCTGATCTTGCCATCGTGGCTCAACTTATGGCTGCTCATCAAAATACAATAGGACTGCTCGGCTCCGCGCCCTACCCTGCCACGCAGCTGGTGCAACTGCGAAAGACCAAACCGCTCGGCATTTTCAATGATCATGACCGAGGCATTGGGTACGTTAACCCCCACCTCAATCACTGTAGTGGCTACCATGATCTGTGTTTGACCTTTAATAAAACGCTGCATTTCAAATTCCTTGTCTACCGGCTTCATTTTGCCGTGTACAATACTTACCCGGTAATCGGGCAGCGGAAACTCTCGCGACATGACCTCGATGCCATCCTCCAGATTTTTCAGATCGAGTTTTTCACTTTCCTGTATCAGCGGGTATACTACGTAAATCTGCCGGCCCAGGGCTATCTCCCTTTTCATAAAACCAAATACCCGCAGGCGCTGATTTTCATAAAAATGAAGCGTTTGGATAGGTTTACGGCCAGCCGGTAATTCGTCAATCACCGATACATCAAGATCGCCATATAAGGTCATGGCCAAGGTACGCGGAATAGGCGTGGCGGTCATCACCAGTACATGTGGCGGTATTATATTTTTGCGCCATAGCTTGGCCCTTTGCTCTACGCCAAAACGGTGCTGCTCATCAATCACCACAAAGCCCAGGTTTTTGAACTGTACCTTATCCTCGATGAGCGCGTGCGTGCCGATGAGTATTTTGAGATCGCCGCTTTCCAGTCTTTCGTGTAATATTTTACGATCTTTTTGTTTGGTGGAGCCGGTAAGCAGTGCCACTTCAATAAAATCGTCGCCAACCAAATTTTTTACGGTTTGATAATGCTGCGTGGCCAAAATTTCAGTAGGCGCCATAATACAGGTTTGGAAGCCGTTATCAACCGCTATCAGCATGCTCATGAGGGCTACCACGGTTTTACCACTGCCCACGTCACCTTGCAGCAAGCGGTTCATCTGTATGCCACGCTGGGTATCCTGCCGGATCTCTTTCAATACCCGCTTTTGCGGCGTGGTAAGTTCAAAAGGCAATTTATGATGATAGAAATCATTAAAATAATGTCCCACTGTACCAAAAACATTGCCTTTGAATTTTTGAGTATGCAGCAGCTTATTACGCAATAATTTAAGCTGCAACAAAAACAGTTCTTCGAACTTTAAACGCAAAATAGCTTCGTTCAGCAAACGCGCATCTGCCGGGAAATGGATATTGCGGTAAGCCTCGGCCCTGCTGATGAGTTTGAATTTTTGAATGATGTATAGCGGCAAATTCTCGCGAATATCGCGGGCATGCAGCTCCAGCAAGGTGGAGGTGATCTTCTGGATGCCCTTACTGTCCAGCTGAAACTGCTTGAGCTTTTCAGTGGAGTTATATACCGGTTGCAAGCTGGCATTACCCTGTCGTTGCGCACCCGGCGAGTACACCTCCATTTCGGGATGAGCCATCTGGGCCTGTCCGTTAAAAAAACCAGGCTTACCAAAAACAACATAAACTTGTCCTGGAACGATCGTTTTTTCGATCCAGTTGACCCCCTTGAACCATACCAGTTCCAGCAAACCGGTATCGTCTTTAGCCATAACTACCAGACGCTTGGTATGCTTTTCACCAACCACCTGTTTGTTTACAATGCGGGCCAGCACTTGCACATAAGGTAAGTCGGCCTGGATATCCTTTATCTTATAGAAACGGGTACGGTCGATATACCGGAACGGGAAATGCCGCAGAAGATCCTCGAAGTTGGCGAGCGCCAATTCCTTTTTCAACACCTCGGCGCGGGACTGGCCCACTCCTTTCAGATATACAAGCGGTGTTTGAAAAGGATCCATAGATAAGAGGTTAAGCCTCACCTAAATCCTCTCCAAAGGAGAGGACTTTTATATGCGTATTATTTAATTTTTGACTCCCTCTCCTTTGGAGAGGGCTGGGGTGAGGCTCTTACTTTACAGCAATCACCGAGATTTCTACATTGACACCCTTGGGTAATGCAGATACCTGTACCGTTTCGCGGGCCGGGAAATTGGCGGTAAAATATTTTCCGTATACCTCGTTCACCTGGCCAAAATTGCCCAGATCGGTTAAAAATATGCTGGTTTTTACAATGTTCTCAAAACCGATACCAGCCTCAATTAAAATGGCTTTGATGTTTTCCATCACCATCACCGCCTCATCGGTAATACCGGTAGTTACCAATTCGCCGGTAACCGGGTTAAGGGGTATCTGGCCCGATACAAATACAAAATTTCCGGCTGCGGTAGCCTGGCTATAAGGCCCTATAGGAGCCGGCGCGTTATTGGTGTTTATTATTGTCATCATTTTTTGAATATGAGCACTTGTATCAGCTTGTAGATGATCCCAGCCAAAAACATAAGAATAGCCAGCGCATTGATAAAGTGCATAATGCGCAGATTAATGTTTGTGGGCCTGTTAGGATCTTTCTTTCTGAAAAAATACATATCACAAAACTAATAAAAATTTGCCTCACCCAACCCTCTCCTTCAGGAGAGGGCTTTTGATTTGCATATTAAAAAAGGATGTCATGCTGAGCCTCGTCGAAGCATGGTGAGCAGGCCTCTGCGCTCTACCCTTCGACGGGTCTCAGGGTGACAGCCCCATTTCTTTACCATTATCTATTTCTTCCACTTACTTATAGACCATTATCCTTTGGAGAGGGTTGGGGTAAGGCTTACCTCACCGGTTTCGGAAATACCGGCAAACTCTCGTGCCCTTCGGCATCAACAGCTTGCACGGCGAAAAAGTAATTATCTTTTGAATAGGCTAGCGTAGCGGTGGTATCGGTTACATAAAATTTGCGTTCCCAAAAGGCACTGGTGGTTTCGCGCATGAGTACATAGTAGCCTGCCGGTTTTTTGCCGGTAGCCGGGGCCTCCCAGGTTAGTTTGGTTTTATTGGTAAGATCGGTGGTGATGATGCCTACATTTTGCGGACGGGCCGGAGCCAATGCCAGGTTAGCCAGAACCGACAGATTCATGCGGGCCACTTTTTGCACATAGTTAAAATCTACAAAATCGGGTAGGTCACCATAATCCACACCGTTTTCGGCACGGATGTTTTGATGCTGACGATTAAAATCTTCGTTCATTTCAGTGAAGCGAACGGCGGTAAAACCCTGCTCCAGGAAAGGCAGGTGATCGCCGCCGCGCAGGTACCGGTCGCGCCTATAAATGAGTTTTACATCCAGCTGGTCAACATAGCGCTCTCCGGTTTCTTTGGCATAACGGGCCAGTTCACGTGAGGGACTATCATTTTCACCGCCTAATGATTTCAGGGCGGCTACCTGTTTATCAGTAGCATTAGTGGGTATGCCATCGCTAAAAACACGCACGCTACGATTATCTTTCAGGTCGGTTTCCATGCCATGGGTGTTGCCTACAATATCGTTATTCAGCATGGCATCTACGTTCCAATTCTCTGCTTTGGCGCGTTTGGCCAGGTTGGCCGATCCATACAAGCCTTGCTCCTCACCAACTACAGCAGCAAAAATAATAGTAGACGGGAACGATCGTTTAGCCATCACCCGGGCCAGCTCCATAGACAGGGCAGTTCCCGAGGCATCGTCATTAGCTCCCGGCTCAACGCCATTGGCGTCCATCACATCATTAATGCGCGAATCATAATGGCCCGATACAATGTATACCCGGGTATCCGTTGGATCCGTTCCCTTTAATATGGCCAGTACATTTTTCAATTTCACGGGCTGATCAATTCGTGTACCTTTTGGCTGGGTAAACGTATCGAACTGAACGGTCATGCGTCCGCCGGAAGCCGCAGCATACTTTTCCATTTCGGCCTTGATCCAGTTGCGTGCTGCGCCGCTGCCAGTTGTTTTGCTGGTAGTATCACTCAAGGTATGTCGGCTTTTAAAAGTCACCAGTTTGCGAATAGTCGCCTCTATATTTTTGGAAGATACCTCATCCACCATTTGTTTAATGCCCGCATCAGGTTTGATGATGGTTTGGGCTGCGGCCGGGAGGGTTAATAAGAGAAGGATAAATAGTTTTAGGTGTTTCATGTAGTTTTTTTATTGTTTATTCTATTTGGCAGCTTCAATTCCCTCCCCACGGGAGGGGTGCGATGGGTTGTGTTATGGCAGGGAGGGGTTTGTGCGACATGCATCACCAATAAACCCCTCCCTGCCCCTCCCGTTGGGAGGGAATCGCACAAGGCCCACGGCTCTAAATTTACCTATTATTCCTCTTCCTCCTCGCTTGCGGTTTGTAACATTTCGTCTACCTGCTTAAAATTGCTTTTTACAAAATGGCACCAGTCGCATTCTTTTTTGCCGCAGCCGGTATTAAAATCGTGGGCCATTATTTTGGCATAGGTATCTTTGATCTGTACGGTCACTATGTCCATATCATCCGGGGTGATCACAAATTTTTCACTGTGATATTCGCCTTCGCTTACAGGTTCCACAAAATCAAATACCGTGCTTACTACTTCCCAATCATTGGTGCGGTCATGGTCGACCAGTATTTTGTAAAACACACCCTGACGCCAGTAATCGCCGCCATTGGGGAAATCATTGGTGGGCCTTAGCAGCTTATCCTTGGCATTTTTAAGCTTACCCGTTTTATAATCCACTACGGTTACGTGCTTGCCATCAAACTCCATTTTATCCAGATTACCTTTGATAGGCACACCCCCTATTTCGATATTTTTGATGGTGCGCTCGGTGATGGCAACCTTATTCCAACTGTCAACATTCTTTTCGTAGTAGGCCGGTAATATTTTTTCGCCGTAGGCTACACGCAATTTATATTCATCCTTGGTAAATGAATCTTTATTGCGGGCCATGTACCAGCGAAACTCGTTCATGAACTGCTCGGTCGACAAAAACTCGTTATCATTATCTTTCAATAATTTATACGTTTTATTCAACGCCCAGTGTACTGCCTGCCCAAATGTAGCCGACGGACTTTTGCCAGATGGCACCCTGATCAGACACTGGAAATAGAACCGCAGCGGGCAATCCAGGTAACTGCTCAGGTGCGTTACAGACAGCGTATAGTTTTGCAGCAGCATGTTGATGTAGTTTTTATCCAGTAGCTCCACTTTTGGTTTTTCGGCCTCGCTAAACTGGGTCACGTAAAAGCCCAGCATGGCTTCTTCAGTCACTTTTGGATAATGTACCTGCAAGGCGGTGCTGGCCAGTATCTCGCCCACAAACTGACTTGCTTCCTGGTCTTTGGCTTTTTTATCCTTATTGGCATAGGAGATATACAGGTGTTGCTTGGCCCGGGTTATAGCCACATAAAACAAGCGGCGGCCTTCTTCTTTTTGTGCAATATCGTCAGATGCAGCCTGGGTTAAGGTATCGGGGTAACTGAAACCGGTATTACGGCCTTTGCCATCCCAGGTACGTTTATCGCAGCCTATAAAAAACACATGTTCAAATTCCAGTCCTTTGGAGCCGTGAGCGGTTAAAAAATTAACCCCATTATCAGAAAAGATCACCTGGTTCAGATCAAGCCTAATGCCGTTCTTCTTCATCAGCTCGATGGTGGCTATAAGTTCATCGAGTTTAATTTCGGGATTCTTGCGACTTTCATCTTTCAGGAAATCAAAAAAGCTGGTGAGCATTTGCATGTGCCCGCCTTTGTCCGTTTGCTGCATAATGTACCGCAGGATACCCATTTTGGCTATTACATCCTGAAAAAGCGCCTGCAACGTTTTGCTCACTGCCGATTGCAGTAACTCATCAATATCATTAATGAGATACTTCATCGCGGTAAATTTATCCGGCGTAAAAAGATCGGTTTGTGCTGGTGGCCGCAGTTCGCTTACGTATCTACGGATAGAGGTTTTGGGCTTATTACCTGTTACCGCGCCATAATTCTCTTTAGCAACCGCGATGCTGGCCTTGGCAATTTCAATGGGGGCGATGTTAAAGAAATCATAATGCATGATCTCGAACAACAGTTCGTCGCCGCTGTATGACGAATCCAGCTCCATAGCCAGGTACCGCAGAATGTTGATGATCTTTTCGCCAAAAGGCTGGGTCAGAATATCGATCTTGCGCTTGGTATTTACGGCTATCTTCTGGACGTCCAGATATTTGATCATTTCTTCTACCTGGCTGTGGTTGCGATAGATCACCGCCACCTCGCCCGGAGGTACACCTTTATCGATCAACGCTTTGATCTGTGCCGATACATCTACCAGCTCCTGGTCGGGATTTTCATATTCGTTGATCACGGGCTCTACAGTTAGCTCGGCAAAACGCCCGTGCGAGGCACGCAGATCTTTATCCAGCTTGAGCTGACTAGTCAATCTTTCAAAGTTATTGTTGATAAGGGCTCTGGAGATATCCAGTATATGCTGATTGGACCTGTAATTATGTTTAAGCACTACGGTGTGCAGGGTATCTACATAATCGGTAGCAAAATCCAGGATGTTTTTCATGTTGGCGCCCTGGAACTTAAAGATCGACTGGTCATCATCGCCCACCACAAATACGTTGGGTACGTCCCAATAACTCAACAAAAACCGCAACAGCTCGTTTTGTGAACCGCTGGTATCCTGAAATTCATCGACCAAAATATACTGGTAGCGCTCCTGGTATTTACGCAGAATCTCTTCATTATCGCGGAAAGCCCTGAGCACCCAGATGATCATATCATCATAATCATACCGGCCGCGGGCTTTCATTTTGGCATCGTAGTTTTTGTATTCGCCTACGGCTGCCAGCAATTTGTTCATAGTTTCATGAGCGGCATCAATATCTTTTTGTTTAGGATCGCCAACTTTGATGCCTGTTTTGGCATTGGCCCGTTTGTATACAAATTCTTCCCGGTTAGGGATATCGTCAAGATATTCCTGCACCGCTTTGGCAATCAGATCGGCATCCCAGTTTTCCCGTTTCATGGTCGAGAACAGGTCTTTGAGGCGCTTGGTATCGTAGTAAATATCGCCGGTAAAGCGTTTGAGCAAATGATCGTTGCCAAACTCATCAACCAGTTCGCGGAATAACATCGCCGATTCCAGATCGGACAATGATTCCAGGTTCAGCTTACCAAAATATTCCAGGTTTTCCTGGATGATCTCATTACAAAAAGCATGAAAGGTATATATATTGATGCGGTAAGCATCGGGACCGATGAACTCAAACAGGCGTTTGCGCATAGCCACCGCACCCGCATCGGTATAGGTAAGGCACAGAATTTCGTTGGGCAGGGCATCGGTATCGGTTAATATTTTACCTATACGGGCGGCCAATATCTGCGTTTTACCTGTACCCGGCCCTGCTACTACCAGCACCGGCCCATCCATTTTGTTAACGGCAGCCAATTGCTCGGGATTTAACCCGGCCAAAGCCGCCTGAAATTTATTGTTATATTGATGAAGATTTGATTGCATATTGTTTAGTAAAGATAGGAAATAGCCCCCTCTAATCCGATAGCTATCGGACCTCCCTCAAAGAGGAGACTTTAAAAAAACTCTTTTAAGCCCTCTCCCTTGAAGAGGGTTGGGGTGAGGCTGTATTAATATAATTTGCAAACATCATAATTAATAGCATCTTTAAGCCAGACATTTAAAGATGGAATTACCGTACCAGGGCAGAGCAATTATCGAGGATAATTTTGACTACGTAAGAATCACGATACCCGCAAAAAAGAATTTATTTATTATCCTTTTCCTATGTGTATGGCTGTGTGGCTGGTTTTTTGGCGAAACATCGGTCATCAAAGAATTACTGAATTCAACAAACAGAGGAACTGATCTGTTTAGCATAGTTTGGCTCGCCGGATGGACACTGGGTGGCCTGTTTGCACTTAAAACAATTTACTGGCTATTACTGGGTAAGGAGTGTATTGAAATTGGTAAGGGCGTACTGATCCTGAAAAGACAGGGCGATCCCTTAAGTAAAACTACATTTTATGATCTTAACTCATGCACCAGCTTCCGGGTACAGGACGATCAGATAAACACTAATTTTGCCAGGTATAATACATTAAAGTCGCTCAACGGGCGTACCGGCACCATTGCATTTGATTATGGCATGAAAACCATTCGCTTTGGCGAAAACATTGATGAAGCCGAAGGTAAATACCTGCTAAATCTGCTGACCCGAAAAAAGATCCTGACCGATAAAAATCTAGCTTAAAGCCTGTATCCTTACTGTAAACCAAGACCTGCCCCTGTTGGGAAAGAGGTGTTAACACTCACCGGCAATTTACCCGTTGGCTTTAACGTGCCCGCAATTACTTTAGCTGCTGATTTTTGCAGTTCGGGGCTCATTTGATAACACACCAACAGCGCGTTACTTTTTTCGATGCCGGGTAATCCTGCTATGGTATAAGCATTGGCAAAAACACTCATGATGGTTCCTTTGCGTACGGCAAGGTCGCTTACCATACCGCGTACATCGCTGCTGTAATCCAGTTTACTTTGTGGGCGCAGGCGGGTATCATGTATGCCCACAATTACCTGGTTATACTGTTTTAGCCAGTTCATGATATTGCGCACCTCAATAGCCGGGGCATTTTTGGCCACCATAAATATACGGCAGTTAGGGAAGCTCTTGGCCATTTCCTGCTGAAAAACGGTAGGTGCATCAACCCCAATACTTACGATGGCTGTTTTCAAAAATGGGTTCAGTTTCAGCGCGGCCGAATTACCTTTTAATAAAGTCACCGAGGCATCGCTCAATTGCTGCACAAGATCTTTAGCTGCCTGGCGGTTAAGGTCTTCACTTAAATTTACCGGCGAAACCTGTGGCCTGCGGTTCAAACCTGCCCAATATTTGGCCGCCAGCACTTTCTTCACTTTAGTTTGAAATTCATCAGCGCTGATCAATCCTTTACGTACGGCCCTGCGGATAAGCTTAATGGCACGATCTGAATTTTCCGATAGTTCAATAATATCAATGCCAGCTAAAAAAGCCCTTACATCGGCCTCGCCGTTCGGAAAATATTTGGTAACCCCTTTCATCTCCATCGCGTCGGATACCACCAAACCTTTAAACTGAAGGGAATCTTTCAAAATACCGGTAACAATGGGGCGTGATAGTGTTGAAGGCAAATTTTTAGTATTATCAAGTGCCGGGATATTCATATGTGCTATCATAATGCCGCTGATACCGGCGTTAATAGCCTCGCGAAAAGGATACTCTTCGAGCGAATCCAAACGGGCTCGGCTGTAGGGCAACAAAGGCAAATCAAAATGCGAATCGACATTGGTATCGCCATGCCCCGGAAAATGTTTGGCCGTGGTTAGTAAACCGGCATCCTGCATCCCCTTAAAGTAAGCAATCCCCTTTTTGGCCACATTATACATATTATCGCCAAACGAACGATAATTGATCACCGGGTTATTGGGGTTGTTGTTGATATCCATATCGGGCCCAAAGTTGATCTGGATACCCAGTCGCTTAAAATCATAAGCTACCTGCTGACCCATTTTATAGATCAGATTATTGTCCTGTATGGCGCCCAGTGTCATCTGGTAGGGATATGATATGGTCGAATCCAGGCGCATGCCCAGGCCCCACTCACCATCCATAGAAATGAGCAAAGGTACCTGTGCCAGCTTTTGATATTTGTTAACCAGTAAAGCCTGCCTGCCGGGGCCGCCCTGAAAAAACACCAGGCCGCCTACCTGCTCGTCTTTGATCACCCGGGCAACAGAATCTTCGTAAGCTTTGCCTTTGTTGGTATGCGCGCGTACAAAAAGCAACTGCGCTACTCTTTGCTTGCGGCTTAGTTTATTATAAACCGAATCAACCCAGCGGTTTTGCGTGTTTAAGCTTTGTACATAGCTCGTTTTTTGTGCAAAAGCGTTAACTGCAATAAAATTAAGTGCTATAATTAAGGTACAGCAAATACCGTTATTCAATTTTGGCATGGTCAAATGTAGTACAAATTGTATCAGGTAATGTTTATGGAGTGCCGGGTTTTTTGAAGATTTCATGAAGAAATATAAAGTTCTGGTACTACTCGCGAATTATTGGAAACTAAAAATAAACCTTTGCGTTAATTTTTACTCTATGTAGTATAAATCAAAAATAATCAAGGAACGGTTGCAGGCCCGAACTAAAAATAAAATACCTGCAATTTGCTCCGCTACCGTTAAAAACAAATAAAAATGAAAAAATTTATCTTTTTTGCAATATGCCTATTTGCAGCTGGTGCAGCGAGCGCACAAACTTATTACGGGCCACGCCAGCCACGCCGTTATGTAAGGCATCAACAACGCAGGCCGTATAACGAAAATCAGATCAAAGTAGGTTTTACCGCCGGCTTAAACCTGGCCAACTCGCTTGATGCTTATGATTCACGCTTCAGCTCCAGTACAATAGCCGCATTCAATGTCGGGCTTACACTGGATGTTCCGGTTACCAATTATTTTTCGTTCGCCCCTGAAGTACTATTTTCGCAAAAAGGCTTTAGTGCTGATCTTGAAAACGCCCATTTTACCGAACGTACCAACTATATCGACGTTCCCTTACTGGCTAAATTCAAAATTGTACCCGGGTTTAATTTCTTAATTGGCCCTCAGCTTACCTTTTTAACTTCGCAAAGGGACACTTACCGTGATTTTGGCACCAATGTAGAAACCCGTTATGACGGCCACCAGGGCGACCAGAGCTATGTGGCCGGTGTAGTAGGTGTTAGTTTTGATATTAACCGTAATGTAGAGATCAGGGGCCGTTACAATATTGACCTTGCCCGTAACGCTTCCAATGAAGCCGATCTGCCCGATTTCCGCAACCAGGTTTGGCAAATTGGCTTAGGGTTTAAATTTCAATAAAAAGTTTATTGTAAATTAAAAAGGTTCCTCATATATACATATATAAATGAGGAACCTTTTTAATTTACTTATAAAAAGTACACGGATCAATAAGCATAAAAGTAAAACCGCTACTGGTTATTCTTATCCATTATTATCTTGAGCTCTTTTATATTTTCATCAACAATAAAATTACATTTTTCATCCTCAATGTAAAATTCATTTAAACTTCTGATCTCGTTATTGTCTGCCCTGCCCCTTGCTATTTTCAACTTAAATTCGGCTAACGAACGTAAGAAGTAATGGTTCATTTGTATTTTATTAGAAGTATGTAAAGAGATAGGGCCTTCAATACGTTTACCATTTTCGTTTACACAATATTTCCCGAATTTATATTTGAAATGATGTGGAGTCTCCACCCGTTTAACATATCGGGGTTGAACAATACTTTTAATATGTCCATTCACGCTATCTGTTTTAAGCGACCTTCTAACATAGCTTTCAAGCTGGCTCCCCTGGGGCTTTTCTAAATGACCATTGGAACCAAACATCAACCAATAAATACCAAGCCCTCCGTATTTTTTATAATTTTCTAAAAAATCGGGCAGATTTCCGGTTAGCGTTTTCGGCACAATAAATTCATCAACATCAATAAAAGCTAACCATTGGCATTCGGGGCCATAGCGCTTTAAACATAATTGATAGCTAGGCATTTGCTTTGCTTTACCGGCAACCGGCTCAACGGTCACAATGCCTTTTTCTATATAATCACGCAAGCTTTCAGTAACCGGGATTTTTGATTCATTATCATAAACATAAAAATGGCTTACACCAATTTGTAAATGATAGTCTATCCATTCTGCAAAATAAGGGTCTTCATGTTTGGCTATACAACAAATAGCAACTTTATGCTTATAAGATTCTAACCCAAGAATTTTTTTAATCATTTAAATATTAATTTAAATACAACACATATGATTATAAACCAATGCGTTATAAATATTCCGACAACTGTACATTTGCCAATAAATTACAATTATAAGTTATATTAAGGCTGTTTAAAATAGTTTTTTTGGAAATACATGAATCCCAAAAGCAGCTGTTCAATAGCTTTTTTCATCTAAATCAACGCGGAGTATTTTTTTGCTGTTGGGCCTAAAATAAGTGTACCAAAAGTTCTTAAGCTTATACCCCCATATCATTTTTTTCACCTCCCTGTTTTTCCGGTAGTTATCCCATTTGGGGATGTAATATAAAATATCGACGTGCTTTTTCATTAAAAAGAAAAGTTGAATAGCCAGGTAATTATTGGGTCTGTTTACATACAGCCGCAATAATGTATTAACAAACTGAGGTCTTTTATTTTTAGGATAAGAAGCGCAATACTGTAACCACTTACTCTGGCGTTTAAAAAGCTGTTCGATGGTTTTGTGCCTATGTTTATCTTTCTTATCGTCTTTTCTATATAACAAATCGGTATCACTATCATCGTGCTGACGGTATTTAACCAGGCATTGCGGCAAATAGTCAATAGTACCTAAATTAGTGGCCACATAGGCAATCCACCAATCATGATAAGTATCTTTTTTTAAGGGACGCACCTCATCAATCAGCTCCTTTTTAAAAAGCATCGAATGACCCGATACACAATTACTAAACAAAAATACTTCCGGCTCATCGCCCCGGTAAAAGTTAAACAGATCGGTCATTTTTACATTTAGTGACTCATTCTGCTCATTAATAAGTTCAGAATCGTGATACAACATCAGGTTATTACCTATAGCGGCTACCTGCAATTCAATCTTTTTAAAATCCCACAGATCGTCCTGATCACAAAATGCTATCAATTCGCCCTTACAACAATCCAAAGCACGCTCAAAATTTTTAATCAAACCTAAATTGGTTTCGTTTTTATACAAATGGAGGTTGGGATATTTTGATGCATAACCAGCAAGTATCTGATAGGTATGATCAGTGGAGCAGTCATCTACAGCAATGATTTCAATATTGGTATAGGTTTGATTAATAAGTGTATCTAATTGCTGCTCTAAAAATCTGGCGCCATTGTACGTACAAAGCGCAATGGATACAAGCGGGAGTTCTTTCATTAGATGTATGCTTATATTTAAAGAATAAATTATTCAGTTTTTATATATGGTAACCTAGTTTTTTAAATATTTGACGCCAAAAATCGAGGTTTTTATCCCAGGCATGGCATCCAAAGGGTAACTGGTTCTTATTTAACCTCAAGGCACGCTCTGGAGCAAGTTCAAACGAAAACTTTAACCCCGTTTTATATGATGGTATGTTTAATATTTTCCGTTTCCTGTTAACCTCCACACTCCAAAAAATATCTTCATGAAATTCGTGCTCACTACGTGTTAAATAAACCGACATCCTATCGCGCATGCTGATACTCAGATCGTAAAACTTTTTTACTCTCCGTAATGAAAATCCTCCGTTACCAACTCTGTATTCATATTGCATTGATGATGGAAGTCCGTTTTTCTGAATATTAAACCGGGCATGATAATGAAATTGAATTTTTGACTTGATGGCTTTAATAAAATCCGGGTAATCACCTGGTGGTATCCATGGAGCACCTATATAATCAATTGACTGGCTGCACCAATATGCCAGTTCATCCTTAAATACAAAGGCATCCAATTGGTGAATCAGAATAAACTCATAATCTAAAAAACGTTTGTAAAAAGTATCAGAAAGCATTAAAGCGTTATAGCCATCAATACTTTTAAAATAGCTGTCGTCAAAGGTTTCAATAGCTGTAAAATTATACTGGTTAACCACATCGGGTAAAACAAACGAGTGAGGCTTTATAATGATGCGGGGATAATTAGCCAAAACATTTTGTAGCTGAGTTAGCGCAATTTTTTCTAAATCAGATATCGTATTTTGATAAAAAGGGACTATAATGGCAACTTTCTTCAGCGCACTCATAATTCCTGGTTTTTATGATAAAGCTTCTGTACCAATGATTCAAAATGATCCTGAAAAAGAAAATCATAACCATTTTCACCTTCCGGAACAACGTTGATAACATCAAAACAAGCTTCTAAAATGCGCGGGACTTTTAATGCTTCGGCAATTGAAAATGGGAACGATTGATTACCGATAAAAAATTTACAGCCTGCAATTATCCGGGCCAGTTGTAAAAAATCATCTACCTGCACCCACTCTATATTAGGAACCTGCTTTTTGATGTCGTTATACTCCGATTCGACTCCTATAAATTTTAAGCCTTTGTAGTTTTCTAAGAACTTATAATCAACTCCCTGGCTCCTGTATCTTTCGCTCCGTGCAATAATTACACAGTCTGCAAACGATGTATCCGGTTCCACATCAAGCCATTTTTTCCATAATTCAGGATTTACCCCGGTTATATATGAACACCAATGGGCTATGTTACACCTATCCATCGGTACGTGCCCGGCCCTGAAGTAATCCAGGTCAATATCTATTTTCTGATCCGTAAGCACTTCAAACCGACTGATGTATGACTGCGAACTGATTAAAGGAGCCAGCATGGCCATCATTTTATCATTGAGCCTTACATTACCCAGAGGGTGGGTAGTTCTGTCCGAAAGCAATAGTGGCTGCCCAAGCCTCAAGTATAAATTTATGGGGACCTTTACGGTTTCGGCCAGTTTTTTAATAGTTGGCAGTGCATAAATAATATCGCCGGCATTGCCACTATGATTAAGGTTAAGCTGATGGTTACCAGCGGCAACAGCCCTTATCTTTGCAGGATTATTCAATCGTTCATCCCCGATTAAAAAATTGGTAGTTTCAACATTTTTATAATTATGCAACTCCCACTTATAATTTTTATAACCGGCCCTGTCGGTATATTTAAGCCAATAAGTACTTATAAAACTTCTTTTTTTTACCATTTCAGTTATTTCAAAACCCGGCCAAACAATTTCTATTTATTAATCGGCATTAAAAGTTTGCATATCTATTAAACGTTTGTACACACCATTATTGTTAATTAGCTCTTGATGTGTGCCTTGTTCTGCCACCTTTCCGTTATCCAGCACAATGATCAGATCGGCGTTTTGAATAGTACTCAGGCGGTGTGCTATAATGAGCGAGGTACGGTTTTTCATCAGATTGTTTAACGCTTCCTGAACCAGTTTTTCAGATTCGGTATCCAGGGCGGAGGTAGCTTCATCAAGCAGCATAATTGGCGGGTTATTCAGTACGGCCCTTGCTATACAGATCCTTTGTCTTTGCCCTCCTGATAATTTTGTTCCCCTGTCGCCGGTATTGGTTTGGTAACCTTTATCCGTTTCCATGATAAAATTATGTGCATTGGCGATGCGTGCGGCAGCTTCAACCTGTTCCTGCGTTACATTGGTTTTACCAAAAGCGATATTGTTAAAAATGGTATCGTTAAATAATATCGACTCCTGGTTCACAATACCCATCAAAGCACGCAATGACTCAGAAGTAACCGATTTTATATCTCTATCATCAATATAAATAGTGCCCAACTGCGGTTCACTAAACCGGGGTAACAGATCCATCAATGTTGATTTACCACCACCAGACGGACCTACCAGGGCTACAGTTTTACCTTTAGGTATTTCCAGATTAAGATTTTTCAATACATACTTATCAGGTTCGGTATCGCTTTCATCTGCTGTAACTTTATTTTTATAGGCAAATGATACATTTTCAAATCGTACACTTTTGGTAAAATCAGTTATTGTCACGGCATCAGGAGCATCTGTTATCAATGGCTTTTCATCAATAAGGGCCAACACCCGCTCGCCTGCAGCTATGCCGGAATGTATGTTACTGAAAGAGTCAGATATGGCTTTAGCAGGCCTCATTATCTGCGAAAACATGGCAATGTACACGATAAAATTATCGGCCGATAAAGTACCGGTATGATTAATAATTAATGAGCCACCATACAATACAATGCCAGACACCATTAAAACGCCTAAAAACTCAGATACTGGCGAGGCCATTTGTTGTCTTTTGGCCATTGAACGGGTTATTCTTGAATATTGCCTGTTCTCATGATCAAACCTGTTTTTTATAAATGAAACCGCATTAAATGCTTTAATGATCTTTATCCCCGTTAAAGCTTCATCAAGGTTACTGATCATATTACCGTAAGTTTGCTGCGACTCCGTAGCTTGCTCTTTAAGCCGCTTAACTATTCTTGATATAACAAATGCCGAAACGGGAATGATCAGCATCGAAAATAAAGTTAACTTAACCGATATAACAAATAAAAACACCAGGTAGGTTAATAGTTGAAAAGGCTCTTTAAACGCAACCTGCAATGTACCGGTAACCGAAAACTGCACTACTTGTACATCGGCTGATATTTTTGAAAGTATATCCCCCTTGCGTTCATTACTAAAATAGCCCAGGTGCAGGTTCATTACGTTATTAAAAACAGTTTTTCTGAGATTAAGCAGTGTATAGATTCGCAGGTTTTCCATAATCCGCTGCGAAAAATACCTGAATAAATTGCTTAGCAGCACCGATACAACAATAGCAGCACAAACGAATTTTAAAGCGCCCAGGGCACCATAATGCTGATTGGCGGTGTAAGCAAAATAATTAAAATCCTTTAAAGGGTCCCACCAATTGGCAGGCTTGTTTACCACCTCGGCAGTAGCCGGGTTAAAAATTGTTTTTAATAATGGAGCCAGCAACGCAAGATTAAGCGTGTTAAATATTACCGAAAATAACGTTAAAATAAAATATGGAAAAGCAAATTTCCCGATAGGCTTTGCAAAAGACAGAAGTCTGAAATATGTTTTCATTTAAAAAGCTAAGCTGCAAAATTAAGTAAATGGCAGCTATTATGGGTACAGTATTATTACAGGGTAAAACGCCCGGGTTCTTATGTTATTATTATTTATTACTTAAGCCAGCTACTTATCCGTTCAAAAACCATATCAACGGTAATGCTGCTCAGATCATCAGAGTCGCTTTCAATATGCTCGGCCCTTACACCTAACGGCGCCCAGCGGGTAGCATGGATACCTATGGTAATGGGGAATAAACCCAGAGTATGTATTCCTGAAGCAGCGGCAACATGCAGTGGGCCGGTTCCGGATGCAAGCAAGCCATCGGCATGATAGATGAACGCAATGAGCTCCTCAAGGGTTAGCTTTCCGCTTACATCAATTACAGATGCCGGTAACTGAGGGATCCACGTTTTAAAAAGCTCATGTTCTTTTTGCGACCCGGTTATAAAAACGCGGAACTTATTCGCAGGTAAAAGTTTGATTAACGCAGTAAAATTATCCAGATCCCACTCCTTACCATTACCGTTTGATTTGGCATGGATGATCAGGTTGAATTTATCATCCTTCAACTGATCTTTAATTTGTGCCGGCAAAGTTACTGTGGGTTTAAAATTGCCTTTGAACAAATTTGACAGCGTGCCTAATGTGGGCACATGCGTAACACCAAGCGGTTTGCACAGGTAAATATCCTGTTGCGCCTCGTGCAGATCGGATCTCCGGCGGCTTAGTCTCACTAATTTATTACAGGTAAAAAAATGATAATTTCTGCTGGTTACGCCTATTCTTATTTTGACTCCGGCCTTTTTCGCGGCTTCGGCAATTTCTCTTTGGGGGAATTCATGCACAATGGCGTCTATGGCTTTTTCTTTAAAAACAGCAGCTATTTCATTAACCGATAAAGCTTTTAAGTCATCATAATTGATAAAATGATCAACGGCCCTGCAGGCATCTATCACCGGCTTGGTATAACTGCGGCCCAGAAAGCTGATGATCACATCGGGATACAGTTGTTTTAAATAGATGCAGGTAGGTAGTTGCAGTACAACATCGCCCATGGCATCAAGCCGGTTTATTAAAATATGGGTTATTTTTTTGTTATCGATTACGGGCATTTAACTTTTATATAGCATATATCAACAAGGCAAAAATAGAACAATAGTTTATTAAAGGTTATTAGCCCTATTTTATTGCAGCCAGCATTCAATTTTCTTTTTAACCATATCAACAGAAATACTGCTCAAATCGTCAGAATCGCTTTCCAGGTGTTCGGCCCGTATACCCAATGGCGCCCACCTCGTAGCATTGATAGATTTGGAAACGGGGAATAAACCCAATGTATAGATTCCCGAAGCGGCGGCCACGTGCAGCGGACCGGTGCCTGATGCCAGCAAACCATCGGCATGATAAATAAAGGCTATAAATTCGTCAAGATCCATTTTCCCGCTCAAATCAATTACCGAAGGCGGTAATTGCGGTATCCATGTTTTAAATAGCTGATGCTCCTTGAACGATCCTGTTATAAAAACGCGGAATTTATCCAGAGGCAAACCATTAATTAAGGCAGTAAAGTTATCCATATCCCACTCGCGTCCGTTACCACCTGATTTAGAGTGAACAATCAGATTAAATTTATCATCCGTTAGCAAATTTTTAAATTGAGCCGGCAAAGCCACCAAAGGCTTAAAGTTATCCTTGTAATAACGGGCAATAGTACCAATGGTTGGGATATGGGTAACCCCAAGAGGCCCGCACATATAAATATCCTGCTGTGCTTCGTGCAAATTTGATTCTGCCCGGTTTAACCTGATCAGTTTATTGCAGTTAAAAAGATGATGAATTTTACTGGTTGCGCCTATCCTTATTTTGATGCCCGCCTTTTTCGCGGCCTCGGCAATCTGGCTTTTAGGAAATTCATGCACAATGGCATCAATATTTTTTTCTTTAAACAGCGCAGCTATTTCTTTTTTTGATAAAGGCTTAAGGTCATCATAATTCATAAAATGATCAACGGCCTTGCATGCCTCTATAATGGGTTGGGTATAGCTTCGTCCCAGGAAACTGATGATCACATCGGGATATAATTGCTTTAAATAAATACAGGTGGGCAGCTGCAGTACCACATCGCCAATGGCGTCAATCCTGCTTATTAAAACATGCTTTATCTCTTTATTATCAATTATTGGCATCTATACTTTATTAAAATAACGGGTATAAGTGTGCAAAAATACAACAATACAATTTGGGAGTTTAACCCATATTTAGTGGTTACATGCCCAGGCATTCGGTATACAGATCAAGATATTGACGGGCTGTTTTTTCCCAATTAAATTTAGCCGCGTGTTGTTTGATGCTTTCGGCCATGTTATTGGTGGCGTATTCATCCAACCCTTTGGCAAAAATTGCCTGCATGGGTTCGGGTTCAAAGTTATCAAAGTACCAGGCTGCATCGCCGCCAATTTCTGGCAGGGAGGTATACTTTGATAAAAATACAGGCTTGCCAAAATGCATAGCTTCAATAACGGGCAACCCAAAACCTTCGGCTATGGATGGAAATGCAAAGGCTTCGCAATTTTTGTAATACCAGGCTTTATCCTCGTCGCTGATCAGACCGATCAGTTTTACCCTGTCTGCACAATTATATTGATTAGCCTCATCTATTATTCGCTGCTGATAGTCGGTTATTTTACCGGCAACAATCAGCTCCAGATCATTATTGTGCAACAGGGCCGGTAAAACATGAAAGTTTTTTTTGGGTGCGAGACTACCAATGGTAAATATAAATTTACGTGCAGGTTTATATGGCGGTTGATGATGTAGTGGCAAAACAAGCTTATCGGCTCCGTTATAAATAACGGTAAGCTTACCAGCCGCCTGCGGATAATATTTAACAATGTCACCGGCCACAAAATTTGATATGGTCACAATCTTGTCGCAGCTATCTATATAACCGCCCAGGCGATCAAGGTATTTTTTATAACGTGCCGGCGAACGTGTTTTTTCATGAACGGGGTTCATGTCATGAATAGTAAGTACTTTTTTTGCTTTTACCCGGGTAGGTCGCAACTTACAATACTGATTGGTAAAATGCACCAGCTTAAATTGTTTATATGCCGGAAAAAACACCTTATGCAAAGGCGACATTAAAATAGTACCGGCAAGCTGCTGAAACCAATAAATAGATTTTTTGTGCAGATAGCCAAATATGGCAAACCGGCCATTGTTCTGCTTCAGGATCTCATCACCTAAACTTCTTTCAAAAAAAAACATGCCCGATGTGGCGCGTTTTAACGAATCGAAAGTAATCAGAATGGTGGGTTTCAAATGCGGGTATCTTAATTTAAAGTTGTAAACCGCCTCTAAAAAATTTCCAGGTGGCGTTGAAAAAACAAATATACGGTTTTGGTGAATTATTAGATATTAGTGCACTTACCCAGACATTCGTGTAATCGCGGCCATTTGTACAGCAGAAGATTTCACACTTCGTTTCAGATATAGTTTCTCTTTCGCAACCACGTTCATACCCTTCGCATGCTTTATCGAAATGGCAATTTTTATAAAGACCAGCTCTTTCCAATACCGATAGACTTCAATCTGGCGAAGAACCATACAAATGCACCTGGCAAAAATTAATATAGCCCATTAATTAAAAAAGCTTTAGCAACCTTATGCTAAAGCTTTTGAAAGATGAAAAATTCAATCTGTATAGTTTTGTAGATACTTATGTATAGTTTATGATGAATTAACAATTCAATAACAATTGAAAGATGTGATTAAATTACTTTCATTGTAAAATAACTGTCAAAATCACCTTCAAGTATTCATAATTTCTTCAATGTGGGCGGCCTCTACCGGGATGTTGGCCATCAAATCGCGGTTACCATCCTGGGTAATTAAAATATTGTTCTCAATCCTGATACCTAAACCTTCTTCGGGTATATATATTCCCGGTTCGCAGGTGAGTATATTGCCTACCTCAAATGGCTTGTAACGGCTTGCAAAATCATGCACATCCAAACCTAAATGATGTGAGGTGCCATGCATAAAATACTTTTTATAAAGGGGCGTGTTGGGGTCTTGCTTGGCTACATCGTGCTTATCCAGCAGCCCCAGGCCTATTAATTCGCTGGTTGTTATTTTACCAACCTCTTCATGATATTCGTTCCAGTTGGTGCCGGCAACAATCATTTTAGTAGCCTCACGCATTACCCTTAAAACAGCATCATAAACAGCACGCTGCCGGTCGCTAAAACGACCGTTTACAGGCACAGAACGGCTCATATCGGCGTTATAATTAGCATACTCGGCACCAAAGTCAAAAAGTATCACATCACCATCGTTACAAATCTGGTTATTATCGGTATAATGCAACACAACGGCATTTTTACCCGAAGCCAGAATAGGGTGATAAGCATTTCCGGTAGCCCGTTGCCGTAAAAATTCATGTGTAATTTCGGCTTCTATCTCATATTCGGTAACACCGGGTTTTAAAAATTTCAACACACGTACAAAAGCGTCATTGGTAATGTCACATGCCTTTTGGGTGAGCTCTATTTCAACCGGCGATTTGATAACACGCAGATCGCGCATGATCACTGCCGCCCGTTCATATTTGTGCAGGGGATATTTTGCTTTTAAAGCTTCAAGCATCCGCAGATCGCGGTAGGGCACGCTATGACTATACCGCTCATTTTCATTGGTATTGATATAAATATACTCTGCATAATAAATAATATTCTGCAAAATAGTTTCATACTCGCTGAGCCAATAAATAGTTTCGATACCGGATGCAGCTTTTGCTTCTTCCTTAGTATATTTATGCCCTTCCCAGATGGCAATATGCTCGTTGGTTTGTCTTAAAAAAAGTACTTCTTTGTATGCTTTATTAGGACAATCGGGAAATAAAAGCAGGATACTTTGTTCCTGGTCGATGCCTGTCAGATAAAAAAAATCAGAATTTTGCTTAAATTGAAAAGTTTGATCGCCGCTCCTGGGGAATTCATCACTGGCATGAAAAATAGTCAAGGAGTTAGGTTTTGTTCTCGAAACGAAATTTTTTCTATTATTAATAAATAAACTATTATCGATTGCGGGATATTTCATATTTATCTGCTGATTATCTTTTTTTTTTCTTTATTTGTATAACTATTACAATTTTTGGAACAATGTTTGGTCAGGGTTTCAAACATAATTACTAAATTTGAAAAAAATCACAATTAAAATCGTTTAATCTTAAAAACTATGAATTATTCTACATTAAAGAAAACAGTCGCATTGTCATTTGCTTCTTTGATGGTTGTTGGAATCGTAAATGCACAAACGGATTCTACTAAAACCACTACAGCAACTACAACGTCGTCTGAAACTACTACCCCCAAGGTATTTGGTGGTTTAGGTCAGTACAAAAAGTTTAGCATCGGTGTAAACGTTGGCGCTACCGCTCCTTCAGTTGCAACTGGTGGTTCAAATGACTTTACACACAATAAAATTCAATTAGGCTACGGTATCTCATTCAGAGAGCAATTAGCACACTCTTTTGGTTTACAATTGGATTTGCATGGTGGTAAAGTAGAAGGTGATAACACTAAAGCACCTGGTACAAGCGGAGCTTACGCTGCTCAGTCTTTCCAAACCAAATTCTGGTCAGGTACTTTAAGCGGTGTTGTAAACGTTGCAACTATCGACTTCTTAAGACGCAAAAACTCAGTTAACTTCTTCGTTACAGCCGGTGGTGGTTTAGCTTTATACACTCCTAAAGTTACTTACAAAAACGGTACTGTAGTTGATTTTGACGGTCACGCAGGTAACTCTGATGGTTCAGGAACAAGCAAATATGTTAAAGAACTGATCATCCCAGTTGGTGCAGGTGTTAAATTCAGATTAAGTGATGTTGTTGCATTAAACTTAGGTTACACCGAAACATTTGTTGATGGTGATAACTTTGACGGTGTTAACAGAGCTTATCCTACAAAAGATAAATACAGCTACGGTTATGCTGGCTTAGAGTTCACTTTAGGTTCAAAATCAAAACCAAGCTTAGAGTGGGTTAACCCAGTAGCTTTAATGTATGACGAATTGTACGATGCTGCATTACGTCAGGAAGTTGAAGCTTTGAAAGGCCGTGTTACCAACGTTGAAAACGCTGTTAATGATCTGAAAAAAGATTCTGACGGTGACGGTGTTGCTGATCAATTTGACAAATGCCCAGGTACTGCTGCTGGCAGCGTAGTTGACGGTTCAGGTTGCGTTATCGTATTCCCTAAAGATACTGTTGCTCCAGCTCCTGCTGCTACTGCTTACTCAAACATTCAGTTTGAATTTGACAGCTCAGTATTAAGAACTTCATCTTACCCAGTGTTAGATGCAACTTCAGCTGACCTGCGTTCATCTGGTAAATCTGTTGAAGTAGACGGTTTCGCTTCATCTGAAGGTACTGCTGCTCACAACTTATCTTTATCAAAAGACCGTGCTAACTCAGTAAAAACTTACTTAGTTAACTCTGGTGTTGATGCTAAAAAAGTTAAAGTAAAAGGTTACGGTGAAACCAACCCAATTGCTGATAACTCAACTGAAGAAGGCCGCGTATTAAACCGTCGCGTTCAATTCAAACAAAAATAATATCAATTAAATATTATTGCGAAGGCTCCGGATAACCCGGAGCCTTCTTTGTTTTATATCATTTTATTGACTCCCCCTACCTTCTTACAATAACGTCGGTTGCTTGTTTATATATAGATATACCATAACTTAGTGATCGATGATGAATGGTATACCTGTTAAATCGAAAATTAAAACCGACGAGGTTTTAAAAATCAGTCCGTTTAAGGAGGTGATCAAACCCACCGTACCGCACAAACATGCTAATTACTTCGAGTTGATCATATTAACTCAGGGCTCGGGATTTCATACTATTGATGACCAAACTTTTGATGTTAATCCGCCCGATATATTTTTTTTAAAACCCGGACAAACACATTGCTGGGATTTTTCAAGAATACCCAAAGGTTTTGTAATTCTGTTCAGGGAGGAATTATTAAATAGCGAGGGTTTAGAGGTTGTTTATCAGTTACCCGCTCACATTAGCCTGGCAGATGGCGGTACCCTTTTTGAATTAGTAAAACGGTTTTATCAGGATTATCAATCTAATGCTTCACTAACTATATTAAAGACTTATTTACAACTCATCCTGTTAAAGATCCCGAAACCGTCAGGTACCTTTATCCAAACAGATATAACTTTTAACGCTGTTTACTATCAATTTAAAAGCCTGATCAATGAAAATTATCAGCGGATAAAAAAGGTACAGGATTATGCCGATCTGCTTAAAGTATCAGCATCCCGGTTAAATTTAATATGCAGGAATGCCTCAGGTAAAACACCATCCATGTTGTTAAATGAGCGTATCCTGTTAGAATCAAAAACCTTACTTTCAAACACTTCGTTATCCATCAAGGAAATTGCGGCCAGTCTCGACTTTTCCGATACGTCGCATTTTGTAAAATTTTTTAAACTAAACACCAACTTAACTCCTGGCTTGTACCGGGATCTGGCACTTTCATCGGCCAAAAGAGTCATTTAATTATACCGCAGATGGCAGGTTTTATACCGTGACCAGCATACTGTAAGTTCTATTTTTACAATTGCAATCTGCATGTTATCATGAAAATACGTTTACCTCTTGGCTGTCTTATTTTTCTCTTTTCTTATATAAGTTCATTCGCACAAAATGCCAATATTAAAGGTAAGGTAACAGATGTCAAAAGCAAATCTCCGGCAGAATATGCGAGTGTTGCCCTATTCAGAACAACCGATTCTACGCTGGTTTACGGGCAAGTTACAGGCACCAACGGTGAGTTTCGTTTCACAAAAATACTAGGAGGCTACTATTATATAAAAATAATCTTCGTAGGTTATGAAACCAAATACATCAAAGAAATTAATATTGCGGATAGCCAGCAATTAGATTTAGGCAATATTCAGATAAGCCCATCGGGCAAGATGCTTAGTGAGGTTGCTATTTCGGGTCAAAAAATAACAGCATTAAATAAAATTGATAAGCAAAGTTATAAAGCCGGGCAGTTTGAATCGGCCAAAGGCGGCTCAGCTATAGACGTATTGAAAAATCTTCCATCGGTAGCGGTCAATTCAGAGGGAGATATTAGTGTGCGGGGATCATCTGGTTTTATGGTGCTGATTAATGGTAAACCTGTTTTGGCCGATGCGCAAACGGTGCTAACCCAGTTACCTGCCAATACTATCGATAATATAGAACTGATCACCGCGCCATCCGCCAAATACGACCCGGATGGCAGGGGTGGTATCATCAATATTATTACTAAAAAAGGAACGGCAGATGGTTTTACACTGGTAGCCAATTCCCAGGGTGGCCTGCCCGGCACAGTCAGCTATGGCAACTTAAAAAAACCTAAACGCTTTGGAGCCGACGCTACCATTAATTATAAGAAAAACAAGTGGGATATTTCTGTAGGAGGTAATTATACCCGAAATGATAACGCAGGTTACCGGGAAGGGAATGTTTATACAAAAAATTTCACTAACAATACCATTACCCGTTTTCCATCCAACGGTGAAAGAAGTTTTGACAGGCATAATTATGCAGGGAGGGCATCTGTAAGTTATACCGCCGACCCAAACAATGTAATATCAGTGGGACTTTATAGTGGTAAAAGATACCAGGCACGCCTGGCTGATTTATTATATAATAATACCACCTCAGATCTAAATACCAATGCGCTTATTAAAAGTACAACCTATTATAACTCAAACCTGCAAACTAAAGAAGGCACCTTTAATTTAGGTAATGTTGATTATACCCACACTTTTACTAATAAGTCGGCCCTGACGGCTGGCTTACTTTATGAGCACGATAATTTGTACGGGGCAACTCAAAATCGAAATTTAAAATTTCCGAATACAACAGACACAATTCAATATGTAAACAATCCTTACAAAAGGCCTATCAACGCATATCGCTTAAAACTGGATTATAGCGTGAATATCGGTAAAGGGAAATTGGAAAGCGGTTACCAGTTCAGGCATGATATTCAGGACGGCATTTTTGATTATTTTGTAACACCGGCAACTTCGCAGCCCGATCTGGACAAATTTAGTGGGAGTACACATGCTAAAAATGATATCAATTCATTTTATAGTCAATACTCCGGCAAGGTACAGCAGCTGGAGTATGTGGGTGGCTTGCGCTACGAATATGCTGCGCGTACAGTTAACCTGTCATATGACCCCAATCCGCATATTCTCAATCTATCCAATTTGTTTCCTTCGGCCAGTTTACTGTATCATCTCAACGAAGGCTGGAACCTCAAAGCGGGTTATAGCAAACGGGTGCAGCGTAACAGCAATTTGGAGTTAAATCCCATACCAGAGCGTGAACACTCTGAAACGCTGGAACAGGGCGACCCTGACTTGTTGCCGGAATTTATTGACCTGGCCGAATTGGGTATGAATCGGAATTTTACCAATGGGTCCTTCTTTACTACCCTTTATTATCAGCACATTAAAAACCCTGTACAACGGCTTAACAGCGTGTATGCCGATACTATACTAAACCGGGTGTATACCAATGCCGGAAGCGCCAGGCTATTCGGGCTGGAAGCGGGAATGAATTTATCGCCGTTTAAGTGGTGGAGCATTTATCTGAGTGGCAACCTCTACAATTATAAAATACATGGTAACATTGCTATTTTAAATGAACCTTTTATCATCTCCAATACCAAATGGGCTTATTCGGTTAATGGAAATACCAATTTTCAACTTAGTAAAACGCTTAGCCTTCAGGCCAATATAAACTACCTTTCAAAAAGGCCAACAGCCCAGGGAGAAGATGGACAATTTTTTGTGCCAAATACCTCTGTAAAAAAAACATTCATGAAAGGGCGCCTATCCGCATCACTACTATGGCAAAACATGAACATGGGAATACTGGGCGCAAACAAACAGCGTATTACTACCGCCGGTCGAGATTTTTATACAACAACAAATTATATCTCTGAAACAGATGTACTCCTGATCAACCTTAGTTTTAACTTAAACAGGTTTACCAGTAAATTAAAATTACCAACCAGCGAAACCGGTGATAGGGAATTTTAATTTACTTTATTAACCACCAATTTGAAACATCGGCGTTAAACTTTACTTTACACTCTTTTTAAGTACAATAAAATACCCGCTAATAAAAATAAGCACGGAAATGGTAATACCTACAAAAATGTCTTTTGTAAAAAGATCGATGATTATTTGGGGCGTTTCGCCTTTGTTGATATTACGCGGCACCAGTTTTAGAGCCAGCATGGGATGCGAATAGGGAAACAGGTAACAATACTCCCAGTCTTTTGACGCGGTTATAACGCCTATAATGGTGGCCACAAAACCAACCCCCATTGGCTTTAAAAAATCGGACCACAACAGGCTGAGTAGAAATTGGATGGACAATATACCCAACGACGACAAGAAAAGCTTAAAGTACAGCTTGGCCAGCACATCTTCCATATGATAATTGTCAAAACGTAGCTCGGGCTTTACCAAACTGAGCAAATTGCCAAATCCTATGGTAAATAATACAAAAAGCGCCAGGCACAAAAATATGAGGAACAGGGCATAAAAATATTTGGCCGCATATACACTCAGGCGCGAAATGGGCAAGCTAAATAAGCTTTTCCAGGTATCGGCCTTATGTTCAATACTATTTACCGAATAGGCAATAAAAATAACAAACATGGGTAAAAGCAACGAGCCCATTACAGCCAGAATTGCACCTGCAAACTGTATCCATAATATTGCAGGAGGCATACCTGCCAAACGTTCGCTTTTGGTGTAAAAACCCACAAACAGCAGCAGGCAAATCAACAGGGGCAATAATATAGCAGCCCAAAATCCTAACGTTTTACGACTCTTAAAAAACTCCGACCGGAATGATAAAATAAACCACTTCATAGCGATCAGGCGTTTTGGGTGATAGATAAAAACAATTTCTCCAGGTCTTTTTGCTGCTTGCCAATGCTGAATACAGTATATTCATTTTGAATAAGCAGCGCATTAATATCGCCCATTTGCTCTTTTGAGATATAGGGCACATATACATAATCATCCGTTACATCTGCAACCGGGTAATTTTTGCGTTTCAACAAGTTGGCCGCGTCTACGCTATTATCGGTCTCGATACGTATTAAGGGTTGGCTCAAGGCTTCCAGCTCCGTTATACTGCCCTGAAACAGTAACTGGCCACCATCAATAATACCCACATGCGTAGCCATGCGTTCAACCTCGGCCAGTAAATGGCTCGATATAAACACCGTTTTACGATGCTGGTTAACCAGTTTCAATAACAACTCTCGTATCTCGATGATGCCGTTCGGATCCAGGCCATTGGTGGGTTCATCCAGTATCATTAATTTAGGATCAGTAAGCAGGGCCAAAGCTATGCCCAGGCGTTGTTTCATCCCTAAGGAATACTGACCTGCTTTTTTATTAGCGGCATTGCTCAGGTGCACCAGATCGAGCATTTCGTCGACCCGCTTAACTGGAACTTGTAATAGTAAAGCCCTGTTCAGTAAATTTTCTTTGCCGCTCAGGTGCTGATAAATAGCCGGCTGCTCAATAAGCGCCCCGATCTGGGATAATATGCTGATGCGATTTTTTTGGAGTTCCTGTCCGAAAATGTGGATACTGCCGTGTTGAGTTTTGAGCAGATTTAACAGGAGTTTGATAGTAGTGGTTTTCCCGGCGCCGTTTGGGCCAAGAAAACCATATATACTTCCTTCGGGTACCTGCAGGTTTAATGATTTCACAACCTGCTGACTGCCGAAGTTGAAGGATAACCCTTCAGTACGAATTACCATACATGATTATCCTTGGCTACTGTGCAAACAGTTTTAACAAGGTGTACACCTTTGTAAAACAATGATGTGGCATGAACGGATGCCCCAACAATTGCCGACTCCTTCTTTTGTTCAAACTGATAGCTTACACCTAATATTAGGGCAAACATTACTGGTATCAGTAACATGATAAAAGGATTCGAGTTTTTGATAAGCGTTTTCATCGTGAGTGTTTTGATACAACAAAGGAATATCTTTTATTTTACCTGCTAAAAAGTATTAGACCAACGGTCGGAGTTTATAGATGAACGGTCAATTAGCCGTATTAACCCGTTCATCGATTTTAAATGCCCGTTCATCGATAAAATGAAATACTATATATAATTATAGCAGCTTATCACCATCAAAATATTAAATTAGACGATAGTTAAGAGGCAAGAATCAAGAGACAAGAATCAAGACAAGCTGCAATCAAATGATTATATTACTGTCTTGGCTCTTGTCTCTTGATTCTTGCTTCTGATCAGACTCTAAAAAAATGTCGTCAGATAAACAAACACGTGTAATAAGGAAAGGCTGGCAAATATTCTGGCACCTGCTTTTTTGGCTCGGCATCATATCGCTATTTTTATCCCTGGCCCGCAGCAATACCAAACTAAGCAACCAGGAGCTCCTCATCCTGTTTCTGCTATACCCGGCTATCAACATCAGCCTGTTTTATATTAACTTCCTGGTTTATATCCCCAGATTTTTAGATAAAAAACGCTACTGGGCCTATGCCTTGTTTGTTATCATTACCATCATCGCTTACGGCTTTGCTAAATACGGTGTAGGGCTTCTGTTTAAACAATATGTGCTGGTACGTATGAAAGGCGAAGTGATCACCTTTCCCTCCTACTTTTTAAGCACCATTTTCACCAGCTTAATATTCATTTTTTTAAGTACCGTGCTCAAATTTACTACCGACTGGTTCCTGAATGAACGGATACAGCACGATCTGGAAAATCAGCGACTGAGCGCCGAACTGGCCTTTTTAAAATCGCAGATCAATCCGCACTTTTTATTTAACTCACTCAACAGCATTTATTCGCTGGCTTACCAGCGATCGGAAACCACACCTGAGGCTATCCTGAAACTATCAGAAATTATGCGCTACATGTTGTATGAGTGTAATGACAACAAGGTTGACCTGAGCAAGGAGCTTCAATACCTGCATAATTACATCGACCTGCAAAAAATACGGTTCGGCAACAAAGCTTTTATCGATTTTAAGGTGATGGGCGAAGTAACCAATCAGCAAATTGTACCCCTGTTATTGATCGCTTTTATCGAGAACGCATTTAAACATGGTGTGGCCAGTGATGTAACATCGCCCATTAAACTACTCATCAATGTAGAGGAGAGCAAGCTTCATTTTTATATACAAAACAAAAAACACACCCATAACCGCGATACTGTGGGTGGTATTGGTTTAAACAACGTACAAAGACGGCTCAACCTGCTTTACCCCTATAAACATACGCTAAACATCAGGGATGAAGTTGACACTTATACCTGCGAGCTATCCATCGTACTATAACCAGGTCTTGCTCCGTTATTAACCGGAAATAAAAAAATTAACGATAAATCATTAGAACACTTATTTTTACAACATGATCCGATGCCTGGTAGTTGATGATGAGCCTTTAGCGCTGCATATTTTGGAAGATTATATTTCCAAAATGCCTTTCCTGCAATTGGTAAAAGCCACTACCAACCCTATCGAAGCGCTAACCATAGTACAGGGTGGCAGTGTCGACCTGGTGTTTTTAGATGTGCAGATGCCCGAGCTTACCGGCATCCAATTTTTAAAGATCGCCAACGGCAAAGCCAAAGTGATCCTCACCACCGCCTATCCGCAATATGCGCTGGAGGGTTATGAGCTGGATGTGGTTGATTACCTGCTTAAACCCATAGCGCTCGACCGTTTTTTTAAATCGGTTCAAAAAGCGCAAAGCATTATACAGCCGGTAGTTAAAACCGTGCAACAGGCTGAACCGGTACAAGTAGATGATTTTTCAACCGATTTCATCTTCGTTAAAACCGAACATAAGATCCAAAAGGTTTACCTGCACGATATTTTATTTATTGAAGGACTAAAAGATTACATCTCCATATTCACCACTGCCGAGCGTATCATTACCCTGCAGGGCATGAAGAAAATGGAGGATGCCCTGCCCGAAAGGCATTTTATTCGCGTACACAAATCATACATTGTGGCCCTCAACAAGATCGACAGCATCGAACGAAGCCGCATCCAGATAGGCGACAAGATCATCCCCGTAGGCGATACTTACCGCGACGATTTCTTCCGGATGATTGAGGATAAGAATATTTAAAGCCCAGATGGGGTTATAACATATAATAAAAGCGTCATTGCGAGCGCAGCGTGGCAATCCCCTACTTACAGAGCGGACCTGCTAATTGGAAGATTGCCACGCTGCGCTCGCAATGACGTGGTGGGAAAATCTTTTGTCATGCATGTTCACGACCAGATCCTTCACTACGTTCAGGATGATAACGCCTAGTTGAACTTATCCCGTGTATAAGATCTCTCCTCGTACCTCGTTCGAGCTGACAGTTTTTCTATTTTTCCTCCTCGCAATGCCATAGCTTTTTTCTTTTTCCCATCAGCAGATAAGCTTCGGGCGAAAGCGGGCAGAACGATGTAGGCCCGTGCGATGGCAAGGGCATTAGCAAGTTTTTGCTGAAGCGCGGGGCTGGAGCGAACAAAGTCGGGCAAAATAATTGCAGCCCGTGGTCCTGTCCGTTTTGCAGGGCAAAGGCCATGTGCGGCAAAGAAGCATTTCTGCTGACTTGATTTTTGGTTACTTTTCATCAAGGAAAAGTAACTAGGCCCCCCGCGGCCAAGAGCGGGTATACGCCCTGTAATGCGGCCCTGTATAGTTTGGGATTGCCACGCTACGCTCGCAATGACGCGTTGGAAAACACCTTCGCCATGCATGTTCACGACCAGATCCTTCACTGCGTTCAGGATGACAAATTAAAAATATATGCTATTACTTCACCTCTATTTCTTCAACCGTATCCTTCTCCCCAATCTGCTGGCGCCACATGGCATAGTAAAGACCTTTCTGGCTTAACAGATCATGATGCTTGCCCGATTCAATAATGCGGCCTTTCTCCAGCACATAAATGCAATCGGCATGCATAATGGTCGACAAGCGGTGAGCGATCAGGATGGTAATGTGATTTTCCAACTCGGACACATTGCGGATAGTTTCTGTGATCTCTTCTTCGGTGATCGAATCCAATGAGGATGTAGCCTCATCAAACACCAGGATATCTGGCCGGCGCAACAATGCACGGGCTATCGAGAGGCGCTGTTTTTCGCCGCCGGATACCTTTACCCCACCTTCGCCAATTACGGTGCTCAGGCCCTTATCGGCACGCGCCAACAGAGTTTGACAGGCGGCACGCTGCAGCACATTCATACATTCCTCGTCGGTAGCATCGGGGCGTACAAACAACAGGTTTTCGCGTATGGTGCCCGAGAACAGCTGAGTATCCTGGGTTACAAAACCAATTTTTTCGCGCAGCTGATCCAGGTCAATATCACGGCTTAAAATATTGTTGTATAAAACATCGCCATCCAAAGGCTGATACAAGCCAACCAACAGTTTTACCAGGGTAGTTTTACCCGAGCCCGACGGACCAACAAAAGCGATGGTTTCGCCGGTATTGGTTTCAAAGCTGATGTGGTTAAGGGCGTTGCGGTTGGCGGTTAAATGTTTAAAAGTAACATCTTTAAAAGTTAAGGTATTTACTTTTTCCAGCAACACTGGTTTCTCGGGTTTTTTATCAATAGGGGTACTCAATATCCCCTTAAAATTACCCAGGGAAACTTCGGCCTCGCGCCATGATAATATCACGTTGCCCAACTCCTGCAGCGGGTTAAACAGGAAGAAGGAATAAAACAAAAAGCTAAAATACTGCCCCGGCGAAATGGTTTGTTTAAAAATAAGCAGCAATAACACTACTACCATTACGCTCCGCACCAGGTTTACCGTAGTACCCTGCACAAAGCTCATGCTGCGCACGTATTTTACTTTTTTAAGCTCCAGATCCAGTATTCTGTAAGTAGTTTTATTTAGGCGGGCAATTTCCTGTTTAGCCAAACCCAGACTTTTTACCAGTTCGATGTTTCTTAGCGACTCGGTAGTTGAACCAGCCAGAGCCGTAGTTTCTGATACAATCTTTTTCTGGATGGTTTTTATTTTCCGGCTCATGGCCATACTCACAAAAGTGATAATGGGTATAGCGGCAAAATATACCAATGTTACCTGGTAACTTACGCTTACCGAGTACACGATAACAAATACCATCCCGATGAGCGATACAAAAAGGATGGAGATAAACGAGGTAATAAACTTTTCGCAATCGAGCCTTACCTTTTGTAAAATGCCCAGGGTTTCGCCGCTGCGCTGATCTTCAAATACCTGG
Source organism: Mucilaginibacter sp. 22184 (assembly GCF_052045695.1). Taxonomy (NCBI): domain Bacteria; kingdom Pseudomonadati; phylum Bacteroidota; class Sphingobacteriia; order Sphingobacteriales; family Sphingobacteriaceae; genus Mucilaginibacter; species Mucilaginibacter sp. 22184. The sequence continues at coordinate 243,196 of NZ_JBQEPI010000009.1, forward strand.
TAAGGTAATTCGAGCGAATGTTTCAGCCCGTCGGCATACATTTCGGCACCCACTTTTTGGGTGATGATATTGGTAAAATAATCCTGAAAGTTTTTAGCTATACGCGATACCATGGCCACACCAATAGCCGCGCCAATGAGTATCAACACCTGGTGCAGGTATTCCTGGTATTGAAGGGTGTTGCGTTTTTCGATAACCCGGTCAACAATGCGTCCGGTTATCCACGGGTCAAGCAATGAAAAGCCAATATTCATGGCCGCCAGGAAAAGTGCCAATACAACTATCCAGCGGTGTTTTTTTAAGTAAGAAAGTAATATATTCATGTTTTATGTTAGTAGTTAGTATCAAGTAGCTAGTATCAAGTATCAAGATTTTCTTAACCTTAGTATCTGAACTTAACAGATCGTGGTCTTGATACTTGATACTAGCTACTTGATACTAGTTTGGTACTAACTCTCCAAAAATAAAAAAAGGGAATGGCTAAGTAGCTCATTCCCTTTTAATTTGACATAAGGTTAATATTTAAACCGTCATGATATCTTTTTCTTTAGCTTCAGAAAGCTGGTCGATCTTTACAATATAAGCATCGGTAAGCTTCTGAATTTCAGCCTCGCCGGTTTTGATCTCATCTTCAGAAACACCTTCTGATTTTAACTTTTTGATCTTTTCGTTAGCATCTTTACGGATGTTGCGGATCGCGATCTTACCAGTTTCGGCTTCACCTTTGGCCTTTTTAACCAGGTCGCGGCGACGCTCCTCGGTCAGTGGTGGCACATTGATGCGGATGATCACACCATCGTTTTGCGGATTAAAACCAAGATTTGCCTCTTTAATAGCTTTTTCAATAGCTCCCAGTAATGATTTTTCCCAGGGTTGTACAATAATGGTACGTGCATCGGGCGTATTAACGTTACCTACCTGGCTTAATGGGGTTGGGTTACCGTAGTAATCAACCATAATATCATCCAATAAAGATGGGTTTGCTTTACCTGCACGTATCTTATTTAATTCACTATCGGCGTGGTCAATGGCTTTGTCCATTAAAGCCTTTGCATCAGTTACTTGTTTTTTAATGAGTTCGCTCATTGGTTTTAAATTTTCACAAAAGTAATAAAATCTATCATTTTCCTTAGCCTTAGTGTAAAATCAAATTCTTGGACGCACGACTCCTCCCCAACCTTCGCTTCGCTATACGCCCTCTCTCAGCTGTGGTGGGAAGAGAGTGAAGAAAATATCCAATTGTCATGCTGTGGAACAAAGCGTCTATTGCTGAACATTTCAAAGGCAGAATAGATCCTTCGCTCCGCTGAGTATAACAATCGATCCAGACACTTTGATCTCCGCACAAATTTTCGTATATTTATATCAATCAACAGCCCGGGTGTCTTTTAGCAGACATCCGGGCTGTTTAGTTATGGTCAAAACAAGACCAAAAACCAATCGATTGACATTCAGTTATTTGACAATCAGCAGCCTAATACTTTTTAAAGTTTTAAAAAGTGCCCAAAATCGCGTTAAAATTTGTTAAAAAGTGTTAAAATGAGGTTTTTTTGAGCGGTTTTGACGCATTTTTAATCCTTTTTTGAACCGAAATTTGTTAAAATCGGAGGTTTAAAAAGTATATCCGGTTCAACATCAAATGTTAAATAACATTTTTTAACATTTAAGTATCCTGATATAGCCTTATATTTATGTAAACCTTTTTATCGCATGAAATCAATTTGGCTATTTGTACTCATGATTGGTGGTATTACACAGTTAAAAGCACAACAGTTGACCACACCCTCACCTGGTAAAAAACTTGATAATTCTATCTATCAGTATTTTAAGGTAAAACCTGATGATGGTATATTAAAATCAACCCCGGTTATACCCAACGTACTTCAGCCTTTGCAGAATATGCAAACCCTAAATAATGTAATCGCAGCTGAAATAACCGATCACATGCCGGTTATAAAACTACAGCCGACCGATAAAATGCCGGTTGTGAAAACAGATGAACCTAACATGCGTTATACCATGTTGATCAAACGGCTCGGCGAAGCGAAACCAGATTCAGCAATAAAAACTATTCGTCCGTAATTATCAGCGGGTTAAAAATCTTTGTTCAGCACTTTTTCCAGTTCAGCAAAGCTGATATTCATTTTAACACGGCCTTGCTTGGCGTAGGATAATTCGCCGGTTTCTTCGGATATGATAATGGCAGTGGCCTCGTTAGCTTCGGTTACGCCAATACCTGCCCGATGACGCAGGCCAAATTGCGCGGGTAGGTCTGTTTTTTCGGTAAGGGGTAAAATACAGCTGGCCGATTTAATTTTATTTTCAGATATCACCACAGCCCCATCATGCAGCGGGCTGGTTTTCTGAAAGATGCTCTCCAGCAGGCGTTTGGATATCTTTGCATCCATTACCTCGCAGCTGTTTTGGTAAAACTGCTCGTCATAATATTTGGCAAATACGATCAAAGCACCGGTACGGGTTTGCTTCATGCTTTTGCAGGCATCAATAATAGGTTTTATGCGGGCGTAATTATTTTTCTCAGCTTCGGCCTTACCAAAAAAGTATTGCCACCAGGCCTTATTTCGTTGCAGCGAAGCATTTTTGCCCACCAGCAGCAAAAAACGCCTTACTTCCTGCTGAAATACCACGATGACGGCTATAATACCCACATCCACAAACTTGCCTAAAATAGCGGTAAGCAGTTTCATGTGCAGGGCATTCACCACAAAGTTAAGTGCAAATATTACCGCGAAGCCGATGAAGATATTGGCTGCTATAGTGCCCCGTATGAGGTTATACAGCTGGTATATGATAAAAGCCACCAGAACCACATCAAGGATATCAAAAAACGTGATCTTGGGGAAGCTGAGGAATATAGATTGCATTTACGAAGTTAATAAGTTTAAGGAGAAGTTGATGCCTGACTTAAGCAGTACAATAAACAACGTTCTTTTTTAAACCTTGATGACAATTCAGGGAATGTAAGGGCCGCCAACCACACCCCAACCCCATTCTGGCATCGGCACATCTGTAGGCTCTGTTACCTCATTGGTTTTGGAATTAATGACCGCGATACGGGTTCCCCATTCCAGGTAAGCCATAAAGGCCGAACGAAATTCAGGGTCATCGGGCAATGCATATTCGTCGGCAGTTTGCAGCAGCAATTCTATCCACCGTTTACGGTGTGCTTCGGTCAGGTACTTTTGGAGATGTTTGCTGATCATGATAAAATGACTGCCCTCCTGTTCGCTATAAGTTTTAGGGCCGCCTAAAACTTCGGCAACAAAATGGGCCACATGTAGGCGGTGCTGCGGGCTCATGTGCTTAAATACAGGCTCCAGCAGATCATCGGCCAATACCTTATCATAGAATTTATCAAAAAGATTTTCGAAGACTTTTGTACCGCCGGCCCATTCAAAAAGCGTGGGCACACCTGGTTTATTTGCTGCATCCATCATAAAACGTGTTTTAATTGATGAATAAAGATAGTACAGCCAAACCAAAGTTAAAAGTATAACCCGGTAATGATGAATATGATAAGATGCTTACTTGTTACGCTCGGTAGTGAACCTTACCAGTTGCTCCAATCCGCGGTGCGAATCACTATCGGGGAAAGTATTGAGGATTTCAAAAGCCTCGTCCTGGTATTTTTTCATCTGGGTTTCGGCATATTGCAGGCCGCCGGTATCGTTCACAAACTTAACAATCTGGGCAATCTTTGCGGGATCGTCATTATGATTCTTAACCAGGTTGATGATCCTTTTCTTTTCAGAATCAGTGGCATTAGCGAGAGAATAGATCAATGGCAGGGTAACCTTTTTTTCCTTGATATCGATGCCCAAAGGTTTACCTACATCGTCGGTACCAAAATCAAACATATCGTCCTTGATCTGGAAAGCGATGCCTATTTTTTCGCCAAACAAGCGCATTTTCTCTACCACCTCATCAGAGGCTCCGGCTGATGCGGCCCCACAGGCGCAACATGAAGCGATAAGTGATGCCGTTTTTTGGCGGATCACCTCGTAGTAAACCGGCTCGCCAATATCCATGCGGCGTACCTTTTCAATCTGCATCAATTCACCTTCGCTCATTTGTTTTACCGCATCTGATACGATACGAAGTAAATGAAAATCATTATTATCGATAGACAACAACAGCCCTTTTGAAAGCAGGTAATCGCCTACTAAAACGGCAATTTTATTTTTCCATAAAGCATTGATAGAAAAAAATCCGCGACGCTGATATGAGTTATCAACCACATCATCATGTACCAGGGAGGCTGTATGTAGTAGTTCAACCAAAGCGGCCCCGCGATGGGTTGACTCGTTGATGCCTCCGCAAATGCTGGCGGCAAAAAACACAAACATTGGTCTGATCTGCTTTCCTTTACGCTTAACAATATAGTGGGTTATCCTGTCGAGCAAAGGTACCGAGCTTTGCATAGAAGCTTTGAACTTCTCCTCAAACACATCAATATCGGCAGCAATAGGTTTTTTAATGTTGTTGATGCTCAGCATTTAAACTAAACAAGCTTTTTTACGTGTAAAACTACCATACGGCAATATGGAGCAAACATAAGCTAAAATTATTTATCTGCATTATAGCTATATACTTTTTACTCAAATTAAACCAAACATGTTATTTACACTCTATATGTTAAATGCCATATTTTATAAGTTGAGTTAAAGTTTTCGTGAAGGCGGGGCCCTCTGTAAAGAGGACTTCGCTTTTTTTATTGCCTTTGAATGCAATATTATTTTACCTTTGCAATCCCAAATGCCCCGGAGAGGTGTCTGAGTGGTCGAAAGAGCACGCCTGGAAAGTGTGTATACGCCAAAAGTGTATCGAGGGTTCGAATCCCTCCCTCTCCGCAGGAAAAAGTCGAGTAGTACTCCAAGCTACTCAACTTTTTTGATTATAAATCCACTTAGGATAAGGCAAACCATCCAGATAAGTTTAGATCCTTAATACTCACTTGGATTAATTGCTAGCACCACCATTAACTTATCGCTCAGTTTTCCGATTAACATAAAGCCATAATCTTACGTGGCCTAAAATGTATAATTTATGTCCTTTGAGCCAAATACATTAAGCTGTAATTTTGATATATGGACAATGGCCCACAAAAAAAACAAGTAATAATTGTAGCGACGGCAGGAACAACCCTGATCAATTTTGCAGGCCCAGCCGATGTTTTTACTCATGCCAACAAAGTTTTAAGTTTATCCGGATCAGCAATGGGTTATAATGTTTTGATTGTAGCACCCACTATAGATAAGAAAATTATTTGCCCAACTGGGATTGAGATAGCTTGTCAATTTTGTGCAATGGAAATTAAAACCCCTATTGACACGCTTATCGTAGCTGGTAACGACTTTCAAGCCTTGAAAAATCCGGAATATGATGATTTTTTTAACTGGCTATCGTCTTTAAACGAAAATAATACGCGCCGGATAGGCTCAGTTTGCGGCGGCGCTTTTGCATTAGCCAGGGCAGGAATATTAAACGGCCGGAAAGCCACCACACATTGGGATCTCAGCAAACGGTTAAAAAAAGACTATCCCTTAATAGATGTAGATAGTAGTGCTTTTCATACCACAGATGGGCATATCTACACATCTGGCGGCGTTACCTCAGGAATTGATCTTGCGCTGGCTTTGGTAGAGGAAGATCATGGAAAAGACATTGCTATACAGGTTGCCAGAAAATTAGTTTTTTATCTAAACAGACCGGGTTTTCAGGTTCAGTTTGCCAATTTGTTACCGGTTTATGAGAGTTCCAATATCGCCAGCAAACTGCAGAATTGGTTTATGGAAAATCTGCACGAACCATTGGATGTGGTCAGGATTGCAAATCATTTGAATATGAGTCCTCGAAACTTTACACGTGTATTCCATAAACAAACAGGTGTGCCACCTGCCAAATTTATTGAAAAACTCCGGGTCGAAGCCGCACGGAAATACCTGGAGGACTCAAATATGTCTATAGAAGGTATAGCCGAAAAGTGTGGTCTGGGTGGCCTGGTTTCTATGAGGCGTACCTTTCTGAGGCACTTAATGACCACACCATCCGATTACAGGCGCACATTCCGCACATCACACAGCACAAATTAATATATAATAAAATGAAAATAGCAATTAATGGATTTGGCCGCATTGGAAGAATGACACTCCGGGCCTTGCAAAACAAGCCGGAGATAGAAGTTGTCGCGGTTAATGACCTTACCGATATCAAAACACTCACCCATCTATTAAAATATGATACCGCACACGGGCGCTTTCCGGGAGAAGTTACCAGTGATGCCGATGCCATTGTGGTAAACGGTAAAAAAATACTTCTGCTAAGTGAAAGAGATCCCGAAAAACTTCCCTGGAAAGATCTAGGCATTGATGCGGTTATAGAATCAACCGGACGATTTACAGACAAAGCTGCGGCCCAGGCGCATATTAATGCCGGCGCGAAGAAAGTATTGATTACCGCACCAGCTACTGGCGGGGTTAAAACCATAGTACACGGCATTAACAACGAACTTATAGAGAACGATCAGATCTATTCAACCGCCTCCTGTACCACAGGTAGTATTGCCCCGGTTTTGTATATACTCGACAAGGAATTTGGGATCGAATCTGGATACATGGTTACCGTACATGCGTTTACCGCTGATCAAAATCTGCAAGATGCCCCTCACAAAGATTTAAGAAGAGCTCGGGCTGCGTCGTACTCCATTATTCCAACAACAACCGGCGCTGCTAAAGCAATAGGCGATGTACTGCCAAACTTGAAAGGAAAAATGGACGGCTACTCTTACCGTGTCCCGGTGATTGATGCTTCAATTGTGGATTTATCCATTAACTTGAAAAAGGAAGTGTCTGTTAACGAGCTGAATGATTTATTTAAATCTTATGCAGAAAACTCGCTTAAAGGTATACTGGAATATACAGAAGAGCCCCTGGTATCATCAGACATACTCGGAAACACACACTCTTCTATTGTAGACGGCAGTCTAACTAAAACGCTCGGAAAATTAGTAAAAGTGGTTGCCTGGTATGATAACGAGGTAGGGATTTCCAACCGAATAGCAGAGCTGGTGTCAAAGCTATAAATCAGCAAGTCATACATTCCTGATTTAATCTTCGTGAATCAGGAATGTATTATTTATCGGTGATAAGGGCGTAAAACTCCCTCAAGGTATTTCAGGGAGATGTTCGGTGATGATCATCTCCTTTTTTAATCAATATACGCTAACAAATAGTTCAATGATATTAAAAACTTACGTTAAGCCGTATACCTGTTTGGGCAAGATTAACCCGGTATACCGAAAATTCTTTATTAGGTAATTTAATAAAAGGCTCGATAAATAGCTTTTGCCCGTGCAGTATTGGGTATTCATAACCTACTGAGAAATTATAAATAGAAATCAGCTTGTTCTTTTCGAGCTGACTGGGTGGCACCGCCTCAGCAACCGCATAACCGGCGGTTACCAGCGTTTCAGAAAATGCAGTACCCGTCGGGTCAATATAATTTACGATACTGCTCTCGGCCCGTGTAAAAATCAGTTGTTGCTGCTGGGATTTGATAGAATATAACGAGGCCCCGAATTTGGTATAAAAGCGCCTGGTTAATTTATACTTCAGCTCAAACGGAATCTCCAACCCTCCCAGATTAACCTTTATGTTGGTAAGCACCTTTTCCGGATCAGAAAAATTATTATCATGAGCAACATTTTTAAGCGCACCTAACTGATTAAAATAAAAACCAGAACTGAATGCCAATCTGTGCGAAAGCTGATATGTAACAAACGCGCCTGCACCAAACTGATGCTCCTGCCCGTAACTTACCCCATTACCAACCGATAGCCCCAATTGCCACCTTTTTCTAAATTCACTATTTTGATGGCTTGGCAAATGTTTAGCAAGGGTATTTGCCGGAGGTACCAACGATGTTGGCAATACCGCCAAAAATTGTATGCCCGGATTGGTATTGATAGTATCACCTATAGTTGGCGGTATCCTTTTTAGTTGCATGGCTGATAAAATATCAGCAAGTCCTTTATCCGGATGAACAGCCGGGTTAGGTTGATAGTGTTGCCGGTGTTTATACTGCACATACTTGCCCGGGCTTTGCGGCAAAACTTTAATAACAGGCATGTTCTTAAAGGGCACCTTTAAAACAATTATATTTTGTTGTTTTTTTTGTAAATATTTACCAGCAATCAAGAATAAAAATAAGGCTACTAAAATAACCGCGGCAGCAATGGCAAAACGTTTGAGTGAAATGATACGCGGTGATTTCTTTTTCTCCTGTTTGTAAAAATCTTCCCAGGCACCCGTTCTATAATCCAGCTCAAAATCATTGAGCTCATCTTTGATGATATCAATTAATTCTTTTTTCATAGCTATCATTTATTGATTGTTCCTGATAAAATGTCCGAAGGTTTTTTTTTGCCCTGGCCAGCACAACACGGCTGTGGCTTTGGGAGATGTTTAATTCATCACTTATTTCCTCATGAGTAAAGCCCTCTAATTCATACATGTTAAATATAATACGCTGTAAAGCCGGCAATTGATTAAGCAACTTCAAAATATCTGATACATGAAGCCTGCTTAACACCATTATATGGTCTGAAGGAAGGGTTGCTTCATCAGGATAATCAGCATAAATATGTTTCTTATTAGCCCTCATGCAATCAATACTTGTTCTTGACACTATCTTACCAGCCCAGCCGCGAAAAAGCTTATGTTGCCGCTCTGTGTCCTCTGGCATCACAAAATGCTTCAGATTATTAAAAATCTTAACAAAGCTGTCATTAACCACCTCTTCGGCTAAATAATGTCCGGCCACATAACGAACGGCTATTCCCATTAAAAACCCGTAGAACGATTTATACAGCAGCTCCTGAGCTTTCGAGTCATTATTGACACATTTGAGAATTAATTCCTGGAATTTCAATACAGGTTTGATCACAAGGATTCTATATAGATAAGTAACTTGGGGACAGCTGAACATTTACGCATTACCAGCAAACTATTTACTGCTGATGATGCTGAGTTTTAATTTCCCTATAGAAGTATTATCTGATTTAAAGCCCTTGACATAAACCGTATATAATTTACCATTTTCAAGTTTTACATCATTAAGGGTAGCTATAGCAGCTGCCTGCGCATTCTCCTTTATCTGAAAGTTGTAATGCTCGCCGGCTGGAAGCGTTTTAAAAAGAGTAGCTTCCCTGAATGGCAATTGCTCAAATAAGGCGGCATCCGTCCCGCTTACATACAAATTTACAGGCTTCGTATCTGCCGCCACATTGATAAACCGGACTCTGGCTTTATCATTAACGGGTGTCAGATCTTCCTGGGTAATCACAAAAAGAGGCGCGTATGGCAATTCTTTAAGCGAAGCTATGAAAGCCGTATAATAACGGTCTTTTCTGAGGTTGACAGAAGCATTGATCAACACCCGGGATTCATTTTTTAAACTAATAGAAAAAGTTTGAGAACCCGCCGTCACGCTGGCATACGGCAAAACGGTGTCATATTTCAGTGGTGCCTGATTATATTTTACGCCGTTAATTTTAAAATCAAGCTGCCAGGTGCCGGCAGACGCGTCAACAACAGACAGGTTAGACTTACCAGGGGTATCGTCGCTTTTATTTTTCTTACATGCTGTGAACGATGCAGCAATAATAATCCCGAAAATCGGGGCTATTAATACCTTGATAAAATGTTTTGAAAGTATGGTCATGGTAATAGGGGTTAACTGCTTTAAAATTTTCCGTAATACGGAGCTCGCAGGAGCAGCGCAACAAATGAAAACACATTTTTCAAAAATTTAATTGCCTTTAACATCTTTTAACTATCGTTCCTGTTTAAGGCCACCCAGGTACCCATTGAGCAGCAGGTAGTTTTTATATTTCATTCAAAAAATTATTTGGATGTTTTCTGAATTAAATAATATCTTTGTTACTAAGATACTTATTAAATAAGATAAAAATGGATAAGGAAGTACTACAACGGATACGAAGACTGAGCCAACAATATGCATACACCTCCATTCAGATGCACGAGGCAGTTGCCCGAAAGGCAGGATTCTCTGGAACTGACCATAAATACCTTGGATTTTTCTTGAAAGAGGGATCTATGACCGCCGGTGAGCTTTCCAATTTAACCGGATTAACTACCGGTGCTGTTACAGGGTTAATAGACCGGTTTGAGAAGAAAAAACTGGTGAAAAGAAAATTTTCCAAAGACGACAGACGGAAGGTTATCATTGAACCAAACACTAAAAACATAATGGACCTGATGGCCCCGCTTTATAAAGAATTCAGGAATAAATCGGAAGAGCTAATAGCTTCATTTGCCGAAAAAGAAGTTGAAATTCTTGAAAACTATTTTTTAAAAGCGATTGATATCATGAATGAAACAACAACGGGTCTCAACAGTAAATAATCAAAAAATGAAAAACACGAACTCTTATGTGCTAAGTTTCCGGGAAACCGACAAAACAAACCTGGCAACAGTTGGGGGTAAAGGTGCCAACCTGGGTGAACTTGCCGGGATTAAAGGAATCAATGTACCCGATGGCTTTTGTATTTCTACCGAAGCTTTTATCAAGACTATAGCAGAGATGCCATCGATTAATGAGTTGCTTGATCAGTTATCTTACCTAAGCGTAGAAGACCGAGTTAAAATTGGTGTCCTCAGCGGCGAGATTCGCAAAGCCATTGAAAAAGCATCTATTCCTGAAGATATAGCAAATGAAATTGCAAATTATCTCACAAAGTTCGGTGTAAAAGTTGCCTTTGCCGTACGCTCCAGCGCTACGGCCGAAGATCTGCCTTCAGCCTCTTTTGCGGGCCAGCAGGATACCTATTTGAACGTTATCGGAACAGAAGCTGTCCTGAAGCATATAAGTAAATGCTGGGCATCATTATTTACGGATAGGGCAGTAATTTACCGTATCCAAAACGGATTCGGCCATCGTAAAGTTCACCTGTCGGTTGTTGTTCAAAAAATGGTTTTCCCCGAGGCATCAGGGATTCTATTTACCGCCGATCCCGTTACCGGTAACCGGAAAGTGTTATCCATTGATGCCGGCTTTGGGCTTGGCGAGGCCATGGTATCAGGCTTGGTGAGCGCCGACCTTTATAAGGTACATAACGGGGAGATTATCGACAAAAAGATATCAACCAAAAAAATGGCTATTTATGCCTTAAAAAATGGAGGAACCCATGAACAGGAGATCGGACACGAAGAGCAGGAAAAACAAGCACTGACAGATGAACAGATCCTGGAGCTTGAGTGCATAGGCAGAAAGATTGAAGAACATTTCGGCAACCCGCAGGACATTGAATGGTGTTTGGCCGGGGATAGTTTTTATATTGTACAAAGCCGGCCGATCACCACCTTATATCCGATCCCGGAAGTGGACGACCAGGAAAATCACGTTTATGTATCTGTCGGCCATCAACAAATGATGACCGATGCCATGAAACCATTAGGGTTATCCTTTTTTCTGTTAACCACCCCGGCAACCATGCGCACAGCCGGCGGAAGGTTATTTGTTGATATTACGCAAATGCTGTCTTCTACGGCTGGCAGACATACCTTATTGAATGTTCTTGGAAAATCTGATCCGCTCATTAAAGGTGCGCTTACAAGCATCATAGATCGGGGAGATTTTATAAAATTATTATCGGAGGATAAACAAAACCCAGTTCCTGCTAAAAGCCCTGCAAATGCGATGCATAGAGATTATCAGGCACTGAATGACTATGATCCGGCGATCGTTTCTGAGTTGATCAGGAGTAGTCAAAATCTGATAGAATCGTTAAAGCAAAACATCCAACGAAAATCGGGCACAGATCTGTTTGATTTTATCCTGGAAGATATTCAGCAACTCAAAAAGACCTCAGCCGATTCGCAAAGCTTTAATGTAATCATGACTGGCATGAATGCTTCGGCATGGGTTAATGAAAAAATGAACGAGTGGTTAGGTGAGAAAAACGCGGCGGATACGCTTGCCCAATCGGTACCCAACAATATTACATCGGAAATGGGACTGGAACTTTTGCATGTTGCCGATGTGATTCGCCCTTACCCCAAGGTAATTGCGTATTTAAAACAAGTAAAGGATGATAACTTTTTGGATGAATTGATCCGATTTGATGGCGGGCAGGAAGTCCGGGGGGCTATCGATACTTATCTCAACAAATATGGAATGCGATGTGCCGGAGAAATTGATATCACGAAAACCCGTTGGACAGAAAAACCATCGACGCTTGTCCCTATTATACTCAATAATATCAAAAACTTTGAGCCTGGTGCCGGCAGCCGAAAATTTGAACAAGGGCATAAGGAGGCATGGAGAAAAGAACAGGAACTATTACTCCGGCTGGCTGCATTACCAGATGGCGAACACAAGATGAAAGAAACCAAACGAATGATCGACCTGATCAGGAATTTTGCCGGTTATCGTGAATATCCAAAATATGCTATAATCAGCCGTTACTTTGTTTACAAGCAGGCTTTAATGAAAGAAGCAGAGCAGCTTGTAAAAGCCGGTGTCATTCATAAAAAAGAAGATATTTACTACCTCGGCTTTGAAGAACTCAGAGAGGTGGTACATACCCATAAACTGGATTACCAGATCATCAATAAACGAAAAGATGAGTATAAGTTATTTGAAAAACTGACACCTCCGCGTATTATGACGTCTGATGGTGAGATCGTTAACGGCAAGTACAGTCATGAAGATCTACCGGTCGGTGCTATTGCTGGTCTGGCTGTTTCTTCGGGGGTTATAGAAGGACGGGCACGTGTTATCTTAAACATGGAAGATGCCGATCTGGAAGATGGGGATATATTGGTTACCGCATTTACTGACCCCAGCTGGACACCCTTGTTTGTATCCATCAAAGGTTTGGTTACTGAAGTTGGCGGACTAATGACCCATGGTGCCGTTATCGCACGTGAATATGGCTTACCCGCTGTCGTTGGGGTGGATAATGTAACCAAACTGATCAAGGATGGGCAACGGATCAAGGTAAATGGAACTGATGGATTTATAGAAATACTATAAGTTGAAGCGTTTTGAATGATAAAAAGAAGTGGATACACCACTAAATGGAATTGCTACACGATAATTAAGGACAGCGAACTAAATTTTTAATCAAAATATTATATTTAATTGCTTTTATTTATAATGATTCTAAATAGTTGTCTATATTTGTCCAAAATTAGCGTCCAGTGTCAGGCAATAACCAATACCCCCAAGTAGTTTTTCACTTAAACGAGCAATCCTTTCAGCAGCTTTACCGGACGTATTGGAAAAAGGTTTTTACTATTTGTTATGCCACGTTGAAGGATGAAGATATAGCTGCCGAGCTTTCTCAGGATATATTTGAATCTTTATGGAAACGAAGAAACACGCTCCAGATAAATGCCTCTATAGAACAATACATTTTCAGATCGGCTAAGCTTGAAGTGTTTGAGTATTGCCGTACCACATCAAACCGGCAAAAACACCTGCAAAATGTTGTTCAAAACCAGGCAACAGAAGGCACTTACACGGAAGACACGCTAAACTATAACGAACTGTACAAAACCATTAACGGCCTCATTAACAGGCTACCTTATAAATCGCAGGAAGTTTATCGTTTAAGTCAGCAACAAGGATTGGATAAAAAGTCGATAGCTTCCACCTTGCTTATATCCGAAAAAACGGTTGAATACCACCTCTATAAAGCCCTGAATTTTCTCCGGGAAAATTTAGCCGTTGATTAAATAAATCAAAAAAGCAGTCAGGATATTTGCTCACCCTATTCCTCTCTAAAATTTTCCCTGCTGACTATCTGCCACTTATATATTATTTAGAATTAGTCTTAGGAAAAATAAAGAATTAATCGGCTATGTTAATGAATGCGGCACGTAGCCCGCATTTCATTAAATGAAAATAGAAATAACACAGGAATTACTGGAACGATATCATCAGGGTAAATGTACTACAGATGAGCAGTTTGCAATTAAACAATGGCTGCAAAACATAACAGAAAGCGATTTTACCATATCGCCCCCTATTGATGTACAGGGTGTTGAGGATAAAACCTGGATAGAATTATCCAGCCGGATATTCCTTGAGAAAAAAACCCACAAAACAAACTGGACATGGCTGATCAGCGCAGCTGCAAGTACTATTTTGGTGCTGGGCATTACCTTTTATATTTATCATTCTTCAGGGAGTCATCAACAAAAAGATAGTAACCTCATAAGTTATCATGAAGTAAAAGTCCCCAGAGGTAAAAAAGCCACTTGTACCCTACCCGATGGAACAGTTATCCAGCTAAACTCTGATAGCAAATTGCGGTATCCCGAAAAATTTACAGACACATCAAGAGTTGTAGAATTTGAAGGCGAAGCTTTTTTTACCGTAGCTAAAGACAAAAAACGTCCTTTTTCCATCAATAGCAAACAGGTGCTTGTGCGGGTTTTGGGGACTCATTTTAATCTGAGAGCCTACCCCGAAGAAAATAAAACCGATGTAGTAGTTGAAGAAGGGCGTGTAATGTTTTCTCCAAAAACAAAAAAGACCTCTTTAATACTTACTGCTAATCAGCAAGGCGTGTATGATAACGATCAGTCATTAAAACAACAAAATGTTTACGCCGCTGCCTATTATAGCTGGCGCACTAATCAGCTGCAATTCAGAGATCAGAAACTTAGTGATATAGCATCCACCCTGGAACGCTGGTATAATGTAAGGGTGCTTATTAATAATCGCTTATTAAGAAATGAGCGTTATACCGGACGATTTAACAATCCCGATATAAAAAGTGTATTGAACAGCCTGGAATTTGCTGTAGGCCTTCATTATCAAGTAACCGGAAACATTGTAACCATTTATTAATCAAGCACTATGCCCATGTAGAAAAATATAGAAATAAAAATTCCCGATGCTTCATCGCCAAACTACAACATCGGGATTTGCTCAACTAATCCTTAATTAATTAAACATTTAAACGAAAATATGAAACAGGTACCTACTTACCTCAAAAATTTAACTAAATATTCTTCCAGCTTTGCTCACAAACACTTAAAAGTTGCTTCTAAAGTATTATTTATTATTGCTTTAACACTTTTTAACACCGCTAATTTATTTGCCCAACAGGATGTACTTGATAAACCCCTAACCATTAAATTAAGTAACATTACTTTGGCCGATGCCTTGCTGGCCATTGGCGATAAAGCAGCTGTAAGTATCTCCTACAGCAATACCAGGCTCGATGCTCAAAAGATCGTAAACGTAGATGCCACCAATCAACCCGTCAAAAAAATATTACATGATCTAATGGGCGCCAACCTTAAATTAAAGGTACAAGGCAGTGTGATCACTATTCAAACAACCGATAACAAACCGGTAACTTCTATCAACTTAAATAATAATCTGAATGAGGTAGTAGTAGTTTCTTCCCGCTCGCCGCAGCATATCAGCGAAATACCAGGAACTGTTTGGATTGTTGACAGCGCCAAGCTACAGTCTCAGATCAAAGCAGGTGTACCGCTTAAAGAAGCTTTGGGTATCCTAATCCCGGGCCTGGACATTGGTAACCAGGGACGCTCCAATTACGCGCAAAACATCCGCGGTCGAAATATATTGGTGATGATTGATGGGGTATCTATCAACAGCACCCGTAACACCAGCCGCCAGTTTGATGCTATCGATCCATTCAATATCGAAAAGATCGAAGTACTATCCGGAGCAAGCTCCGTTTATGGCGGCGATGCCACCGGTGGTATCATCAACATCGTAACCAAAAAATCAACATCAGAGAAACTGGCTTTCCAAACCGAAGTAGGCGGGCGCAGCGGCTTAGGCCATGGCGACGATCATGACTTACGCGTAGCGCAGTCTATCGCGGGTGGTAACAATTTTGTAAAAGGCCGCTTAGGCTTTGCTTATCAACAAAATGGAGCGGCTTATGATGGCGACGGGCACCAGATTATTATTGATACCAAGCAAGGCGATCTGCAATACAACCGCAGTATTGATCTGTTTGGCAATATCGACGTTAAACTGAAACATAACCAGAGCATCAGTCTGGATGCGCAATATTACAATTCTAAATACAACAGCGATCATGGCTTATTCTTAGGGAACAACCTGGCAGGCGCATTACCGGCTAATGCCAATAATAACGTAGCTCCCGATCCATCACTATTGAATGTACGCAAAGGTTTTGATGCCGATGTGGTGCCACGCAGTAAACGCATATTTATCAATGGCCAATACCGTATTGGTAACATATTAGGTGGTCAGAGCTTTCAGTTCCAGGCCTTTGTACGGTCTGAAAGATTAGATTTCAGCCCCTCATTTCCGGAAGGCATCGTACAATCGCGCGATCTTACCGTTGCGCCGGGTAATGTAAAACCTTTACCACTGGCAGCATCGCGCCAAAACACCGATGTATACGGCTTTAAGGCGGTTTTAGCCAAACAGTGGGACAAAGTAAAAGTAACCTACGGCGCCGATCTTGACCACGAAAAATTTGTAGGTAAACAGGCCTTCTTTGATACCGACTTAAGCTATAGCTCGGGTGGATTGATCAATAAAACGGCCAGCACTTTAGAGCGTTATCCAGGAAACCGCATATTGGGCATATCGGGCTTTGCCCAAGCCAGCTGGGAAATTGTGGATAACCTTACCCTTTCCGGAGGGATACGCCAGCAGCATATGAATGTAACTGTTGATGATTTTGTACGCTTTCAGCAGCAGGTATCTGTGAACTACGGGGTGGGTACCTCGGCAGATAAAATCCCCGGGGGTAAAAACGACTATAATGTAACCTTATTTAACGGTAGTTTGATCTATAAATTCAGTAACAAGGCTCAACTATGGGCAAACTACTCACAAGGTTTTTCGGTACCAGATCCCACCAAATATTACGGTACCGGCTCTTATGTACGCGATGCCGATAACTGGAAACTGGTTAATAGCATCAACGTAAAAGATGCCCCACTAAGTGGCATTAAAACCAACCAATATGAACTTGGCGGCAGGCTAAGTGACGAAAGCGGTTTTAAAGGCCAAATAGCAGGTTTTTATTCCGTATCAGATAAAGCTATCCTCATCAATACCAGCAATTTCACCATATCTGTTACCGATCAAAAAGTGCGCAATTATGGTTTTGAGGGCGAACTAAGCTACAGCCAGCAACCAAAAGGCTTAATAGTTGGCGTTTCCGGTCAGTTTATTATTTCGGATATCAAGACAGATAAAGGATATCAGCGCAATTCTATCATAACCACCAATCCATCCAAATTTGTGAGCTTCGCAGGCTGGCAAAGTCAGGATTTCTCGGTGAGGTTACAAGCCGTGCGTTCACTCGATCTGAAAGATTATCAAAATCTGGAGCTTAAAGGCTTTACCACATTTGACCTTGTAGGTAACGTAAAATTACCATTAGGCACTTTATCTGCCGGCATCCAAAACCTTTGGGACAAGCAGTATCTGACCTTCTGGGGACAACGCTCCGTTCTATTTTACGGCGCCCCGGCCAAACTGTACCAGTACTACGGTCGCGGCAGAACATTTTCTTTAACCTATACCATCAGTTATTAATATATAAACAGTATTAAGTAGCTAGTATCAAGTATCACGACTTTCTTAAAACGGCATATCGTTTCAGAGATCTTAATACTTGATACTAAATTAAAAAACATCGATACCTATGATAACACCATCCAACACCCCCCATCAGGATGAGGCTCTATTAGAGGCCTTAAGCACCGGTACGTCTTTTGAAGATATATTTTACGAAGGCTCGTCCCAGGAATATCTGAAGGCCATGAGCCTGGCCAGCCAATCGGTAGTTAATTTTTTGCACGATAATAAAAAGCCGTTCAGCGGTGTAACAGCGGCACAGTTACGTCCACAGTTTGAATCTGTAGACCTCAGTACTCCCCTGCCCGATTATGAAAGCCTGATGAGCGAGGTTGAGTCCTTGTACACCAAACACGCGGTTACCTTCCATCACCCTAAATATGTGGCACATTTAAATTGCCCCGTAGTGATACCGGCTATAGCTGCCGAAGTATTGATCAGCGCTATCAACTCCTCGCTGGATACCTGGGATCAAAGCGCAGGGGGAACGCTGATAGAGCAAAAAATGATTGAGTGGACCTGCAACGAAATTGGTTTTGATCAGCATGCCGATGGCGTGTTTACCAGTGGCGGTTCGCAAAGCAACATGATGGGTTTACTATTGGCCCGTGATCATTATTCGGTAGAATACCTGAAGCACAATATCAAACAAAACGGATTGCCACCCGAAGCATCCCGCTTCCGGATTTTTGTTTCTGAGGCAGGGCATTTCAGCATCCAGAAAAATGCCGCAATACTGGGCCTTGGCGAAAAGGCCGTAGTGAAGGTTAAAGCCGATCGTACCTTCCGGATGAATACCGTTTTGTTGGAAGATGCCATACAGCGGGAGCTCAAACAAGGCAATATCCCCATAGCTGTTGTAGCTACTGCAGGCACCACCGATTTTGGCAACCTTGATCCGCTGGAAGCTATAGGTAACATAGCAGCCAAATACAAATTGTGGTATCATGTTGATGCGGCTTATGGCTGCGGTTTATTACTCAGCAACAAGCATCGGTATTTGCTAAACGGCATAGAAATGGCTAATTCCGTTACTGCCGATTATCACAAGGCCTTTTTTCAACCGGTTAGCAGCAGCGCGTTCTTGGTAAACCACAAACGGTACCTGGGACTGATAACACATTATGCCGATTACCTGAATCCGAAAGATCAGCACTCAGACGAAATTCCGAACCAGGTAAATAAATCCATCCAAACCACCCGCCGCTTTGATGCCCTTAAGTTGTGGTTCACCCTTCGTATTATGGGTAAGGAGAAATTGGGTGGCTACATAGAAAAGATCATTGAAACAGCCGAAAATGTGGCGCATATCATCAGCACCGACAGTGATTTTGACCTGCTGAATTACTCAGACCTATCGGCATTGGTTTTCCGGTATAACCCTTCGGTTTTGCACACGGCCAACCTCATCCAAATGAACCAATACATAAAAGCCCAGCTCTTAAAATATGGCGACGCGTTGGTAGCTGGCACCAAGGTTCATGGCGAATTCTATCTCAAATTCACGCTGCTCAATCCGCTTACTACTACCGCTCATATTAAAAACATTCTATTAAACATCAAAAAACATGGAAACGAATTCATTAAGTTTAATTAACCTTAGAGAAGAGGCTGAACAGGTAAATTACACCGCAATGCTCAACAGTTATCTGCGTGAGTTTAGCAATTGGAGCCGTTACCTGGGCGTACCTAAATATGACGAGGCATTAGCCTCTCATTTCCGGTCGACCGGGTATGATTTTCATATCCGTATTGATTTTTCATCTATCGGTTCAGAGGTATATGCACCCCTGGATTATTATTCGGAAAGCGGCAGGCATATATTCCATTTCCCGATCGTAAAACGCGATCTGTTAACAGATGAGATCACCGAATTGAGCCCTGTTGATATGATAGGCATAATAGTTCAGTATGCGCAAGAACAATATCCGGAAATAGCCGCAGATATTACCCGGGATCGCTTGTCGAACAGCATTGAAAACCTGGAAAAATATCTCGAAAATTTCATCAAACACGATTTGAATGCCAATGACATAGAGATGGGTTTTATCCGGGCTGAGCAATCGCTTATTTTAGGTCATAGTGTACACCCATTACCCAAATCGAAACAGGGTTTTAATAATGATGACCTGTTTAAGTATTCGCCCGAAACTGCGGGACGTTTCCAGCTGCATTATTTTTTGATAGATGCCAGTCATGTTATTCAAAAAACCGCAGACGATATTTTACCATCAGTTCAGTTAAAAAATGAACTATTACCTCTTGCTGCCAACGATGCCAGGGTGATGGAATTATTAAATACTCACCCCACATTTATCGTAGTACCTATGCATCCATGGGAAGCGAATTATTTACTACAACAGGATGATGTTTTGGCTTTACAGCAGGATGGCAAACTGTTTAGTCTGGGTGATTGGGGAGCTGAGTTTACACCAACGTCTTCGGTACGTACCGTTTATAACGAAGAGTGTGACTGGATGTTTAAATTCTCCCTGCATGTTAAGATCACCAACTCCGAGCGTATCAACCTGTATCCCGAATTGCACCGAGGTTATGATATTTCGCGCCTGTTAAAAACTCCATGGGGGCAAAATCTGCAGAAAGATTTCCCTGAAATTGATTTTATTGTCGACCCGGCCTTTATCGCCGTTACCGATAATAACGGAGAGGTGATCAACGGTTTTAATATCAGCATCCGTCGCAATCCTTTTAAGAACGAGGCACAGCATAAAAATGTAACCTTAATAGCCGCGCTTTGTCAGGATAGCATCCTGGGCGAACCGTCAAGGCTCATCAATATCATTAAAACCGCCGCCCAAAAATCAAACAAACTGGTTACCCGCGTGGCCGAAGACTGGTTTAAACAATACCTGCATATCTGTATCAGGCCCATGGTTTCCATTTTAAATAAATATGGACTGGCTTGCGAGTTTCATCAACAGAATGTGATGGTGGAGTTGGACAAGAACCTGTTCCCGGCAAAGCTTTATTTCAGGGATAACCAGGGATTTTTCTTCCGCACCGGTAAAGCTGATGATATTTTAGCGGCTATCCCGGGCATTGCTGATGAAAGTAAATCAATCATCGACGAGGATTATATCGCCCCTAAATACACCTATTACCTCATGATGAATAACCTGTTGGGGGTAGTAAACGCGTTTGGGGTGAACGGCCTCGCCGATGAAAAACGCCTGCTGGATATTGTTTATAAAGAGCTGAAAAGCCTGGAAGCGATAGACGAAACCGGACTGGTGAACTATATTATCAACAGCCGCGACTGGAGTGTGAAAGGCAACTTGCTTACCAGTCTGCATAATATGAACGAGGCTAATGTTTCCTTGGAATATCCGGCAGTTTATGTAGATCATCCAAACCCGCTCAACAAATTTTTCTTCTGCAAAAACTTGATCAAACCGGAACGAAAAGATATTGTTTACTCCCGTTATTTCCCTAAGGAGGATGTAACCCTGAGCATCCGCCCCTTTGATATTGACCGCGACCTGGAAATGGTGCACGAATGGTTTAATCAGGAACAAGCCAAACCCATTTGGAAAATGGATGGCCCGATACGCGGACTGGAATTGTTTTACAGAACAATTATCCCCGGCGACGCTACCCATAGTTTTATTGGTGAAGTAAATGGTGTACCCAACTTTACTTTTGAACCCTACTGGCCGGCCCGCGACCTGGTGGGTGCCTATTACGAATGCCTGCCTACAGATTACGGCACCCACTTACTGGTGGCCCCAGCAGAAAAGGAGAAAAAGTTTGCTTATCAGTCGCTTCAGGTAGCCTTAGACTATTTGTTTGCCCAGCCCGAGGTTGGAAAATGCATAGGCGAGGCGGCGGTAGAATCCAGAGCGATGCGTGCGCTGGCCAACAGAATTGGTTACCAGCAGCAAAGGGTGATAGATATGCCGCATAAAAGCGCCAATCTTACCTTTTTATATCGCGAATGGTATTGGGAAAAAAATCCCGGGACAAAAGAAATCTGGATTGCAGGACAATAGGACGTTGGGACTATGAGATTCTTGGACTTTTGGATTATGGGGTTATGAGAGTTAATATGTGAATTCGAACGTCTCATGGTTAAATAGTCCAAAAATCCCACAGTCCCCTAATCTTTAATCTAAAAAAATTGAAAACGAAAAAAATATATAATCTCATCGGTATTGGCATAGGCCCTTTCAATTTGGGGCTTGCCGCTTTGACGGAGCCGATAGACGAACTCACTACCCTGTTTTTGGATCGTTCGCCGGCTTTTGATTGGCATCCGGGTTTAATGCTCAGTAACGCTACTTTACAGGTGCCATTTATGGCCGACCTGGTGACCATGGCCGACCCAACCAGCAGATACAGCTTCCTTAATTTTTTAAAAGAAACCAACCGGCTTTACAAATTTTTTATCCGCGAAAACTTTTTTATCCTGCGTAAGGAATATAATGTTTATTGCAAATGGGTCGCTGCGCAATTATCCAGCTGCTTGTTCTCCAGGTCGGTTGAGGCTGTGGAATACCTAGAGGCTGCAAAGCATTATAAAATTAAGGTTATTAATAGTTTAACCAATCAACCCGAGGTTTACTATGCCGAAAAAATTGTGTTGGGCACTGGTACAGAGCCTCGTTTTCCGGATTTCATGAAGGATATAGAAGCGCCAAACATATTGCATACTTCTAATTATCTATATAAAAAAGTCGATGTATTGAAAGGCAGGTCGGTAGCGGTAATTGGATCAGGACAAAGCGCGGCCGAGGTTTTCCAGGACCTACTGCCTCATACTGAAGATGGCTTGCAGCTCAGCTGGTTTAGTCGCCCGGATCGATTTTTCCCGATGGAGTATGCTAAACTGACGCTGGAGCTTACCTCGCCCGAGTATGTGGATTACTTTCATAACATGCCTGTAGAAAAACGTAAAGCCGTATTGGCCAAACAGCCACCACTGTACAAAGGCATCAACTTCGATCTAATTAACCAGATATTTGATACGCTTTATGAAATGAGTGTTGATGGTGCCCATTTAAATGTTCAATTACGTCCCAATTCGCAGCTGGATAATATCAAAGTAAATTCCGATGGTTCAAATGAACTGCAATTTACCCATGTACAGCAACAGCAAGCTTTTACGCACCAGGCCGATTACGTGATACTGGCAACAGGATATAAGTACAATACCCCGGCGTTCATCAATAGCATTCAACAGCGCATTGCCGTTAATGAGGATGGTCTTTTTGATGTAAAACGCAATTACAGTATTGATATCAATAACGATGAGATCTTTGTACAAAATGCAGAATTGCATACCCACGGCTTTGTAACACCCGACTTGGGCATGGGCGCCTACCGCAATTCCTGCATCATTAACCAGGTTACCGGCCGGGAAATTTATAAGGTTGAGCAGCGGATCGCTTTTCAGCAGTTTAGTATATAATTCAGAAGACACATGTTGTGCCTCTACAAAAAATAAATGTAGAGACGCATTACATCTGTCTTATTAATCCCAAAATCTATATGGATAACCGTAAAGATTTTATACTTACCATGAACCTGCGCAAGGTCATGTGGCAAACCTCCTGGCCCGCCGTAGCTGCTATTGTGCTATATGGGTTGAACAACTTTCTGGATGCCTTACTGGTTGGCCGTTTGGTTGGCCCGCAAGCCTTAGCTGCTGTAGGCCTGGCCTATCCCCTGTCGCAAATTGTAATGGGCTTTGGCCGACTGATTGGTACCGGGGCTTCGGCAGCACTCAGTATCTGGCTGGGTGCTAATGATTCGGCAAAGCTTAAACAATTGTTCGGCAACCTCAACGTATTAGCTATTGTTTGCGCCGCCATCTTTGCTATCCCTGCTTATGTCTTTGCCGAAGCCTTGCTTGCACTCATGGGCGCTAAAGGCGAACTGGTTGTCATAGCAGCCAGTTATTTTAGGGTAACGCTCATAGGTTCGGTATTCTGGATCCATGGGTTTTCTGTCAATATGCTTATCCGGGGCGAAGGAAAGATGAAAACAGCCGCCTGTATGATAGGTATCGGGCTCCTGATCGACATTATATTAAAACCTATTTTTATTCTTGTTCTCCACGGGGGCGTAGCCGGGGCTGCCTGGGCAACCAATACGGCCATGTTCATCTACTCGGCCATGGGACTCATTTACTTTGCCCGCAATAAAAGCCTCTTCCGGGATGAATGGTATTCATTAAAACCGACTAAAGCTGTAGCCAAAAAAATAATAACACTGGGCTTTCCCGAAATGCTGTTTTCTATCATGTCAGTAGTACAAAGTATGCTTATATTGCAAGCCATTTCCAGGTATGGCACCCAGCAGGATCTGCTTTTTTACACCATTGTGAATCGCTTTTATTTACTATTGCTCACACCATTATTTGGCCTGATGCGGGGCCTGCAACCTGTGGCCGGCATAAACTATGGAGCCGGCAATATGCTAAGGGCAAAAAAGTCGCTGCTCATCGCCATCACCGCAGGTATTGTGATCATTTTGCCATTTTGGATCGTTGCGCTGTTTTTTCCCAATGCATTATGGGCATGGATGGTTCCGCATGTGGTTCTGTCAGCAGTGCACATTTTAAATCTGCGCATTTATTTATCGGTATTGCCATTTTTACCAGTTATTGTAATGGCTCTAGCTTATTTCCCGGCTATTAACCAGGCCAAAAAGGCGAGTCAGCTGGCTATGTTCAGGCAGTTATTTTTTTATCTTCCGGCTACATTGATACTTCCGGTATTTTTTGGTGTTAACAGTATTTTCTGGGGTAGCGCGGTTATTGAGCTCCTGGTTATATTAATTACCCTTTGGATGTTGAAACGGCCGGTATTAAAACCAAGTTTAAAAACAATCTGAGAGTTATTTAAATCCTAAATACAATCAGGGCAAACTTATTCGCCCCGGGGTTTTAGTACAAAGTGTTTACCTTTGCCAAATGGCCGGCATCTACATACATATTCCTTTTTGCAAACAGGCATGTCATTACTGTGATTTCCATTTCAGCACCTCACTTAAATACAAAGATGATCTGCTACAAGCGCTGGTAAAGGAAATCAAGCTCCAAAAAAACTATCTGGATAATGAAACTGTAGAAACCATTTATTTTGGAGGAGGTACCCCATCTTTATTGGAGGCTGATGAAATCAACCTGCTCATCAATACCATTACAGAACTGCACACGGTATCGTCCGTTGCCGAGATAACTCTGGAGGCTAATCCCGATGATTTGGATGATGCCAAAGTAAAAGCATTGCGCCAAACCGATGTAAACCGCTTTAGCATCGGAATCCAATCGTTTTTTGATGAGGACCTACTTTGGATGAACCGGGCCCATCGCAGCAGGCATGCTGAAGCGTCTGTAAAAAGAGTGCAGGATGCTGGCTTTGAAAATATCACTGCCGACTTGATCTACGGCTACCCGCTATTAACCGATACCAAATGGAAACAAAACCTGGATAAAATATTTGAGCTATCCATCCCTCATGTATCTTCCTACTCCATGACGGTTGAGCCACAAACTGCGCTTGCTGCTTTTATCAGTAGAAAAAAGCAGCAGCCTATGAATGATCAGCAAAGCGCCGCACAATTCACGGTATTGATGGATGCCATGACCGATCATGGCTTTGATCATTATGAGATATCGAACTTTTGCAAACCCGGGCATTATTCCAGGCATAATTCCAACTATTGGCAGGGGGTAAAATATCTGGGAATAGGTCCATCGGCTCATTCTTATAATACTGAAGCCCGTCAATGGAATATTGCCAATAATGCCAAATATGTTCAAGGTATTGAAAGTGGTAAGTTACCTGCCGAAACAGAAACACTTACCGAAGAGAACCGCTTGAACGAATATATCATGACCTCCATCCGCACCATGTGGGGGCTCGATCTGGATAAATTAAATAGCATAGCCAAAGCATCGGCAACCCAACTATTAATTGCTGCCCGCCCCTATTTTGATACGGAATGGCTAAGGCAACAGGATAATATTTTATATCTTACTGCAACAGGTAAACTTTATGCCGATAACATAGCGGCTGGCCTGTTTTTTTAATTAATTTATAGTATTTAAATCAGTAAGTTGTAAAAATTTACAGGGTCAACAAAACCGTTATTGAATGCTTCCCGTATCTTCTTACAAATAGCGCCTATTATCAATGTAATAAAATTATCAAGAGCTCGTGATAGTTTTGTTACATTGAAAAACAAAACAAACAAGCACCTTTGAGTGTCATTTAAAACAATTTTTAAACTAATAACATCATGAAAAGACTGATCATAGCGGCGTTAGCATTAGCAGCTTTTGCCATATCGCCTAAAGCCAACGCACAAACAAAAATGGTAGGTGGAGCGGCCATGTACCCAACAAAAAACATTATTCAAAATGCGGTAAACTCAAAAGATCATACCACATTAGTGGCAGCAGTTAAAGCTGCCGGTTTAGTACCAACGCTATCATCTGCAGGCCCTTTCACTGTATTTGCGCCAACTAACGAAGCATTTAATAAATTACCAGCCGGCACCGTCGACAACCTGGTTAAGCCAGCCAATAAAGCTTCTTTAATAAAAATTTTAACCTATCACGTAATTGCCGGTAAATTAAGTGCGGCTGATCTTTTGGCAAAAGTAAAAGATGGGAATGGTAAAACAGAGCTGAGTACAGTAAGCGGCGGAACTTTAACCGTTATGGCTCAAGGCAAAAAGATATATCTTGTTGACGAAAAAGGTGGCAAATCATGGATCACTATTGACGACGTTAATCAAAGCAATGGCGTAATACACGTTATAAATACCGTTTTAATGCCTAATTAAGTAGTTTGCAGTTTGCAAATCCGTAAAAAACCTGCAAAGCGTCTACTGTTACTGCAAATTCAAAAGGAAAGCCCGGTATTACCGGGCTTTCCTTTTGTCAAAAAAAATTAAAAAAACGGTTAAACAATTGGGTGTTTTTTCCAATTAATTAATTTTGCATGTTAATTAATTGTGAATATGAGTTTACACCTAACACCCATAGATACCGTTGATAATATAAGCAGAGCCGATTTTGTTAACAATTACTTAAATCCGCGTAAACCGCTTATTATTCGTAAAGCCACACAAAGCTGGCCCGCTTTGCAAAAATGGACCTTTGATTATTTAAAAGAAACCGTTGGCGACCAAACCGTGCCACTGTATGATAGTTCAAAGGCCGATCCTTCAAAAGCCATCAATGCATCGGCAAGTGAAATGAAGTTTGCTGATTATATCAATCTTATACAAAAACAGCCTACTGATCTTCGTATATTTTTATTCGATCCTATAAAACACGCGCCAAACCTGCTTGATGATTACCGTTCACCTACTGATCTGATGGGTGGTTTCCTGGATAAATATCCCAACATGTTTTTTGGCGGCGCAGGCTCTGTTACGTTTTTACATTATGACATCGACCTCGCACATATCTTTCATACCCATTTTAACGGGCGCAAAAAAGTGATCCTGTTTGATTATAAATGGAGCGAGCGCCTGTATTGTATCCCCTTTGCTACTTATGCGCTTGAGGATTATGATATAGAAAATCCCGACTTTGAAAAATTTCCTGCTCTGGATGGTATTGAGGGGCAGGTAGCTGTTTTGGAGCATGGCGATACCCTATTTATGCCTACAGGCTATTGGCACTGGATGAAATACCTGGACGGATCATTCTCCATATCATTACGTGCCTGGGATAAATCATGGGCTATTAAAGCAAAAAGCTTGTATAATTTAACCATACAACGCAAGTTTGATAATATGATGAAGGCCCAGTTTAAGAAAGATTATATGGATTGGAAAGAAAAACTGGCTATCAAGCGTGCTGAAAATGCATTAATAGCTGGCAAACCTTAATATCTATTACACTTTTTAACATAAAAGCTTATACCTTTTGGGGTTTTATTTCGTTATTTTGTTTGCTTTTCGGTATTTAAGTTAAATTAAATTTAAATAAAACAGCCGGAAAGCAAATACAATATGAGTTTTATCCTCCACCCTATTGATACTGTTGAAAATATTTCTCCTGAAGATTTTAAGAAGAACTATTTAGATCCTCGCCGCCCGTTGGTTATAAAAGGCTTGACCAAAAGCTGGCCCGCCCGCGAAAAATGGACCCCGGAATATTTAAAGCAGGTAGTAGGCAAAAAGGTGGTGCCGCTATATGATAATTCAAAAGCCGATCCTTCAAAACCCATCAACTCTTCGGCAACCGAAATGCCTTTTGATGAGTATATAGATATGATCCGAAGCCAGCCCACCGAGCTGAGGATATTTTTCTTCAACATTTTTAAACAAGCTCCGCAACTTTTGGATGATATTGTTTTACCAAAAGACCTGATGGGTGGCTTTTTAGAAAGCATGCCTGCCATGTTTTTCGGCGGCTCCAATTCTGTTACGTTTTTACATTACGATATTGATTTGCCACACATTTTCCATACGCACTTTGGCGGCCGCAAGCATGTGATCCTGTTCGAAAACAAGTGGAAACGCCGTTTATACTGCATACCAAACGCTACCTATGCTTTGGAGGATTATGATGTATTAAACCCCGATGTCAAAAAATTCCCGGCCCTCGATGGTGTAGAAGGTATTGAAGTATTTTTAGAACATGGCGATACCCTGTTTATGCCTACCGGCTACTGGCACTGGATGAAATATATCGACGGATCATACTCCCTGAGCCTGCGGGCCTGGGATGCCTCTATTAGTCGTAAAGCAGCCAGCCTGTATAACCTGGCCATTAAAGGCGGAGTCGACAGCGTATTGAAAATGGCCTTCAAAGAGAAATATGCCAAATTCCGCGAAGAACTGGCCATAAAATGGGCCAACCGTGAATTGGCAGCCGGAAAACCTTTTTAAGGTTGTAAGTTATACGTATTACATTGTACCTTTTAAAATATGCAATAGCGATGATTGAAATCATCGCTATTTTTGTTTACGTCTCAACCTCTACGAGGTATGATCACAGACAATCTTCCACTCACCTTTTATTTTTTTGAACCATAGGGTATAATAACCGCCGGGCTCATCTTTATCACGCTTCAATTTCCAGCCACCAAATAAAAAAGCATTGGTACCATCCAGCACTTTTACTTGTAGTATAGTAAAAGTAAGCTGCCCCATGGTTGCCTTATCAGGATAGGTCTTTTTATAACGCTCAATAGTACTTTTCCAGCCATAAACCGGCCCTTTTTGGCCAACAAACAGCAATGAATCTGATTTCCAGTATCCCTGCATAAAGCCATCAATATCTCCCCGGTTCCAGGCCAATTCCTGATTGTGCATTACTTTTAATATAGCTTGCCTGTCTTGCGCGTAAGAAAGGTAAGCAACAAGGATCAGGAGGCAGGATAAAATGTATTTTTTCATAAATTAAAGATAATGGTTTCGTCTGATTTTTTGTCTGAACCTTGATTAGTGGGATTAAAGGATTACCACGATAAAATCCTACGAATCCTTAAATCGGGTAAATCATGGTTCAGACAAGCTGTTTAATCCCTCAAATCAATAAATCCTGTTATATTTGAAATATACTACACCAAACTTTACATCAACTTTATGGAAAATCAGGTATTAAGCTTCGGCGAAGTTTTGTGGGATGCTTTTGGCGATGGTAAAAAAGCTGGTGGTGCCCCCATGAATGTGGCAAGGCACCTGGTACAGCAAGGGGTTAATGTTGCCTTTGCAAGTTCTGTAGGAATGGATAACAGCGGCGATGGCCTGGTAAATTTTTTACAAAAAAGCGGTCTTAATTCTCCTCTTATTCAGCGCGAAGATGATTTACCTACCTGTGAGGTAACTGTGCAATTAGATGAAAACAACCAGGCTACATACGTTATACCAGAGCCTGTATCCTGGGATAATATCCAAACCACTGCCGAATTAACGGAAGCTGGCAAAAAAGCCTCAGCCATTGTATATGGTAGCCTTGCCTGTCGCAAAACCGCTACCCGCGAAACACTGCTTAACCTGCTCGATGAGACACCTGCGCTAAAAATTTTTGATGTAAACCTCCGCCCGCCGCATTATACGATGTCTACCATAGAAACACTTGCGGCCCGCGCCCACATCGTAAAAATGAACGAAGAAGAAGCAACCCTTTTGATAGGCGGCAGTAGCGATTCACTACGTGATCAGATCATTGAGTTTCGCTCTAAATATCATAACCAAACCATTTGCGTAACCCGTGGTGAACGTGGAGCGATTGTATGGCATGATCACGAGTTTTATGAAAGCCCCGGATGCCCCGTAAAGGTAAGCGACTCGGTAGGAGCCGGCGATGCCTTCCTGGCCACTTTTGTAGCTGGTATACTCGCTAAACACCCTATGCAAACCATTGTTGATAAAGCATGTTCCGTAGGTGCCTTTGTGGCCAGTCAGCGTGGTGCTAATCCGGTTTACCCATCAGAATTACTGAACAGCCTGGCGTATTTGTAAAGTCGTTAAAACTCTAAAAACTAAATTCTAAACTCTAAGCATCTTTTAAGTATTGTCATCCTGAGAAACGAAGAATCATTTCATAATGACACGCGGAGAAAGGCCCGCTCATCAGCACATCTGTAATCTGCACATCCGCACATCTAACAGATTGTCATACTTACCTAACAATTTGCTTTAGTATACGGCAATCCAAACTTTTAAGAATAATTATCCGTTTCTTTATGTAAGAAAGGACACGATATGCGCGGTTTTGGATTTTCCAAATTTAAGCCAAACCAGATCCCTAAAGGCGGATTTGACGAATTATTAAAATTATTCCTGGAATTGCTCAACTATACTTCGGGCGATGCAGGCGAAGCTTTGGCCTGGCTTAATGAATTAGATAAACAATATAATCTCACCAATGATGACTATGGCATGGGTGATTTTATCGACGAACTGAAACAAAAAGGCTACCTGGATGAGGATCGTCAGAACGGCGGTTTCAACATCACCGCCAAAACAGAACAAAGCATCCGGCAATCGGCGCTGGAGGAAATCTTCGGCAAGCTCAAAAAATCGGGCAAAGGCAATCACCGCAGCCCTCAATCGGGTCAGGGTGATGAGAAAAATGCCGAACGCCGCGAATTTGAATTTGGTGATAGTTTGGATCAGATAGATATGACCCAATCTATCCACAACGCACAGGTTAATCACGGCATCGGCGATTTTATGATGACCGAGCGCGATCTGGAAGTAGAGGAAATGGATTATAAAACCCTTACTTCTACGGTGCTGATGATCGATATATCACACTCCATGATCCTGTACGGAGAAGACAGAATAACCCCGGCCAAAAAAGTGGCTATGGCTTTGGCCGAACTGATTCGCACCAAATACCCTAAAGATACCCTGGATATTGTTGTTTTTGGTAACGATGCCTGGCCCATTACCCT
Source organism: Mucilaginibacter sp. 22184 (assembly GCF_052045695.1). Taxonomy (NCBI): domain Bacteria; kingdom Pseudomonadati; phylum Bacteroidota; class Sphingobacteriia; order Sphingobacteriales; family Sphingobacteriaceae; genus Mucilaginibacter; species Mucilaginibacter sp. 22184. Next base: position 274,242 of record NZ_JBQEPI010000009.1, read on the forward strand.
GCAGGATCTACCCTATTTACAGGTTGGCCCTTATCATACCAACACTTACGCCGGACTTGAACTCGCGACAGATCTGCTCCGCAGGCGCAAAACGCATAACAAACAAATATTTATGATCACCGATGGTAAACCTACTTGTTTAAAGGAAGGTACCCGGTACTATAAAAACAGCATCGGCCTGGACAGAAAAGTGGTAAATAAAACACTAAATATGGCAGCCCAATGCAAGCGTTTAAAAATACCCATCACCACTTTTATGATAGCTAAGGATCCGTACCTGCAGCAGTTTGTTCGTAAATTTACGGAAACCAACGGCGGCAAAGCTTTTTACAGCTCATTAACAGGTCTGGGTGAATACATTTTTGAAGACTATATTAAGAACAGAAGAAAAACGGTTCGTTAATGGGCGGATGTACCAACCCCTAATGAACTAATGAACAATTGAACGAATGAACAAAACAGACATAAAAACCCTCGGTGAGTTAAAAAAAACTGATTATAAAAGCCGATCGGTAAAAGATGAATTGCGTGCCAACCTCATAACCCAATTAAAAAAACGCGAGGGTGGTTTTGAAGGTATTGTTGGCTTTGAAGATACTGTTATACCCGATCTGCAAACTGCCATCCTATCCAGGCACAATATACTACTACTGGGTTTACGCGGTCAGGCTAAAACCCGCATAGCACGTTTGCTGGTGAACCTTTTAGATGAATACATCCCTTACATTGAGGGTTCCGACCTGTTTGATGATCCGTATAATCCGATCTCTTGGTATGGGCATAACGCCATCACTCAATTGGGCGATGCTACCCCCATCGGCTGGATCCATCGTTCGGAACGTTATACCGAAAAGCTGGCTACCCCCGATGTTACCGTTGCCGATCTGATTGGTGATGTTGACCCTATCAAGGCAGCTACCCTAAAATTAACTTATTCTGACGAGCGGGTTATCCACTTCGGATTGATCCCCCGAGCACACCGCGGCATCTTTGTGATCAACGAGCTTCCCGACTTACAGGCACGTATCCAGGTATCATTATTTAATATCCTGCAGGAAAGAGACATCCAGATCCGTGGTTTTAAACTACGTTTGCCCCTGGATATCCAGTTTGTATTTACCGCCAACCCCGAGGATTATACCAATCGTGGCTCCATTGTTACGCCTTTAAAAGACCGGATCGAAAGCCAGATATTAACGCATTATCCCCGCACGGTTGAAATTTCACGTAAGATCACCCAGCAGGAAGCATCACTTACTGATGAGCAGAAAACCGGCATTGAGGCAGATAGCCTGGTAAAAAACCTGGTAGAGCAAATCGCTTTTGAAGCCCGTAATTCCGAATATATCGATAAAAAATCGGGCGTATCGGCACGTTTAACCATCTCGGCATTTGAAAACCTGATCAGCAATGCCGAACGCCGCATGATCATCAATAACGAAACCAGCACTTTTGTACGTATTACCGACTTTTTAGGTGTTATCCCAGCCATTACCGGCAAAATAGAACTGGTATACGAGGGTGAGCTGGAAGGCCCCGGTAAAGTGGCCAACATCCTTATCGGTAAGGCCATCAAATCATCTTTACTGGAGTTTTTCCCTGATCCGGAAAAGGCTAAAAAAGCAAAAGGTGTAAACCCTTACGCCAGCATCATCAACTGGTTTGGCGAAGGCAATAACCTGGCGCTGGTTGATGATATGCCGCTGCAGGATTACAAAAAAGCCCTTAATGAGGTGGCAGGCTTAAAAGATCTGGTTAAAAAGACACATCCGCGCCTTGCTGAAAATCAACAGTTACTATTGATGGAGTTTGTATTGCATGGCCTGTCGGAATTTTCACAATTGAATAAAGGTTTCCTGGATAATGGCTTTGCATTCTCAGATATGTTCAACAGTTTGTTTAATTTGCAGCCTGATGACGAAGATGATCTGGATTTAGATGACGATCGTTACTAATTTGAACAAAAGTTAAGTATCAAGTAGCTAGTATCAAGTAGCACGACAGCTTCAGTTTTTCATAAACCAGTCAAAAATCCTGATACTTGATACTAACTACTTGATACTAAAGATAAAATGAGGGAACAGGCACTCAACATAATACTCATCATTGCTATACTGCTGCTTATTGATCTGTATGTATTGCACGGCATACGCGGCGCCTTTAAAAAATGGAAGTTGCCTCACTCGGGCGACTTTACTTTTTTTTACTGGTTAGTTTCTGTTTTACTAATAGCCGGTTTATTATTTTCTGTTTACATCAAGTTGGGTATGGGCGCACGCGCCGCGACATTGATGATATTTTTCCTGATCTTCTTAGGTAAAATATCTTTTTTACCCTTCTTGATGATCGATGATCTGCGACGAATGCTGATTTTGAGACGGGATCGACTAAAAAGAAAACCTGAAGACATCAGCATACCACCAAAGGAACATGCCATCCCCCGTTCAGAATTCCTGATGAAGGCCGGTTTATTAGCTGGTTCCATTCCGCTGGCGGCTATCAGGATCAGTATGCCTAAAGGATTGTATGATTATCATGTAAAATATCAAACCATGTACCTGCCCAATTTGCCTAAGGCTTTTGACGGCATCAAGTTGGGTCAAATATCAGATATACACTCGGGCAGCTTTTACAATAAAAAAGCGGTATTGGGTGGTGTGGAAATGCTGCTTAAAGAAAAAGCCGATCTGATATTTTTCACGGGCGACCTGGTAAACGGGCAGGCCAACGAAATGATCCATTACCGGGATATTTTCGCTAAAGTAAAAGCACCGCTCGGCGTGTATAGTTCGCTCGGCAACCATGATTATGGTGATTATGGAAAATGGCCTTCCCTCGCTGATAAAAAGAAAGATCATGAGTATCTGATAGCCACTCATAAAAGTATGGGTTGGGACCTGTTGCTTAATGAGCACCGCCGTTTAAAAGTAAATGGCGAAGAAATAGGCATTTTAGGAGTTGAGAACTGGGGCGAACTGAGTATTTTTCCCAAATATGGCCGCATGGATCTGGCCACTAAAAATACCGATGATTTACCGGTAAAACTATTATTGTCTCATGATCCCTCGCATTGGCGCGGAGAAGTGCTGCCGCAGTACCCACAAATAGATGCCATGTTTTCGGGCCATACCCACGGTATGCAGTTTGGCGTTCGTACCGAACACTTGCAGTGGAGCCCCATAGAATATATTTATAAAGAATGGGCAGGCCTGTACCAGGAAGGCAAACAACAGCTATATGTAAACGTAGGATACGGTTTTGTTGGATTAGCCGGTAGAGTTGGAATATTACCGGAGATTACGATATTTACATTAAAAGCCGGCCAGGACCCTTCGGGATACCGATCATAACAGATCAAAATGCAGGCGGACATTCATAACAAATGAAAAAAATATTTCAACCTGTTTTTGATTTTCTGCTGTTCAGTAATATTTTCATGTCGCTTTGCGCTGTCGCCCAGGCTTTGCTCACTTTCCAACTCATCGGCGAAAAACCAATGTTTCCGGTTTTAGGACTGCTGTTTACATCAACCCTGGGCATTTACAATTTTTGTATCCTTATTACACGCCCCAAGCACCCGGAAACTTCATCCTATAAACGCGTACGCTGGTTTTTTGGGCATTACCGGCTTATGGTAACCTTTACCATTGTATCCCTGCTGTCCCTAATCCCTCTGTTTTTCTTAATCACTACAGAATCAAAAATCCTGCTTATTTTTTTGGGGGGGCTGTCTTTTAGCTATGGCCTGCCGCTTTTCACTATTGGCGATCATAAGTTTGGGTTACGCAATATACCCGGTTTAAAACCATTCCTAATCACCCTGGTATGGACATTAAGCTGTGTATTATTCCCCGTACTGGAGATATTACACCTGCATACCAATGATATCTCCATGCACAATATTACCATACTAATAGCCAAACGCTTTTTGTTTATCGGCGCGCTTACTATCCCCTTTGATATCCGCGATCTGTTTGACGACCGCCAACAGGGTCTTAAAACCATTCCCGTTGCCTTGGGCGAAAAAAAGGCCTATATATTTTGCCAGGTTCTGCTAGCTGGTTATGTTGTTTTGCTATTCCTTTTCAGGAATAATGGTTTTAGTACCGATTTTTGGGCGCTAACCTTCACTGTAATATTAACAGGTTGGCTCATATTCAAATCGGCCTGGGAAAAGAATGAGTACTACTATTTCTTTTATATGGATGGGGTGCTCATATTACAATATGTGATATTGATGGCATTCCATTTTGCTTTTGGCCATTAAATAATTATGGCGGCTAGCTTCAACAATTCAGCCTGGTTCTATGACCGCCTTTCGCGCCTGGTATATGGTAATGCCCTGGTGAGCGCCCAGCTATATCTGCTTAGTTTTATTGAGCCGGGCTCCCGGGTACTTATTGTGGGTGGCGGTACCGGATGGATATTGGAAGAACTTACAAAAATACACTCATCCGGCCTATATATCACTTATGTGGAGGTAGCACCAGCGATGATGGCTTTATCAAAAAAAAGAGACATTGGCGGTAATACAGTAATTTATGTTCAAAATGCAATTGAACAGGTAAACTTAGCACCCGGTTTTGATGCGGTGATAACCCCTTTTCTGTTCGACAATTTCACCGAGCAAACTTTACGTATCGTATTTACCCATATCCATGCCTTGCTAAAGCCACAGGGTCTTTGGCTTAATGCCGATTTTCAACTTACCGGCAGGTGGTGGCAGCGGTTTTTATTGAAAAGCATGTTTGTTTTTTTCCGGCTGATCTGCGGCATTGAGGCAAGTAAATTACCAGAGATAAAAAGTTGTTTTACCACTGATAACTATACCATGGTAGATGAAAAGACTTTTTTTAATAATTTTATAGTGGCCAGCGTGTATAGAAGAAATCTCGTAATCCCCTAAAGGGGGGACAACGAGTTATCTTTTATTAGCACTTAGCATTCTAGGCCGCACAGAATTACCCAAAGGCGTAAAGTTCCCAAGATCCTTGTAAAGAAACTCCGAAGAACTAAATAACATGGTTTACATGTAAACCCACTAATTAGCACATAAGCCCCCCTTTAGGAGGTTGGGGGTACTATTGATTATATACAAACTTGTAGCCTATTCCTCTTACGGTTTGCAGGTATTGCGGCGAATCGGCATTGGTTTCGATCTTTTTACGTAAGCGTACAATGTGCATGTCCAGGGTGCGTGTATTTACATCGGCATTATAACCCCAAACTTCCATCATCAGTTCTTCGCGATTGATTACCTTGTTTTTATTTTTCAGAAAGTAAAGTAATATCCGGTTCTCCAGTATGGTTAGTTCAATTTTGCGGTTATCTCTGATCAGGAGGTGCGTATTGGGCAAATGCTCCATATTGGCAAAACGGTATGATTCTGTTTTTTCGCTGTTAAGGGAGAATTTGATCTTATTGTCGATCATAGCTACCAGCACATCCATATTAAATGGCTTGGTAATATAATCGGATACACCAAAATTATACGCCTCTATTTTGTCCACATCCTGGGCTTTGGCCGTCATCATGATAATCAGCTTATCATATCCCTTTTCCCTGATATTGCTACACACTTGCGATCCGGGTTTACCGGGCAGCATCCAATCCAACAACACGATATCCGGTTGCTCGTCCAGAATAATATTTTCGGCATCGTCGCCATTATCAGCTTCCAATACTTTATATCCTTCTGATTGCAAACGCTCTGCTACCAGGAAACGCAGGTTTTCATCATCTTCAACCAGCGCGATTTTAATTTCTTTGTTCATATTTTAATTTTCATATGGAAGCGTAACTATAAATTCCGAACCCTCATTAACTTTACTGTGAACGATGATATCGCCATCCATAAAATTAACCAGTTCTTTACAAAATGCCAAACCCAGGCCAACGCTTCCGTTTTGGTTATACTGATTCTCTATCCTGTAAAATTTTTTAAATATGTTATTCAGCTCTTCTTTAGGTATACCTATCCCCCGGTCAACAAATGAAAATACAATATCACCCTTTTTATGCATAATATTGATGTTCAGTTCTTTTTTTTGCGGATGGGAGTACTTATAAGCATTTTCGATAAGGTTTTGAAACACACTGCCCAACAAAACAGGGTCGGTATAAAAGGTTTGTACTCCGTTTATTTTACAACTCAATTTAAAGTCGGGATATTTTATTTTAAAGGTCTCGGTGTATCGGCCTACAAAATCCTCTACAACTATTTCTTCCTTTTTGAGCGTGATGGATTTATTCTCCAGTTGGGTAAATGACAAGAGTTTATTCATCAAATCATTGAGCTTATCCGCCTCTTCATCCAGTATTTTGCCATAATGCTTACGCTGTCTTTCGGTAAGCTCTCCGTCGCCACGCAGGTTGGAGCCCGCTATTTTTATAACGCTTACCGGTGTCTTAAATTCATGGGTGAAGTTATTGATAAAGTCATACTGTAACTTAAACAGCTTGATGTTGACATTAAGGTTGCGGTAAATAAGCCAGCCGATAAGTACCAGAAAAAGCGATATCAACAGCACCACTGCGCCTATGGGCATAAATCGCCGGTTAATTTCATTGGCCAGGTAACCTCGCTCTGAACTGAAATACAGCTTATAATCGGAAAACGAGCCCGGGAACGAAACTTCGGTTATCAGCTTATCTCCTTCGCTGTCCACAGGATCATAAACAACAGGCTGTATGGATACATTCTGATACAGTTCATGTCTTGTGTTCTTTATTTTTAACCGGTACGGATCGAGATGAAAGCTCATCATATTTTGTTTGTACGATGCCTTAACGGTATTGCGTTGCTGTAAGTCGCGGTATATTTTGATATCCTCGCGCCGTAATATATTGGTGTAACTGATTTTATTGGGTTTTACATCCCAAAATGTTTTAAACAGTTCATCCTGACTGGATACCCGGCTTGTATCGGAAAAAGCGATATAATTATTAAGCTTAACTGCCATCTCCTTAAAGTCCGACTCATCAGAAGGGCTGATCCTTTTAGCCCCAAAAACCTTCCCTTTTTTATACCAGTATTGATATATCGACCGTACTGATATATCCAGATTGTTTCTACGGATGGTGATAGGGGTTTTAGTTCCTATCAGTACATCATAAAAAACAATACTTCGCACAAAAGCATAATCATGAAAAACAGATGCCGCGTACTTAGCCGCCGAGACAGAATCTAAAAAACCCTGGTATGAGGTGATCTCCGGTATCTTATTCTGAAAAAAATCATTATATGGCTTTATGGTTTGCTCCAATACCTCAATTTTTTTTGAACCAAACTCGTTTTCGACATATTTTGCCGTTAAGTTATAAGATACAAAAAGAGCCACTACAAAAGTTACCGATATGAGCACCAAAAATATGATGATCAGCAAAAAGCTTTTGCGGTAAACATTTTTATATACAGGCATAAGGGGTATTAAGGTTTAACCCGCATATTGTAATCCAGGAATTTTTCAATCTCGGCGTACATTTCCATGCGGTTATGCTCATTTCTGAAAAAAGCCCGTTCATTGGGTTTTAAAAAGTATTTTACATCAACATTGCGTTTACGCAGTTCGCGCACAAACTGGTTAAGCTCACTGATATTGGCGCGTTGATCTTTAGCTCCCTGAAAAATAATTAGAGGGGCTTTTATTTTATCAGTATGAAACACGGGCGAAATAGCTCTGAGTTGATCGGCATCTGTTTCGGGATTGCCAACCATTTCATATATCATTTTTAAATAGGGTTTTAAGAATGGTGGTGCATCCTTAATAAAAGTAAAAAAGTTAATAAGCCCGTTTTGCACCACAGCGCAATTATAAAGCTCGGGATGAAATGAAATACCGTACAATGCCGAGAAACCACCAAAACCATTACCAAAAATGGCTATCTTTTTTGGGTTGGCTATTTTTTGAGCTATAAGCCAGCGCACTCCGTCGGTTATATCATCCTGTATTTTACCACCAACCTGCTTAAACCCTGCACTTCGGAAGGCTTTACCGTATCCTGTTGAACCACGATAATTAACCTGAAATACTGCGTATCCTCTGTTGGCTAAAAACTGAACGCGTTCATCATATCCCCAGGAGTCGCGGTTGCGCCAAAGCTCATCATGTGGTATAACTACTACTGGTAAATTGGTATGTTTACTACCCTGTGGTAAGGTTAAATATCCGTTGAGCAGCAAACCATCACGCGCTTTGTAGGAGATTGCCTTCATGGCACAAAGTTTTTCGGGCAATAAACCAGGATTAACATCGCCCAGCCTGGTTAGTTTATCCGTACTTTTTTCATACAGATAAAAGGATCCCGGGTTACGGTCGGTATAAGTATTCAGGATAAATTTATTTTCGGCACTGTCCCTATCTATCACCCTTATTTCATTGCCTTTGAGTTCCGGCCGCTGCAATAAGCTATTATATATTTGCTCAACAGCGGGTATCAGAAAATGTTTATGTGGTATTGAATCTTCCCAGGAGGCAAATTCAGCCCTGTGCTTGTTCCTGGAATATTCTACATTCAATATATCGGCCTTGCCGCAGCTAAAAATTGTTTTTTGCTCCTTACCGTCTTCAGCATTAATCTCTACCAAAGCCGTTTTATCACGATTAACGTTTGACAGGGCATAGAAATAGTTTTTCACTCCCGTAAAGGCAATTGGCTTTACGGAGTTTTTAAAGTTATTCTCAATGATCGGTTTAAATGGAGTATCATCACTGGGTCGGTATGATATGGTTTCATTTACCCCATCTGATGATTTAACCAGACGTATTTTGCCATCAGCATCAGGGAACCATTCCGTTAGGTTACCGGGATTGATCAGGTAAGGTTTCAGCTCACCTGTTTTTATATTGAGGCGATAGATGTCAAAATTCGCAGGGTCGCGTTTATTCATTTTAATGGTGATCACATTGGGTTCACTCCTGCTGCGGTTAAGCATGCCCACCTTTACCCTGTTTAAGCTGAGCACCGTGCGCAATTTAAGCGAATCCACATCGATAGCGTACATTTTGAAACTGTCGAAATCGATAGCTTCATGGCTGAATACCAATTGATCATTATAGGTCCAGAAATAATCGGGGCGTACGGAAAAATCATCAAAAGAGGTTATCATATGCTCCTTACCGTCGCTTAGCGATTGCACAAAAAGGTTCCTCTTTTCCCTGTATGATTTTAGATAGGATACATACTTACCATCGGGCGATAGTTTATAAAACATCTTTTCCGGCGCTTTAAAAAAATCGGCAATAGGAATTTGCCTCGCTTTATTCTTGCAGGAATATAAGGTTAGTATAAAAACAATTAACAATAGATGTCTCAATCGGCCCAACATGGTAATCACCCCAATTTTATTATTCTGGTCAAATTAGCTAAATAACTTAATGTTATCAAAATGTCACTACAATTTTACCCACCTATAACGTTATATACTATTAAAATACTTTCGCCGAAACGTGGTAATTATTAATTGACTATTTTTGAGCAGATGAGGGCTTTATTAAATACTGTTATTATTGTTTTGGTAATGGCAACCCGGCTTTTTGCCCAGGATAACGATCTGCAATTAGCCAAACAATATGCCAGCAATGGCGAGCCGCAAAAAGCCCTGGATATATACCAGAAACTATACAAACAGAACAACGAAGGCTATTACTCCTACTATGTGAATACCCTAATCAGTCTTAAAAAATTTGATGAGGCCGAAAGTGTGGTAAAAAAGCTGGTACGCAAACACCCCAATGAAAATCAGTACCAGATAACCCTGGGCACAGTTTATACTCAAGAGGGCAATCTGAGCAAGGCCGACGCCATTTATGACAACCTGATCAAAAACCTGCCCGCCGATCGTAATGAAATAGCTATGTTGGCCGGTCAGTTTTACCAGAGCGCTAATTTGGATTATGCCATCAAGATATTTCAGCAGGGCCGCAAAACGCTCAACAGCAACGAAGCGTTCACCTATGAGCTCATCAATCTTTACCGTTTTAAAAGGGATAAAATAAACCTTACCGAAGAATACCTCAACTTTTTGCCGGCAAATCCCAATTTCATTGCCCAGGCCGAAAACGCTTTTGCCACCATTTATGAGGGTGATGTGGATTATAACATGCTAAAATCAAACCTGCTAAGACGCATACAAAAAGATCCGCAGCAAACGATATATGCCGAACTGCTTACCTGGCAATTTATGCAACAAAAGGAATTTGACCTGGCCCTAAACCAGGCGCTGGCCTTAAGCCGCAGGCAAAATGACGATGGCACCAACATTTTTGAACTTTGCCGCACCCTAAACTCCAACGAAGCTTATGACGCTGCTATACGTGGATATGAATATATCATTAGCAAGGGTAAAACATCACCCATGTACATCCCCGCCAAAATTGAGCTTATCAACACTAAAAATTTAAAAGTAACCTCGGGTAAATACCTCCCTGCCGATTTGACCGGTTTGGAGCAGGATTATAATGACCTCCTGACCGAATTTGGGCGCAATAACAGTACCGTTTTTGCCATGCAGAAACTGGCTAACCTGCAGGCATTCAAACTGCATAAACTTAACGAAGCCCAAAAACTGCTGGAGGACGCGGTAAATATTCCCAACAGCAGGCCCGAACTGCTGGCTTCCTGCAAACTCGACTTGGGCGATATATACCTCATCAACAAACAGCCCTGGGAGGCCACCCTCTTATACAGCCAGGTAGAGAAGGATTTTCCGAACACCGATATTAACCAGGATGCCAAATTCCGGAACGCCAAACTGGCTTATTATACCGGCGATTTTACCTGGGCCAAAGGACAGCTTAATGTATTGAAGGCCGCCACATCGCAATTAATTGCCAATGATGCCCTCAATTTACAATTGCTGATCAACGATAATACGGCTGCCGACAGCGTAGGCAATGCCCTGAAAATATATGCCCGGGCCGATCTGCTGATATTTGCCGAACAACCCGAAAAGGCTGTGATGACGCTGGACAGCATCGATAAAAAATTCCCGAACAATAGTCTGAGGGATGATATCCTGATGTCGAAATCAAGGATACTGATACAGCAAAAAAACTATGCCGCCGCCGTGCCCCTCCTCAAAAAAATAGCCGACGGCCACCCTAATGACCTTTGGGCCGATGATGCCGTTTTTATGCTGGGTGATATCTATGAAAACCGCCTTGACGATAAAGCCAGCGCCAAAGTCTGGTACGAAAAGATAGTCAAAAACTACCCTGGCAGCCTCTGGATCAATGAAGCCCGTAAGCGTTTCAGACTATTAAGGGGCGATAAGGCGGATTCCTGAGGATTCATTGGTTTATTGATTTATTAGTAAATTATGTTAAAAAGTGGGTTTACATGGTTTACACTTTTCATAGTTTACATTATTTTAAATAATTGAAAATCAATTATTTAAAATATTTTTTATCAAAAAAACGGTTTACAGTGTAAACCCATAAATAATAAGGTTTACATTGATCAGCTTTAAGCAAAGTACTCAGGAAACCCTTAAATAACCTGAACTGCTTAAGTTCATCGGGCAGTACCCGTTCAACTAATGAACAACTGAACCAATGAACTAATAAACCAATTAACTACTTTTGCAGCACCATGATTGTATACAACGACACCATAATAATTGAAGAAAGCATTCACGATGAGTGGCTTAACTGGATCAAGACTGTTCATATACCTGCTATAATGGCTACGGGCTGTTTCCGGTCATACAAGATATTGACTGTTATAGACTCGCCTAACGAGGGAGTTACCTACTGCATCCAGTATAATGCCGATAGCATTGAACAGTTCCAGCAGTTTTACATGAACCACCTGCATAAGTTTCAGGCTATCCATCAGCAGCAGTTTGATGAGAAATTTGTGATGTTCAATACCCTGATGAAAGAGGTAGAATAAAAACTTTTTAAACCTTAAATTTTAACATTTTTGTAGCCAAAAACGGGGTAAAATTACTCGGAAACTGTTTGGGAACCCTCATTTTAACAAATTCCAGCGCAATTTTGAGCAGCTTTTTAAACTTTAAAAAGTTTTAATTTATTGGCTGTCAAATAATGACATAAATAGTTTATTTCTTCACTTTCCCCCCTTAAACAAAACAGCCCGGCGTTCTTATTTACAGAACGTCGGGCTGTTTTGTATTATAATATACGGAATTTTCGTGGCAATCACAAACTATCCGCCTTTTAAAAAGGGTGTCATGCTGAGCCCCGTCGAAGCATGGTGGGCAGGCCTGTGCGCACGTCCTTCGACAAGCTCAGGATGACAGGCCATCATATTTAAAGACTTACGAAGTTTTGAAAACTTCGTAAGTCTGGGTCTGGAAGGACACTTGCGGTAACAGTACCGGGATTATCTGCACATCTAAAACCTGCACATCCACACATCAAAAAGTTCCCCCTTTAGGGGGCCTTTACTTAGTGATCAAATTATACAACTCATCCAATCGTGGGGTGAGCACAATTTCGATGCGCCTGTTTTTGGCACGGGCCTCATTGGTTGGGGCAGGATCGATGGGTTGGAACTCACTCTTACCTGTAGCCGTTAACCGGTGCGGGTCAACTTTTTCAACTTCAGTTAAGTAGCGGGTCACGGAAGTGGCTCGCAGTACGCTCAGGTCCCAGTTATCTTTGATCTGGCCCAGGTTAATCACCTTTTTATCGTCGGTATGCCCTTCAATGGCCATGTTAATATCGGGTTCTTTGTTCAGTACTACAGCCAGTTGTTTCAGGGCGGCTTTGCCTTTATCGTCGATAACAATACTGCCCGACGGGAACAGCAGCTTATCGGCCAATGATACATATACTTTGCCGTTACGGATATCAACCGTTAAACCACTTTGCTGAAAGCCCAGTAAAGCCTGTTGCAATTTATTTTTGAGCGCGTTGGCGGCTTCATCGCGTTTACGCAAAATATCTTCCACCTCTTTTAAGCGGGCTTCGCGTTTTTCCAGGTCGGCAGCCAGGCGTTTTAGTTTTGACGAGCTGGTGCTCAGGTTACTGTTCAGAGCACTGTTGTTATTACTCAGGTTGGCCAGTTCACGGTGCAGGCGCATGGTATCGGCCCTGAGCTGAAAAACCTGGGTTTCCAATGTTTCGGTACGGGTGGTTAAAGAATCGCGTTCGGCAATCAAAGCTTTGTAGGCCTTTGGCGACATGATCTTACAGGAAGAATAAAAGGTAAGACTCAGAACCAGGGCCAACAGATAGTAGGTGATCTTCATTGTGATATATTTATTTGTTCATTAGTTCAATTGCTCATTAGTCTGCATTATATCCATCCATGGTTGCCAACATGGTACCAATGAACAACTGAACCACTTACGCCATTGCGTTTCTTAAAAAAACGTTGAGCGGGTAAATGAGCTTGCAATCCTGGGCAATCTGCGCTGCCGCGTTCTTTTTAACGATGTCCTTGTCGCTTATCTTATGCCAGGCTATAAAACTTTTTAGCTTCAGCAGGTCGATATTTTCATTATCTGGGGTGTAACCCTGCGGAGCGGTTTTTAATTGCTCCTGCGCCCTGAAATCGCCAAATAGCTTTATAAATTCCGGCGCATCAATAATCTCTTTCAGCTCATGCGCGTTATAATCAATTTCCTGGCGTATGGCTTTCAGATGTGCGGCTTCGGGCATCCAATATCCGCCGGCTATAAAGGAGTTGCCACCGGGCTGTATCTGTAAGTAATATTCGGCTCCGCCAAGCTTGGTGCCTTGTGTGGGCAGACTGATGCCAAAGTTGATTTTATAAGGTGTTTTATCTTTCCGGAAACGGATGTCGCGGTAAATGCGCATTACGCACTTTTTGGGGTCGAGCGTTTCGTCAATTGCCTGGTCAACCCGGTGCATTTCGCCCAGTAGTTCAACCGTAAACTCAATTACATTTTCACGGGCTTTTTCATAGCGGGCCTTGTTCTCTGAAAACCACTCCCGGTTATTGTTTGCTGCGAGATCCTTTAAAAATTCAAGACTTTCCTGGTTTATCATCGGTATCTAAATATGACTGATAATGTATCTTGGGCGATAACCAATATAACAATAGTACCCGCGAATATCTGAAATTTATGGGAGCCAAAGCAAAACAGCCCAAAATTATGACACTTAGATACAACCAGGGCGAATCGGCATTATGGGTGATAAGCCAGGTGAGCCAGGCCAGGCCCAGTGCTTCGCCTACGTTTAAGGCATAGCTCACATACATGGCCGCGTAAAAATACCCTGGCTCAATTTCAAAGTATAAGTTACAGTGCGGACAGTTAAGGTTTATTTTATTAGCAAAACTGTAGGGCCCTCCCTGAAACATATCCCCCCTGCGGCAACGCGGGCATTTACAGTGAAGCATGGCCCATGATTTGGAGGTTGGAGGCATCTTAGTTTATTGGTTCAATGGTTCATTAGTTTATTAGTCTTAGCATAGTTGCCGCTCTGGAACCAATGAACAATTGAACCAGTGAACTAATGAACTATTAAATTTAATTCAAATGCAGTTTCTCTTTGCGGATGTTCAGATCGACGTTTTTACGACGGTATTTTTTATACCAGATAAAGCCAACAACGCCAGCTGCCAGGTAAGGTGCACCCAGCAAAAACAAAATACCATTGTTTAAACCTTTGGCGGCATTACCCCCGTTTTTGGAATTGGTTTCAACCGTGGCGGCGCACTGCGCGCACTGGGCTTTTACAGGTTGCCTGCTGCAAACCAAAAGGCCCAGGGCAAATACAAATAATATAACTTTAAAACCTGTTTTCATAAAGGCAAATTTAGCTAATTATTGATGTTGTAGCAAGTGGTTTATTGGTAGCAAGTAGTTAGTATCAAGTATCACGACTTTTTACTTGAGTTACTGGCACCTTTATACTTGGATTCTTTTATGTACAATGTTTAAAACTGTATATCCCTGGTCTTTAAACTTGATACTAGCTACTTGATACCAAATGTGATACCAGCTAATTGATACTATCTTATCAAAAATGATAGTATGGCCGTATCATTAAATAAACAATAACACCCGATGCTGTTACGTACAACCATATCGGGAAGGTCCAGCGAACCAGTTTTTTATGTTTGGCTACCTGCATCTGCAAACCGCGGTGAAAGCTGAGCAAAATAAGCGGTAATACACCTGCTGCCAGTATAATGTGCGGAGTAAGTATACTCAGATACAACGTGCGCATCCCTCCGGCGGCTGTTTTCTCTGCAGCTGAAAGTACGCCATCGCCATTGATATCGCCGTATATGATCTCGTTACGCATAAGGTAATGAAATAACACGTATGACACCAGGAACAATGCCGACAGGCTAAAGGTGAGAATATTGAGATTTTTGTGCACTTTGATATTCCCCTGCCTGATAAAGTACAGCGATACCAATAACAGAATAGTACAAGTGCCATTTAATATGGCGTTAAGCATAGGCAAATACGGTGTAAAAGCCGGTGCTACAGCCGGGCCGGGTATCAGGTGCCGGTTAAGTAAAACTACCAGCCCAATCACCACTATGGTAACAACGGCTACAAAGCGAAATATAAATTTATCAGACATTTTTTTAAGAGTCAGGAATCAAGATACAAGAGTCAAGATTCATTTTTTATTCTATCTTTAATGTAAGGTTCTTGATTCTTACATCTTATTTCTTTCTTCTAATAAAGCGGTTTATCAACTTTGCGCAGTTCCTCGGCAATTAATACCTTGATCTCGTCAGTCAAGCGATTTATATCATTGGTATTTGCGCCTTTATAATAGCCGCGGATGCGTTTTTCGGCATCGATCAGTACCAGGTTATCGCTGTAAATAAAGTCGTCGTCACTTTCCTTCAGCGCGTTTACCAGGAAACCCTGACGGGCAAGGCTGTATATAGACGTAGTATCACCGGTTAAAAACAACCAGCGCTTTGAGGCCGGTTTAAAGCTGTCGGCATACTTTTTTAATACCGATACCGAATCGCGCTGCGGATCAACCGTGATGGATGTAAAATATACCATCTTATTTTTACGGTAGGTATCCACCAGATAACTCATGTTACGGTTAATGGTACTGCATACCGCAGGGCAATGAGTATAAAAAAACCCGGCTACAAATATCTTTCCTTTAAAGGTTGAGTCGCTCACCTGTTTACCATCCTGCGTTGTAAGTGTAAAGGCCGGCAGGTGATGATAAATAGTATCTGGTATATACTTGCCGTGAAACTTGTGCCCGGTTTTGGCCACTATTTTTTGCCCGTAAATGGCCAGGGGTTTATACCTGTTTTTGCCTTTAGCGGTGAGTAAATAATACAAAAATCCTGGCACCGCTAATATGAGCACCAGGATTACAATTTTTTTCGCTATAGCGGCCATTATCCCCTCAACGTAATCCAGTGATGGCTTTCGTTAGTCAATACCAGTATCAAACCTATAATGAATAATATCGGCACGATGATAGACAGGGCTAAACCCATTTTCTCAAACTTTAAGTGCATGAAGAAAGCCACAATATAAAACGCTTTAAACAAGGTTAAAACAATGTATACAGGGTTTGCATATTGTAAGGCTAAAATACCTTTAGGCACCAATATTAAAGCAATGATAAACTCAACTGCTGTAATAGCCGAAAGTATAAGAGCCACTTTAATGATTCTTCCTTTGGTCATTGTTGCGTGATCGCCCTCTTCGTGGTGAACTTCTTGTGAATCTGATGACATATAAATATTTTTTATACTAAGTAAAAGAATGTAAATACGAATACCCAAACAAGGTCTACAAAGTGCCAGTAAAGGCCTACTTTTTCAACCATTAAATAGCTGCCGCGTTTTTCGTAAGTACCCAACAGTACGTTAACGGTAATGATGATATTGATGATAACCCCGGTAAATACGTGGAAACCATGGAAACCAGTAATGGTAAAGAATAAGTTGGCAAATTCCTGCGAGGTTAAATGACGGGTTGCATCAGTACCTGCACCTTCGGTAAAAAACTCTTTCAGTTCATGCAGTGGCGGAGTGCTTCCCCACCAGAAACCTTCATGATGTAAGTGAGCCCATTCCAAAGCCTGGCAACCCAGGAACATGAAACCACCAATTACTGTAGCTATCATCCACCAGATCACTTCTTTTTTGGCGTTACGATGACCTGCTTCCACAGCTAATACCATGGTAACAGAGCTCAGGATCAGGATGAACGTCATGATACCTACGAAAACCAGTGGCGCACCGTGGTCAATCATACCCGGTACCGACTGGAAAACCTTATCGGCCGCCGGCCACACGCTTGCGCTGAAACGTAATGCACCATAAGAAATCAATAATGATGAAAAGGTAAATGCATCCGAAAGGAGGAAGAACCACATCATTATTTTTCCGTACTCCACATTGAAGGGTGATCTCCCTCCAGACCATGGAGTTGTTTTTATTTCATCAATTTGTGATACTGCTGTACTCATTTGTACTTAAATATGGGTGTATTAATTTTGGTTCAAAAGTAAAAAAACATACAGATAAATCCATATAATTCCGAGAAAATGCCAAAAAATAGAGGTCATTTCCATTTTAAACAGGTTACGTACCTGTGGAATATTTTTGTATGAACCCCAAAGGGTGTTCAATAATAACAATATAGCTGCAATAATGTGTACTAAGTGCATCCCCGCAAACACATAAACAAATGAGCGGGAGGCGTTATCATCTACAAAATGAATCTGCATTTTGTAGGCCAAAACGTACATTGCGTAAAGTTGCATAGCAAAAAACGCCAGGCCCAGTGCAAATGTAAGCCATAAAAATAGGCGTTGCTTTGCAAATTGCAAAGTTTTTGAGGCTTTGGAAGCCAAAAATAAAGTACCGCTGCTCAACACAATAATAATGGTGCTATATAAAAAAGCGTTGGGCATAATTACATTAAGGCCATGGCCCTTCCCTCCGCTATAAACGATAAAACCACTTGTTAAGGCCGCAAAAAACATAAACGAAGTGAATATAAATATCCACATGTTGAATTTTTTGGGAGCCAGATCAAGCCTGTCGTTATCTTTCTGAATCTGAGCCATCATTTCACTTTTCCTATAAAATCAAATAAAAACATTAACTGCACTATGGGCAGGTATAAAAATGAGCCGAACATTAATTTACGGGCGGCCTCAATGGTCTGCATGCGCAGCAGGCCAAAAGATTGGTATAAAAATATTAAACTGCATATTAACGATACAGCGCCAACATAGTAACCACCGTAACCATAAATAGTTGGCAGCAAACTCACTGGCACCAATATGATTGCAAATATAAAGGTTATTACGGCACTTCCGGTATTGCGGTTTCCGGTAGGCAACAATCTGAAGCCTGCCAGCTTATAATCATCATCAAGCACCCAGGCAATAGCCCAAAAATGCACAAACTGCCATACAAATTGTATCCCGAACAGGATCAAAGCGATCTCGTCAATTTTTTCGTGAGCAGCCACATAACCTATAAGTGGTGGCAACGCACCCGGTATAGCGCCCACAAAAACCGCAATTGGCGATTTGCGCTTTAGCGGAGTATAAGCAAACGCATATAATAAGATCGAAAATACAGATAGTATGCCGGTTAACAGATTAAGGCTACCCAGCAAATAGGTACCAGCCATGCCCATACCCAAACCCAAAACAAGTGCCTGACCGGTATTCATTTTACCTGATGGAATGGGACGATCCATGGTACGCTTCATGAGCTTATCCAGGTCTTTCTCGATGATCTCGTTGAAACTATTCGCAGCAGCCGTTACCAAAAAACCACCAACAATAAGTTTCACCCAGTTGAGCCAGTCGATATGCCCGTTGGCTACCTTGCTTCCTATTAAAAAAGAAATAGAAGCCGAGAACACCACCAATACGGTAAGCCGTGTTTTAATCAGCTTTGAAAAATCTTTCATGTTCATTTGCTTATCCCCCTAACACTAACCGGTTTATATAAATTTAAAAGCAAATAAAACTGCGCTCCAAAAATCAAGCTCGCCAGTACAATGTGCGTAGCCTGCGCTGCAGGAGGCAATGCCCAGTATGATAACAGTATACCGGTAACTATCTGCAGCATAATCATTAAAAAAGTAAAGCTCATCAGTTGCTGATGAACCGAATGCCGGCCAAAGTTTTTTCGTATCAACGCGTATAACATCACGTTGAGTACCAATACCAATACAGCCATATCGCGGTGATGGGCAAATATTTCGCCTACGCTGCTGATCCAGTTATTACGATATCCGCCCTGGAAATGAGTAGCTACAGCATCAATCTCTTCGCGTACCTCGGTACCGAAAGCTATCTGGAAAATACTGGCGATCAAAGCAATTAATGTAATAATGTAAACCAGCGTACCGGTAGTTAATTTTTTTGTGTCCAATACTTTAGCCCGGTGATAAGTATATATCAATATGGCTAATATGGCCAGTGCCAGCAGCATGTGTACCGTAACTATCCAGGCAACCAGGTTGGTTGATACTACGATAGATCCTAACCAGGCCTGAAAACCTACCAATACAAAGTTAAACAGGCTTAAAAGGGGTATACGTTTACTGCTACTCCAATAACTAAAAGCATATACAGCTGATAGAAACAGGAATAAACCAGATATGGCACCGATAAGACGATTGATGTATTCAGTCCAGGTTTTTTCAGCGTTAAATTCTTCGGGAACTAAAATGGATTTATCCTCGCGGATTCGCTTAGCCAGATCGCTGTAACCAAATACATCCAATGTTTTGGCAAAGCGTTGGTTTTTGGCCAAACGCTGATCTACATATTTTTGCTTGTAATCCTTTGGCAGATCGGCACTGCTGGTGGGCGGAATATATCTGCCGAAGCATTTGGGCCAGTCGGGGCAACCCATTCCTGAGCCTGAGCTACGCACAACTCCACCAGCCAGTATCAAAACAAAAAGTATAATTATTGTTATGAGCGTGACTTTCTGGAACCGGATTTTTGATGCAGATATACCCATGAATGGTGAGTAGATAACAGTGAGTGGTGAGTAGCGAGTGGTGAGTTCTCGATTAAAAACTCATAACTCACTACTCACCACTCACTACTTACCACTAAAATTATTTTACTTGTTCGTTTGCTTTCAGCGTACTGTTAAACTTGTTCAGTTCTTCTAAACCTTTAGGGTTATCTTCAAAGTCATGAGGTAAGTTTGAGCTCATGGTTTGAGAGAAAGGAACTGTTTGAGGAATATAATCTTCTTCGGCACCAGGCTTGCTGTAGTCATATGGCCAACGGTAAACGGTTGGTATTTCGCCAGGCCAGTTACCATGTAAATGTTCAACAGGTGTAGTCCATTCCAGGGTATTTGACTCCCATGGGTTCTGCGTGGCTTTTTTACCAATGAATATAGAAGAGATGAAGTTATACAAGAAAGCTACCTGAGCACAAGCCGCCATGATAGCCGCCCATGTAATAAAGGTATTTACGGTTAACCAGCGTTGCATGCTTACAAATTCGGTAAAGGCATAGTAACGACGTGGTACACCATCCAGACCCATAAAGTGCATTGGGAAAAACACCAGGTAAGCGCCGATAAAGGTTAACCAGAAGTGCAGATAGCCCAATTTCTCGTCCATCATTTTTCCGAACATTTTAGGGAACCAGTGGTAAACACCAGCAAGCATACCAAATATGGCCGCCGAACCCATTACCAGGTGGAAGTGAGCAACCACAAAGTAAGTATCGTGCAGGTTAACATCCAGTGCCGCATTACCCAGGAATATACCTGTTAAACCGCCTGATATAAAGAATGACACCATACCAATAGCGAACAGCATAGCAGGTGTGAACCTGATGTTACCGCGCCATAATGTGGCCAGCCAGTTAAATGTTTTTACCGCCGATGGCACCGCGATGATCAAAGTAGTGATCATGAACACACCACCCAGAAACGGATTCATACCCGTAACAAACATGTGGTGCCCCCATACAATAAATGATAATACGGTGATACCTATCAGGGAGTAAACCATCGCGTGGTAACCGAAGATAGGTTTACGTGAGTTTACAGACATTACTTCTGATGAAATACCCATCGCCGGCATAATTACGATATACACCTCCGGGTGACCCAGGAACCAGAATAAGTGCTGGAACAGGATTGGGCTACCACCTTCAAATGGTTGTTGTACACCGTTCAGCACAATGTCTGACAGGTAGAAGCTGGTACCAAAGCTACGGTCAAATATCAATAACACCACACCTGCAACTAATACAGGGAACGCCAGGATACCTAATATAGCGGTAAGGAATAAAGCCCAGATAGTTAAAGGCATTTTCCAAAGGTCCATACCTTTTGTACGCATGTTTAACACGGTACTTACATAGTTGATACCACCCATTAATGATGATGCTACGAACAGCACCATACTGATGAGCCAAAGCGTCATACCTTCACCAGAACCGGGCATTGCTTTTGGCAATGCGGATAGTGGCGGATAAATTGTCCAACCACCGCTGGCAGGACCTTTTTGAACCAGGAATGATGATAACATGATCACACTGGCTAAAAAGAAGAACCAGTAAGATAACATGTTCATGAACGGCGACGCCATATCACGTGCACCTACCTGCAAAGGTATCAGCAAGTTGGCAAAAGTACCGCTCAAACCGGCTGTTAACACAAAGAATACCATGATGGTACCGTGAATGGTAACCAGCGACAGATAAAAATCGGCACTTATACGGCCGTTAGGTGCAAAACGCCCTAACAATGTAGTTAACAATGGGAAAGTTTTATCAGGATAAGCTAACTGGATCCTGAACAAAATAGACAATATCATTGCAATAACTGCCATGGTGATCCCTGTGATCAGGAATTGCTTGGCAATCATTTTATGATCCATACTAAATACGTATTTAGACAGGAACGATTGGTTATGATGATGTTCGTGACCGTGATCGTCGTGGTGTGCTACTCCGTGGTCGTGAACTGCTAATGTTGACATATCGTTTCTCTTTCTATATTAATTATTTAACGCTAACCTATTTTGTAACTCTGTTTTTGGCTGATCCGCAGCGGCAAAATGCAATTCCTTTCTTAAAGCATCGCTCAAATAAGGTTTTTGCCTTGACAGCCATGCCTGATACTCGGCCTCGGTAACTACACGTACAACTTTTTGCATATTGTAGTGACCACCACCGCATATTTTGTTGCAATAAACTAAGTATTCAAATTTAGGATCGTCAAGCTGGGTACGCATTTGCGCGGTAGTAATAGTTGGGGTAAACTTAAAGAAAGTTGGTAATCCCGGAACCGCGTTAAGCTGAACTCTAAAGTGAGGCATGTAAACAGAGTGTATTACGTCTAATGCCTGGATATTTAACCTGATCGATTTGTTTACAGGCAGGTACATGGTATCAACCTGCAAGTCATCAAAGCTGCTACGTTTCTTGAAGTTAACCCCCAATTTGTTAGCCGCAGAAACCAATTTGAAATCTTTAGGACCTAACACACCATCTTTACCAGGGTAACGAAGTTCCCAAGCAAACTGATGGCCGGTGATGTCAATATTGATATCGCCTTTAGTATCAGTAGTATTCATTATTGTTTGCCAGGTAAAAAAGCCAAACACCACCAATATAGTTAAAACGATAGCAGGAGCTATTGTCCAAACTTTCTCGATAGTATTGTTATGCGGTAAGAAATGCGCACGGCGTTTGTCTGAATGCCTGTAATTAAATAAGAATGTAAACAACAATATCTGGGTAATAAAAAACACGATCATGGTTAAAACCGTAGTGACGGTGAACATCTCATCAATTTTAACACCATGTTTAGAAGCAGCCTCTGGCAAGGTCATGCTACCTTGTACCGTGAACGACCAGTAAGCACCGTATAAACCTGCTACCAGGAACACAAGGCAAACTACAGCCATTATCGTGTTCCATTTCATTCCTTTTTTACCTTGTATCTGAAGTGTAAGGTCGTATATCTTTAAAATTTTACCTATTACCGCTACGCCAAGACATACCAGGAAAAATAAAAGTAAGTAGTACGCAACACCAGTCCAATCAACCTGGGGAGCATCAGCCTGCCCTCCGGTAGTTGCCGCTGCCTCTGTTTGCGCCATCAACAGGTTTGTGCCCAAAAGCATAAACGCTGTGACAAACGATAGTAATGTTTTAGAATTTATAAGTTTTCTGAATCCCATTTTAATGTCAGTTTGGTATTCTGTATTTTGTTGCAAAAATAACAATTATTATATGTGATGGTGAAGGCTCTCCTGCAGGAACGGATGTTTTTTAGGAATAAGCGATTTAAACTTGCTTAAAGCATTCAACATCAGGTAACTAAACAATCCTGCAAATCCTAAAGCAACACCAATTTCTATTGGAGTTATTTGTGACCACCATTCGCCATGCGCACCTATAGTACCAGGCATGATCATGATGAAATAATCTAACCAGTGACCTACGATCAAAATGATACAGGTAGCTTTCAATACGCTTGTTGCGCGTTTTGAATCCCGAGACATGATGATCAGTAACGGTGCCATAAAGTTCAGGATAATGGTTAACCAGAACCATGGTTTAAACTCAGGCTCCCATCTTCTCAGGAAGTAAACACTTTCTTCGGGGATGTTAGCATAGTAAATCAACAAGAATTGTGCAAACCATACATAAGTCCAGAATATCGAGAAGCCAAACATTAACTGGCCCAGGTTATGCAGGTGATCTTGTGTGATCCATTGCATGTAACCGCTCTTTCTTAACAAAATAATGGTTAAGGTAATGATTGATAAAGTACTTACCCACATGGCTGCAAAATTATACCAGCCAAACATGGTTGAAAACCAATGTGCCTCTAATGACATTACCACGTCAAAAGAAAATACAGGTTGAGTAAAACCAAAGATCACCAGGAATGCTGCCGAAATAGTAAAGCTCTTTTTATAGTAAAATAAGCCGCCCAATTCATCTTCTGTATTGGAATATTTAGTTAATAAATAGCCAAATGTAGCATAGGCTCCTAAAAACAGGAAAATACGGAACAGGAAGAAAGGCATGTTCAAAAATCCGGCTTTACCTGCCAAAACAGGATCGTAATTTTCACTGCCCTTAACGGTAACACCATTCAGGTGCCATAATTTATATAAATAAGGCGCTACTGCTTCTTTACCTTCACCAACTTCGGTATGGTGGGTTAAATTTAACCCGGCAAATATGATGATAAACAATATTGCCGCCGCTATGGGTAATACCTTGGCAAATGCCTGTGGCACCCGTAACAAAGAAGCTGACCAGCCAGCTTGTGCTACATACTGCAGGGCACAGAAAAATACACCAGCCGTACAAACGCAGGCAAAGTAATAACCACACAGCAATAAGTTGGCAAATGTGCGTTCACCGTAACCGAATAAAAAACCACCGGCTATGGTTATTAAGCCAACAACTATGCCAACTAAACTCCATGTTTTTGCCTTGCCGGTAAAAACAAATTGCTCGTCTAAACTATTATGAGTATTCATTCAGTTCTAATTCTTATAAAGTTTGTAAATGGTGAACATACATGATCACTTTCCAGCGTTCTTCAGGGGCCAGCTGTGAAGCGTATGAACCCATTGCATTTACACCGTAAGTAATGGTATGGTATATTTTACCGTCTGTTAAGTCTTTCATGGCACCACCACGTGATGACTGGCCTTTTGAATATGATGGCGGCGGCGGATATCCGTGTTGTGTTACCAAACCATCACCCTGACCATTTTCACCATGGCATGGAGAGCAAAAGTGTAAAAACAAGATCTTTCCTTCTTTATAGTTTGCCTGGGTTTGAGCCAGTACACTTTTTACCTCAACGCTTGCCAGTTCATATCCATCTTTTGTATTTGGATAATCAAACTTGGTAAAGCCTACCGGGATAGTCCCGGCTGGTGGTACCTGCGCGGTTTTTCCATCCTTAAAATTCGGGTTCTTTTGATCCGGATCGTATGCGATATGCTCGTACATATTAGGCGCGTACTCCCATCCGGTACTCCTTTTATCTTTGCACGACGTTACTACAATCGAAGCAGCGATAATGATAACTATTGTTCCTAATATTCTAAATTTATTCATAGCTAACATATTTTCTGTCGTTATGCTTAACTTCACTTGCCCCTGCTTCTTTTAATATTGTATTGATATCTTCGTGTGGTATATTTCCTTTTGCATCAATGGCGATCACAAACTTATCGTTAGTCGCTCTCAGGTCCATTACTCTTGGTGCACGGCCCGGGAAAAGGTGCGTAGCGAAAAAGAAAGTAAATGCCATACCGTATGACGCATATAATACCGTCCACTCAAAGGTTACCGGGATAAAATCGGGAATGGCAAAAAAGTTTTTACCGCCGATGTCCATTGGCCAGTCATGTACCAGGAAGTAATAAACCAGTGTAAAAATGGTTGTACCACCCATACAGCCGAACATGAAGGCCGCGTATCCTAATCTGGAGTCCTTGATACCCAGTTTAGCGTCGATACCGTGGATAGGCATTGGCGTGTAAACATCGTAAATAGGGACACTATTTTTTTGTAGGTTGTCAATCCCGTGCATCAGATCATCGGGATCATCAAAAATGCCTAATATATATTTGGTGCTACTCATCGGTTATTATGCTTTTTCGTATTCAGATTGGTCAACACTATCAAATTTGATCAAATTCGCTTTATAGAACTCTACGTGAGATGGATCAAGGTGCCCTTCGGCAATTTGTTTCTTCTTAGCCTGCTCACTCGCGCTCTTCAACAGTAATTTCACTTCGGCAATCGCTACAGAAGGCATTACCCTGATGAACAACAGGAACATGGTAAAGAATATACCGATAGATCCAACAAACACACCTACATCTATCCAGGTTGGGTAAAACATAGCCCAGCTTGATGGAATGTAATCGCGGTGTAAGGAAACAACGATGATCACGAAACGCTCAAACCACATACCTATATTTACAATGATAGATAGTACCCATGAAATTGGAATGTTGGTTCTAACTTTTTTCGACCACATCATCTGGGTCATCAATACGTTACAGCCATACATCATACAGGCAGCCCACCAGTACGGACCGATAAACCTGTTTAAGAAAGTATACTGCTCATACTCGCCACCAGAATAGTAAGCGATAAAGAACTCTGTGATATACGCCACACCTACTACCGAACCTGTTACCAGGATGATCTTGTTCATCGATTCGATGTGGAACATGGTAATATAGTTTTCCAGACCTAATACTTTACGGGTTACCAGCAACAGGGTTTGCACCATTGCGAAACCTGAGAAGATAGCTCCCGCAACGAAATAAGGAGGGAAAATGGTTGTATGCCATCCCGGTTCAAGGGATGTGGCAAAGTCCATAGATACAATGGTGTGTACCGAAAGTACCAGCGGTGTTGATAAACCTGCCAATATCAATGAAACGGTTTCAAAACGCTGCCAGGTTTTAACTGAGCCTGTCCAACCGAATGATGCTACCGAATAAATACGGCGGCGTAAGCCTGTAGCACGGTCACGGATTGAAGCCATATCTGGTAATAAACCAGTGTACCAGAATACCAGTGAAACCGAGAAGTAAGTTGATATCGCGAATACGTCCCAGATAAGCGGTGAGTTAAAGTTAACCCATAATGAGCCATACTGGTTTGGTAAAGGCAATGAGTAAACAGCCATCCACGGGCGACCCATGTGAGCGCCGATATAGGTGGCCGCGCAAATTACCGCGAAGATGGTCATCGCCTCGGCCGAGCGGTTAATGGAGTTACGCCAGTTTTGACGGAACAGTAACAATACGGCCGAGATTAGCGTACCAGCGTGACCGATACCTACCCACCATACGAAACCGGTGATATCCCATGCCCATCCTACTGTTTTGTTTAAGCCCCATGATCCGATACCGTACCAAAAGGTGTAGCTGATGGAGAATACCCAAAGTAATGCTCCTAATGAGGCTACGGTAAAACCGATCCACCAAGCCTTACTCGGCATATTTTCTACGGGACGTAATATATCGTCAGTGATCTGACCATAGGTAATATCCTTACCCGTTATTAACGGTTCCCTTATTATTGATTCACTATGAGATGCCATATTTTAATCTCTGTATATAAAAATTTTAAGCCTCTAATTCAACTGCGTTTCTAACTTTTACCTGGTAACCGATACCTGGTTGTACGTTTAATTCTTCAAGCACATAGTAAGTTCTTTCGCTCTTCAATGCTTTTGAAACTTCGGAATTAGGATCGTTCCTGTTACCGAAAACGATAGCGTTTGCAGAACATGTTTGCTGACAAGCCATTTTGATCTCGCCATCTTTCAATGGGCGTTTTTCAATTTTAGCTTTCAGTTTACCAGCTTGTATACGTTGTACGCACATAGAGCATTTTTCCATTACACCGCGGAAACGGGTAACAACATCCGGGTTTAATACCAGTTGCGTATGCTCATTGTTCAGGTAGTTATCAAAACGTGAATCGTTCCAGTAGTTGAACCAGTTAAAGCGGCGTACTTTGTATGGGCAGTTATTTGCGCAATAACGGGTACCTACACAACGGTTGTAAGCCATCTGGTTTAAACCTTCTGATGAGTGAACGGTTGCCAATACCGGGCAAACTGTTTCGCACGGAGCGTGATCACAGTGCTGGCAAAGCATTGGCTGATGCACTACAGTTACATTATCAAAGGCATCATCCTTTAATTTATCTATTTCGTACTCTTCGGTAATGCTTTCACCTTTTTCCTCGTAGCTATAGTAACGGTCGATACGGATCCAGTGCATTTCACGACGGCGGCGAACCTCGTCTTTACCAACAACCGGGATATTGTTCTCGGCGTTACAAGCTACCACACAGGCACCGCAACCAGTACAAGCGTTAAGGTCGATAGCCATAACCCAGTCATAAACCGGACGGTCGTGGCTTGGCACATCCCATAAGCTTTCCTCGTCGTAGTTCTTATGGCCTTTTTCGTTCCCGCTGTGTACAGCAGGGTTCTTTTTGTATTCGGTAAATTTAGCTTCGCGAATTACACTACGACCTTCGTAAGAGTGGTGCGTTTGTGTTTGAGCAAGCGGCGCTTTTATTGATGTTACTTCAAAAGCAGTAACGGTAGCAGTAGTTTGGAAAGTTCCGTTACGGAAGCTGTAGAAAGGGAACGCGTTTTTACCCACGTTATCACCTACCGGACCAGCATTTGTACGGCCGTAACCAACCGCTATAGATATAGTACCTTGTGCCTGGCCTGGCTGTGCCAATACCGGCAAGCTAACAGTGTAACCATTGGCGGTTACTTTAACTACATCACCTTCGCTTAATTTTAATTTTTTGATATCTGCAACAGAAACAGCCACAAAGTTATCCCAAGTAACTTTCGAAACCGGATCCGGCAACTCCTGTAACCATGGGTTGTTGGCACGCTTACCATCACCTATAGCAGGCGACTGATAAACCTGTAATTCAAACTTGCCATCACCAGCTGCAATGGAAGCGCTGTGTGTAAGGATAGTTTGTGCTACGGCGTTCAGGTCGCGGTTAAAGGTGTAAGTACCCGCGGTATTCGGTGTAGCTTTGATCATACCGGTTTGCAACAGGGTTTCCCAACCTTTCTGGCCAGATAAACCGCCTTTTGCCAACAGGCTTTCGTTCCAGGTGTTGCGAACGAATGTATAGTAATCTTTAACGGGGTTTTCTGCCCATACCAATAAGCTATGCTCGGCCTGGCGGGTATTATATACCGGGTTAATGGTTGGCTGTATAACAGTATAGTAACCTTCAACCGCGTTAGCATCACCCCATGACTCCAGGTAATGGTGGTTTGGTGCTATTACGTTTGATAATAAAGCTGTTTCGTCATCATGATCGGCAAAAGATACTTTCAGGCGTGCTTTAGCCAGCGCATCTGTAAATTCTTTTGCTTTGAAGTAATCGTAAGCAGGGTTAACGTTCAGGAATAATACACCTGCCACATCACCACGACTTAATTCATTTACAAACTCAACAAACTCAGCATCGTTACCGGCATATTGTTTTGATGGATTGTCCAGATCGATAGTAGTACCGTAGCTGCCCAGCAGGGAGTTGATAGCATTTACCAGAACCTGTGTTGCTACATCATTTGAACCTGCTACTACTAAAGCTTTTCCTTTAGCGGCAACCAATTCTTTAGCGGCAATAGTGATAGCATTTTCTGCTGCTTTGTTGCTTAATTTTTTAGAGCCAGGTAAAGTAGTACCAGAAATAGCATTGTATAAATTGATGATAGCGATACCTTCTTCTGATGGTTTGATCGCTAAACGGTTATCAGCATTGGTACCTGTAAGGCTCATGCCGCTTTCAAACTGGATGTGACGTGACATCTTTTTGCTTTCAAGCGATTTGTTGTTACGGTTTGATACGTACTGACGGGTAAACTCTTCGCCAGAGATCCAGGTTCCCAGGAAATCTGCACCAAAGCTTACAATTACGTCTGCTTTGTCAAAATTGTAGTGAGGTATTACGGCTTTACCAAAGCTGTTTTGGTTAGCTTGTATAATACCGGTATAAGATACTGCATCATAAGTAACATGTTTAGCAGTTGGGTATTGCTTAATAAATTCAGCAATTACGGCTAAGGTAGAAGGGCTGTTGATGCTTGAGGTCACCAAACGGATGTTTTTACCCGCTGCTTTAATAGCGGCCAATTCTTTGATCACAAAAGCATCGATCTCAGACCAACCGGCTTCGCTGCCTTTTAGTTTAGGATCTTTTAAACGGTTTACATCATACAGATCAAGAACTGATGCTTGAGCCTGTGCACTTAAACCACCTTTTGAAAACAGATCATTAGGGTTACCTTCTACTTTAATAGGGCGACCTTCACGTGTTTTAACCAAAATGGCCTGTCCTTCGTAACTTGAAGAATAGTAGTTGGCCACACCAGGTGTAACCTCTTCAGGCTTAATCAGGTAAGGAATTGATTTATGTACAGGTACACGCTGACAAGCTGCCAGGGTAACCGCGCCTACACCAAACCCAAGCGCTTTCAAAAAGTCGCGACGAGGGGTTTTAGCAGATAAACCATCTCCGCTGAGCACATCCTCAATAGGAATAGGCTCGGCAAATTCGTTTTTATTTTTCTCAACAAATTCTGGTGTTCTGTTTAGTTCTTCTAAACCTTTCCAGTATTTTTTATTGCTGTCCATTTAAGTTATATAAACTGTAATGCTAAAATTCTTATTTATTAATAGTGGCACTTGCCGCACTCGATACCGCCTAACACCGCGGCTGTAACTTTCTCGCCCTTCTTGATCTTATCGTGAGCAGCAAGTATGCTATCGTAGTAAGCGTTTCCTTTACCGTTAACTTCGGTACGTTTGTGGCACTGGATACACCATTTCATAGTTAATGGTGAATACTGGTAAACCTCTTTCATCGTCTGAACCGGACCATGGCAGGTTTGGCATTTGATGCCGCCAACTTTTACGTGCTGTGAGTGGTTAAAGTAAGCCAGGTCAGGCAGGTTGTGAACGCGTATCCATTGGATAGGTTTAGCTGCGGTGCTGTCATACTTTTGTGTTTTTGGATCGTAACCCAAAGCATCGTATATTTTGTGTATCTCCGGCGACTCGGTTTTAACAACCTTGTGGCAGTTCATACAAACGTTAAGCGAAGGAATAGAAGCGTTCTTTGATTTGTAAGCACCAGAGTGGCAATACTGACAATCAATTTTCATAGTACCAGCGTGCAACTCATGTGAGTATTTGATAGGCTGTACCGGCTGGTAACCTGTGTGCACGTTAGTGTTCCACAAGGTAGTCCAACCCCAGCTGCCCATAGCAATGGTACCGCAAAGGATAATAAAGAATACCAGTTTCTTATTTTTCAGGATCCTTTTGATCAGATCTTTCTTCTTAGCCTCAGCTACTTCTTCGGCAGTTGGCTCAGTTTCCGCGTCAATTACAACACCTTTACCTTTTAACAGCAGGCGCTCTAATGTGGCTACAACTCTGTTTAATACCAGTATTACGATGAATGCAATAATGATAACAGCGATTAAGCCCCAGATAACCATACTGCTCGGACCTTTGTCAGCGGCTAAATTTGGATCACCAACTGCTGTTTTAGGTTTTTCCTGCTCAGTTTTCCATTCGGTACGAACGTAAGCTATAACGTTAGTTACATCAGCGTCAGAAAGTTCGGTAAACACCGTCATCCCAGCCTGGTTAAACTTGTTATAGATCGCTAACGCTTTTGGGTTTTTAGCAGCTATAAGAGCCTGGTTGTTCTGGATCCACTGGATCAGATACTTGTCATCAGTTTCTTCGGTAAGCTGCGGACCCAGCGCCGGGCCGATTAATTGCTGATCGATCTTATGACAGGCTGTACATTTGGACTTGAAGATGGCTTCGCCTTTAGCCGGATCGGCCTGAGCGTAAGCATTTGAAAAACCCCAAAAAGCAAACCCGGCAATAATTAGAACCGACCTTGAGAATTGTTTAAAAATCAATGAGAAATTTCTCATAAAGTGTATTTATGCTAAATAATTTTTATATTAATGTTTGAAACCGCTGTAAAGATGTACGCTCCATCTCATTATTTCAGGCACAAAAGTAAAATTTATTACAGTATCGCTGACACATAAATGACAGTAACCTATAATTTATAATCGTTCTAAATAACTACAAAAAGCCTTTTAAACAACGCAGGGGGGCTTTTTGGCCAGCGATGCGATTTTTGAAACCCTAAATTGCATCGCCGGCATATTTGAATTTTAAATTATTGTTTTAATATCCAGGCAAATATCAATGGTGCAACAATGGTTGCATCACTTTCTACAATAAACTTAGGGGTATGGATATCCAGCTTGCCCCAGGTTATTTTTTCGTTTGGTACCGCGCCCGAGTAAGAGCCGTACGAGGTGGTTGAATCTGATATCTGGCAAAAATAGCTCCAGAACGGAACGTCATGCATCTCCATATCCTGGTAAAGCATAGGCACAACACATATCGGGAAGTCTCCGGCTATACCACCACCGATCTGGAAAAATCCGATTCCTTTGCCCGATGAATTTTTGGTATACCAATCGGCCAGCCAGGCCATATATTCAATACCACTCTTCATGGTTGATGCTTTGATCTCGTTTTTGATCACATAAGAAGCAAAGATGTTACCCATGGTGCTGTCTTCCCATCCCGGTACAACAATAGGCAGGTTTTTTTCGGCAGCGGCCAGCATCCAGGAATTTTTAGGGTCAATTTCATAGTATTGTTCCAGTTCGCCGCTTAATAATATTTTGTACATGTACTCATGCGGAAAATAACGCTCGCCGCTGTTATCAGCATCTTTCCATATTTTATGGATATGTTTTTGCAAACGACGGAAGGCTTCTTCCTCGGGGATACAAGTATCGGTAACACGGTTATAATGGTTCTCAAGCAGATCCCACTCTTCCTGCGGACTCAGGTCGCGGTAGTTAGGTACCCTTTTATAATGTGAGTGCGCTACCAGGTTCATGATATCTTCTTCCAGGTTGGCACCAGTGCAGGAAATAATAGCGATTTTATCCTGACGTATCATTTCGGCCAGCGAAATACCCAGCTCGGCAGTACTCATGGCACCGGCAAGGGTAACCATCATTTTGCCACCTTCGGCAAGGTGTGTTTCATATCCTTTTGCTGCATCCATTAATGCTGCCGCATTAAAATGCAGATAGTTTTTTTCAATAAACTGCGAAATAGGTCCTCTTGTGATGCTCATAATGTATCAATAAAAATTCGGTGCAAAAGTAGACATTTTTCAGATGTGCAAATGTGCAAATTTCAGATGTGCTGATGTTTTATTAATGTGCAGATATGCAGATGTGCGAATCTGCACATTCGCACATCTGCACATTTGCACATCTGAAATCATATATTTGCGGCACACTATATATGAAAAAACTTATTACCGTTCTATTTATATTGATCAGCGTTCCATCCGCATTTTCGCAAACACATCTCCTGCCCAAATTTATCAGGAAAATGTATTTTGATAAAGACACCACCAAAAAAAGCAGCTTCGTTATTTTACCTGTACTAAGCTCAGCTCCGGAAACCGGGGTTGAAGCCGGTGGCGCTGGCTTGTATTCTTTTTATACTGATACCGTAAGTAAAAACACACGAGTATCCAACATTTTTGGATATGCCACTATAACTACCAAAGGGCAAAACAGGCTCAGCCTGAGCACCAGCTACTGGACCCCGCAAAACAAATATCATTTCACAGCAGGTATTGGCTATATCAATTTCCCTTTTGATTTTTATGGCATCGGTAATAATACACTCAAAGCCAACACCGATCGTATAGGCCAGAAACGCCTTAAAGTAAATTTTGCCGCCGAAAAAAAAGTAGCCGATAATTTTTATGTAGGCCTTGTTGCCGGCGGCGATCATTACAGTTTTAGCGACGGACAACCCAACAGTATTTTTTATACCGATCCACGCGTGCAGTTCAGAAGTGGTGGTACCAGCGTTTATGTAGGGCCAAGCCTTATTTTCGACAGCCGTAACAACAATACTTACACTACCCGTGGCGCATTGATCACCAGCTCACTGCAATTAACTAAAGGCTTATCCGGATTTGATTACAAGGGGGGCTTTTTAAACATTGAATATAGCCAGTTTTTCTCGTTGAGTAAAAAACTGGTATTAGGTATCGACATTCAGGACCAGAGCCTGATAGGCGGCCAGTCGCCATTTTTTATGATGCCGACCCTGGGTAACGACGAAATTATGCGCGGCTATTATAACGGTCGTTATCGCGACCGTAATCTTACAGTTGGTCAAACCGAGCTTCGTTACCGCCTTACCGAGCGTATTGGCGTAGTAGGCTTTGTAGGCACAGGCGAGGTTTTCAACAAAGATTTTAGCTTTAGCGACCTCAAACCAAATTACGGCGGCGGTCTCCGCTACTTTTTCGATATAGAAAAAGGCCTGAGCATCCGTGCCGACTACGGCATTGGCCAAAAAATTGCCGGCGAAAAACGCCAAAGCGGCTTTTATGTAGGATTAGGACAAGCGTTTTAGGATTATGGGACTTTGAGACTATGGGATTTGGGGACTATGGGATTTTTAGGATTATAGGACTTTTGGACTATAGGAAGTAGAGATATCTATAACAGGTAATAGAGATTTTTGGGACAAAGAATAAAACGCACGGTTTCAAACCTTACTTTAAAAGCGTAACTCCTTACTCACATAATCCTAAAATCCCATAGTCCCAAAGTCCCTAAATCAATGCTCCCATAATCCTAAAATCCCATAATCTCAAAGTCCCAGAATTAATATCTGATCAAAAAATGCTCCTTCCCGGCTCTGCCTGATTTGAAGAATACCAGGCCTATCCAAAACAGATCGACCGTTACGGTAACCTGCGGATGCGCTTTGATCTGCTCCCAGGCCTCCTTCATGCCTTTGCTCCAATAAATATCATCAAATATCAGCAGGGTATCTTCATGCACTTTTGGCAGGCACCATTCAAAATATTTCAAAGTGGCATCTTTCTGATGGTTGCCATCCACAAACACAAAATCAAGCTGGTCGATTTTGCGGATGACGCCAGGTAGATTGTCATCAAAGTTCCCGGTTATCAGTTCAATCTCTTTAAAGCCTGCTTGTGCAAATGTTTCTTTGGCTACTCCGGCTGTTTGCGGGCAGCCTTCCATGGTATAAATATGGGCATTTGGCGCACCTTCCTGCAGATAAAGTGTGGTGATACCCAGGCAGGTACCCAGCTCAATAATATTGCGTGGTTTAAAGCGTGCCGCCAAGCGGTAAAGCAGTTGGGCCAGCTTGGGTTGCTTTAATGCGTTGGCAGCGATGTCGCCTATTCGCTTCTGTCGGTTATTATTCAAATGCGATCCTGCGCCCAGATCGGTCACGGTGATCACGCGATTGTCAACAAGTAATTTTTCGCGGATATTTTCGATCTCGTGGTATGTTTTTTGGGCGGTGTGATCGTAAATAACTGAATCAACCAGCTGATAAACAAACGGAGAGTGTAAGCCGTGCCTGTTTTTTGCCCGGATGCGGTGCCACAGGTAATCCTTAACAAACCTAAAATTTAACATCGCTGTAAAAATAAATAAAGGTTTAGTATTTTAGCATTACGGCGTATGATTAATCCAACTGAAGTAAATTCCCTGATCCGCTTACTTGACGACCCTGATAGTGAGATATATGACCATGTACACGATAAGCTGTTATCATACGGTGTGGAAGCGATAGCCTATCTTGAAACTGCTTTTGAGCAGGCTTTTGACGCGGTACAACAGGAGCGTATAGCCAACCTGGTTCATGAAATTCAGTTTATCACCCTTAAAAACGACCTGAAACTCTGGCACCAAAGCGGTGCATTTGACCTGTTGCAGGGTATACTCATTATCAACCGCTACCAATACCCTGATCTGGATGAGCAAAAGATCATTAACCAGATAGAAGGCATTAAGCGTGATATCTGGATACAGATGATGCATGAAGCCAGCCCTAAAGAGCAGATCAAGTTGATTAACCATGTATTTTATAATATATATGGCTTTAGCGGTAATACCTCCAACCATCTCGATCCACAAAATAGTTACCTGAGCCAGGTGCTGGAAAGTAAAAAAGGCAACCAGATATCGCTGGCCATTATTTACTCTATAGTTGCCCAAAAACTGGATATCCCCGTGTATGGTGTAAATTTGCCGCAGCATTTTATTTTGGCTTACCTGGATGAGAGTCAGCAAAGCGAGTTTGAAAGCGGTATCCTGTTTTACATCAACGCTTTTAACAAAGGGTTTATATTTGGTCGCCGGGATGTAGATATGTTTTTGAAACAGTTGAATCTGAAAGCTGATAAGCAGTTTTATGAACCTTGCTCCAATACCGACATCATCCGCAGGGTGATCCGTAACCTGATCAGCGCGTACGAGAATTTAGGCTCGGCAGAAAAGGTTGATGAGATGAACGAACTGCTGGCCATATTAGAATAACCGCTATCCCCTACCCTCATTGATGCATACACCTTTGGATGATATCATTACACGGCGATTGATACTTCGGCTCATGAGCAATGATGTTGTTGATGCATGCTTAGCTGGTAATTTGCGTAATGCCGGTCGCCTGCTTGGTGCCAGCATTCCCAACGAATTACTGGAGCATACCAGCGGCTTTGAACATGGCCTGCGTGAGCTAAGTGCAGATCCGGATTACTTTCCATGGTCGGCACGCGCAGTGATACTACCTGAGGAACAGGTAATGATCGGCATGATCCGTTTTCATAGTCGGCCCGATCCTGAATACTTGCGTGCGTATACACGCGATGCTGTTGAATTAGGTTATTGGATATTTAAAGGCTACCAGAGGCTTGGTTACGCCACGGAAGCTATCAAAGCCATGATGAACTGGGCAAAAACTGAATTTGGAGCTAATAAATTTGTTGCTTCGGTATCGCCGGAAAACAATCCCTCACTTCAATTGGTCAACAGTTTAGGCTTCACAAAAATTGGCGAGGCGATGGATGAAGTGGATGGGATAGAGTATATTTTTTTACACGAGGAATAGCGTTAAGATTTATCTTTCCAGATCCTTATTTAAAATATCTGTTATAATTCCTGAACCTATAATCCGGGCTCCTTCCCTAAACTCAAACTGAAGACCTGAATATAATTTCCCGGCAAAAAAAGGCACAGCTATAATTGTAATTTCTGCCAGAACCTTTTCACCCGGATATACCAAGTCTCTACCTACAAATATTTGCCGACCAGATGTTTGCATTTCTGCAAACGCAAACTTAAGTTGGGGTCTGTAACCCGAATGAACGGGTGTTACTCTTCCACCTTCTTCTGTCGTGAGATATTCTAATTCAGCATTAAAATCGGCAGAACGACTCATAAATTTTACCTCAATCCTACTTCCCCTTCAAAAACCCGTTTTGCTCTAGCCAGTTGGCGGCCCAATCAAACCATTTGCCTTTGTTTTTTGGATTATTTAAGCCGATGCCATGCGATCCTGTTTGCTGAAACAGGTGCATCTCTACCTTTACTTTGTTTTTGAGCAGGGCGTCATACAACAGCAGACTGTTTTGTACCGGCACCACATCATCATCCTGCGAATGCATGATAAAAGTTGGCGGGGTATTGGAAGTAACCTGTTTTTCGTTGGAGTACAAGTCGATCTGTGCCGCCGATGGTGTTTTACCGATCAGGTTTTCGCGCGAGCCTGTGTGAGCAAACTCACCAAAGGTAATCACCGGGTAAGCCAGTATCATAAAATCCGGACGTACACTGATGCCACCAGTTTCAATCACCGGTTTATCAAAATGCGTTCCGGCTGTTGAAGCCAGGTGCCCCCCTGCCGAAAAACCGATAATACCTATTTTGTTTGGATCGATCCCCCACTCGGCAGCGTGCTTGCGTACCATGAGGATAGCTGTTTGCGCATCCTGCAGGGGGCCGATCGATTTATCCTTCATGATCTCGTCGCTGGGCAAACGGTATTTTAACAGGTAAGCAGTAACACCTATTTTATTAAAAGCCTCGGCTATAGCAGAGCCTTCATGAGCAGAGGCCAGGCCAGAATATCCCCCACCCGGACAAACAACAACAGCCGTACCATTTGCAGTGCCCTTGGCCGGCAAATAAGGTGTAATAGTAGGTTGGCTTACATATTTTATCCAATTATTTTCGGTAACCTCTACGTAAGTGGCAGGTGTTGGTTTGGAATTGGGTACTCCTTTTGGATATAAGGGGATCGCTTTTTCCTGACTATATGCCGCAGCTGTTGCTATCATTAAAATAAAGACTGATAAAATGGGTTTCATAAAAAGCTTATATATGGGCTGGTAAGTTACAATTTCTGTTTAAAACAAAAAACGGCACTATATGATATAGTGCCGTTTTTTTATAGCAGATAAACAATTTAACTCTTTGGTCCGCCAAATTCCATGAGGTAGGCTTTCAGGAAATCGTTCAGATCGCCATCCAGTACGGCGGCGGCGTTGGAGGTTTCATGATCGGTACGCAGGTCTTTCACCAGTTTATACGGGTGCAATACATAGTTGCGGATCTGTGAGCCCCACTCAATTTTCTTTTTATTGCCTTCAATGGCATTGGTGATCTCCATACGTTTGCGCATCTCAATTTCATACAATTGCGATTTGAGCAAGCGAATGGCGTTATCCTTATTTTGTAACTGCGAGCGCGACTCCTGGTTTTTGATAATGATACCCGATGGCTTGTGGTATAAACGTACGGCGGTTTCTACCTTATTCACGTTCTGCCCACCGGCACCACCAGAGCGGAAGGTTTCAAACTCGATATCGGCGGGGTTAATATCGATCTCAATAGTGTCATCAACCAAAGGATAAACATATACCGAGGCAAACGACGTATGGCGCTTGGCATTGGCATCAAATGGCGATACCCGCACCAAACGGTGCACACCATTTTCGCCTTTTAAATAGCCATAGGCAAAATCGCCTTCCAATTGCAGGGTAACGGTTTTCACACCGGCCACATCACCAGGCTGATAATCCTGCTCGGTAACTTTGTAGCCATTTTTTTCGCCCCACATAATGTACATACGCATGAGCATACCTGCCCAGTCGCAGCTTTCGGTACCACCGGCGCCGGCTGTAATTTGCAATACGGCGTTAAACTGGTCTTCCTCGGCCGAAAGCATGTTTTTAAATTCCAGCTCCTCAACTACCTTGATGGCGGTGTTGTACTGCTCCTGCATTTCTGCTTCGGTAGCATCACCACCCTGATAAAATTCAAAAAGCACGCCGGTATCATCAATTACTGAGGATACTTTCTGAAACTCATCTGTCCATACCTTTTTGGTTTTGATGGATGCCAGCACTTTTTCGGCTTCTTTGGGGTGATCCCAAAAATGAGGGCCAACAGTTATTTCCTGTTCTGTTTTTAATTGGTCAAGCTTCTTGTCGATGTCAAAGATGCCTCCTCAGGGAAACTAATCTATCCCTTAAATCCTGAATCTGTTCTTTAGTCATGCGGCAAATATAGGTAATTTGCTCATCGGCATAAATAAAAAAGTAGACTCACCCCGACATCACTGCGCTCGTGACCCCTACACTGCGCAAGCAGGTAAAAAAGATTTGTCATGCTGAACGGAGTGAAGCATCTATTATTGAACTTTTCAATTGTAGAATAGATCCTTCGTTCCTCAGGATGACAAAAAATAAGAGAAAGATTGCCCCCGCTGCAGTCGCTCGGCTCCAGCCGAGTGACCATTATAACCCGGCCTCCGGCCAATGTAAAAAGCACAGCTACATTTAACTCGCAGGTCAGAGGCCTGCAAAAAGTCGTCACTCGGCGGGACCCGAGCGACTGCAAATGTTTTTTATTTTTTCCCCTACCCTCTTTGCGGCAAAGCCGGAGAGAGGGTGGCCCAGCGAAGCGCAGACGGGGTGAGTCGGTTATACGAATGCTAAGCTTTAAAAGCCATTCTAACCTTGGACTATTTACACTCAATAGGAGCGTAATTTTGTCAAAAAGTGGGTTTACATGGTTTACACTTTTTAGGGTTAACTTCAATTTAATTAATTGATATACAGCATTTTATTTAAATTTACCTCCAAAAAGTGTAAACCATAATTTTGTCCATGTTACCATTGCATAACTTACAGCAGGCATCGGTTAAAGTAAATTCCCAGCGTTGGCACTAACAAAAAAGGCCCGCGAAATCGCGGGCCTAACTATGTCAGTTATATTTTGTTAAGCTACCATCAGTTTATTTACCAATAAGCTCAGGTCGGCTTTGTTACCGTTTAGTTTGGTTAACATGTTAGTTAAGCCAAATTCTTTGATCTGCTCGCTTTTTGATGCTTTTACCAATTCCTGCATCACCTGTGGTATCAACGCGTTGGCAGCAGCCAGTGACTGTACCGGATCGATATGATAAAAAGTGTTTAAACGATTGGCAAAGCGGTTAACAATGCTTGATACTAATGAATGATTGTAAATACCCGACGACTGAAAATACTTAATAAGTTCTTTCAACTTACCATTTTCCATCTGGCCTTTTAAAACCTCAATGATGGAACTTGATGCTTCAATCATCACTGCTTCGCGGTGCTTAGCAGGTATTACTGGGTTGTTAACAACAGCCGTCCCGGCGTTATTTTTTACAAGCAAAAAAAGTTTTTCAAACATGACCTTTTTTATTTTTACTTTTAAATTTACAAATTGATGATAAATCAATCATTTGATTATCAACAAGACAAATATATCAAATAACTATTTGAAATCTCCAAACAATTGTCAAATATTTTTAAAATTTTCGTAATTTTTAGGTGTAAAACAAACACTATGTAAACCGTGTTAAAACAACACTAAGAATTGTTAGTTTCATATTTAATATCCACCTAACAATTAACTTGTTACTTTTGTTAAAAAACACTTCAATTATGCTGCCAAATATCGATTTTACCACCACCCAGAGTTATAAATATTTAACAGACCATTACATCGATATCGTATCAAAAAGCCTGAAAGAGCTATTTGATACTGATAAAGAGCGTTTTAAGAAATTCTCTATCCAGTTTGAAGACATTTTGTTTGATTATTCCAAAAACCGGATCGACGAGCAAACTATCGCTTTATTGATACAGTTAGCTAAGGAATGTTCACTAAATAAGGCAATTGAGGCCATGTTCTCGGGCGAAAGGATTAACGTTACCGAAGACCGCCCCGTGCTGCACACCGCCCTGCGTAACCGCAGCAACAGGCCTATTTATGTTGACGGCAAAGATGTAATGCCCGATGTAAATAAAGTGTTGGATCACATGAAGGATTTCAGCCACGCCATTATATCTGGCGACTGGAAAGGCTATACCGGCAAACCGATCACCGATGTGGTGAATATCGGCATAGGCGGATCTGACCTGGGTCCGGTAATGGTTACCGAAGCATTAAAGGCTTACAAAAATCACCTTACCCTGCACTTTGTATCCAACGTTGACGGCACCCACATTGCCGAAACGCTGAAAGTGGTTGATCCGGAAACTACTTTATTCCTTATCGCTTCCAAAACTTTCACCACACAGGAAACTATGGCGAATGCGCACAGCGCACGCGACTGGTTCCTGGCTGCCGGTGCAAAAGAGGCTGATATAGCCAAACATTTCGCGGCCCTGTCAACCAATGCTGCCGCGGTTGGCAAATTCGGTATCGATACCAAAAACATGTTTGAGTTTTGGGATTGGGTTGGCGGTCGCTACTCTTTATGGAGCGCCATTGGCCTGTCCATCTCTTTGAGCATTGGATTTGATAATTTTGTAAAACTGCTGGAAGGCGCCCATGCTACCGACGAACATTTCCGTACCACTGAGTTTGAACAAAACATCCCGGTGATACAGGCTTTAGTGGGTATCTGGTATAATAACTTCTTCGAGTCAGAAACCAACGTTATTTTACCTTACGATCAGTACATGCATCGTTTTGCTGCTTATTTTCAACAGGGCGACATGGAAAGCAATGGTAAACATGTGGATCGTAACGGTAAAGAAGTTGATTACTCTACCGGCCCGATCATCTGGGGCGAACCAGGCACCAACGGTCAGCACGCTTTTTACCAGCTGATACACCAGGGCACTAAACTGATCCCTGCTGATTTTATTGCGCCTGCACAATCGCACAATCCGCTTGGCGAGCATCATAACATGTTACTGTCCAACTTTTTTGCACAAACCGAAGCTTTGATGAACGGCAAAACCGAAGAGGTAGTGATCGACGAGCTAAAAGCGGCCGGTAAATCAGAAGCAGAGATTGCCGAAATAGCGCCTTTCAAAGTATTTGAAGGTAACCGCCCTACCAACTCGTTCCTGCTTAAAAAGATCACCCCGCACAGCCTGGGTTCGTTAATTGCTATGTATGAGCACAAAATATTTGTACAGGGCATTATCTGGAACATCTACAGCTTTGATCAATGGGGTGTTGAACTGGGCAAACAGCTGGCCGGCAAAATCCTTCCAGAGTTAAAAGATAACAGCGAGATCAGCAGCCATGATTCATCAACCAACGGTTTGATCAATCAGTATAAAGCCTGGAGGTAGGGCCCCAGGTCCCTGAAGGGGGAGCTTTTTGATTAGCATATTTAAAAGCAGGAGTTGAATTAATCGACTTCTGCTTTTTTATTTTTTTTTACGTTTAAACTTTAGGGCTAAAACAATCTCTATACCTATATAATTTAAGCGTGATTAATATGACCAAACCTTTTAAACCTATCATCATAGTACTGTTGACTATTATGATCACCTCATGCGGAGCAATCCATGATAGCATAGATGCCGGAAGACCTGTAAATCTGAGTGTATTAAAATTAGGGATGAGCAAAGATGAAGTGCAGCAATGTTTAAACAAAAAACCGGATAATACCATAGCCGCTAAAAATTATCCTGATACTAAAACATTTATCGAGGTAGTACAATACAGCCAGCAATACTACCAAAATGGCGATACCAACCGGCCCGTTAGTGACGCTTACTGGCTATATTTTGTAAACGATAAGCTCGATAAATGGGAAAAAGCCAATCCACATCATACACCGTGGATTTAAACATTATAATTTCCAGAAAGTAATAGTCCATGAGATAACAGCGGGTTATTTGCAGCTTAAGTTCCCTCCCTCGGGAGAGTAATAGCCCATGATTTGACATTTACCAGAAAAGGCTGTCACCTTTTGATCAGTTAATTAAAAGTGTGTTGTAACATGGCTCAGCATAAAACATCTAAACCTAAAACCTGCCATTGAAAACCTTTATTACTAAATATCCTGTAGCTGCGTTTATTATTTTAACTTTTGGCATCAGTTTTCTGATCGGTTTTCCGCTGAAACTATTTATCCTTAATCAGCTATTTCGGGGGCAGGAACTTGGGCTAAATTATTACTCCAAAATTTTTATAGTTTTTGGCCCGGCATTGGCGGCGATTATCGTAACCGCCGTCACATCTGGTAAAG
The DNA here is from genome assembly GCF_052045695.1 of Mucilaginibacter sp. 22184. Classification (NCBI taxonomy): domain Bacteria; kingdom Pseudomonadati; phylum Bacteroidota; class Sphingobacteriia; order Sphingobacteriales; family Sphingobacteriaceae; genus Mucilaginibacter; species Mucilaginibacter sp. 22184. The sequence goes on from NZ_JBQEPI010000009.1 coordinate 317,173, forward strand.
CCGGGATAACAGCCCTGATTGGCCAATTAAAACCAAATCCAAAACATCTTATTTGGTGGCTGGCTCTGCCTGTGGCAGGTACATTGCTCACTGTATTGGCGTTTATACCCCAGGGAGTTACGGCCCCGGAAATGATTAGATTGGCAAAAACTGGGGATTTTTTTTAGCGCACCTGGTTTTAACAACACTGATGATTGGTATAGGCGAAGAATTAGGCTGGCGGGGATGGCTATTGCCCAAACTTTCCGAAACCCGGACACTAACATCCGCCACATTGATAGTATTTATCATTTGGGCATTGTGGCATTTCCCATTATTGCTTAGCGGCTACAAAGTGGCTATACCTTTCGTGATAATCAATTTATCAATGTCTGTCATATTCACCTGGATATGGCAACGGGTAAACGGAAATATTTTTGTACTGGCCATCGCACATGCTTCAGTTGATTTTCCGGAAGCTTTTTTCGAAAGCAGGGTTATCGCCACCGGGCATAACTGGAATGATATATTAAATATGTGGGCCATACTAAGCACTATTTATGCGGTACCGGCCATCATAATTTTCTTTGTTTTAAGAGCCCACCAATCCCCTAAAGGGGAAGCTTTTTGATGTGCAGATGTGCGAATTTCAGATGTGCAGATGCTTTTAATATTCTGTTTAGTGCAGATCATTTGCATATCCGCACATCTGAAACGGCGAAGTCCTCAACGGAGTTAATCTGCAAACCAAAAGTTCCCTCTTTAGTGGGTTAGGGGGCTGGGGTAAGCTTTATCTGGTACAAGTGCGGCCATTTTTTGCCGGTTACAAACAGGCGTTTGGTAGCGGCGTCATAGGCTATACCGTTCAGTACGTTGTTACCCCAATCCCTATCCTGCGGACGGCCGGCCATGGGGTAGATATCTTTCAGATCTACCTTTTGCAGTACCGCTCCCGTTTTGGGGTCGATAACCAGTATATCGTCTTTTTGGTAAACGTTTGCATACAGTTTGCCATTGATGTATTCCAACTCGTTTACAGAATCAACTTTGGCTTTATCATCATAAACATCAATAAAACCCGTTTGCTTATAAGTGTCTTTATCCAGGAAAAAAATACGGTTGGTACTATCATCTGTATATAGCTTTTTTCCATCAAAGCACATTCCCCAGCCCTCTACACCCACATTATTGGTAAAGGTGCTTAATAGCTTTAATGTATTTTTATCGTACACAAAACCAACCTTTTCCCGGTAGGTAAGCTGGATAACTTTATCGCCCACTACAGATAATCCTTCACCAAAATATTGCGCGCCAAGCTTGGTCTGCATCAACACTTTTCCGGTTTGCAGATCAACTTTCCTGATGGTGGAATGACCTGGCTCGCCGGTACTTTCATATAAAACGCCATCTGCATATTGCAAGCCTTCGGTGTAGGCACTGGTATCATGCGGGAATACCTTTTCAACCTTATAGGTGAGCAATTCCGGTGCTTTGGCCGCCAATAAAATAATATTGGTGGTTACTTCCTGATCTTTACCTCCGGCGTACACTTTGGCGGTAATCACTTTTATACCCAGCGGAATAGTATCTGTTTTGATGCTGATACCTGCCGAATCTTTAGCCACGCCCAATTTTAAGGCATCCAGCATATATACAATGGAGTCGGGTTTTGTATCGGCAGGCAGGCTTACTTTAACCTTTACTTCATCACCCGATTTGTAAGAGGTACCAGCTTCGGGACTGATGGTATAATCGGCTCCGTTATCTTTGGGTTTATTGTCGCAACTACAGCCAAAAGCCAACAAGGCACAGGCGGTAAAAAGTACTTTTATTTTATTATTCATAAGTATATCAGGTGGCCGAAGGCCAAAACGCATCTTCAATATGGTTTAGTATATAATTTTTATCCCTGTCAAACAAAATAGCGATAATATCAAACCGCACTTCGCCCTGGTGGTTCATGAGGTAAATATATTCATCTGCGGCATCGGCCAGTAATTTTTGTTTACGGGCATCCACAAAATCCTCAGGTTCGCCAAAAGCGTTGCCGCTGCGGGTTTTTACTTCGGTAAATATAATAACCTTGTCTTTATATGCAATCAGGTCTATCTCGGCTTTTCCGTGGGTCCAGTTCTCGTCCAGTATTTCATAACCGGCATTTTCCAGGTGTGTTTTGGCTAAAGCTTCGCCGGTGCGGCCCAGGTCGAGGTGTGTGGCCATTATTTAGAGTTAAGAATCAAGAACCAAGAATTAAGACAATAGTAAAACAATGCAATAACAAGGGCATGGCTAAGAGGAGTTCCCCGCTCTTCTTGATTCCTGATTCTTAACTCTTGACTCCTATTCTGCATCATTTGATAATTACCGAGCCTAAAAAGTCGGAGATCATTTTCTCCACCTTTTTCATGCGGATGTACTGGTTCAGTAATATTTCCTGGTCGGCTTCGGTTTCGGCTTTTTGCAATTCGTTGCGCAGGGCTTCGAGCATTTTACCCACTTTGTGCTTCTTGAGATGGAATATAGCGCCCAGGATAGTGGCTTTCATATTAACCTGCTCGTCATTCACCAGTATATTGTGCATCTCGTACCAGTTTTCGCTCAGCGTATACTTGGTGGTGAGCATGTTGATGGTAAGGTCTACGATGCCTTTATCCTTGTGGTGGATAAAATAAGCATCATCGGGCAGCACGCCGTTCTCTACTTCCTGCCGGTACAAGTCGGTAAATACTTTACAAGCCGGGTGCTCAAAGGTAACATCGCCCAGCTCCGCTATCATAAACGGACCGATATAGGTATTGGCGATGCCATCCCAATCAATCATTCTATTGCCGTACAGGAGCAGTAACCTGATGATCTCTTTTTCCTGCGCGCTCTCGTCTTTGGCTTCCTGAACCTCGGGTTCATCAAAAAAGTTGGGCTCATCCGGTGGCTGTTGCGGGGAGTACCGGGTGTTTTGCTGCTGCTGACCATCCTTTTTGGCTTTGGCCTGCCGCATTTTATTCAATTCGGACAGTAGCGAACGCTCATCTATCTGTAACAGGTAACTACACTCCTTGATAAAAACCGAAGCCTTGATGGAGTCGGGGATCTTGGCAATGCTCTCTACGATCTCACGGATGATCTCGGCTTTTTTGATCGGATCGTTGCCGGCATCTTTTAAAAGGAGATTGGCCTTATAGAGGATAAAATCCTTTTTGCTTTCCTCAATATGTTTTTTGAAGGCATTGGTGCCCACCAGGCGCACATACGAGTCGGGGTCATGCCCATCCGGGAACGAAACTACTTTTACGTTGAGTCCGGCCTCCAATATCATATCCAGCCCACGCAGTGAGGCTTTGATACCAGCAGCATCTCCATCATAAAGGATGGTGATATTTTGCGTAAAGCGGCTTATCAGCCTAATCTGCTCGGATGTTAGTGATGTACCCGATGATGCCACCACATTTTCGATACCGGCCTGATGAACCGACAGTACGTCGGCATAGCCCTCTACCAGGTAACAGTTATCCTCGTCGCGGATGGCCTTTTTGGCAAAATACAGGCCGTAAAGTACGTTTGATTTATGGTAGATCTCGCTCTCGGGCGAGTTTACATACTTGGGTACATTTTTATCTTTCTTGAGCGTACGACCGCCAAAGGCTATTACACGGCCCGTAAAGCTATGTATCGGGAACATCACCCGGCCCCGGTACCTATCGTACAGCGTACCGTTATCACGCTTAACCGACAAGCCGCTTTCTTCCAAAAACTGCTGTTGATAGCCCTGATTGATAGCGGTACCGGTAAAAGCCTCCCACTGATCGGGTGAATAGCCGAGCTCGAATTTTTTAATGGTTTCGGTTGTAAAACCACGTTCTTTAAAATAACTCAGGCCGATATTTTTGCCTTCATCTGTATCCAGCAGACTTTCATGAAAAAACTTGGCGGCAAAGGCCGTCACGATCATGAGGCTTTCGCGGCGCTGGTCTTCTTCCTTATTTTCTGGGTGATCAACGGTTTCTTCCACCTCGATGCCGTACTTTTTGGCCAGCCATTTTAAGGCTTCGGGATAACTGAATTTCTCCAGCTCCATTAAAAAAGTAACCGCCGAACCACCTTTACCCGTCGAAAAATCTTTAAAAATACCTTTTGCCGGGGATACCGTGAACGATGGGGTACGCTCATTGGCAAATGGCGATAGGCCCACGTAGTTGGCCCCACGCTTTTTTAACTGCACAAACTCCCCTATCACCTCCACAATGTCGGTGGCTTCCATAATACGGTCGATAGTGGATTTTATGATCATGAGCTAAAATGCAAAGGTAGGTCATCGAGGTTTTAGTATCAAGTAGCTAGTATCAAGTATCAAGATTTTAAAAATTTATTTTCAATTGTGAAGCTGTCTTGATACTTGATACTAGCTACTTGATACTAACCAAACGTGGCTTTAAAAATGTTACCGCAATCCCGGCAAGCACAATCACACTGCCTATTATTTCTTTGAGCTGTAAACTTTCGTGCAGTAAAATCACCGCGATAATACCTGCAATAACCGTTTGCCCCAAAAGCGCTATGGCTACTTTGGTACTTTCCAAAAACCGCAGCGAATAGTTAATAGTTATCCAGCCCGTCAACTGGCAAAGCAGGCTCATCCCTAAAAAACAAAGCCAGCTGTTTAAAGGAAAATCAACCAGGTTGTTGCCCTGCCAGCAACTAATGATGAGCAGAAAAATACTCGCTGCCAGCATATTATAAAACATAAACGACAGCGTGCCTATCCGCTGCAAAATATTGTTGGTGATGACAATATAGATCGAATAAAATATACTCGCTAAAATGGCCAGTACAATACCAATATTAGACTGAAGTCCCAGGATATTCTGATAACCCACCAAAATAATCATGCCTACCATAGCGATACCCGTGCCGGCCCAAAATAACATACCCGATTTTTTACGTAGGATAAAAAAGCTGATGAGCCCTACCCAAACCGGAGCCAGGTTAGCCAGCAAGGTTGATATGGTGGCGCTGATATGCCCTAAGGAAATATTCCATACGGCAATATCTGATGCAAAGATGAGTCCGCCAAGGAAAGCGGTTAACAGATCTTTAGTCGCAATTTTAAGATTAACCTTCCAGAAACACCATGGAGCCAATACCACCCAGGCCAAAAATACCCTGTAAAATGCCGCGGTAATAGGCGGCGCCCCACAAAGTTTTACAAATATGGGCGAAAAGGCTATACATAAAATACCAATGGCCAGACTGATTTTGGGGTTCATAGGGGTAACAGATGAGGGGCAAATTTAGTTAAATAGCTTATCATTAAGGCCAAAATTCCCCATGCCATTACATAATTAATTGTATTTTTGCGACTCTAAAAAAATAATTTATATGAGTCAGCGAGTAAAGATTAAAGCATTGCTGCAAAGTCAGCAAACAGAAATTGATGTAGTGGTAAAAGGATGGGTGCGTGCATTCCGTTCCAATCGTTTCATTGCTTTAAATGATGGCTCAACCAATAATAACATTCAAATTGTTGTCGATTTCGAAAATACCGACCCTGCCCTGCTCAAACGTATTACCGTGGGCGCTGCTTTAAGCGTTGCCGGTAAACTGATCGCTTCACAAGGCAAAGGTCAAACGGTTGAGGTTATAGCTACCGACATCGAGATACTGGGCGACAGCGATCCGGAGAAATACCCTATCCAGCCCAAAAAACATAGCCTGGAATTTTTGCGGGAGAACGCTCACCTGCGTTTCCGCACCAGTACTTTTGGGGCGATATTCCGCGTGCGCAACAGTCTGGCATTCGCGGTGCATCAGTTTTTTCAGGAGCGTGGTTTTGTTTATCTGCATACACCAGTAATTACCGCGTCTGACGCGGAAGGGGCGGGCGAAACTTTCCACGTAACTAATTTTGATCTGGATAATATCCCTAAAACAGATACAGGTGAGATCGATTTTAAACAGGATTTTTTTGGTCGCCCAACCAACCTTACCGTATCCGGACAACTGGAAGGTGAGCTGGGTGCGATGGCCCTGAGCGATATTTATACTTTCGGCCCAACTTTCCGTGCCGAAAACTCCAATACTACACGTCACTTGGCGGAATTTTGGATGATTGAACCGGAAGTGGCCTTTAACAGCCTGACCGATAACATGGACCTGGCCGAGGACATGCTGAAATACGTGATCCAATACGCCCTGGACAAAAACGCCGATGATATCGAGTTTTTAACCCAGCGCCTGGCAGAGGAGGAAAAACAAAAACCGCAGAACGAGCGCTCAGAAATGACGCTGTTGGAAAAACTGCAGTTTTGTTTAAACCATGATTTTGAACGCCTTACTTATACTGAAGCTATCGAGATCCTGAAAGAATCGACCCCGAACAAAAAGAAAAAGTTCCAGTACCCTATTGAGGGCTGGGGAACCGACCTGCAAAGCGAGCACGAACGTTACCTGGTAGAGAAACATTTCAAAAAACCGGTGATCCTGACCGATTATCCCAAAGAGATCAAGGCATTTTACATGCGCCAGAACGACGATGGCAAAACCGTTGGCGCTATGGATATCCTGTTCCCGGGTATTGGCGAAATTGTGGGTGGATCGGCCCGTGAAGAGCGTTTGGATAAGTTGGAACAGCGTATGGACGAAATGGGCATCCCTAAAGACGAACTTTGGTGGTACCTGGATACCCGCCGGTTTGGCGCTTGTCCGCACGCTGGTTTCGGTCTGGGCTTTGAACGCCTGGTGCTGTTTGTAACCGGTATGGGCAACATCCGCGATGTGATCCCATTTCCAAGGTTCCCGAAAAATGCGGAGTTCTAATTTATAATGATTACACCGATTTTGGGATGATTTCACTGATTAACACACATGGATCTATCAGTGAAATCATCTATCAAAAAAACGGTGTAATCATCTATTAAAATCGGTGTAATCATTCGTCAAAAGTATGCCTGTAATTGAATTAGCCACCCACATCAACGCGCCTATCGGCAAATGCTTCGACCTGGCCCGGAACATCGATGTGCATGTGGCCTCGACCCGGCATACCGGCGAAACCGCCATCGCGGGCCGTACCAGCGGCTTAATTGAATTGGGAGAATGGGTTACCTGGCGGGCCAAACACTTTGGCATCTGGCAAACGCTCACCTCCAAAATCACCGAAATGGAATATCCCAACTTTTTCACTGACGAAATGGTTCAGGGTGCCTTCAAAAATTTCAGACATGAGCATTACTTTTTTGCGATCAAGGATGAAACCTTGATGAAGGACATCTTCCGGTATGAATCGCCATACGGCACTATATTCGACCTTGTTTTCCTGCAAAACTATATGCGCAGGCTTTTGGAAAAACGCAACCTGGTGATCAAGGAAGTGGCAGAGGCCCACTAACTCCCTAAAGGGAGAACTAAAATTTGATGGTTATACTAACACGATTATACAATGACCTTTAAATCAACTATTCTTATTCACCCAGGACTGGGAAATTCCGGTCCGATGCACTGGCAATCACTTTGGGAAAAACAGTTTAATTTTGGCCGTATCGAACAACAGGATTGGGAAACCCCGGTTTGCAGCGACTGGATACAAACACTCAATAGCTATGTGCAGCAACACGACCCTGAAAATGTGATCCTGGTTGGTCATAGCCTGGCCTGTACTACTATAGCCTATTGGGCACAGGAGTACAACATACATATCAAAGGGGCTTTACTGGTTGCCCCAAGCGATACCGAAGCCGATACTTATCCCTCGGGCACCAACGGTTTTACACCCGTACCATTGATCAAACTCCCTTTTAAAAGCATCACCGTAGCCAGCAGCAATGATTATTATGTAACCAGCGAGCGTGCCCGTTTATTTGCCAATAGCTGGGGTAGCCAGCTGGTAGAAATAGGCGACGCCGGTCATATCAACTTAGCATCGGGCTTTGGCGAGTGGCCCCAGGGATTGGAGTTGCTGAAGCAATTGGATAATTGATATATTTATCACGTTCAAAAACCATCCGCCATTGAGAGGTACGAAGTAAGTATCTCCAACTTGTCATTCTGAGCATAGCGAAGGATCTAATCGCCGAATAGATTCTTCGCTATGCTCAGAATGACAAGCATTTTAAGTGCTTCGCACCTCGCAATGACGCTTTTTATTATTATAAGACTCGTACATCATGCTTGTAAGTCCATCTGTCCTCCGCATTTTTACCGAAAATATTTTCAAGGCTATTGGCTGCAGTACAGAACATGCAACACTTGCCGCTGATGTTTTGCTGCGTTCCGATTTACGGGGGATAGACTCGCATGGGGTTGCCCGACTGAGCGGCTATGTACGCCTCTGGGAAAAGAACCGTATCAATGCCACACCCAACATCCAGATAGTACACGAAACACCCACCACGGCCACCGTTGACGGTGATGCAGGCCTGGGCCTGGTTGTTGCTCCCTTTGCCATGCAAGTGGCTATCAAAAAAGCCGAATTATATGGCTCGGGCTGGGTATCTGTACGTAACTCTAACCATTTTGGTATTGCAGGTTACCACGCGCTGATGGCGGTTGAAAAAGACATGATAGGTTTTGCCATGACCAATGCCAGTCCGCTGGTGGCGCCTACTTTTTCGAGCGAGCGATTGTTAGGTACCAACCCTATGTGCTATGCCTTCCCGGCGGGGCATTATCCGCCTGTGGTGGTTGATCTGGCTACTTCCGCGGCAGCCAATGGCAAGCTGGAAATTGCCCAGCGCCTGGGCAAGCAGGTGCCGGAGGGCTGGATACAGGATCAGCATGGCCAGTATACTACCGATCCTCATGCCCTCAAAACGGGCGGAGCGTTATTACCCCTGGGTGGCGACCGCGACCATGGCAGCCATAAAGGTTTCGGACTGAGCGCTACTGTGGATATTTTATCGGCCGTACTATCAGGTGCCAATTATGGGCCCTGGGTACCTCCTTTTGTAGCTTTTCTGGATCCTCCGGCTAATCCGGTGGGGCAAGGTATAGGCCATTTCGTAGGCGCTATGCGGGTGGATGGTTTCCGGCCGGTTGATGAATTTAAGAGCCACCTGGATAACTGGATAGCCCGGTTCAAGACCTCCGCCACGGTTAACTCTACCCAAAAGGTTGTCATCCCCGGCGAGCCGGAACTGGAGGCCGAACACCATCGCGGCACCCATGGCATCCCCCTGGTTGACGCCGTTGTAGCCGACCTGCATATCCTGGCTGAACGTTTTGGGGTAGAACCATTGCAGGGTTTATAATTTAACATTTGGCCCTTCCTGAAACTTTTTAAACCTCAAATTTTAACATTTTTTTGTCCAAAAACCGGCAAAAATTGCTCAAAAAAGATGTCGAATCACCGTTTTTAATCCTTTTAACAAATTCCAACACCATTTTGAACCGTTTTAAAAACTTTAAAAAGTGTTCCTACTATGTTGCCGCGGGCTTTCAGCCCGTGGTGTAGATTATTCAGCTTTCAGCTGTGGTAAGCTTCCAGCTTACCACATGCGCCCACGAGATACGCTGCTCTAATCTCGCGGTAGCAAGGAAAACTTCCCGCGATAGCAAATTAATAAAAAACGTCATTGCAAGGAGGCACGACGTGGCAATCCCCAACTTACAGAGAACGCTGTGTCTATCGGGGATTGCCACGCTACGCTCACAATGACGTGTGGAAAGAAGGGTCAAAGGCGAAGATGGTCGATTGCCGGGGTGAGTCTTCATCAGTGTTATAGTCACAAAAAAGCCCACCCGGTAAACCGGGCGGGCTATGCAAATCTTTTATTCCCCCTTCAGGGGGTTATGGGCTTAATGAATAATGTTAAACAACCTGCTCCACCTGATCTTGCTCAGGAAGCTGGCATTGTCATCAATACTCATCCATATAAACAGGGCCTTACCTACGATATGGTCTTCGGGTACAAATCCCCAAAAACGTGAATCTTCGGAGTTGTGGCGGTTATCGCCCATCATAAAGTAATAGTTGAGCTTAAAGGTGTAGGTATCAGCTTTTTTCCCGTTGATCAGGATATCTTTGCCGGATACCTGTACTTTATTCCCTTCGTAAATTTCAATAGCGCGGCCATAAACCGGGAAGGTTAAACTATCCAGTTTTACGGTCCAGCCTTTTTTAGGTACGATGATAGGGCCGTAATTATCTACATTCCACGTAAAATTAGGAAAGTTGGCAGTGATCTTATAAGTGGGGAACTTTACCGGGTAAACATCATTCAGCGGATCGCGTGCACCGGCAGGCGTAATATTTGGCCTGACCGATTTAATATTTGAATATCCCTTTAATGTATTGGCCGATGCCAGCGTTGTATTGGTAGTAAAAGCATTATTATTTCCGGGTGCAATATCCTCCAAATGAAGTTCATTAACCAACTGCGGGTTAATTTCGCTTCCATCTGATTGCACCAGGTAGTTCATTTCGCCATGCGGCGGTGTAATAGCTGGTTTACCGTTAATAACTACCTGCGCATTTACCACGCTCAGTGTATCGCCGGGTGTACCCTGGCAACGTTTAATATAATTTTCGCGTTTATCAACCGGGCGGTATAAAGGCGAGTCGGCGTCCATAGGGTAGTTAAATACCACCACATCGCCTTTTTTCACATCGCTTAGGCCCGGTAAACGGTAATAAGGCAGTTCGATGCCGTCCCAATACGCTTTGGTATTGATGAGCGGCATAGTATGGTGCGCAAACGGGAAAGCAACGGGTGTCATGGGCAGACGCGCACCATAATTCACTTTGCTTACAAACAGGTAATCGCCAATTAACAGCGAGCTTTCCATAGATGCGCTGGGGATTACGTAGGCTTCAATAAACAAGGTACGGATCAGCGTGGCAGCTATCACCGCAAAAATGATAGCATCGGCCCATTCGCGGGCTGCCGTTTTTTTCAATGCTATTTTATATTTTTCCCTAAACTCCGGGCTGGCCGATTTGCCCAGATATTTGGTATCCTTATCAAAACCCCATTTGGGTAGATAGATAAAAGGCAGAGCCACGCCCAAAATATGATCGAGCAGGCTGAATTTACCAAACGACTTGATAAAATCAACGGTGAGGCCAATCAGCACCAGCAGGTTCAGGCCCGGTATCAATACCAGCACAAACCACCAGGCGGGCCTGCCGCTCAGTTTAATCATGCCATAAATATTATATAAAGGCACAACGCCCTCCCAGCCTGGCCTGCCGGCTTTTTCAAACAATTTCCATAACCCTACATAAGGCAGTATAACCAGTAGTATAATAGCAAGTATAATGTTCACTTTTTTGTATTTAAATTCTAATTATTAATAACGTCATTTCTAACAGGGTGTCATGCTGAGCCCCGTCGAAGCATGGTGGCAGGCCTCTGCGCTCTACCCTTCGACGGAGCTCAGGGTGACACCCTCCCTTATGAGCACGCTCAATGTATCCCTCTAAACAACCTGCTCCAGCGTATTTTATTTACAAATGATGCAGTACTGTCAACACTCAACCAGGTAAATAAGGCCTTGCCTACTACGTGATCTTCGGGTAAAAAGCCCCAGTAACGCGAATCTTCGGAGTTATGGCGGTTATCGCCCATCATCCAGTAGTAGTTGAGTTTAAAAGTGTAAGTATCGGCTTTTTTATCGTTTATATAAATATCATGGCCTACTACTTTTACTTTATTATGCTCATAAATCTCAATAGCACGTCCATAAACCGGAAAAGTTAAACTATCCAACTTTACTGTCCAGCCTTTTTTGGGGATAATGATGGGCCCGAAGTTATCTACATTCCAGGTATAATGCGGAAAGTTGGGTGTGTTTTTATAACGCGGATATTTGGCGGGGTAAACCGGGTTCAGATCGTCGGCAATACCTTTTGGGGCAATATCGGCCGTAACCGATTTGATATTGGAATAGCCCTTTAATGTTTTAGCCGACTCGACAGTGGTATTGGTTTTAAATGTGGTGCTGTCGATAATACCAATATCGCTTAAATGGAGCTCGTTGATCAATTGCGGGTTTATCTGGCTGCCATCTGTTTTTACCACATAGGCCATTTCGCCTTTAGGGGCTGTTATTTCGGGTTTGCCGTTGATGTAAACCTGGGCGTTCACCAGGCTCAATGTATCGCCGGGTGTACCCTGGCAGCGTTTAATGATATTTTCACGTTTGTCAACCGGGCGGTAGTAGGGCGAATCGGCCTCTATCGGCGCGTTAAAAACCACGATGTCGCCCTTTTTAATATCGCTGAATCCCGGCAGGCGATAATACGGTAATTGGATACCATCCCAGTAAGCTTTGGCATTGGTAGTATAGGGTATGGTATGATGCATAAAGGGTATGGCCACGGGCGTGATAGGCATACGGGCACCATAGTTAACCTTGCTTACAAATAAATAATCGCCGATGAGCAGGGAGCTTTCCATCGATCCGCTGGGGATAACATAAGCCTCAATAAAAAGGGTACGTATCAGCGTAGCGGCAATCACCGCGAAAATAATAGCATCTCCCCATTCGCGCAGGGCGCTCTTTTTCTTTTTGGGTTTGCTTTTATCTTTTTTCCAGAATTTCCAGTTCATATGTTTCTGATGTGCAGATTTCAGATGTGCAAATGTGCAGATTTGAAATGTGCAGATTGGTTTAAAAGTATATAATTATTTTTTTATTCCTATGACTGTTTTGTAAGCTATATGTTACTAAAAACTGATGTGCAGATATGCGGATGTGCAAATGTGCAGATGAGGTATCGATGTGCAGATGATTTTAGAGTTGCACATCTATAATTCCCCTATATAATTTTTCATTTACACATTTGCATATCTGCATATCTATTCCCTCATCTGCACATCCGCACATCAATAAATCATCCTCATCACTCTGCTCCACCTGATGCGATGGGTTTCGGCGTCCCAGCTCATCCATACAAACAGGGCTTTGCCTACAATATGGTCTTCGGGCACAAAACCCCAAAAGCGCGAATCTTCGGAGTTATGGCGGTTATCGCCCATCATCCAATAATAATTGAGCTTAAAGGTGTAGCTGTTGGCTGCCTTGCCGTTGATGCTGATATTATTACCGTTTACCTGGAGCCTGTTATGCTCATAAACTTCAATGACACGGCGATAGATGGGCAGGCTAAGACTATCGAGTTTTACTGTCCAGCCTTTTTTGGGGATAATAATAGGGCCAAAATTATCTACATTCCACCGGAAATGAGGATCATGCGGAAATATCTCCGGATCATAAACGCCTCTGAGCCGAACGTTTGCCCGCACCGATTGTACATCGGATTGCTGTTTTAGCAAAGCGGCCGATCGCGCGGTTGTGTTCAGTATAAAATCCTGGTTGGTAAATTGCTGAATGTCTGACAGGTGCAGATCATAAACCTGTTGCCGGTTAAAGCTACCGCCATTGTTACGCACCATATATTCCATTTCGCCTCTGGGCGGCGTAATAGCAGCCTTGTTATTTACATATACCCGCGCGTTAAGCAGGCTCAGGGTATCGCCGGGAGTTCCCTGGCAGCGTTTGATATAATTTTCGCGTTTATCAACCGGGCGGTAAAGGGGCGAATCAGCATCCATAGGGTAATTAAATACCACCACATCGCCTTTTTTAATATCGCCCAAACCGGGTAATCTGAAATATGGCAGTTTGATGCCGTCCCAGTAGGCTTTGCCCCCGGTAAGCGGCATGGTGTGGTGCGCGAAGGGAAAGGCAACGGGTGTCATAGGCAGGCGGGCGCCATAATTTATTTTGCTCACAAACAAAAAATCGCCCACAAGCAGTGAGCTTTCCATTGATGGCGTAGGGATGGTATAAGCCTCGATAAAAAGCGACCTGATCAGCGTAGCGGCAACCACGGCAAAAATAATGGCCTCGGTCCACTCGCGGGCGGGCGATTTTTTAAGATCACCGTGATGCTCTTCATAAAAATCGTCGCTTGCTGATGGCCCCAGGTAACGGGTATTTTTATCAAAACCCCATTTAGGCAGATAGATGAATGGCAGCAGCACTACAGCCGCATTCTGGCTCATTTTGAATTTACCGTATGATTTGATAAAATCAATCATGATACCCAAACCCACAATGAGGTTGATACCGGGTATAAGCAATAGCGACAGTAACCACCAGGGCCTGCCGCTGATTTTGAGTATGATATAAATATTGTAAACCGGAATGAGTGACTCCCAACCCGGGCGACCGGCTTTTTGAAACAGCTTCCACAAGCCTATGGTTATTAATATTCCCAAAGGCGCTGTAATGGTAAAAAGAAAGATATCGGTTGCTATATTCATTTAAAAATAGCCCAGCTATTTAAAATCAAACATGGCATCAACCGAGTAGAAACCCTTTTTACCTTGTATCCACTCGGCGGCCAGCACCGCGCCCAGGGCAAAGCCGTTGCGGTTATGAGCGGTATGTTTAAATTCGATGGTATCTACTTCCGAATCGTAAATAACGGTATGTGTGCCCGGCACACTGTCGATCCGTAAAGATTCGATCAGCAGCTGGTTGTTGGAAACGGTATCATCATCCTGTTTATCATCCGTAGTTAAAACATTAACCCACTCCGATTTGGTTTCCAGGTTGTCCAGGATGCCTTCGGCAATGGTGATGGCGGTACCACTTGGCGAATCGAGCTTCTGGGTATGGTGAATTTCCTCAACCTGCACATCATAGTACGGATAGTTATTCATTACTTTGGCCAGCAGGCGGTTAACATGAAAAAATATATTTACCCCAACGCTAAAGTTTGATCCGTACAGCAAAGTATTATTACCCTGCTCGCAAAGTTGTTTTATTTGGGGGATCTGATCGTACCAACCGGTTGTACCTACTACAATGGGTATGCCCGCGTCAAAACAATGCTTAATGTTGCCCAATACCGATGCCGGCATGGTAAAATCGATAACCACATCGGCTTTCTGCAAGTTTTCAACCGTCAGATCATCCATAGTATCGTGATCAATAGTTAATACAATTTCGTGTTTGCGGCTAATGGCGATCTTCTCGATGATCTTGCCCATTTTTCCATAACCCAGTAATGCTATTTTCATAATTTAGTGAGTGGTGAGTAGAGAGTAGTGAGTGGTGAGTAATGAGAGATGAATATCCGAATGACTGCGTTTTTTATACCAAGTCTTCGATTGTTTCACTATTCACAACTCTCCACTCACTACCCACCAGTTCTATTAAAACGTAAAGGTAATTTTTATCGACGGAATATAAGAAGAATTGGCACTTTGCGCGTAAAGCGGCTGATTCATTAAACCAGGGGTGATTTTCATGTTCATGCCCAGGTTATTATCAACCGTATAGGAATGTATGAACTTGGCATCAATATAGGCGTCGATGGTTTGGATACCCCAGGCAGCTAATATACCCAGGATGCTCAGGTCGCGGTTACGACGGTAACCATCCATTTCGCTGATGATACTGGCATCAGGCACATTATACTGGGCATACAACTGGTATTCCTTATAATATGGCTGGCCAGGTGTAGGGGCTATACCCTGTTTCCGGTAATTATATATCGCGATATCCTGGTTATAATATTTTTGGTTAAATATTACAGCCGAAACTAAAAGCCCGATACCACCATAAACAATAGGCACTTTCCACCAACGATGATTGTATAGCTGCCCCCAACCTGGTACCATTAAAGAGTGCATTACCGCTTTGTGCGGGCTATGTAAGCTATCCGGGTGGTAAGCTTTTTCTTTTTTGATGGGTGGCGCAAAAGAACCGGGGGCTGTGTTCGACGCTTTTTTTAAAGTATCATTTTTACCGCTTTTCACGGTATCTGGCCCAAACCCTTGTGCTTTTGCTGTTACAGCCAATATCGTGATCAAACCAATAACAAGCAGGAATTTATACATCTTTATATTATTTAAGAGGCAAGAATCAAGAGACAAGAATCAAGAAAAAAGTGATAATCGTAGATTTATCTTCATGTCTTGATTCCTGACTCTAACTTCTTGGATCTCGGTCTTACCAATCCAGCATCTCGAGGATACGGCCCAGATCATCATCCGAAAGAAAAGGTATTTCGATAACACCACTTCCTTTGCTGCCTACCTTGAGTTTTACCCTTGTACTAAACTTTGAAGCCAGATCGTCCTGTATTTTTTGCAGCTGGTATGATACCGGTTCGGGTTGTTTACCTTCCTTCTTTACCGGCGACTTCTGCATATCGCGAGCCAGTTCTTCAGCTTTACGAACGGATAAACCTTGCTGAATGATATGTTGATGTAAATATAATTGTTTGGCGGGGTCGTCAATGGTGATCAAAGCCTTGGCATGGCCCATAGTTAAGGCCCCATCGCGGATGGATGCCTGGATGCTTGGCGGCAACTTTAACAGGCGCAGGTAATTGGTTACGGTTGAGCGGTTTTTGCTCACCCTATCGCCCAATTCCTCCTGTTTCAGGTTACACTCTTCTATCATGCGCTGAAAGCTGAGTGCCACTTCAATGGCATTCAGGTTTTCGCGTTGAATGTTCTCGATCAGGGCCATTTCCAGCATTTGCTGGTCGTTGGCGGTGCGCACATAAGCGGGCACCTGTGTTAACCCGGCTATTTTTGAAGCGCGGAAACGGCGCTCGCCCGATATAAGCTGGTATTTGTGCGCGTTGATGCGCCTTACCGTAATGGGCTGTATTAACCCTTGCAGTTTAATGGAGTCGGCCAGTTCGGCCAGGGCCTGTTCGTCAAAATCGGTACGGGGCTGAAAAGGGTTTACCTCAATTTCGGCCAGCTGTATCTCATTTACCGAGCCCAGGCTGTTAACCTCCACAGCCGATGTGGAGGCTTCTTTATCTTTATCCTTAGTTTTATTATAAGGTTGTACGTTTACAGAGTCATTCAACAGCGCACTTAATCCTTTGCCCAGGGCATTTCTTCTTTCACTACTCATGGGTTACACTGTTGCTGTCGCGGCTTCCGACTCGTTCTTAGTCAGGCCGTTTTTCTCAATAATTTCGCGGGCCAGGTTTAAATAATTGATGGCGCCTTTACAGGTGGCATCGTGCATAATTACCGATACGCCAAAGCTTGGCGCCTCGCTTAAACGGGTGTTACGCTGAATAATAGTATCAAAAACCATATCCTCAAAATGAGTTTTCACCTCATCAACCACCTGGTTTGATAAACGCAGACGTACATCGTACATGGTTAATAATATGCCTTCAATTTCCAGCTGCGGATTAAGTCGTGATTGTACAATTTTGATGGTATTGAGCAATTTACCCAAACCTTCCAAAGCGAAGTACTCGCATTGTACAGGTATAATTACCGAGTTAGCGGCGGTTAACGCGTTGATGGTGATCAAACCTAATGAAGGCGAGCAATCGATAATAATAAAGTCATACTCATTTTGTATGGCTTCAAATACCTGTTTCATTTTATACTCGCGGCCACTCAGGTTAATCATCTCTATCTCGGCACCTACCAGATCAATATGGGCTGGCAGCAGATCCAGATTAGGGGTATCCGTTTTCTGGATAGCCTCATGCGGGTCAACTTGGTTGATGATACACTCGTAAATACTATTCTTGATGTTACGGGGATCGAAACCGATACCCGATGTTGAATTAGCCTGCGGATCCGCATCAACCAACAAGGTTTTGAAATCTAATACGGCCAAACTTGCGGCCAGATTTATAGATGATGTAGTTTTTCCTACGCCACCTTTCTGGTTGGCTAAAGCAATTATTTTACTCATTCTATATCCTTACAAAATTTATATTACTATGATTTATAACAACGAAAAATAGAACCGGAAATTTCTACTTTCGTAAAAGTTTTTGTCCAACGGTAAAGATACGGATTTAAAACTATTCCGAAATCCACAGGTTTTGGCAATTTACAAACAAATTTCAATTAGTGAATTAGTGATTTAGCGAATTAGTGATAGCCTTAATGGCTGATTATTAATACCTAAGACGTTGAATTTATTATTAATTAAAAAATCACCGTTTCAACAAAAAAAAATAATTCACTAAATCACTAATTCAATAATTCATTAATTAAAAACATGATCACTATTATATCATCAACCAATCGCCCCGGGAGCCATACGCTTAAGCTTGCTACCTATTATCAGCAAAAATTGAGCGAGAAAGGCGTTGAGGCGGGCATATTTTCATTGGCCGATCTGCCAGCAAACATTATACAAACCGATCTTTACGGCAAACGTAGTCCGGAGTTTGAACCTATACAGGACATGATTAACCGTACCGATAAATTCATCTTCATCATTCCAGAGTACAACGGCAGCTTCCCCGGCGTACTGAAAGTTTTTATGGATGCCTGCGATTTTCCGGGTACTTTTTATGATAAGAAAGCGGCCCTGGTAGGCCTGTCATCAGGTAAATATGGCAATATCAGGGGAATTGATCATTTTACAGGGGTTTGTCATTATATGCACCTCAATATCATGTCGTTAAAGATCCATATTGCTTCCATCAATAAAGAAATGGACAAAGAGGGCAATCTTTTAAATGCCGATACTTTAAAGTTTACCGACGAGCAAATAGATAAGTTTATTAAGTTTTAGTGATCAATTGTTTTCATTATCAATGAGTTTGTTTAATCGAAAAAAGCCCCTCCCCGAAGATGCAGTTAAAGAAGCATTGAATAATCCAAACGGATGGGTATATGTAATTGACTAAGCTTTTAAAAATGAAGAAAATGTACCTCGCCAGGCTATACAAGGAGCATGGAAGGTTAACTCAGAAGGAATAATTACAGGCAACTTTATATATAATCCCAATTACCACTCCCCTAAAAAGACGTAATTTTTAATGCGCGCCGTTGATCAACTTCGCCATACCAAACGCAGCAGCAGCAGCCAGGGCTCCTATCAATAATACTTTCAGCGCCCCTTTGATGGCGGGTTGCCCGGTTACCTTGCTTTTAAAATAACCAAACACAAACAGGCAGATCATGGTGATACCGCAGGAGTAATACAAAGCTTGTGTAGAATCGGCGATAAAAAAATAGGGCGAGAGCGGGATAATGCCACCAACAATATAAGATAAGCCAATGGTGATGGCACTTTGTGTTGCACGATTGGCTTTGGGTTCTTCCAGTCCCAGCTCATAGCGCATCATAAAATCAACCCATTTATCTTTGTCTTTCGCCATTTCTTCGGCAACTTCGTTCTGTAGTTTTTCGGACAGACCAAAGGCCGCGAACACTTCCTTTACTTCCGCTTTTTCCTGCTCGGGTACTTTTTCAACCTCCTCATACTCCCGTTTCAGTTCGGAGGCATAATGATCAACTTCGGTCCGACCGGCCAGGAACCCACCCAGCCCCATGGCGATGGAACCGGCCACAATTTCGGCTATACCGGCCGTAATCACAATACCCGATGAATTTACCGCCCCGCTTAAACCCGCGGCCAGTGCAAAGGGTACCGTTAACCCATCAGACATACCAATAACAATATCCCTGATGGTGTCTGAGCTTTGTAAATGTTGTTCGTGATGCATAAGATAAATGTACCTGCATTAAGATTAGTAATCGGTATAAATAGTTATTTGTTATTAGTTTGAATTAAACTCTATTGCTTTTGGATACACCAGGTGGTCATACAACGCAGGTTTTGCACGTTGGTGGTTTTTATGGGCTCGTAAAGGGAGCCGCCTAATTCGGCGGTATAATTGAGCAGCGTTTGTTCGTTCACCAGGAAACGTTCGGAGCCATCCGGCAGCAGGTAACGGCCATCGCCTCTGCTTACTACCAGTTCTTCGATACCGATATCCGATGCCAGTCGCGCGAACAAATAACCGCCTGGTTTCAGCACGCGCCACAGGGAACGCACCATGCTATCAAAATGCTGCTCATTCTTGGCGAAATGTAATACGGCGCTGCAGATCACCAAGTCGAAAAAATCACCAGCCCAGGGCATATCCTCCACTCCCGATACCCGAAATTTATTGAGCGCATGTGTGGATGAAAGTTTTGCCGATAGCTGCGTTACCACCTCCACAGCTTCCACACTTTGGTCGATGCCATATACATCAAAGCCATTCTGCATAAAATATACCAGGTTGCGCCCACCACCACAGCCGGCATCCAATATGGTTTCGCAATGGTCAAAGCGGCCTTTTAACAACTGATCAAATAAATAGATATCGATATTGCCAAAAGTTTGCTGCAGGTTGTTTTGCATGGGTGGTTGTTTAGCGGGAAAATTAAGCAATTTCCCCTGTAACATTTCCCTCCAAAATAAATCTCATTGGTATGGAAACATTCATCTACCTTACTACAAGAATCATTTCGGTATGTTGTATGGCTGTTATTGCCTGCACAGCAACTCCATTGGCAGGTTTGCTTAAATGCGCGGAAGCCAAATCCTGATTTCAGAATAAAACCGCTAATTTTAGCCCAATGATTTTTGATTTCAGGTTAAAGGTTTTTTATACGGTAGCTCAAAGGCTTAGTTTTACTAAGGCAGCCCATGAACTGTACATTACCCAACCGGCAGTTACCAAGCATATTAAGGAACTGGAGCAACAGCTCAACGTGCAGTTATTTAAGCGCAATGGCAATAATATAGCGCTTACCGTAGCCGGTAAAGTACTGGTTCAATACGCCGAAAAGATCTTCCAAACCTATACCGAACTTGAAACCGAACTGGCCCAGTTGAACAATATGGAAGCTGGTACGCTGCACATTGGCGCCAGCACTACGGTGGCCCAAACTATTTTACCCAAAATACTGGCGCTGTTCAAAAAGACCTACCCCGATGTTACCTTCAATTTTATACAGGGTAATACCGATCATATTTCGCAACTTATCCTCGACGAAAAAATTGATGTGGCCATTGTAGAGGGTGCAGCGCATTCGCCGCAACTGGCCTACTCTCCCTTTGCTAAGGATGAGGTTGTATTAGTAACCCGGGCCAATAATAAAATTTCTAAAAAACAGGAGATCAGTCCTAAACAGTTACCGGATATTCCGCTGGTGCTGCGTGAGGCAGGTTCGGGAACACTGGATGTGATATTTAATGCCCTTGCCAATGTACAGATCAACCCTAAGGACCTGAATATAGAAATCCAGTTGGAAAGCAGCATTGCCATCAAACAATATTTACTCTACTCAGACACCGCCGCTTTTTTGTCCATCCAATCGGTATTAAGCGAACTGAAATACAATGAGTTAAGCATTATTGAAATAAAAGGAATGGAAATTTTCCGAACTTTTCAGTTCATCCAGCTCCACGGGAAAAACAGCAAACTGATTGATCTTTTTAAGCGTTTTTGCCTCGCTAATTATAACCTGAAGTAATCGCACATTACTAAATATCATTTGATTTTTGAATGACCTATAACCACATTTGAGTGCTTATTAAAAAGCACTTTTATGGAACACATCAATACCGATATTTGCATTATAGGTGCAGGTCCTGTGGGTTTATTTGCTGTTTTTGAAGCGGGTTTACTCAAAATGCGCTGCCATTTAATTGACGTGCTACCGCAGGTTGGCGGTCAGCTTTCTGAAATATACCCACATAAACCTATTTACGATATCCCGGGTTATCCGGACATCACCGCCCAACAACTAATTGACCGTCTGATGGAGCAGGGAGCGCCCTTTCACCCTACTTTTAGTTTGGGCGAGCGGGTAGAAACCCTGACCAAGAATGACGATGGCTCCTACCTCATACAAACTAATGATGGCACTACCGTACATTGCCAGGTGGTGGTAATTGCCGGTGGCCTGGGTTGCTTTGAACCCCGTAAACCGGACATTGACCGCCTGTTGGAGTTTGAAGGCAAGGGCGTAGCTTATATGGTTAAAAACCCCGAAGCCCTGCGCGGTCGGAAGGTGGTTATTGCCGGTGGTGGTGATTCGGCGCTGGACTGGGCCATATTTTTGGCTGATGTGGCCGAACGGGTTACGCTGGTGCACCGCGGCGATACCTTCCGTGGTACACCCGATGCTGCCGAAAAGGTTTTTGAACTGGCCAAACAAGGCAAGATAGACCTGGTGCTCAAATCAAACGTGGTAGCCTTAACCGGCGAAGGGCATCTGCAGGAAGTTACTTTATTAGATCGCAATAACAACGTAAGCCATATCGCCGCCGATCATCTGATACCGCTGTTTGGCTTGAGCCCAAAACTCGGACCAATTGCCAATTGGGGCCTCAATATTGATTTTTCGGCCATTGTGGTGAACACCCGCGATTACAGCACCAGTGTAGAACGCATCTATGCCATTGGCGATATCAACACCTACCCGGGTAAATTAAAGCTGATCCTTTGCGGGTTTCACGAGGCCGCAATGATGGCCCAGGGTGCGTTCAAATACGTTTATCCAGAACAAAAACTAACTTTTAAATACACTACCGTTTACGGCGTAACCGAGTTTTAGCCATGATCAACTTAATTATTGAAGA
This sequence comes from Mucilaginibacter sp. 22184, assembly GCF_052045695.1. Lineage (NCBI taxonomy): Bacteria > Pseudomonadati > Bacteroidota > Sphingobacteriia > Sphingobacteriales > Sphingobacteriaceae > Mucilaginibacter > Mucilaginibacter sp. 22184. The sequence goes on from NZ_JBQEPI010000009.1 coordinate 339,523, forward strand.
CCGTGAAGGTCACCGTGCACCGGTCGAAATTCCCGAGGGTATCAACCTGAGCTTGATGGAGGTGCTCAAAGCATCTGAATACGAGATACTGGCTACCTGCGGCGGTATGGCCCTTTGCGCCACCTGCCATGTACAGGTAGTGGAAGGTCCCGAACAATATTTTACGCCGACCGACAATGAGCTCGATATGCTAGACACCCTGCCCAACGCCGGTCCGGATAGCCGCCTGGCCTGCCAGATCCACCTCAGCGAGGAAATGGATGGCATGATGTTTCGATTACTTTAAGTTATGCGCAGATTTTTTGTAAACTAAGTAAACAAGGGCGTTTTTAACAATTTTTAACACCAAAACGGCTATTTTTCAGCCGTTTTTTGATAGAAAACGTTCAAAAAAACTCCATTTTAACACTTTTTAACAAATCGGCAAAAACAAGCGTAAAATTGATACACTAAGTCTTCGCGATAAAACCGGGAGATTGCTCCTACGGCGAAGACTCGCCTCGTCCGTACCCTATACGAAAAGGAGGCCTCCCTTTCTCTTCACACGTCATTGCGATGAGGAACGATGTGGCAATCCCCTACTTACAGAGCGGATCTGCATATCGGGGATTGCCACGCTGCGCTCGCAATTGACGTGTCTTTTTATTCCCCCCACACTTCATCCCAGCCCGAAATATCCCTCCTCAAACTACCCTACCTTTACATTTATTACATCATCAAAAGCAAATAAAATGGTAGCCGTAATTTTTGAAGTGATGCCTGCAGAGGGCAAAAAACAGGAATATCTGGATATAGCCGCCGATCTGAAACCCAAGCTGGTAACTATTGATGGTTTTATTTCGATAGAGCGGTTCCAGAGCCTCACCGATCCGGGTAAAATATTGTCCCTCTCCTTTTGGCGCGACGAGGAAGCCGTAAAGCAATGGCGCAATGTGGAAATGCACCGGGATGCCCAGGCCAAAGGCCGCGACTATGTATTTAAAGATTACCATTTACGGATAGCTCATGTGGTACGTGATTACGGCATGTTCGATAGGAAGGAAGCTCCGCAGGATAGTAAGCAGGCACACGGATGATTTTTAGCCTGTCAGTCTGAGCTTGTCGAAGACTAGCGCATAGAGGCCAGTCAACCATGCTTCGACGGGGCTCCGCATGACAGCCGATCAAAAAGCCAAAGCCTTGTGCGATTCCTTCCCTCTGGAAGGGGGAGGAAGGGGTTTATGGAACAGGATAATCATCGCGCGTAGAAACCCCTCCCTCCCATTACACCTCCCCTACGCGCCCCTCCCGTGGGGAGGGAATTAAAAACATCAGTCTGAGCTTGTCGAAGACTCGCGCGTAGAGGCCTACCCACCATGCTTCGACGGGGCTCAGCATGACACCCCTGTTTTAACGTATCATCAGCATGACGCCAGGCTGACCAAACACCGCAAGTTCCGGGTTTCATTGGGCTGTATGATTTGACAATTTTGAATAAGCAAATAAGCGTATTCAACAATTATCAAAACGTATCATCATGCATAAAATAAGCGAACCCGCCATCCTGTACTTCGGCACCCCGGTAGTACTCATCAGTACACTGAACGAGGATGGATCCTATAATTTAGCGCCTATATCATCGGTTTTCTGGTTGGGCTGGCGTTGTATCATCGGTATGGCCACTACCTCCAAAACAGTACAGAACCTTCAACGCACCGGCCAGTGTGTTTTAAACCTGCCATCGGTTAATGAAGTGCAGGCCGTAAATAACCTGGCCCTGAAAACCGGCATGAATCCCGTGCCTGAGGCCAAACAAGGCCGCGGTTATTATTATGAGCCCGATAAATTTGGCGTTGCCGGACTAACCCCGGTACCCTCGCAAAAAGTAGCCGCCCCACGCGCCATAGAATGTCCGGTGCAAATGGAAGCCCATGTAGCCCAAATACATCCCATTGGCGAAGACAACGACCTGCAACGCGGCCGCATTGTAACCATGGAATTAAAAATAGTACAGGTTTACCTGGAAGAATCCATCATTATGAATGGCGATCCTAACCGCGTTGATCCCGACAAGTGGCGCCCGCTGATCATGAGTTTCCAACAGTTTTACGGCTTGGGAGAACAGGTGCACGACTCGTTGCTGGCCTCAATTCCTGAGTATAAATACCGCAGCCCTGATATAGAGGTGGCGCGCAATATGAAAAATATGATGGAACCTGTGGCTGGATGATGTAAGCCTCAGGGTGACTTGTCGGTCTGAGCCTGTCGAAGACGCGCGCGCAAAGGTCTGCCCACTATGCTTCGACAGAGCTCAGCATGACAGCCATCAAAAGAGCCAAGGCCTTTGTGCGATTCCTTCCCTCGGGAAGGGGTTCATGGAACAGGATAATCATCGCGCGTAGAAACCCCTCCCTCCCATTACCCCCCATGCAGTCGCTCGGCTCCAGCCCAAAGGTGTTGGGAAGAAGAAAAAGTTGTCATTTCGACGAGGTACGAGGAGAAACTATCTCTTGAGCGCAGCGAAAAATCTTATACGCTGAGATAAGCAAATCGTACAAGATTTCTCTTCGCCCTCCCGCCCAGGCCTCAGCTTCTGCTCATCGAAATGACAACGTTCGGTATAAATTTATGTCTTCCCAACACCTGTCGGCTCCTGCCGAGCGATTGCCGCAGTTTTTTATTTCAATAAGCAAGAACTTTAAATCCCAGCATAACACCAGTACAATGGCAAAATATAATCCCAAGTCCCTATCTTCATCCCATGGAAAAAATACGGGAATACTTTGAGCGGATTGTTCCCCTGAGCGATGGTGACTGGCAGCTGTTTTCGTCGAAGCTGACCAGGCAGGAGTTTCCGAACAAGGCGGTGCTTTTAAAAACGGGGCAAGCTGAGAATTACCTTTCATTTATGGAAACAGGCATCGTTCGCTACTACATCCCCAAACAAGAGAATGACCTTACTTTTACCTTTGTTTTTGCCAACAACTTTATCAGCGCATACGATTCCTTTTTAACCCGGCAGCCATCGCACTACCAGATTCAGGCATTAACCGATACCACTTTATGGCGGCTAACTTATGATGATTTGCAGACTATCTATAAAGAAACAGCAGTTGGCCAGACTATCGGCCGCCATGCCAGCGAAGCCATTTTCCTCAACAAATCCAAACGAGAATTATCCTTATTAAATGACAGCGCCGAACAGCGTTACCTGAACTTGTTTACCGAGCAGCCGCATCTCATCAGGCAGATCCCCCTTAAATATATTGCATCATATATAGGCGTTACCCCACAGGGATTGAGCCGGATACGCCGCCGCATTACTTAACTTAGGTTCATTGTTTGCTGTTGGGTATATCCTCAACTTTGCATCAGGAGAACACACATATGAAAGTATTGATCGTACTACTGGCCACATTTGGCATAGGCCTCATCGTTACCAAATTAACCGGTGGCTTTAATATAAAACTATCAGCCCAGATAGCTATGGCCGTGATGACGACGTTTACCGCTCTTGGGCATTTTAAGTTTACCCAGGGCATGGCCATGATGCTGCCTGCATTTATCCCCTACAAAAAACAGATAGTATATATTACCGGGGTGATAGAAATAGCAGCCGCCGTAGGTTTGCTTATTCCTGCTGCCCGTACGCTTACCGCATGGTGCCTTATCCTGTTTTTTGTGGTGCTTACCCCGGCCAATATACATGCAGCCATAAAGCACCTCAACATGGAAAAAGCCGCGTTTGATGGCCCTGGCCCTGAGTACTTATGGTTCCGGATACCCTTACAGCTTTTGTTTATAGCCTGGGTTTACTGGAGCTGTTTGCTGTAGTTATTTTTTCACAAACTGCTTTAATACTTTGCGTGCCATGCGGCTATCGGGCCACATCGTAATTTTATAATGATCCTGGCCTTCGTCGGCTTCGGGATCTACGTTGTTTAATCCTGAAGAATAAACCCGTACCCGGTATTTTCCGGGAGTGACGATGAGCTTGAGATATGATTTATAATCCGGAAAGTTGAGCACCTGCAACAGGCCCGATTGTACGGTGATGCCAGCCTCAACCACATGATCATACCGGCTAAAATCGTTTTCAGGATCGGCACTGTCCAATATTTCCAGGTCGGCTTTTACATGTCCATAGCTTTCGATACTGATGCCGAGGATGTCATAGTCAACGCCTAATCTGTCGTGATAAGCTTCGGGTGTCCAGAAGGTATTGGAACCCGTATTACTTTTATAAGCCGAATCGCAAAGGTAAAACTGGTTGCTTTTGGTAAAAAAATCAAGCCGGTACTTGCCGGATGGCTTTGCCGTAAATGCCAGGTTAGAAAATGATAAAAAAATAAGGATGCAAGGAACCAGGAGAAAAGCCCAGCGCTTTATTTTTACCGATCTATTGCTCCTGATTCCTTGCATCTGTCTTTAATTTCTGATTTTCAAAAGAGTCCTTGTTCCTTGACCACATCGACTCACCCCGACATCGCTGCGCTCGTCACCCCTCTCTCCGCTTCGCGCATAGAGGGGTTTGCATTTTATTTTTGTCATCCTGAGGAGCGAAGGATCTATTCTACAAATTGAAAAGTTTAATAATAGATGCTTCACTTCGTTCAGCATGACAAATCTGTTTTTTTATCTTTCGCTCCCGCGAGATTAGTGTAGCGTATCTCGTGGGGGTATGTAGTAAGCTTCCAGCCTACATCAGCAGGAAGCTGAGCCATGATCACCACGGGCTGAAAGCCCGCGGCAGTATTACATTTGCATTTGTTTTGTCTTGATTCCTGATTCTTATTTCTTGCTTCTCAAAATGCTACAAAGCTCCTGCCTTAATCTCATCAACCACCGCCGGATCAAGCAGTGTAGAAGTATCGCCTAAATTAGAGGTATCGCCTTCGGCAATCTTGCGCAATATGCGGCGCATGATCTTGCCCGAGCGTGTTTTAGGCAACCCGGTTACAAACTGGATCTTATCGGGTTTGGCAATAGCGCCAATGATACGCGATACGGTCATCATGATATCTTTACGGGTGAGGTCATCATCGGCATGATGCTTAGGGCATACTACAAAAGCGTAAATACCCTGTCCTTTGATATCATGCGGATAGCCAACCACAGCCGACTCCACTACACTGCTGTGCATGTTGATGGCGTTTTCCACTTCGGCAGTACCAATACGGTGACCGGATACGTTCAGCACATCATCCACACGACCGGTGATACGGTAATAACCATCCTCATCGCGCAGACAGCCGTCGCCTGTAAAATACAGATTTTCGTAAGTAGCGAAATAAGTGGTGCGGCAACGTTCATGATCGCCATAAGTAGTGCGCAGCATACCGGGCCACGGGAATTTTATACACAGGTTACCGCTTACGCCGTTACCTTCCACCTCTTTACCATTTTCATCAACCAATATGGGCTGAATGCCAGGCAGCGGCAAGGTAGCATAACCCGGTTTAGTTGGGGTTACATTACAAATAGGCGATATCATTAAACCACCGGTTTCTGTTTGCCACCAGGTATCGGCAATGGGGCATTTACCATGACCAATTTTTTCATCAAACCAATGCCAGGCCTCTTCATTAATAGGCTCACCTACGGATCCCAGTTTTTTCAATGAGCTCAGATCTTTACCCTTCAAAGGCTCTTCGCCAAAGCTCATTAAGGAGCGGATGGCGGTTGGCGCGGTATATAATATGTTTACTTTGTATTTATCAACTATTTCCCAGAAACGGCCTGCATCCGGGTAGGTAGGCACTCCTTCAAACATCAGGGTAGTAGCACCTTGTGATAGCGGCCCGTAGGCTATATAAGAGTGCCCGGTGATCCAGCCTATATCGGCAGTACAAAAATACACCTCTCCTTTATTATACTGGAACACGTTGGCAAAAGTATAACCGGCATACACCATGTATCCGCCGCAGGTATGCACTACACCTTTGGGTTTACCGGTTGAGCCCGAAGTATACAGGATGAACAGCATATCCTCGGCATCCATTATTTCAACCGGGCATTGTGGATTGCCCTGGGTTTCTACCTTTTTTACTTCATCCTCCCACCATACATCGCGGCCCTTGATCATGGATACCGGTGTGCGGCTGCGGGTTAATACAATTACTTTTTTAACGGATTTGCATTGAACCAGGGCATCATCAATTACATTTTTTAAAGGGATATCCTTATTACCACGAAAACCGCCGTCGGCAGTGATCACGATATTACATTCGGCATCATTGATCCTGTCGGCAATAGACTGGGCCGAAAAGCCACCAAATACTACAGAGTGAATAGCACCAATACGGGCACAGGCCAAAACAGCGATGGCCAGCTCGGGTACCATGGGCATGTAGATACAGATACGGTCGCCTTTTTTAGCGCCGTTGTTTTTGAGCACGTTGGCAAACTGGCAAACCTTATCATGCAACTGACGGTAGGTTAATACGCGGTGATCTTCCTGCGGATCATTGGGCTCCCATATAATAGCGGGTTTATCGCCCTGGGTTTCCAGGTGACGGTCCAAACAGTTTTCAGTAATATTGAGTTTGGCACCCTGGAACCATTTTACGTTTGGTTCTTTAAAGTTCCAGTCAAGCACCTTATCCCACTTTTTGTGCCAGTAAAAATTATCGGCAATGCCGGCCCAAAACTGCTCAGGCTGTTCAACACTCTGCTGGTAAACCTGCTTGTATTCGTCAAATGATGTAATCTTCATAATGGTTTAATGGAGGGCGTAAATTAGTAATTTATGTGTTAAGTATAAATTAAAATCACTACTTATTAAAAAAATTTAAGAAGTAATTTCATGGCCGGTAACGGGTTGAGATCAAAGCCAATGCCCTCTTTTTAAAAGAATTTGAAATATTTTAAAAACGTGCTTGAATATTTGATTTAAAAGTCTGATATTTGCAAACTCTTTTTGAATAAAGGGTTGATAATTAAAAATATTTGTCATGTCAAGAATTTGTGATCTAACAGGAAAAGGATCTATTGTAGGTAATAACGTTTCTAACTCAAACGTTAAAACAAAACGCAGGTTTCATCCTAACTTAAAACTTAAAAAGTTTTATATCCCTGAAGAAGATAAATGGATTACCTTAAAGGTATCTACATCAGCTGTTAAAACTATCAGCAAAAACGGTATTACTGCCTGTATCAATAAATTTGTTAAAAAAGGATACATTTAGTAGGTTGTACGTTTGAGGTTTTGCGTTATACGTGAAATGGAAAGCGTGCAGAATAATTTGAAAAATTGCGTAAGCCGTGAGGCTACACGTACAACATAAAAAGAAAATGGCAAAAAAAGGCAACAGGGTTCAGGTAATTTTAGAGTGTACTGAACACAAAACAAGCGGTATGCCAGGCATGTCTCGCTATATTACCACCAAAAACAAAAAAAATACAACTGAAAGGTTAGAATTGAAAAAATTCAACCCGGTTTTACGTAAAGTAACCGTTCACAAAGAGATTAAATAATTAGTTGATTCAATTGATGATTGATTAAGCTTTAAGCTGAAATCACTAATTCAATAATTCACTAACTCAATAATTAAACAACATGGCAAAGAAAGTAGTTGCAACACTGAAAGTAGCAGGTAAAGGCAAAGAATATTCAAAAGTGATCACCATGAATAAATCACCAAAAACTGGTGCTTATTCATTCAAAACACAAATTGTCCCTAACGATTTTGTTAAGGATGCAATTGCAGGTAAAACACTGTAATCACTGCCGATCAAAATATACGAAGCCGTCTTGTTTTTACGAGAGGGCTTTTTTTGTTGAGGCTAGTCTGAATCAGGATTTACAGAATTAATGAATTGACAGAATGTCAAGTAAGTTGATTCTTTTATCCTGAGTAATATATTTTAATTCTGAGAATTCTAGAATTCTGAAAATTCTGATCACTATGGGATTATTTGATTTTTTTAAGAAAAAGGAAAATACGCAGCAGGAACAGCAGGCGCTTGATACCAGTTTAGAAAAAACCAAGGATAACTTTTTTTCAAAGATCACCAAGGTAATTGCCGGTAAATCAACCGTTGACGACGACGTTTTGGATGAGCTGGAAGAGGTTCTGGTAACATCAGACGTAGGTGTAAGCACCACCCTCAAAATCATCGAGCGTATACAAGCCCGCGTGGCCCGCGATAAATATGTAGGCGCCGGCGAGCTGAACAACCTGCTGAAAGACGAGATACAACAACTCCTTGCCGAAAACAACAGCAACGATTTCCGGAATTTTGAATATGGTAACCACAAACCATACGTTATTATGGTGGTTGGTGTTAACGGTGTTGGTAAAACTACCACCATCGGCAAGCTGGCCCACAAGCTAAAGCAAGCAGGTAACCAGGTGGTTTTAGGCGCTGCGGATACCTTCCGTGCCGCTGCGGTGGATCAGATCAAACTTTGGGGCGAGCGTGTTGGTGTAAAAGTAGTGGCACAAGCCATGGGTTCCGATCCGGCTTCTGTAGCTTACGATACCCTGCGTTCGGCAGTGGCGGCAGGCGATGATGTAGCCATTATAGATACCGCAGGCCGTTTGCACAATAAAGTTGGCCTGATGAACGAGCTCACCAAGATCAAAAACGTAATGCAAAAGGTAATTCCCGGCGCTCCGCATGAGATACTGCTGGTGCTGGATGCCTCAACCGGGCAAAATGCCATTGAGCAATGCAAGCAATTTACCGAAGCCACCAATGTAAACGCCCTGGCCTTAACCAAATTGGATGGTACAGCCAAAGGCGGTGTGGTGATCGGCATATCGGATCAATTTAAGATTCCCGTAAAGTATATAGGTGTAGGTGAAGGCGTAGAACATTTGCAGTTGTTTGACAGGCAGGCCTTCGTGGACAGCCTATTCAAACAATAATATAAAATATGTCATTGCGAGGAGGAACGACGAAGCAATCTCCTCCCTTGCATTCTTATACATAGTTCGCGATTGCTTCGTTCCTCGCAATGACATTATGGTTATTGCAATGATTAGTGTGTTATGAAAACAAAAGAAATTTCAAAGCCGATAGCTAAAGCTGTTAAACAACGTGTAAACGTAGTTACTTTGGGCTGCTCCAAAAATATATACGACTCGGAGATATTGATGGGTCAGCTTAAGGGCAATCAGTTTGATGTGGTGCATGAGGCGGATAAAGTTGGTAAAAACGATATCGTGGTGATCAATACCTGCGGCTTTATTGATAATGCCAAGCAGGAATCTATCGATACCATTTTGCAATACAGCGAACTGAAAGAACAAGGCAAAGTAGGCAAAGTAATTGTAACCGGCTGCCTCAGCGAGCGCTACAAACCCGAGCTGGAAGCCGAGATCACCAACGTGGATGCCTATTTCGGCACCAACGACCTGCAGAATTTATTAACCTCCGTAGGAGCCGATTATAAACACGAACTCATTGGTGAGCGTTTGCTCACCACACCATCACACTTCGCTTATTTTAAAATTGCCGAAGGCTGTAACCGTCCCTGCTCGTTCTGCGCTATCCCCTTGATGCGCGGCAAGCACCTGAGCACGCCTATCGACCAATTGGTTAAAGATGCGCAGGCCCTGGTTAAAAACGGCACCAAGGAACTGATACTGATTGCCCAGGACCTCACCTATTACGGTCTGGATTTGTACGGCAAACGTAACCTTGATGAGTTGCTGCGCCGCCTGAGTGATGTAAACGGTGTAGAATGGATCAGGCTGCAGTACGCCTACCCTTCTGGTTTCCCGATGGAAATTTTGGATGTGATGAACGAGCGCGACAATATTTGCAAATACATGGATATGCCTTTGCAGCACATCAGCGATAATATGCTGAAATCTATGCGCCGTGGGCTTACCAAACAAAAAACTATCGACGTAGTAAACGAGATCCGCGACAGGGTACCGGGCATAGCTATGCGTACCACGCTTATCACCGGCTATCCCGGCGAAACCGAGCGCGATTTTGAAGAAATGATGGAATGGGTAGAGGAAACCAAGTTCGACCGCCTGGGCTGCTTTACTTACTCGCACGAAGAAAAAACACATGCTTTCTCTTTAGTGGATGACGTACCTGCAGAAGTTAAACAGGACCGTGCCGATGCCATTATGGAAATTCAACAGGGTATTTCGTTTGATAAGAACCAGGAAAAAGTGGGTCAAACCTTCAAAGTACTGATCGATAAAAAAGATGGTGATTACTTTGTGGGCCGTACCGAATTTGATTCGCCAGAGGTGGATAACGAAGTATTGATTGATGCCAGCATTGATTATGCCACCGTTGGAAGCTTTGTAAATGTGAAAGTTAACAGCGCCGAAGACTTTGATCTTTATGGACAAATTGTAAAATAATGTTAATTTGTGGTGCGTTACCACTAATGATTTTACATTTGGCTTCCATACGTTTTTTGACGTATACGGAGAGTTAGTTAAATCACTAATTCGCTAAATCACTAATTCAACAATTGCTTACAGATGGAAGCTTCCTGTACAAGTTATAAAAACACCGGCTTTTTTTCGCCAACGGTTATTGATTACCTCGAAAACCGGGCAGACCTGAAACCTTTTTACAGCTACCGCCCGGATATGACCGGTTTTGCCGAGCTGTTGAAAAACAAAAAAGTTGTTGCCAACCGGGAGATCCTGCATCGTGTGCTATCAAAGCAGTATAACCATAACGAGCCTTATCCATCCATCGTAAAACACAACCTCGATCTGCTGAAAGAGGATAATACCTATACCATAACCACAGGTCATCAGCTTAATATTTTTGCCGGTCCCTTATATTTTTTGTACAAAATTGCTACCGCTATAAAACTGGCCCAGCAATTAAAAGTAGCCCATCCCGATAAAAACTTTGTACCCGTTTACTGGATGGCCAGCGAAGATCATGACTTTGCCGAGATCAATTATACCAACATTGGCGGCAAAAAGGTACACTGGTGGTACGAGGCTTCCGGCGCTACCGGACGCATCAACCCCGATACTATGCGGCAGGCCCTCAACCAATATAAAGGTGTTTTGGGCATGGAAGGTCACTCCAAAGAACTGGCCGAAATTGTAGAAACCGCCTACACCAAATTTGATAAACTGGCCGATGCCACCCGCTATCTGGTCAATGCGCTGTTTGGCCAGTACGGCCTGGTGATCATTGATGCCGACGATCATGAGTTTAAACAGCAGTTCGCTCCCATCATGGAGCAGGATATCATCCACCAAAACAGCTTTAAAAATATAAGCACCACCAACGAGCAATTGCAGAAACTGGGGGTACATATACAGGTTAATCCACGCGAGATCAACTTTTTTTACCTGAAGGACCAACTGCGCGAACGTATTGTTTTTGAACAGGATAGCTACCAGGTAATGAATACCGATATTCGCTTTACCGAGGCCGAGCTCAAGGAGGAGATCGCGACAGCACCCGAACGCTTTAGTCCCAATGTGGTGATGCGTCCGCTTTACCAGGAGTGTATTTTACCCAACATCGCCTACATCGGTGGTGGCGCCGAAGTGGTGTACTGGCTGGAACTGAAATCAAATTTTGATTTTTATAAGGTTGACTTTCCTATTCTCATCTTGCGTAACTCGGCCCTGGTGGTTCGTAAAGAGCAGGCTGCCAAAATTGAGCGCATGGATCTGGATGTGGCGGCGCTGTTTAAACAAACAGATGCCCTGCAAACCGAATGGATCAAAAAACACAGCGATCATAATCTTTCGCTGGAAGGTGAATGGCGCGAACTGACCGCCGTTTTTGAAAAGATCAAACTGCGCTCTTATAAGATCGACCCAACACTATCGCCCTCAGCAGCTGCCGTGCAGGCCCGCCTGAAACACGCCGTTGATAACCTGGAAAAGAAACTCATCCGTGCCGAAAAGCGCAATTATGATGTTCGACTGGAGCAGCTATCCGTAGTAAAAGCCGAGCTTTTCCCTAAAGACAGCCTGCAGGAACGTACCGAAAATTTTGGTTTAATGTATGTAAAATGGGGACAATCATTTGTTGATGAACTCGTACGCCATTTTGAACCGCTTGACTTTGTGTTTACTATCCTGACGGAGGAGTAAAACGGCTAACAGCTAAATTCATTTGTCATCCTGAGGAACGAAGGATCTATTCTTGCATAAGCATAGCGGTTAGTAGATTCTTCACTGTGTTCAGAATGACAAGTTTATTTGGGTTAACGTTTTAAAGCTTTAACCATCGTCTGTGTCCTCACAAACGATTTGCATTGTTGTCTGTGAGGGCACAGACGACAGGGGAAAAATTCATTTGTCATCCTGAGGAACGAAGGATCTATTATTGAATAAGTATAGCGGTAAGCAGATTCTTCACTGCGTTCAGGATGACAAAGTTTATTACGGTTAACGTTTAAAGTCCTCTCCTTTGGAGAGGATTTAGGAGAGGTTTTCCCTCAAATATCAGTAATTTCGCAGCATGAATAAAGCGAAACCAACCATACTTGTTGTAAACGACGATGGCATAACTGCCCCTGGTATAAAAGTGCTGATGGAAGCCATGGGCGAGATAGGCCGGGTAGTGGTAGTAGCACCTGATAGTCCGCAATCGGGCATGGGTCACGCCATTACTATAGGTAAGCCACTGCGTTTGGATAAGGTGGATCTGTACGAAGGTATTGAAATGTACCGCTGTTCGGGCACCCCAGTTGATTGTGTAAAGCTGGCCGTAAATAAAATATTTAAAGGTCAAAAGCCCGATCTGTGTGTATCCGGCATCAACCATGGTTTAAATAACTCCATCAATGTATTGTACTCCGGCACCATGTCGGCCGCTGTGGAAGGCGCAATAGAAGGCATCCCTTCCATAGGTTTTTCTTTAGATGACTATACCCTACAGGCCGATTTTAGTCACTGCGTAAAATATATTAAGGAATTAGCCTTACAGGTTCTGGCCAATGGCCTGCCGCAGGCTACCCTGCTCAATGTAAATTTTCCGAATACCCCTCACCTAAAAGGAATTAAAGTATGCCGCCAGGCGGCTGCCAAATGGGCCGAGGAATTTGACGAAAGGGTTGATCCGCATAAACGACCATACTATTGGCTAACCGGTGTTTTTCAACTAAATGATGGTGGCGAAGATACCGACGTTTGGGCACTGGAGCACAACTATGTATCGGTAGTCCCTGTTCAGTTTGATATGACGGCGCACCATGCTATTCCTTATCTAAATAATTGGAAATTCAATGTTTAAGCACAATACCGTAACGGCAGGCACCATTTATGGCGCCATATTACCGGCCATAAGTCTGTTCATTTTTCTGTACCTGTTAAAAGGCAATTTTTTATTGTTCAATAAACCAGGTACGCCGTATCTGATAGCTATTGCTTTAAATTTGTTGATTATCAGATGGTATGCCAGAAAAAAGTTGGATAAAACCGTGATCGGTATAGCAGCCGTTACTTTTATATTTATGCTGGCCATATTTGTATTTAAACTGCAGCCTATACGATGAGATATTACCTGGTAGCCGGCGAAGCCTCGGGCGATATGCATGGGGCCAATTTAATGAAGGCCCTAAAAACGCTCGACCCCGATGCGGAGTTCCGATTTTTTGGCGGCGACCTGATGCTCGCCGAAGGCGGCACCCTGGTAAAACACTACCGCGAAATGGCCTATATGGGCCTGGTAGAAGTGATCGTAAATTTGCCGGCCATTCTCAAAAACATCAAAGAGTGCAAGCAGGATATTCATGACTGGCAGCCCGATGTGCTTATCCTTATTGATATACCCGGCTTTAACCTTAAAATTGCCGCTTATGCACAAACCATCGGGTTAAAGGTAAATTACTACATATCGCCCAAGGTTTGGGCCTGGAACCAGAAAAGGGTGTTAAAGATCAAAAAGCTAGTGAACCATCTTTTCTGCATACTGCCTTTTGAGGTTGATTTTTACAAAAGCTGGGGCATGGAGGTTGATTATGTGGGCAATCCGCTGCTGGATGCTATCGCCGCTTTTAAACCCGATCCCGACTTTTTGCAGCAGCATCAGCTCAACGGCAAAAAGATCATCGCGTTGCTACCCGGCAGCCGTAAGCAGGAGATCAGCAACCTGCTGCCCGAAATGATAGGCATTGCCAATCGTTTTCCGGATCACCAGTTAGTAATAGCCGGTGCGCCATCCTTTAAACAGGATTATTACGATCAGTTTTTAGGAGGTAAAAATATCCCGGTGCTGTTTAATACTACGTACAATTTATTGAGCCATGCCGAGGCCGCAGTGGTAGCCTCGGGCACAGCCACATTAGAAACGGCCTTGTTTCATGTACCACAGGTGGTAGTTTATAAGGCCAATCCGCTAACCATAGCCGTTGGCCGCATGGTAATCAAGGTAGAATTCTTATCGCTGGCAAATTTGATTGTTGGCCGTGGCATTATTAAAGAGCTGATACAGGAAGATTGTACAGCTGCCAGGATCAGCGAGGAGGTTAACCTGCTGATCAATAATAAAGCATACCGCCAAAAAGTACTGGCCGATTATAACGAACTGGACCAGCGCATGGGCCAGCCAGGCGCCTCAGAAAAAACAGCCGGCCTGATCGTTAAATACGCTCAAAACAAATAAAGCCCTGCTTACACAGGGCTTTATCTTTTCATAGGTATGATGTATATATGTTGATCAGGCAGCTGACAATGTTTGTCGTGTGGCTGTCTGTTGATTGCTTTGTTTAAATCTGTTCTTCGCTCTGAAATTTCTAAGATCTTCTAATAAAATATCTAACAACTGGTTATCAAAGCGGGTTATCAATTTACTTGCAGATGGTGTTTTATAATTTTTCATAGCTTGTGTTGGTGTTGTAGGTAAGTGTTTAGTTTGTAATGATTAAGCGGCAGTTGGCAATAAAGGTGTTCTGCTTTTAATAGCTTTCAGATCGTTCATGATGATCTTTCTTAACTGGTTATCAAAATTGGCAACTAATTTACTGATTGATGGTTTTTTGGTACTTTTCATAGTTTTAGTTTTTGTGTATTTTAAGTTTCTTTAATTCTTCTTTTTATCGTCGTCGTCTTCGGTAAGGTTATCCTTCCTGCGTTTGGCTTCCTTGTATTGCCTTAGTATCTGTTCTTTATCACGCTCATCTGATGTTTTTGTCGGCTCTATCGGATTCTCCCATTCTTTCTCTTCTTCCTTAATGGTTTTCTTTATAGCTTTCATAACAGTTACATTTAATAACTATTATTCCAAATCAGTGCCAAAAAATTGATTGCAGCAGAAAAAAGTCATCAAAATCTGTAAAAAAAATTACAATTTGATGTAAATGACTGTATTTGAGATACTTTTATATCGACGGAAAAATCTGTTTTTGTAGACAGCGCTCATGCTTACATAACCAAAAAAGCGTACGTTAACCGAACAATGCGTACAGTAATGCTAACTCCGGACGTTTTCTTTATAATTAATAAAGTGGGCGATCAACGCGATAACCGCTAACCCACCGCCAATGGCACATACCCCCGCCCACCCGTAATTATTCCAAAGCAAACTGGCCAGGAATGTTCCGGATGCACCGCCCACGAAATAAGACACCATGTATACCGTATTCAAACGGTTGCGGGCCTCGGGTATCAAAGCAAAAATGATAGATTGGTTAGAGATGTGCGTGGCCTGTACCCCCATATCCAAAACAATTACGCCTATAATAAGTCCGGCAATGCTACTGCTGGAGAAATAAAAGATAATATAAGAGATGAGCACCAGCAATAAAGTATAGCCGGATAACTTATAAGGATTCATTTTGTCGCTCAGGCGGCCCATTAAACCTGCTGCCAGCGCACCAAAGGCCCCCACCAGTCCAAAGGCTCCTGCTGCCGCGCTGCCCTCGTTAAACTGGGGCTGTTTTAATAAAAACACAAGGGTAGTCCAAAAGGCGCTGAAACCAGCAAAGCACAAAGCCCCCCTGAAAGACGCCATGCGGAGTTTGGGCTGTGTTTTTATTAAATGAATAAGCGAGGTCATCAATTTTTTATAGTTGCCTTTATAATCAGGCTCCACCTCGGGTAAAAAGAAAAATATCATCAGCCACATAGCCGCCATTAGGCCTGTAGCTATATAATACATACTTCGCCAGCCAAAATGCTGCCCAATAAAACCGCTCAGTGTACGGGAAAGCAATATACCTATCAACAATCCACTCATCACAAAGCCCAGTTTTTTACCCCGTTCATGCGGTTTAGCCAAATGGGCAGCCATGGGAATTAATAATTGTGGTATAATAGAGGATAAACCCAATAAAAAGCCGGCAATGGTTAGCACCAATATAGATGGGGCAAGCGCGCTGACCAATAAAGCAAAAATTACCAGGATAAAATCCAATAATATTAACTGTTTGCGTTTTACCATATCTGCCAGCGGTACAATAAACAATAGTCCGCTGGCATAACCAATTTGCGTAAACAGGGATAATTGCTGGGCCTTTTTATCGGTGATACCAAAAGTGTGTGCGATATCGGCGAGCAAAGGTTGGTTATAATAGATGTTGGCTACCACCAAGCCGGTAGCAATGGTCATGATCCATAAAGTAAATGATGTTAAATGCGGGTGTTCTTTAGCGGTATCGGTAGCGGTCATGATCAATAAAATATAAAATCACCTGCAAAAGTGACAAAGCATTTTTAAAATGATGCTTGTTTAAAGTAATTTTTCTTTCACAACAAACAATAAGATAGAATTTATGGAGTTTAATATTTTGATAAAAAGAATTGATTTGCAATTATTTTTTTGAGAAACAGACCTATTAAAAAGAGAATTTCATCAATTTGTTAGAATTTTTATCAAAAAACCATATAAAAATCAAGGCATATCTTATTTTAATACGTTTTTTTAACATTTTTTTAACATAAAATATAGCCCTAAATAAAAATTTTAAAAAAAACAGGCTTGTACTATAAATAAATAGACACAAAACTTACTAATAATACAAAGCGAGATAAAAAAATTTAAAATTTATCACATTATTAAAGTTTTATTAGTATTTTTGATAATCAAATACAAAACAGACAAGTATTTGATAAATGTTACAAAAAAATTACAAAATAAAATTGGTGAATTTGAAAACTTAGTGTTACTTTTACACCATAATAAAAAAAACGATAAAAAAGTCTTCTCATAATTTAGGTTTATAATTGGTTAGTAAAGGCCCCTGCCCATCAGGGGCTTTACTTATTTTAAGAGCTTAGGTTTCCTGTTACCATCCATCTCAGTTTTACTTCTTTTTAAAGTTCTGTAGATAACAATGTTATTGCTACTGATAGGGAATAATAAAAAATTATTAACAAGAGATTTTGTTTTACTGCATAATGTGATATATTTGCAGCCCAATCCGGGGGATTAGCTCAGCTGGCTAGAGCGCTTGCATGGCATGCAAGAGGTCATCGGTTCGACTCCGATATTCTCCACCTGATAATCAAGCACTTACGAAACGACGTAGGTGCTTTTTTTTGTCAGTACCCTCCCAGTACCCTCCAAAATCAATTTAAACAGGTTTAAAACAGCTTCCAGTACCCGCTACTTTAAATCAATTGATGTTATTTTAAGGCATTACTCATAAGTGAGAATTTCAGATTAACCTACTTATAAAGCGTTGTTATGATTCTATGGTAAGTTGCTCCATCATTTGGGATAGGTGCAAGCGTCGGAAATGTTGTGCACCATATGCTTCGTATATAATTGCGCTGTACTGCTATATTTGTTTATGGAGCAGAAAAACTTGTTTGAAGCAATACGTAAAGAGGATGTGGTCATTTTTGCCGGAGCTGGCTTTTCTCGATATGCGGGCTACCCATTAGGTGGAGAGCTTGGCAAACTTTTGGTTGATAAGCTTGGACCTGATGAACGATCTAAAGTTTCAGTAAGTGCGCCGCTTGATTATTTAGCTGAGGAAATTATACGGATCAAACATGGTTCGCGCGATATAATTAACCAGGCATTAAAAGATATTTATTGGGCACCAGCCCAGTCAACAGCAGATCATGATCTCCTCGTTTCAATCCCACACTTCAGAACAATCATCACCACTAACTATGACCGTCTTTTTGAAGATGCTTACAAGGATGACGCTTTACTCATATTTAAAGAAACCGAAGTAAGCAGTTGGGATGATAAACGGGTGAACATCCTTAAAATTCATGGTGACCTTTCAGATGAATCATCAATTATACTCACAAGAGAGGATTATTCACGCTTTTACAGGCAGGATTATTCATCGCCATTTTGGGCAACCATTATAAAGGCAATCGCAACTAAAACCATTCTTTTCCTGGGATACGGTTATGAAGACCCTAATGTGTGGTCAATCTTTCAACATGTTTACGATTACCTGGGAGACAACCGGAAACCAGCCTATTTCGTTAGTCCCGCCGCGAGCGATGAGAAGATTCAGTTTTTAAATTCAAAAGGCATTCATTATATCAGTCATACCGGGGAAACGTTTTTGAACGCGTTATTAGCAGATATTAAAGAACACATATTTGAGGATATGCGCAATAAATGGCTCAGCCCCGAAACCTTCCGAAAATTTACCAGTCGTCAACGCCTTGCTATATCGTTAAAGGATGCAGGTGAAAGCTACCAAGTGCAATCCATTGAAGGCAAAGATGGTGAGCCAATGCACGGCAACATGAAATTTAAACACGCTTCAGACAGTGATTTTGACAAACGTTTTCAAGCTTTTTTCGAGCAAGGCCAAACAGCTGAACTTGTATTTGGTGAGACGGAACTTGCTACGTTCCGAATGGATGTCGAGGGTCTTAAACTTTTCGGTGAAGGCGAGTTAGGAAAAGTATCTCTTATAAAAACCCCAAAAATCATACCTTTTGACCTCGTATTTTCGGCAGATGGTTTTGAAATGAGGAACTTAACTGCGCAAATCTATACAGGTAAAAAATCGATAAATATTCGCACTAAATTGCACACCCTAAGTTTTCAGTTAACCATAGATTTTTCAAATCAAGGTGATCCCGATGCCAACTGGTCAATGGAACATGACGCTATCTACAGAAACGTTAATGAGGAATTGGAAGTGCATGGGTTTCTTAAACATTTCTTTTCTCAAAAAGTAGCTACCATCTACCTTGGCAAGGATAATAAATTTGTTAAGCAATGCCCGACTTATGACGAACAACGCATAAAAGATGCAGAGACCCACCTTAATTATTTCATAGGTCTTAAAAACGTTGAGAAAGCGTTTGGGGTACGATTTACCGATTTTTATCCGATTGATCAGGACTCGGTAGATGATCTGAACTGGATACTTCACGTCATCAACGGCGGCAGGTTTGAAAAAGGTGAATCGATGGAGCTTACCTTTGGAGAATTATCGACAGAGACAATAGCAAATTTAGAGAAGCTCAAAGATAGTGAAGCACCAATGGAATTAACAATGAACAGTGATCTCACCATGTTGCTTCACAACCAACGCTTGCCAGTGCCAGGTGCGCATACCGAAATCCCTTTCCCTGAAGTTACCAATATTGATGAACTTCGTAATGGTGGGAAAGTTCTAAAAGTTAAAAGCAGAACCGGCACAATCTATCAACGCTTTCTGTTGGACCCTTTTCCATCGGTGATTGAAGATGAATAGATTCTTCTAAATTCATTTTACGCTTATTAAAATTAAGAGCTGAACATGATTGATACGATATTGTTAAAAAGAACGATTCTCCAATAATCGATTTTGCAATTAAAATCATAAGTTAACTTATGAGTATGGACCAGATTGGTTATTTCTTGCTTTTTGCCCGTTTTAAAAGTTGCCCAAATCCCCGAGGTTGGATTTGATTCATTTTTAAGAATTGGAGGCCACTTTCAATTTGCGCTATGCTGTACCGTTGTTTACGATCACTCCACTTATAAAAATCTGCAATCAACTCTTCATCTGTAGTCTGGCGAGCCTCGATTATCCTATTGTTCCATACAGCATAAAGTGTAGCGATTATTTCAGTTTCTGCTTCTGTTAATTGGTTTAAAATCTCAAATAATGTACTTAACCTACTTTGTGCAGGCGCAAAATATCCCAGGTAATACTCTTCAATTTTTCCCTGGTTTTCCATTGGAATGAATTGCTTGTCTTTACAATCAAACCATTTTTGCTTGCGGAAGTCGTCGTAGATAGTATGCATGAACCTATTATCATACGGACCCGCAGCCTGGTAATAGTAATTTAGGTTCAAGTCAGCTTCGATAAGGTGTTCTGCCAGGAATTGAACCTTTTGGAACTTGATTTCAGTAAAGTTAGGATCTGCTATGAATATAGCAACAATCTTCCCCGCCAAAACCTGTTTGGCAAATGCTTTTTTATTAGCAGGTATATTGAGCGGTTCTGCTGTGATGTGAGCTTTTTGTGGTGTTGCCGCTATCAATGCATCCGCTTCGTAAGATGCACCACTATCGTTCACCGTAACCTGGCCATTCATCAGCATCGGCAGCAGCCAGTCGCGTAAAGCAGCGAGTTGTTGGTTCTGTTGAAAGATTATATATTTTCTATCTACTACTGATTTTATCTTATCGCTAAAGTGAATCAAAACAGAGCTGGACGGTAAAATAAATTTTAGTGTTTCAATATTAGTCCTTGTAATTTGAGGTTGACCAGAGCCAGTTATAATTTTTGATAGTCCCGCCCAGTGCAGCATTTGAAAAATAAATTCTGAATGCATTTCCGTAGATGTCGATTTAATAACCATTGCATTGCCCGTAATCCAAGATTTTGGAATTGTTCGCAAAATATTCCCGCAACTATTTCCGCGACATGTAACTACTATTTCACTTTCTTCGTGATTGTATTTATCATATTTTCCAACAATTCCGTTTGCCCCAAAAACAAAATACTCCCCATCATTAATCATTTCTTTTTCGGAAATCGTCTGAGACTGATAAATATCAAAGAAAGAAAAACCTTTCACCTCCCATCCTTCGGGAATTTCCCTTTTCAATATCTCATTATACAACATCTTCCCACCAGAAGATTTATAAGGCTTCTCATTAGCATCTGGAAAATCAAACTGTACAAACCAGTAATCATACAGAGTCTTTGCCATCTGTTCCAACTCTGCAATGATACGGTTATTGAGTTCTATTTTTTCATGTATACTAAACAACAGGTCTCCTATTTTCTTTTGTTCTTCAAAGGGCGGCAGTAACAAATCTAAATATGAAAATATCTGCTCATTGAGACTCGCTCTCAACGTCATTATGGCATTATTGGTCATTGTTTTTCTAAACAAATCACTCCTTAAATAGAATGCCATAAACTTATGATAGGTTATGTCTGTTTGCTTTGGTCGCACCCTTTTTAAAAAGCCGCTGAAGGTAGCTTTAGGATAATCCTTGACAGCAACGGAACTCATTCCCAGTTCATTCAATGTTTCACTTGTCCTGGTAAGAAATATATCCCCTTCCTGAATTGAATAAATCGCTTGTTCGTCCTTGGTAGTAGCCATCAAATCAGTCAGTGCATCTGGCAAAAAATGACTATTGAATACTGTTTTAAAAGAAAGGAAAGGCGCTCCATGTCCAGCTTGTTCAGGTTTGGTTGAGATTCCTGAACTCATTGCATACAGATCGCTAAATTTATATGATTTCACCTTATTCAAACCTTACCCCCTTTAACTGTTTCATAATTTCCTTATCCAGCTTTTCGCCTGCTTTAAATAAGCCGCTGAGTCGGTCTTCAAAGCCCTGCATTCTTACTGAAAACTCATCGGAAGTGATATCTGTATAGTCAATCTTTACTTCAAAATACTGACCGGCAGAAAAACTGTAATTCTTCTCAATGATCTGCTCTTTGCTTACTACTACAGAAAAATCTGGTGTCGCCAGCTTTTTATTCATTGCATCAATAATGAGGCTTTCTTCCTGGGGTGTGAGTACCGTACGCTGATTTTTGCCTTCCTTCACCGTTTCACCCAGTTTTGAAGCATCCACCAGTACAACTTTGTTTTCATCTGCCTTTTTATCGATGAAAAGGATAGATACGTTAGTGCCTGTGCTTGCAAAAATATTGCTGGGCATACTAACCACGCCCCGTAACCAGCCCCGCTTCACAAGGCCTTCCCGTATCTTGCGCTCAATACCACTTTGCGCGGTAATAAAGCCGGTAGGTACCACGACTGCGGCTTTACCATCAGGTGTCAGACTGTATATAATATGCTGGATAAAGAGTAGGTAGATTGCCATGCTCTCTTTCTTGGCATTAGGGACATTGGGAATACCGGCAAAAAAACGCTCCTTAAAACTATCCTTAGTCAAGTCCTCACGGTAATCCGAAAAGTCCAGCTTAAAGGGTGGGTTGGATACGATATACTTAAACTTCTCCTTAATATAGGAAGGCTGCAGGATCGTATTGCCTTTGATGATATTGGGTATAGAATGCGAAAGATTATTCAAAATAAGGTTCAGCCGCAGCAGGTTCGCCGATTTTTGAGAAATATCTTCAGAATAAATGGTGCAGTTTTTCTCGCCGATGGCATGGGCAATATTCATAAGCAAAGTGCCCGATCCTGCACTAGGATCATACACGGTGGCGTTGTTGATACTGCCAGTATTCACCAGGATCGCCGCCATAATTCGGGCTACAGCATGGGGGGTATAGTACTCCGCATACTTACCCCCACTGTCGCTGTTGTAGTCTTTAATCAGGTATTCAAAAATAGTGGCGAAGAAATCGTATTTCTCGCTGAACATTTTTTCAAAGCTCACATTCACCAGTTTATTGATCAGCGCCCTGCAAAAAGCATCTCTTTGCGAAGGGTCGCGGATAAATTGACTCAGCAGATCAAACATCTTGTCCTTTACTCCCGACGTGGATTTTACCGAATACAAGGCTACATTCTCGGTACTGATGTTGAGCAGAGTGCCATCAAAGTAAGTTTCTGCAAAATTGGCTTTGTTGGAATTATTGAACAGGTAAGTGATCAATTGCTCCGGTTCCAGTTTGGCTGCTCTATTGCCGATCCGCCCGCGCAGGAATTTCTTTTTGTCTTCCGGCATGGCCTCATAGGCTTTCTGGAAATCGTCTGCATTGGCAAGGTCTTTATCTATCTTTTTGGCTTCGTAAATAAATTTATCATTCAGGTATTTATACAAAAATACCTGGGTAATGATATTGAATTCGCTGGCATCATTGCCCAGACCATAATTGGCGCAAACACTTTTCAGGTCGTCAATCAGGGTCTTGGTCTTTTTTATAAATTCTATCTCCGTCATCTCTTTATCTGTAGTAGTTGTATTGTTGTAAATATTCTTTTACGATCAAATGGTTAATCGTTTCCGTTGTATTGTAATCCAGGTTAATTTTCTTGGTATCGATAAACTGGTTGATGACGATGCTCATCACTTCGTCGTTAAAATATCCATCATTCTGCAACAGGTTTAGATTTTGTAGGAATATAGCATCCACTTGGGCTTTGGTACCCATCAGCGCATCATGCACCTGTATTTCCTTAGCGGGCATTTTATAGTCCGCCATCAGCCGTTTATGCACGCGGGCATACTTTTCGTCCTGCTCATACTTGGCTTTCAATAGAGCATTTTTGCGATTCAGCTCTTTTACCTCATCATAAATGCGTAGCAACAGCCCTATGTTTTCCCGCATATCCTCCTGGTTTACTTCGTCCAGATTCTTGTTTTTAAAAATGCGCTCCAGCTCTTCTTTCAGGCTTACAAATGCCGGGTCTTTGGGATCAAAATTGCGTTGCAATTCCTCACGGGTCCGGCGTAGCTGATTCCGTAGTTTATCAGCCAGTATCATCTCCTCTTCAGACACCTTGGTAAACTGGAAGAAGATATCTTCCAGGGCGGTGTTTAGCAGGTTGGATGTATCGGCATCACTATTGATGCCTTCCACCAGATTCAAAATATCCAGACGGCGCTGCACCTCGTTCAGCAATTGATTTAACTTATGGAAGTCCACCAGGTCCAGCAAAGCCTCGTTGCCTTGCAGGCGGATTATATTGCGCAACTCTTTGGCATCATTCAACACTTTGAGGAGTTCCAACAACTGCTTTTTATCCCGGATACCGTCTATCTGCAAACGAAAATTTTCAGCGTTGTGAGTGTCGAACTGGAAAAGCTTATCCTTGATGTGTTCGATATCGCTGGTTATTTCTTCCTGAGATTTAAATAAATTAGAATAGTTACCCATTTCATCGCCCAGCTCTTCCTGCAGTTCTTCAAAATACTGCTGATTCGTAGTTTTAAACTCTTTGGTAATGTCCGCGAAATCTACAACATAGCCGAAGCGGTAATTTTTATACGGCCGATTTACACGGGTAAGTGTTTGTAATAGGTTATGATTTTTAACCACCCTTGCCAGGTAGAGTTTTTTCAATCGCTTGGCATCAAAGCCGGTCAGTAGCATGTTGTAGACAAACAGGAGGTCGAGTTCTCCCGCTTTAAATGCCTTTATGTCCTCCTCACGTATGCCTTTACTGTTGACATCATGCAATATCAAGCTGGCTTTTAGCGGCGAATCATTCCCGTAGGGAACATCAGGCTCAATTGCATGGGCATATACCGGTTTTTGAATGCCGTATATTTTTTCAAATTGCTCAAAAAGTTCTTTGGCTTGTTCTGAACTATCGCAAACTACCATTCCTCCCAGGCTGTCATCTCTGTTCGTTTTCCGGAAGGCTTTCAGATCCTTTAGAATATAATTAAGCATGGGTTCTGCAAATTTGGGATGTGCAAAGATTTCACTTTTGGAAATTTCGCCCTGCAACACTTGTATCTGTTGCATCACATCTTTCATCTGCATTTTATAAGTGGTGCTGATGGCTTCGCGAATCAAACGCAGGGTATAGCCATCTGCTATAGACATGTTATAGTAATACTTGTGGATGTAATTGCCAAATAATGCCTTGGAATCATATTCCTTGGTTACTTCCCGTAATAAAGGCGTGCCAGTCAAGGCAATTTTAATAGCCAAATCGTCAGACTTTAGCAAGTTGACCAGGTAGCTGCCTTTAGGGTTATAGCTCCTGTGCGCTTCGTCAATAAAATAAATCCTTTGGATGTTAATATCATAATCCAGCTCTTCCTGCACTTTGCTGTCTTCAGAGAATTTCTGGATATTAACTACTGAAATTTCCAGCTCACCCGCGTTGTTTTGAATTGCACTCACCGTTTTCATGTCGCGGATAAATTCGCTGCGGGAGCTTACCATCTTTACGATCAACCCACGGGAACGGAATTCATTCCTCGCCTGTATCGCTAAATCTAAACGGTCTACAATGAAGTAAAATTTGGGAATTGTGCTTTGCTGCTGGAAATAGTGCGTAAGGAATTTTACATTAAAAAATGCCAGTGCAGTTTTTCCGCTGCCTTGTGTATGCCAGATGATGCCTTTCCTGATTCCTTCATTCAATTTTTGCTCAATGGCTTTGGTGGCAAAGAACTGCGGGTAGCGCATGATATGCTTTTGTATCTTGATCTGCCCATCTTTTTCTTCCTCTATATAAGCAATGCCAAACTTCAGCAAGAACTTCAGCCGTTCTTTGTTCAGCAGCGAGGTTAATACCCGGTTAGTGGGCGTATCGAAATGTTTGTTGGTCTTGAATTCCTCTGTATGCTTGATGGCAACAATATTGTTATCCTTCAATACCAGATTTTCCAGATCCGAATTCTCATGTTTCAGCAGATGGGTGAGGTTCAAGATTTCCTCTTCCCGGAAATAATTGAATTGAACCCCGTTTTTAGAAGGAGTTCCATAATAAGCACCCATTATCGGCTCGGTTACCCCATCTTCATACTCCATATTATTGGAGAAGATCATTAACTGCGTGATATTAGTAAAGGCGTTGAAATCCTTTAAGGCAAACCTTTTATTGATCCGGGTACGCTCTGCCAATACGCCTTCGCGATTGTTCGGCTTTTTTACCTCAATAAAGACCAGGGGCATGCCATTAATCAACAGCGTAATATCCGGGCGGAATTCTTCATCCCCATTCTTGTATGTCAGTTCCGTGGTAATATGAAAGCTGTTCTTGTTGAAATCTTGAAGATCAATCAGCCGCAGCCCTGACGTATTTACCAGGTGTTTGTAGAAATCGCGCCCGAGGTCATCGTATTTTAGTTTAAGGCTGATTTCCTCCAAAACAGTAGCAGCTTCCTGCTCTGGAATATTGTTAATCGTCGCAATACTTTGTTTAAAAATATTAGGGAAAATATTTGTCTCTTCGTTCCTTTGCTGTTGTCTTCTGGGAATGTATTCGTAACCTAATCTGCATAGATGCAGTAGGGCGGGTATTTTGACTCTTGAATCTTCATTGAATGACATAATTAATCCCTAAAGGCATTAGGCTAAAAATGGTATTAGCTGCAGGTGTAAAGATGTTGTTTTTTGGCGACCTCCGCAAGAATACCAGCTTAAATCGTGACTAAAGACCGGCGAATAAAAACAACGTATATTGTTTTCGAGACTGTTATGATATAATAATTATTGTAATTACAATTAATTTGAAAAATTTGAACCCAAACTCAAATACCACAACGGCCTGCTGCCGTCAGTGGGGCAGGCGATATCAAAGCGCAACGGGTAACCGGCAAGTGTGGTGCGGGCACTGAGCTTGCGCCGGATGGAGTGGTCACGTTCATCAGAATCTCCACCTTTTATGGCTTTTTCGAGTTCTGTTTTAATGCCAGCGACAGACTTGTCTTTTTCAGTTATGTATGCTTCCACTTCAATGGGAAAATTACGGATAGCAACTGCGCCCAAGTGAATAGATGAGCCTGAACCGAATAGAAAACTCACATTATCTAATTCAAGATAGTTCTTGAGCATCAATTTTACTTTTTCGATTATCTTCCCCTGATCGGAAATCTCCGATATCCAGTCGGATAGTTTATCAGTACTACCAAAATATATTTTGTTTTTATCGGGATCGAAGAAGTCCATTATGGTGATAAGATTAAAATGTATGCGTCCGGTTACCAGGTTTAGTTTTAAAAGATTAGGCAATTTAGTTAATATTTTTATTGATTATTATTTAATCCGCAGATGAAAAAGCATAAACTATTTATCGTTTGTAACTATTCTTAAATTATCAAACAATCTTCCGACAAACATTCGATCATCCGTAATAATATCAGCGCTTCCTCTTAGCTCAGATTTGACATCTAAAGCTGAACCAAAGTTGGCCTTAAGAGAGTTCGGCAGACTAACAGTGATCAGATAGTTATTTATAAAAGCGTTGTTCTTATCTCTTGACTGGTTGGTGGTTAATGATAGACTTTGCACCTTTCCTTTTATGGTACCATATTGCTGGTATGGATAGTTTTCCAGTTTAACAATTACTTCCTGACCAATTTTTATTTTACCAGCACCACTAGAAGGAAGGATCAATTCACCGGATGGTTTGTTTTCTTTTGAAACAACGCTAAATATTTCCTGCCCCTGTGAGATAAATTGATTCTCGCGCCAAAAATCAAGAAATTGTACATTGCCATTTGCAGGACTAATAAACTCAAATTTCTGTTGCCAGGAGGAAATGGCATCCAGTAGATCGTTGTATGCGGAAGCAAGTGCTATTTTTACCTGTCGTTCTTTATCATTTTTTTGAATTCCGATTTGTTGAATCTTGTTGGCGTTATCGGCGAGTTGTTGTTTTTGTGAATAAATAGCATTGAGAGGCTTATAAAACCATCTTGTCAGCAGCAGCAACATTTATTATAAAACAAGAGGATTTAAACTTTATATGAACTTAATATGGAAGTAGGCTAAAGTCAACAATTGGAGTTTGGTCTCTTAAAATATTGATAGAACTCACCATTTCAGCATCACTCATTTTGCTCAATGAAATTGCTAAATCTTTTTGCCTTTTTTTCTCGGCAACCATAAACCTATCATTAGCAATTTTTATTTCAAAATCAGGGTCTTGATAGCCCATGTCATCTCTTTCTTGGATATACATATCCACCGTGTCTCTTGCGTATGTTGCAACATCAATGATATTGTCAAGCTTATGATCAAGCAAGTAGCTTAATGTGCTATAAACTGAAGTGCATGCGTCCAGCACAAAGGATGTCAATATTCCTGGAAACTGTTCGGTATCAGGAGTGATTAAATCGACCTCGGAAATAGCATCTTCTATGAACCGTAAATCCATTTTATCGGGGTGAAGAATCGATTCATAAATAAGTACAATTGCTTGCTGTAGTACTTCGTTGTTACCCCAACCATTTTGGTTTTGAAATAATACATAATTCGGATAAAGTCTTTCGGATGTAAGTACTGCAAACAATAATCTTCCTGTATGGGAAAGCTTAATTAAATCAACTTCTATTTCCTTTCTATAAATATCCATTTCTTTATTTTTTTATAAATAAATATTCCTTGGGTAACTTCAATGGAGTCGCTGCTTTTATCCCAAAACTTTCGATTGCAACATTACAATTTGCACAAACAGGTCTACTGGCACCGATACTTCTTATACTCAAATTATTAACTCGTAAATGATCTAATACCGTTACTTCAGCATGACCATTACCTTTTGCCTCAACTTCTCCTGGCTTGAGCATTGCTCTTTGCGCGGCCCTTAGTCTCGGTTCACTTGATCCAACGACTCTTATTTGATTACCTTGTTCGTCAACAGCATCGGCAACTGCAATAGTAGTCCTTGTCTGAGTTGCGCGGAACGGCTGCATGTATCTCTGAGGCTCTCTCTCAGCTCCTACTTGGACAGCCGCTTCCTCAACATAAGCAGCTGTTGAAGCTTCAACAGCTGTTGTTGTCACCGCCTTAACAGACAACCGAATCGCCGGTGCCGCCCTTGACGTCTACGACACCGAACCCCTACCTGGTGAACATCCGCTGCGGATTTTGCCGAATGTCCTCGCGACGCCTCATATCGGTTATGTCACGGAGCATACTTACCGGGTGTTTTATGGTGATACAGTGAAAGCCATTGAAGCGTGGTTAGCGAAAAGACCCTGACCTTGTAAACAGAAAGGGAGCGCCATATGGGCGCTGTCCTGTTGCGCTGTTTGCGCTTTGGCTGTGAAGGCCGTGTTTAGCAGTAGTAATAGGATTAGGTTCTTCATTGAATTTTTTGTTTGATTGCTTTAATATTTTGCTCATTAGACAAGTCCCAGTACCACCATTTATTAGGATTTTCTTTCTCTGCATTAAAGCGTCTAATGTAGGCGCTTTTGAATAATGATATAAACAATATCAAAACCTTTTCCAATTCATTGTCGGGCAAGCTTCTTATTTTATCCAATGATGAGCGGCTCAACCCATTTTTAAGTAGTACACAAGGAGTAAATGTAGGCTTCAAACCGCTATCAGATATAGCAAGCTCAATATCGGCTTCAACAGGTTTTGATTGCAATATCAAATTAGATAAGCCATGCAGATAATTACGTAAATTCATATTGCCTTTCCATTTAGTTATAATCACATTTTTATCTAATAGTCCTTGACCATATTGATTTATTGAAATTTCTTCCTCTATATTCATTTAATAAAGTAAGGAATGAAAAGTAATATTAGATTTTGTTACATCAACGGGCCGGGATAGGCTACCTGACAACAGCAATCAATGAATAGCGAGTTTCGAAAGTCATATGCAGTAACAGGTTTTCGCTGTTACTGCTTAATCAAACTTAATTATTTGTCTAACGCCCGAGATGACAAGGACATCGCCGATGGCCTTATCTAACATGCCAAAACAATAATGATTTATAAAAAGTTAAAGCCCAATCTTTGTGTGGTTGGGCTTACTGGTTACTTATCTATCCTTGTTCATGCGCTACAAGCATACGTCAGCAGATGTTCATCTATAGATGTATGCAACAATACCGTAAAGTATTAGTATATAAAAGCAACTCAAAGTAATAATTTCCAAAGAATACTTCTTTAGCTTGACAGTAAACGTCACGTTGAGAGCTATATGTAAACACACAAATCCTATATATAGTAGCCAACTTTCCGTTTTATGATTATCATTAGATGCTAATCCTAAAAAGAACCCTGTCATGTAGTAGACTACAAAAAGTACCACGAACAGAATCGTGTTAACTATAAATAACTTAATTTGTTTCATTATTCTTTAACCGTTACTTGAATGTTATAATCCTTTTTCATTCGCTTTACAAAGTCGTCAATCACCTTCTTCGGGTCGCCTTTGCTATTTTTAAATGCTTTTAAAAACGCCCCTACATCCTTTATAAAAGATGTAGTTGAATGCGGGCCAAATACCCCACCTGATGTTTCCTTACTTGCAAAGTGTGCCTTTACTCCACCCATGGAATTTCCTGACAGGAAATCCTTGTCATGGTGGTCTGAATATGCGTCTACACCTTTGGGGTCACTGACTCCCCACGATTGATGAGGCCCCATATTATAGACGAAATCAATTTCGTTTTCTGCATCAGCAAATTCATCGGCATGTTGTTTAATCATTTCTAACAAGGCTTCGGTATAACCAGCACCAAATGCCGCCCCTCGGCTATGTGTATAGATTTGTATTTTCTCAGTTATTTTACCCGTTTTTGGATCTCTTGCAAGTTGAGCAAGTATCTTTTCGAAATCCTCTTTACCGATTTCGCGACCAGCATCTCTTCTTTTCTCAGGAACCCCTCCACCTTCTAGCCATCCTGCATTTCTAACCTCATGAGTGCTTCCGAAATTGTACATGTACCTGTCCCCATCAACATAAAATGAAGTTCCTCCTGGATTGGGGATTCCGGAACTGGCAATAGTTCTAAGTAGTTGCGCATCCCAATAGGAAGCATTACCTCTTTCTGAATCACCACCAAACACTCTACCATTTATAAAAATAGGTAATTCCCCATCTCTATCTATGAAGTTCACAGGGTTATTCAAAGAATATATATATGGCGAAACTATTTCTAGCAGCTGCGATTTAGGATCAATACTCGTCCACCTCGCAATCACCGGATCATAGAACCGTGCACCGTAATCATACAAGCCCAGGTTCTCCTGCAGCTCCTTCTTATTGTAAAGATACTCATTTTTCGGACTGGCCACACTGGTGCTGATCTCCATACCAAACGGATAATAATCATCTACCTGTACTTGCCTGGCTGTTCCCGTGCCGGTATCAAAGCTCACCCGGCTATTACCCAAATGGTCGGTCAACGTGTATTCGTAGTTATAGCTGGTGGCGTCTTTGGGCAAAGCCCTTCCTTCTTCTGTCTGGATAAAACTGATCGTTGATGATGCCGCTGTACCATCGTACTGGATGCCACCGATATAATCCGTCTTGGCTGTGTTTATTAGCCTGGACAGTTTTTGTCCTATAGCATCATAGGTATAGGTCGTGCTCTTGCCCGTGATCGTCTGCGGCAGGTTCAGCAGGTTATAGGCGATATTACTGATCCCTTTGCTGTTGTCACTGATAAGATTTCCATTGCCATCATACGCATAACTGGCTATCCCGCTTTTCTGTCCGGCATTGTTCGTAGTCGCATCCGTTACCGCCTGTAACTGGCTGCTGCCTGTAGGGTACGTATACGTCAGTTGATCGATCAGCGTGCCACCCTGGTAACGGTTTAAGCCCGTGATATTACCTAACGGATCATACGTGATGTTGTTCTCATGATTGCCCGTCGATGCCGCCGCCGCCGTCAACCGGTTCAGCTGGTCATAGACATATGCATAGTTCTTGGTCAGGCTGCCCGGCGTTCCCCAGTATTGGTAGGCGATATTGCCGTTATATTGTTTACTGCTGTTGGTATTGTAATACAGCTGCTCGGCAAACAACGGCGCACTGCTCGTATTCAGCCAGCCACGTTCATTATAGCCATAGGTGACCGTTTGTTTGAAGTTTGTGCTATCCGTGCTGTGCAGGTTCTTCTTCCATACCTGGCCAACCTCGTTATAAGCTGTTTGGGCGATCAGCGTCCGGATGTCTGCCGCCTGGCCCCCGTTCTGGATCTTTTCCCAGACTTTTGTCCTCCGGCCCATGTGATCATACATGTACTCATTAATGATCGTCAGTTTAGGTGTTCCTCCTGTGGCCGTGGTGAAATGTCTCCGGTTGATGCTGGTCACCTGGTCGTTGAAATTATACGTGTTCAGCACGACATCGAAGTTACCTGCGTTTACGGTACCGCCCAGGTAGTGTTGTTTATAGCTCCGGATGTTCCTGCCTTTATCATCATAATAGCTCACCTCCCAAAGCGTGTCCGGCTTGTCGTTGGCTATCGTATTCAGTACCGTCGTCAAACTCGCCGTCAGCAGCCCTTTGGTCATGGTACTCACACCATTGGTTACCAGGTAGCCTGCCGGAAGATTCGGGATATTATAATCATCATAATAGTTTATCGTTAACCTCTTGGTCAACACCGGGTAACTGCCCAGCACGTATCCTGTTGGATAAGTCGTGGTATTATTCGTCTGATCACGGGTATCCCATTGTGTTACCCCATAGATATTGTTTTGAAGGGTGGATAAGGCATATACCGTACCTGCATTCCACAGCCCGGTCATGATCACCCGGCCTAAAGCGTCATACTTGGTTACTGTCCATTGGTTGCTTTGTCTTTGCAGGCTATCCTGTGTCAATACCGGCTGGTCCAAACGGTTATATACCGTAAACTCCCAGCCCTTGCCCGGGATTTTTTTCTGCGTAAGCCGGTTACGTTCATCATAACGATATTGATAGCACAGGTTATTGAGCAATACCGTTGAGGGTAAGGCAATATCAGCAAGCGCTCTTGGTGGAAGCACGAAAGCCAGGTTACCCAGATCGTCATATACATAATACGTCGACAGGATCTGTAAAGTGGCAGCGACTGCCGGATTACTTTTAGCGGGTATATAGTTAAACGTCCGTTTCAGCACCACATGGCCCTCTTTGTCTTTATATTCTTCGGTAGTGCCGCCGCGGCCGCTTTTCCAGTTCTCGTCTTTGCTTACCGTTACATAAAGCTGGCCTGCCCCGTAATTGCTGCTCTTGGCTAAGGTCCGGCTTCCGTTCGCGTTGATCGTTGTGGTATAAAGCGCCGCCAGCATGGTATTCGCTGTATCTGTTATGTCCTTAATGTTATTTGTCGTATAGGCTATTTTCTGGGTGTGACCGGCAGCTGGCTGCCAGTCGATTCCCGGCGCACCTTGTTCTATCACCCGGTTCAGCGGGGATGGCTCGAAGTTGGTGATGGAGAACGGGTTGCTGATCGCCGTCACTCCCGCCGGTGGGGTAGCATAGAACTGGCTTTGACCCGCGCCTGTCGTCAACGCATCGGCTTTATAGCTCCCGGCGGTACCTGTCTGGGGTACATAGGGCAGGTATTTGACAGCTTCACGTCCAAACTGGTCATAGGCAAAAGGCTGTACGATATCGTTGCCTTGGGGCGAAGCCTGTCGTTGCACGGTTTGCAGGGGACGACCCAGACCGTCAAAATATTGTATCGTTGTCGCTACCTTGTTCTTATCACTGGCATTGGTATTCAATGCCGTATTGGTGGTCATGCCCGCAGCCCGGGGCATAAAGGTAGCCACATAGTTCTGAGCTGCCGTTGCGCCAGGCGGTGTCGTTTGGCTATAGGCTACAGGCCCTGCTGATAGGATCAGGGCAGATAGTATGCTGAATTTAAAGTGTCGTCTCATCCGGATAAGGTTGTAAATTTATTGGCCCGAATAGTGATAGGTAAAACTTTTGACGATGTTCCCGTCTTTGTCCTTGATATTCAACAAACGCTGGAAGTTGTCATATTCATAAGTAGTTGTTTCTCCTTTGGGATCGGTACTGCTCGTCATCCCCACCAACGGATCGTAGGTATACGTCGTCACTTGGGCGTCTCGCGGATAGATACGGATGTCATCATATGCATCTCCCCCGGTCATCGTAAAGCTTGAGGCTGTATAGCTCTGCTCTGATTTATACCTCCAGATCCCACCGCTTCTATACCAATAGCTGATGACATAAGTTCTAGTGTTTGGTCTGGTCCAATTCACTGCGGCATTAGTCGTAAATTTATTTCCGGTGTGCCCGACGCCTGTAACTATACCACTTCCTGTGCTCTCTTCAAATCCCTCATAATAAAACTCGGCTTCCGACGAATTCTTGCATTCGGCTACCGGGTATTCCTGGTTATAACCCCATTTATACCCTATTAGTGCTCCGTCCTTAGGAGTTAGCCGTACGGGGTTTCCCGTACCATCGTACTGATACGCTACCAGGTCTTCATATTGGTCATCATGAACATAACTTCCGTGCGATGACGGATAAGGCAGCTGCCCTTTGGCGCTTGCCGAAAATTTAAAGTTCGCCTGACTTATTGGAGACGTTTCCTTTAGTTTATAAGATTTGGTTAACAATCCCTTGTCGCCGTATTCATTGATCGATCCCGAAACGATACGGGTACCCTGGTTATCGGTTAAATAAACCACCTGTTCAATTGGCTTATTGCCTCCATTGGTAAAAATGGTTAATGGAACATAATCATCTCCATAAATATTGGCTTTTGTATAGGTTTTGCCGTCACTTTTTGTCGTAATATCCCTGGTTACAAGCAGGTTGAGTGGGTTATCATAATAAAAGTCATGGTTCACAACTACGGAATCTGTATTGCTATAGGTTACATCCCGCTGTTTATTCATGTAGTATAATGTCGCGGCCTCCCGGGCGGCGCCGACAAAGTTCGTTATAGCACTTTGAAAACCTTGTACATAGATCGGGATGGATGTCCAAAAATATTGACTGAACGTATTAGGGGCAGAAATTTTATAACTTCGTGTTGATCTTGTTAACAGTTTATTTTGGCTATCATAAACTTCTGTTCCCAGTAGATTACCCCGCAAAAAGTCCTGAGTACCGGTTGTCCCTAAGTTATGGTTGGCTACCGGCGTTTGAAACTCAGGGTCAAAATCACTATAATCTCTATAAGTTGTATAATAATTTACCGTTTTTGAATTATCGTTCCTTATTTCTTCTATTCGCTGGTAATTGATATAATTGCCCTGCGTTAGCGGGATAGTATTTACTGTTGAAGATCTTAATACGAATATGGCATCGCATTGATCTCCCAGGGGATTGCCATCTACGGTAAGATTGCTGTCAAAATAATAATAATACTTGGGATCAGCTCCGATCACCCCCGATGACAAATCACTATTATTCAATTTATACTTGTAAGTGGTAATCATATCACTAGCATGATTTATGCCGTCATAATTGGTAACTTTCTTCAGCCTGACACCTCCTCCGAAATCCATCAAGGCTTTGTAATAGTCCTTACCGGAAATATTGATGGATATCCTGTAAAGACAACCTACCTTGCGTGGATCTACCTGGGCAACGACGTCCGCCAGGAAATTGTCAAAAACATCATACGTACCGGCAGGAAAGGTTTTTTTTATTGGGGGATATGATCTCGTTTCCTGTAAGCAATCTCTGCCGTCATTGATCTCGATCGTACCTGTTGCGGTAATTTCCGCCTGGTGTGCTATCGTAAAGGTCCCGTCGATGTCTGGCCCATCACCCGTAGTATAATATTTCCAGGCGCTTACGGCCGGGATACTAAAATATACGGTTCGTTCATATCCAAAACTATAGTCATGAGGTTCGTACTCAAAAGTTGTTTGTCCGCCCGTTGGGTATTTTATATTTTTTAGAATACCACATACTGCAACAGAGGTGTTTACCCCCCTGTCAGCTGTTCCCACTGGTTGGTCGTTCATTCCCAAGGCTGGCGCGGTGATGATTGTTCTGGGAATAAGTGATCCATTACCGGCAGCGTTATAATAACCCCAGTGATCGATACCCATGTAATTGTAGGGAACATTCGGAAATGAATAATAATCAAAATTGTATTTGTTAAATACCCCTGCGCCTTTGGCATATTGTCTGAACTCCACCGGTACAGCACGTGTGCGCTCAGAAGGATTATTGTATTTTATAGCAAAAGATTTTAATGGTACCGCCAGATTGTTTAAGCTATAAACAGCAATGGAATCTAACTGTTTGTCCTTTAAGGTATATGTGCTACCGGTCTCCTGTATCTGATAAGGGTCATTCCGATCACTTGTAAAAAACTTCACTTTCGCTGATTTAGTTTCAACCTCACTTAAGTATATGACCTCGTGCCAGGTAGGATTTTTTGAGAAATTATTCATTGGTACGCTAGGACTCCCGCCAGAGGTGGCACAACTGGCAAGCCCCATGCTCTCAGATGGAAATTCCTGATACCGATAAACATTCGGAGTCCCCTGATAATGATAGTTGATATAATCTCCTCTTTCTGAGGTGGCGTTGGTAAGATACCAACTGGAGACCGTTTTGATCTCATAAGGTTGTGTAGCGACCGTTGCAGGTGTCCTGGACCATTCTTTATCGGAGAACGTATAGGTATCCCCTTCCGGTGTACTGATCACCCACGATTCAATACCAGCAATGATATTATGAGTTTGGTCATCGGCTCTGCTATAGGTGATTTTCAGATTTTGATAGGGCATGATGTGGATATCCCCACTAAAGTCCATATAAAATTGTCCGGAATAGTTCCCAACATGAAAACTGTATAAATCAGGCTGAAAATCAAACTGATTATGATTGATCCGGTCATAAACCTCAAAAGTGATCGTCCGCCCGCTCCTGAGTGTATTGTCAAAATCGGCAGCATCGGTCAAATTACTAAGATACCCGTACATATACGTATCATCCGGGAGTCCCCGCACCGTTCGGGTGATGACACCTCCGCCGCTCATGGTCCAGCCGGCACCTATCCAACCGGGAACTTCGGCTGGTTTGAATCCGTTGGAATTATATCTTAATTGAATATTTTCATCCAATGTCCCGGTTTGTAGATCAAAGACAGGAACGGATGCATTGACCGCTCCGGTAGATGAATTGCCGTAGTTATTAATAAATTTCCCCAGCGAGGCCGCTGTTGGAGACGGTGGGATAAACGTGTTGTTTTGTGTCGATTGTTGGGATAATCCGTTTAATGAGGCAGCTAAAAACGGCAGCAGGAGTATTAATTTCTTCACCATTATTTATTTTCTAGCTGTATTTTCATCAGCAGTTTATTCATTTTATTACTGAAATATAAGTTTTGTAAATTCCTAAACAGCTTTCTCAGGGTATACAGGAGCGTGGTAAGCTTCATTGAGCGCTCACGCATGCGGACATTATTTAAAGTTGTCATGTTTTATTGTGAATGATTTAGATATTATAAATATATACATATTATTTTGACACAAACAAGGCTATTTTTTATAAATAACTATTAGTTGTTATTTATAAATTATAAGGATTTTTTTTGCTTAATGATTGAGTAGACCTTCAGGCAAAATGGTTTTGGCAACAGCGAGATCGCATCCATTTTGAACGCTGCCTTCATCAAAAGTCGTTGTGGTTATAAAACCTCATTAAATGCCAGCGATATTCCTGAAGCCCATAAAGCCTTCTTCGAAAGACAACAACTATTCCATATCGACCCAAAAAACAGATGCTTTGTTCACGGTGGATTTAACAGGCACCTGTCTTTTGAAGCACAAGAAACAAGCGCTTACTATTGGGACAGATCACTGTGGGAGGAAGCCATCACACATTTTAGAATGAATGGAAACGCGGGAGAAACTTTTTTCAATGCTTCTAATTTTGAAGAAATCTTCATTGGACATACCACTACGACAAAGCTCGCCAGTACAGTCCCGCTTCGGATCGCAAACATTATCAATGTGGATACCGGGGCAGGGCACAGCGGAAGACTGACCATTATGGATGTTGACACCAAAGCCTATTGGCAATCAGATCCGACATCAGACCTTTACCCGGAAAACTTCAGATAAAGCATCCCTTCTTGCGATAGCCGAAGCCCTGTAGTAGCCTTGTCTCAGCATTTCGTCATTTCAATATTGCCAGTTAAACAAAGAATCTGGCTGTTCAGATAATAAAATTGTATTTCGACAGAAGCATTCAAGCCTATGAAGTTGCACCTATCTAAAAACCTGTTACTGCGAACCCCACAATTCGCTACCCGTTCACGCTTACAAGAAAACTGGGAAGCTTTGAAATTATCGATAAAAGATTCATCGAAAGAATTTTTTGACCAAATTGAAAATATAAGAATTGAAGATTTGGATGGATTGCCGGTTCACTTTAAAAATACGATCTGGAAATACTTTAACCGGGCATCTTACCGGGCAACTCCATACGGAAGTTTCGCATCAGTCGGTATGATGATGGACTTGGATGAAAATAATAGTAGGGCAGTGATTAGTTCAATACAACAGGTTCATGACTATCCCGATTGGACAAGCAAAGATCAGGTCAATTTTTCATTCGAAGAACTTATAAAAAACGACGCAAAATTATTCACCAACAGCTCTTTTTACAAGATTGGAGATCAGTGGATATACCAATGATATTGACCCCTCTTCGCCAATCTAAAGTGACCCCTCTGAGTTAGGGTTTGAAAGAGAGTAAAGTTGTTGTACAGATAGGCTCCTGGGAGCGGATGTTTTTGT
>NZ_JBQEPI010000010.1:0-326693 GCF_052045695.1 Mucilaginibacter sp. 22184
GCTATTGTTCAGTGATCTGAGTAACACCTTCCTGATCTCGGTGATCCTGCTGATCCCGATTGTTTTTAACTGGATGGTCACTTTCTGTATCCGCTCTAAAGAACGCGAACAGGTGGCTTTGCGAAATTTATTTGTTTGAAGAGATTAAGTCATTTACTTCGTGAGTCATTAAGTCATTTACTTTATAGTGATTATGCGTTATATTATCAAAAAATGACCTAATGGCTCAATGCCCCAATGACTTAATTACTAACTTTGACCTGTTTTTAAAACAGAGAGAATGAAGATCGCCATAAATGGATTTGGCCGCATAGGCCGCATTTTTTTAAGAAATATCTTAGCTAAACCCGGTATCGAGGTGGTAGCTATCAATGACCTCACCGATACGCAAACCCTTGCTCATTTATTTAAATATGATTCGGTTCACCGTGGATTTAAAGGTACGGTTGAGCATGATGCCAGCAATCTTTACGTTAACGGGCAGCAGATAAAAGTATTTGCTGAGCGTGATCCCCAGGCATTGCCCTGGGGCGAGTTGGATATTGATCTGGTGATAGAATCAACCGGAAAATTCACTTCCAGGCAGGGCGCTGAACTGCATTTGGCGGCCGGTGCCAAACAGGTAATTATCTCGGCCCCGTCAACAGATAAAAATGTACCTACCGTGGTGCTGGCTGTCAACGATGGTCTGGTCGATCTGCGGTCACCCATATTATCCAATGCTTCCTGTACCACCAATAATGTGGCGGCTATGGTGAAGATACTGGATGAGAACTGGGGAATTATTGATGGCTACATCACCACCGTTCACTCTATGACCGGCGATCAAAGTTTGCATGATGCTCCGCATAAAGACTTGCGCCGGGCAAGGGCAGCTTCGGCCTCTATTATACCTACTACAACAGGCGCGGCCAAAGCTATTACGGCTATATTTCCACATCTGGAAGGGCGCTTGGGTGGTGCCGGTATCCGTGTTCCGGTGCTTAATGGCTCATTAACAGATTTTACCTGCAGCCTTAAAAAGCAACCCACTATTGAAGAAATTAACCGGGCATTTAAACAGGCTGCCGATGGCCCCATGAAAAATGTACTGGAGTATACCGAAGATCCCATCGTATCAACCGATATACTGGATAATCCGCACAGCTGTATTTTTGATGCGCAGCTCACCTCTATCGTAGGCGGACTGGTGAAAGTGGTTGGCTGGTACGATAACGAAATGGGCTACAGCAGCCGCCTGGCCGATCTGGTAGAGGAAATAGCTGCGTTAGAGCTAAATGAATAGAACCCAAAGAATAGAATCAAGAGTTAAGAAAATAGCTAACCAGAAAGAGGGTCGATAATCAATGATTGTTTTTTTCTTGATTCTTGGCTCTTAATTCTTGACTCTCATAAAAAACTATGATCAAATTTATAACTGTAGAAGAGTTATTGCCTATCCGCAACGAAGTGCTGCGCGAAGGGAAACTCACCCTGGATGAATGTATTTTCCCGACAGACAGGATAGAGGGTGCGTTTCATTTAGGCTATTATCAAAATGATGAACTGGCCTGTGTGGCTTCGTTTCATCCCCAGAATTATGAAGGTTTTGAAGGCAAGGCCTACCAATTGCGGGGCATGGCTACTACCGAAAAATACAGGGGCAAAGGGCTGGGGAACCAACTGGTTAATTTTGCCCTGGTGTACCTGCGCGGCCAAAAAGCCAATTATGTTTGGTGCAACGCGCGTAAAAAGGCGGTCGCTTTTTATCATAATGCCGGTTTTGAGATCATTTCGCCGGAGTTTGAAGTGCCCGGAATTGGGCCGCATTATGTGATGTATGTTAAAATATCATGAAGTTTGGGGTATTTTCAAACACCTTTTTTACTTTTTCGTTAAGAATTAAGAATAAAATGCCCAATTTGCGCGCCTTACAGTAAATGACCCATATAATTAATATGAAAACAGTAGATCAAATAAGTTTTGCAGGCAAAAGAGCCCTGATCAGGGTTGATTTTAACGTGCCTTTGGATAAGGATTATAACATTACTGATGATAACCGGATGACGGCCGCTTTGCCAACCATAAAAAAGATTTTAAAAGATGGTGGTAAAGTTATCCTGATGTCGCACCTGGGGCGCCCGAAAGATGGGCCGAATGAGAAGGACTCTTTGAAGCATGTTGTTTCGCATTTATCAGATCTGCTGGGTCAGCAGGTGCAGTTTGCTGATGATTGCATTGGTGCCGACGCTGTTGAAAAATCACAAAAATTAGGAAAAGGCGAGGTGCTTTTATTAGAGAACCTGCGTTTTTATAAAGAAGAAGAAAAAGGCGATGTGGCTTTTGCCGAAAAGCTTTCGAAACTGGGTGATGTGTACGTGAACGATGCTTTTGGTACGGCTCACCGCGCTCACGCTTCTACAGCGGTTATCGCGCAGTTTTTCCCGGATGCCAAATATTTTGGTTACCTGATGGCTGCCGAACTGAACAATGCCGAAAAAATATTAAACGGTGCTGCCAAACCTTTCACCGCTATCATGGGTGGTTCAAAAGTTTCTGATAAAATTGAGCTGATCGAAAAACTGCTGGATAAGGTAGATAACCTGATCATCGGTGGCGGTATGGCTTATACCTTTGCTAAAGCCGATGGTGGTAACATTGGTACTTCACTGGTTGAAGCCGATAAGCTCGACCTGGCTATCAGCCTGAAACAAAAAGCAAAAGACAAAGGCGTAAAATTGTACTTACCGGTAGATAACGTTATTGCTGATGCTTTTGCTAACGATGCCAAAACCGGCGTTGCTAAAACCGGCCAGATTCCTGACGGTTGGATGGGCCTGGATATTGGTCCGGAAACCGTTACTTTATTCAGCAAGGTGGTTGAAGAATCAAAAACCATTTTATGGAACGGCCCGATGGGTGTTTTTGAAATGGAATCGTTTTTAGTAGGAACCAAAGCTATTGCCGAAGCCGTAGTTAAAGCTACTGAAAATGGCGCTTTCTCCCTGATAGGTGGTGGCGATTCAGCAGCAGCTGTTGCCAAATTTAACCTGACCCAGGAAGTTAGCTACGTGTCAACCGGTGGCGGCGCTTTACTGGAATACATGGAAGGTAAAGAATTACCAGGCGTAAAAGCGATCAACGAGTAAGAGCATATCTCCTATAAATAAAAAAGCCTCCTGATCATATCAGGAGGCTTTTTTATTTAAGGCCTAAGTTATTATGCTAAAAAACGCGTCATTGCGAAGTATGAAACGGAATAAAAAAAACGCGTCATTGCGAGCGCAGCGTGGCAATCCCCGATTTGTAGAGCGGCTCTGTATAGTTAGGGATTGCCACACTGCGCTCGCAATGACGCAATGGGTTAAAAGAGGCTATTGAATTTCAACAAGAGCTTACTTCATCATTACCGTTTAACACTCAAGTGCGCAAAAACAGAATCGGTATAAGCCTGACCTGCGCCATTCGCGGCATAAACCATAATACCGGCTTTAAGGTCGCCGGTAGGGGGCTGCCAGGCTGCGGCTGCTTCGGCATTGGCCAGGCTGTTATATTGAGATGATACACCGATCATGGTTTTGGCATTGCCTATGTACTTGGCGTATTGGTTAAATCTTGAAGTATTATCAGAGAAATATCCCATATCCTCCACAAAATTAAAGTAGGCTGCCATGCTTGCTTTTTTGCCTATGGCATCACCTTCTGGCGCGCCGCTGTATATGGCCGCGGTGTAAATGGTGCTGGTGTTGGATGATTTTGGTCCAAAGTATCCTCCCAGTGCCTTTAGCATGTTGTTATAATTTGTATTTACCGTTGCCCCGTGTTCAATATCCAAAGCAATACCATCCAGGTGCAAGGATTCAATTACCATTTGTTTAACAAAAGCAGCAAATTGGGTATAGGTTAATTTGGTACCGGCGCTATTGGTAAAAGGTGTTGTTGTGCTCCATGAAGCCGCATCGTCAATATTCATCAGCACCTTTACTCCCCTGGCCTGTAATGTTCGTACATCGGCCATAATAGCTTTGTATGATTTGTACTGGTTGCTCAGCATAATACCATTGTGGTTGGGATCGTAATGCGTAGAATCGACAATTTGCCATGGTGTACCTTCAAACAATACCATCACATTGGCACTTTGGGTGCACTGCAGCAGCGAAACGCTGCCATTATCAAAGGCATAATAAGCCACTTTGTAAGGAGGGCCGGCGGTAACAGATGTTGTAGTAACAGCACGCGCTGTAGCAGACTGTGCGTTTTCGCCTGTTGGGGATACCTGCTCCGACTTTTTACAACCGGTTAAAAATAGCAGGGATAAGCCTGCAATTACCATACTGGTATGGCAAACCTTGTTTGATTTTTTTAATGAATTCATTTTCATAGATTTTTGATAGGTGGATAAATAGTTGAAAGGTATAGTAGGAATCAAGAACCAAGAGTCAAGAATCAGGATTTAGGAAAATGTCCAGAGGTTTTCCTTTATGTCCTGATTCTTGTCTCCTGACTCTCTTAATGTTATTGGATCTTAATCGATGACACTACATCATTGGCACTTGGCGACAACGCGCCAAACCAACTGTTATTGGCAGTTAATGTCCATGATGTGCCGCCAAAATTGTCATTAGAATACATGATCACTGTCCAGCCCGAAGGTATCTGCACCGATGATGCCCAATCGTTCACAAAACCCTTGGCTTGTAATTGCGCCAGGGTATAATTGCCTTTAGCTATTTTTTGGGTAGCTGTACCGGCATAGTTGGAGTTTTGATAAAAAACCACCCCTGTTGTAGTACCGCCACCGCCGCTGGTTGGGTTCATGATCTTGATCAGGTCCTTAGTTACTTTGTAATCCGGAACACGAAGAGTGTTATCGTGCAGAGAGGTAAGCGGTGCATCGCGGTCAATGGCATAACCAAATACGCCGCCTTTTTTGCCTGAGGTTGGCTCCCAGCGGGCATAATCATAAGCGCGGCCTGTTCCGTTTTCCGGGTAAGTAACATCATCCCAGTAATTGCTTGGATAGCCGTTTTCTTCGTAGAATGAAAATCCGGGTACAAATTTATCCGAGGTGATATAAGAAGAAAAAGTGTTCCAGGTACTTTGCAAAGTAGAAGACCCACGACCATAAGCCTGCAGCCATACATAATCGATCATGGTATACACATTCCGGAAAAGGCTGTTGGTGCCGGTTTGATTGGTATCAAAGGTCAATAGTTTCCCGGTGCCTGATTTTGGACCCAGGTAAGCGGAAAGCGCAGTGTAAACGCCAGTCATATCGGTTAGGGTTGTACCCGACGGATTGCTTTCCACATCAATATCATAGCCATCCAAACCGTATTTGTTAACCACGCTATCCATGATCATTTTGGCGGTTGTCTGGTACCCCGCGGTGTTATGCGGTACGCCCGAAGGAATGTTGAGGTTACCGGTAATGATCACTTTGGTGCCTTTGGCATGTAAGGCGCTTACCCATGCCGGTACGCTGGCGGCAATAGGCGAGGTCTTGTCGAAACAAAAGAGAATGAGTACATCCAGGCTATCCGGCACCAACGAAAAGTTGGAGCCATTTACGCCGGCCCCATAACAAGGG
The DNA here is from genome assembly GCF_052045695.1 of Mucilaginibacter sp. 22184. Lineage (NCBI taxonomy): Bacteria > Pseudomonadati > Bacteroidota > Sphingobacteriia > Sphingobacteriales > Sphingobacteriaceae > Mucilaginibacter > Mucilaginibacter sp. 22184. The sequence goes on from NZ_JBQEPI010000010.1 coordinate 5,570, forward strand.
CCCTGTACACGGTAGAAACCAGCGGTAATTTCGTGCTTGGTTTTCTTGTAGGCAACCAAAGCGCTGTCTGAAGCTGCAGATAGCGTTGTCAAGCTGTTTTTAGATGAACCTTCGGTTTGCAGTTTAGAAGCAGCGCTGCCATGGTCCTTCTTACAGGCTTGGGTTGCAAGCAACGCAGAGAGGCTGATCAACAAAAGACCGGCTTTGAAAGAAAAGAGGTTTTTTTTCATAATGAGGGATTTTAAAGGGTTTATGTTTAATAAAATTGATTCATAAATATTAACAGGAAGGTTGTATAGCAACTTTTTCAAAAAGGATAATTAGCCAAAAAAGGGTGAGACTCCTTCTTTGGCCATTATTTATTTCGTAGATCGTTACTCCCAAAGAGGAGTTCAGATCATTGAATTTTAGCCGAAAGAAGGGTGAGACTCCTTCTTTTGGCTAATTATTTATTTCACAGATCGTTACTCCCAAAGAGGAGTTCAGATCATTGAATTTTAACACAAAGAAGGGTGAGACTCCTTCTTTTGGCTAATTATTTATTTCACAGGTCGTTATTCTTAAAAAAGAGTTCAGATCATTGAATTTTAACCGAGGTCACTTTATCATTGGCATTTGGCGATAAGGTGGTAAAATCGGGTGTGTTGGCTGTACGTGTCCATGAGGTGCCGCCAAAGTTATCGTTGGTATACATGATCACCGTCCATCCTGAGGGTACTTTTACCGATGATGCCCAGTTATCTACAAAGCCTTTGGCCTGTAATTGCGCCAGGGTATAAGTACCTTTCTGGATCAGACTGGTAGCTGTACCGCCGTAATTGGTGTTCTGATAAAAAGTTACACCCGTAGTTGGCGTAGTACCACCGCTGCCATTCATCAATTGGATAGCGTTCCTGGAAACAATAAATGGAGGAGTATGGTTGTAATCGCGGCTCATACGATATGCTCCAACGCCGGCAACCTTGTTGGCTTTGGCCCAATTGGTGGCATAATTGTATAGATCTGACGTTGCCTGAGCATCGCCGCCTGATTGGTCTTCACTGCCATCGGCATGTTTAAAGCTATCGCCGTTAACCAGCAAAATAGTTTTATCCGCTCCATAAGTAGAGGCTATTGAGGATAGCGGGAAGGAACTGCTGCTCCAGAAATGGCTTCCGGTAGTATAGGATTGGAATAATATATAGTCATAATTGCTTTTGGTGCCGGTTAAACTGTTGTTATCCAGGGATCCATCGGTGTCATAAAAGAACACCGGTTTTTTACCCATACTTTTGGTAACTGCCGAAGTAGAATTTGGTCCGAACCATTTGGCAACGGAGGTTAATAAATTCGGGTAACTGCTGCTGGTTACATTTTTGTTGTCGATAGTACCAGATTCTATATCCAGGTCTATGCCGTCTAAAGAGTCGGCTACAATGTGCTGGTTATACATGGCCTGCGACCAATGGTCATAAGTACTGGTTGCAGTGGCAACGGTTTTGGTTGAAGTTGGCGTAGCCGGATCTTTGGAAGATCCATCAAAATAGGCGTCGCCCAAAAAGTGGCATACCACAATCCGGGTTCCTTTGGCCTGTGCAGCGCGCCAGTGCGACCGTGTGGCATCATTCCCGGCAAAAAACTCCAGGAAATCGGTACTGTCGGGCGCATTGGCCGGATTGAAACTGGCAGCCGCGTCGGCACCATCACCCACCAAAAAGCCTACAAATATTTTATGCACGCTGTTTTTATAAGCGATCAGGTCGGCATTGGAAGTTACCGCCTGGGTTTTTAAATTATTTGTGGATGCGCCAAGTGTTTGTAGTTTTTCGGCGGAGTTTCCATTATCCTTTTTGCAGGATGAAGTAACAGCAAGAGCGAACAGACAAAGCATAGGCAATCCAAGCCTTGTTAAAAAAGCGTTTTTTTTCATAATTGTTTTTTTGGTTAAGAGAGCGTTGATAGAATCAAGAGCCAAGAACGAGGAATCAAGAGCTTTGGCAAATTCCCGGAAGGTTTTGTTCCAGTCTTGATTCCTGACTCTTAACTCCTGATTCTCATTTTTTAATTATTGAATTTTAACAGATGATACCACATCGTTCGCGTTGGGCGACAGGGTGGTGAAATTGGTTGTGTTGGAAGTTAACGTCCAGGAGGTACCGGTAAAGTTATCATCACCGTACATGGTCACCGTCCATCCCGAAGGTATTTTTACCGACGATGCCCAATCGTTCACAAAGCCCAGCGCCTGTAACTGCGATAGGGTGTAATTCCCCTTGGCAATGGTGCTGGTAGCCGTGCCTGCATAATTGATATCCTGGTAAAAAGTAACACCAGTAGTTGGCGTGGTGCTGCTGCCATATACCGTTGCTTTGCCATACAGCGCGTTGGAAACACTGCTCAGGTAAGTATGCACATCGGTGTTGGGCAAATTATAATAAAGGTAAATGCCATAGCCATTATTTACAGTTTGTGTAGCCAATGAGGCTGCGGTTGACGAACTGGTGCTCTGGATATCAATAGCAGCGGGACCCAGGTTGCTTTTAGCTAATCCCGGTACGTTGGGAGCGCCATAGCTGCCATAATAGGCTTGCCAGCTATAGTCGATCTTTGAACCTACGGTTACCCCATTATAGCTTAAGTTGGATGCCGCCGGACCGATAAAATAGAAAGAGATCAGTTTGGTAGGCAGCAACTGGCGTAGGGCTGTTACCAGGTAAACAAACGAGCTGGAGTTGGGTTGCCCGGTGTTGTTGGTGCCGTAGTCGGCATATTCGTCATCAAAGTCGATACCGTCCAAACCATAAGTGGTTACAGCGTTGGCCAGTAACTGGGCAAAATCCTGCGCGGCCTGCTGGCTCGGGAAGTTGGAGATCCCCGCGCCCTGGTGATTACCCAGGATGGATAGCATCACCTTGATACCCTTGGCCTGTAATGGCTGGATTTTGGTGGCCGCGTTGTTTAGCACCGCGGTAACCTGCGGATTAAAAAACAATTCGGCTTTTTGGGTACTGGTATTGTAATTGATATTGGCGGCGAATATAATGCCGATATCAAAAAGCTGCTCCCCGGTTGATAGCTTGTAATTGCCCACATTCAGGATGTCGTTATTGTTCACCTCTACATAACAAACGCCTTTGGGGCCACTAACACCAATAGCGTTGGTGCCCAGTTTTGAGGGGGCATTGTTTGTTTTTGCAGCGGGCGACAGATCTTTTTTACAAGCTGCCGTAAACAGTAGCACGAAGCCCAATGAGGCCACAGCTATCCTGTTAAAGGATAAATTGATAGATGTTTTCATGTCGGTTACTATTGTTTTTTTAGGGTAGATGTTAAGGTAGTTTCACGGTAGCCTTACCATACAGCGCGTTTGATACACTGCTCAGGTAAGTATGCACATCTGTATTGGGCAGGTTATAATACAGGTATATACCATAGCTATTATTAACGGTTTGCGTAGCCAGCGAAGCCGCGGTTGATGAGCTGGTGCTTTGGATATCAATAGCGGCAGGGCCCAAATTACTTTTGGCTAACCCTGGTACATTAGGTACGGAGTACGAACCATAAATAGCATTCCAGCTGTAATCAACTTTTGAGCCTACGGTTACGCCATTAAAGCTTAAGCGCGATGCTGCCGGGCCATAAAAGTAAAAAGAGATGATCTTGTTGGGCATCAGCTGTCGTAAGGCGGTTACCAGGTACACAAATGAGCTGGAGTTAGGTTGCCCGGTACCGTTGGTGCCGTAATCGGCATATTCATCGTCAAAGTCAATACCGTCTAGCCCGTAGGTGTTTACCGCGTTGGCCAGCAATTGGGCAAATGCCTGGGCGGCTGCCTGGTTGGGAAAATTACTAATACCCGCGCCCTGGTGATTACCCAAAATAGATAGCAATACCTTAATGCCTTTAGCCTGTAAGGGCTGTATCTTGGTGGCTTTATTATTTAATACAGTAGTTACCTGCGGATTAAAAAATAGCTCGGCTTTCTGGGTGCTGGTGTTATAATTGATATTGGCTGCGAAAATAATACCGATATCAAAAAGCGGCTGCCCGGTTGATAAGGTATACTTGCCCACATTCAAAATATCATTGCTGTTCACCTCTACGTAGCAAACGCCCTTAGGACCGCTAACACCAATAGCGTTGGTGCTTAATTTTGATGCGTCATTGTCGGTTTTCGGGGTGGGCGACAGATCTTTTTTACAGGCTGCTGTAAATAGCAGCGAAAGGCCTAATAAAGCAACAGATGCTTTGGTAATTGAATTAGATGTTTTTCTCATGGTCGGTTGTTAAATTGGTTTTATAAATTTTTAATAGGTTGTAAGTTCAAAAGCGGTGTTTTATCCATAGGCATCTGCTATTTTTATAGGTAACGGCAAAAATTAATGGGAATAAGTTAATAGGGGATGAGTCGGTGTTAAACGATTTAGCAATATGATACGCGTAGTTAAATATCTCATAAATATGATATCATTTTTGTTTTTCAATATTGTAGCAGGCATATAGGCAGGTTTTATATGCGTGATGATTTAATTGGTTTACAGTGATATAGACAAGCAATAATCAGGAATTGCCTACAAGGTTTTAAAATTTTTATTGTACAAGTTAATATTTTTATTTCGATATGTTTTTCTATAATATATCTGATCATGATATACCGGCATAAATGAACAAGAAAAACTACATTTGCTATGGCTTTAGGGGTATTCTGTACAGAATTGAGACAAACCCTTTGAACCTGATCCGGCTGATACCGGCGTAGGGAAAAGTCGGGAACTATTTCTGCCCGTTTGCTCAGTCCCGAGCCCTGTAAGCCCTGTTTTTATGAAAAGCATAAATCATGAATAAAAAAACACATAGTTATCCATCCGTATTAACCATAGCCGGGTTTGATGGCATTGGCGGCGCGGGTATCCAGGGCGATATCAAAACTATTTCGGCATTGGGTTGCTACGCTACTTCGGTGCTTACCGCGCTGCCGGTACAAAATACCCGTGGGGTGCAATCTGTTTATCCTATTCCTGCTGATGTAGTAGAGGCGCAGCTGCGTGCCGTATTGGATGATGTTTTCCCGGATGCTATCAAAATAGGGATGGTACATACTACGGCTATTGTAGACTCCATTGTAAATACGCTGCAGCAATATCCAAAAGTGCCGGTAGTGTTTGACCCGGTGATGGTATCCACCAGCGGGCACCGGCTCCTGGAGGATAGCACCATAGCCGTCATCGTTAAAAAACTGTTTCCGCTGGCTGCCGTTATAACCCCGAATCTGGATGAGGCCGCTGTTTTGACCGGGGTATCCATACACACTGTAGATGATATGCAGGCAGCCGGTAAAAAGATCATCGAGCTCGGAGCCCGGTCGGTATTGCTCAAGGGAGGTCATCTAAATGCTATAAAATTAACCTCCTTATATTTTACCGGCGATGGCCAGATACAAGAATTCAGTTTTGAAAAAATAGATACGCCAAACACCCGTGGAACCGGGTGCACCCTGTCATCGGCCATAGTCAGCTATATCGCCCGGGGAAGTTCACTGTCGGATGCGGTAGCATTGGCGCAAGAGTATGTTCACCAGGCTATACTGAATGGGAAAGATGCGCACGTGGGCAGAGGCAACGGTCCGCTGAATCATTTTTTTGATCCGCAGAAACTCATTATCAATTCCTAAGAATAGTAAAAAAAATAGATTTGTCATGCTGAACGCAGTGAAGCATCTATTGTTGAACTTTTCAATTGTAGAATAGATCCTTCGTTCCTCAGGATGACAAAAATGAAATAAATCCCCTCTATGCGCGAAGCGGAGAGAGGGGGTGACGAGCGCAGCGATGTCGGGGTGAGTCGATACCCCGCGTTCGATCCTTATCGCAAATCCACCCCGTTAAACCTCAAATACCCGATGGATTTTACGTTCTCTACATCGCGTAAAGTCCCGATCGCGTAAATGCCCCTGCCCGAAAAAATGGAGGTCAAAAACTCCATGCAATTGGTAAGGCATGCCACACATGCCTTATGGCTAAACGCCAGCAGTTTTAGAGGACATACTTATAATGGAATAAAGTAAGTTTTGTTATTCTACATTAATACCCTCTCAAGCCCTTAGCTAAATGCTAAGGGCTTGTTAATTTTTGTCCACTCCGGGTCTCTCGCAGAGGGCCCTGAGTTATTAGCTGTTCTCTATTCCCCTATAGAAAACCTCAGAGTCCCTTTCATGAGACCCCGAGGGAACACAAGAGGCTGCTATCCCAAAAAGGTGTCATGCTGAGCTCCGTCGAAGCATGGTGGGCAGGCCTCTGCGCTCTACCCTTCGACGGAGCTCAGGGTGACAGCCCCTTTTGATCCCTCAGGATCCTTTTCAGAAGATCCCTGGGGGACATCGTCGCCTTGATTTCTGCAAACTGCCCATTCACTCCTCACCACCCCCCCACTCAAAACTCATCACCAGTTGCCCATTTTATTTTATTGAGGTACATTTAGGGCTTGATTGACTAATTAAATGAAAAAAACTTTATTTACCTGTTTATGGCTGGCCATAACAGTTATCAGCGTTTACGCGCAAACCCCACCGCCCGATGCCGAATACATCAAGGCTAATTACCAGAAATACGAATACCAGATACCCATGCGCGATGGTAAAAAGCTGTTTACCTCGGTATACGTACCTAAAGATAAATCCAAAAAATACCCATTTATGATGGATCGCACGCCCTACAGCGTTGCACCCTACGGAACCGATCTGTATAAAGGCAGCCTGGGCCCATCACCGGCATTTGTGCATGATGGATTTATTTTTGTTTACCAGGATGTACGCGGCCGCTGGATGAGTGAAGGCGTTTATGAGGAAATGACACCCGAAAAAGAGGTGCACAAAACCAAAAACGATGTTGACGAAGGCACCGACACGTATGATACCATCAACTGGCTGCTTAAAAACATCCCCAATAATAATGGCAAAGTGGGCGTGTGGGGCATATCATATCCCGGTTTTTATACCACCACGGCACTGCTAAGCCGTCACCCCGCATTGGTTGCCGCATCGCCGCAGGCACCTATTGCCGATTTGTATCGCGATGACGCTTTTCATAACGGCGCCTTTATGCTGGTGGCCAATTTTGGTTTCTACTCCTTTTTTACCAACCGACAGGATGGTAAACCCACGCAGCGCCGTGCACCGGGATTTGATTTCGGTACCGAAGATGGCTATGATTTTTTCCTGAAAATGGGTTCCGTAAAAAATACCAACGATAAATATTATAAGGATACCATCCGCCTGTGGAACGAGATGCTGGATCATCCCAACTATGATCAGCACTGGAAAGACCGCAACGTATTAACCCACCTGCACGATATTAAAACCGCTGTGCTGGTTACCGGCGGCTGGTACGATGCCGAGGATCTGTACGGAGCTATCAACACCTATAAAACATTGGTTAAGGAAAACCCTAAAACACCGGTTTACTTTGCTATGGGCCCCTGGGTGCATGGCGGCTGGGCCCGCGGTGATGGCGACCATTTAGGCGATGTGGATTTTGGCGGCCCAACGGGTCCGTTTTACCGCGAAAAGATAGAGTTCGCCTTTTTTAGTCATTACCTTAAAGGTACCGACCTGAACCTGGCACCGGTATCCGTATTTGAAACCGGCACTAATCAATGGAAAAACTACAATACCTGGCCGGCAAAAGAAGCTACGGAAAAGAGCCTATACCTGTTGCCTGGCGGTAAACTGTCTTTCGATGCCTCAGCAGTTACAGAAGGCAGCTTTGACGAGTTTGTATCAGACCCTAACAAACCGGTACCTTTTACCAACGATATTACCAATGATATGAAGCGGGAATACATGACCGGCGATCAGCGTTTTGCCGCCCGCAGGCCCGATGTATTAACCTATCAAACCGATGTGCTGGACAAAGATATGACCATTGCGGGCAACATCTGGGCTAATTTAAAAGTATCAACCACCGGCACCGATGCCGATTGGGTGGTGAAGGTGATTGATGTTTACCCCGATTCGGCCAAAAATAATAAATGGACAGGCAAGGAGGTTTACCTGTCGGGCTATCAGCAAATGGTACGCAGCGAGGCCATGCGCGGCAAATACCGCAATGGTTTTGATAAACCGGAGCCATTTGTACCAGGACAGGTTAGCCCGGTGAATTTTGAACTGCAGGATGTGCTGCATACCTTTAAAAAAGGTCACCGTTTAATGGTGCAGGTGCAAAGCACCTGGTTCCCGCTCACTGATAGAAACACCCAGCAATTCCAGGATATCATGAAAGCGAAAGATACCGACTTTAAAAAAGCAACCCACCGGGTGTATACCGGCGGCGGAAACAGCTTGTTGAAAGTAAGGGTGATAGAATAGACTAGCAAATATCGAACACCGGATGTTGAAAAATGAATATAGAATGGTTTTGTTACTCAGTATCTGATGTAAGGATGAATTAAAAAATGGAGTAATAGCACAATTCCCTGATTCTTTTGATGGGTGTTATGCTGATCTCCGTCGGAGCATGGTGAACTGGCCTCTACACGCTACCCTTCGACTGTGGGGTGACAGCCCGCTTTTTTTCGACAAAGCCTTTTATTTCTTCAGCGTATCTTTAGCTGGTTTTAGTATTTTTACATGGGTTTACATAAAATCTGGTAAATCGCAGTTTTATTTTTATAATATATTGAAAATGAATTTTTTATAAAAATTTCAACCACGAAAAGTGTAAACCATGTAAACCCACTTTTTAGCCTGTGGTCGATATTTAGTATTTGCGAACAACTATTAAATTTTATATAAATCTGTTTTATTGCATATGGAGCCATTACAACCAACGGTTATCGATACAAAAGTGATCTCGGCAGAACATCCGGAAGATTATTTCAATACCATTCTGAGCAGCGTGAACGATCATATCGTGCGGATAGGGATCATGACGGAGCCTTATTTCTGGCACCTGCACCCCAACTCCGACGAAACCTTTCTGGTACTTGAAGGTACCCTGCTCATCGACCTGGAAACCGGCACCATCGAGTTACAGCCCGGGCAATTGTTAACTATCCCCAAAAATATGCGTCACCGTACCCGTCCCGGCGGAGAGCGGTCGGTAAATCTAACCATCGAACATAAGCAAACAGAAACGGTAATGGGTTAGACTTTTGCATAACCCACAAATATTTTGTATATTGTATAAACAGCCCGGCTTTCCCCGAAAAGGAGAAAGCCGGGCTGTTTGGTTAAGGGAAAAATACCTCAAAAAAATGAGCTGTTTGTATTTAGGTATTTGAAGATCAATGAATTAATACTTTTTAAACCTTCAAAAACCACACTGAAATTTGTTAAAAAGTGTTAAAATGGGGTTTTTTAAATGAATTTTTGGTGGTTTTTAACCCATTTCTACCCTGCTTTTGGTTAAAAAAGTGTTAAAATAAAACTTTAAAAAGTTTTAGGGGCCGACGGAGCGATCAGAGGTTAATGTAAAAATAACGGTTGTGGTGTAATGCAGAATTTGCACTAATCTATAGTTTTGAAGTTGAAACCTGGAGATCCAAACTTTATCGGTGAAATACGCATGAAAAATCTATTGTTTATTTTGTTGCTGTTGGTAATAACCGGCGCTTATGGGCAACAAACCAAGGTCGAAAATAATGTGCTGTATAAATCGGTATCCTTACCAAAGGATGATGCCCGGTTCCTGGCTTTAAAGCGTACTGCTCAAAAATATTTACCCCAGTTTATAGATAGCCTGCAAAAGCATGGAAGGGATACGGAGGGCTACCGGTTTGTAGTAAAATCCGACTTTGTAGAGGGCAGTAACCATGAGCATATGTGGTCGGAAGTGATTGGCTACAGCAATGGCATTTTCAGGGCAATATTTATCGATTCACCTTTTACCCTTAAAAATATTAAGCTTGGCGATAAGATCAGTATCAACCAAGCCGATGTGGAAGACTGGGCCGTTCATGACCTGAGAACCAAGAAGATAACCGGAGAGTTTTCTGAGAAATATTTGAATACCAAACAGTAGCGGCTGTAGCATTTATAACTTTCCCGTCGTAAAGGATATAAAAACCTTATAATGATTAAGAAAGTATCTTTCCTGCTATTGATAATTGCTGGCTTTACAGCCTGCAAAGGGAACAAACAAAAAAACGGCTGCGGTGTACAAACCTGCACCCTGGAGTATGCCTACCTGGGAATTGTTATAACCGATAAGCAAAATACGCATCCTGCTATCACCGGTTTTTCGGCTATTAATGTGCGCACCAACAAACCATTGACACCGGTAAAATACCCGCCTAATGTTGATTTTGTGGCAGGCTTTACACTATTGGCTACAGACGATAACATCAAAGATTTTTCAACCGATGGGGATGATATAAAAATAACAGCTACTAACGCGGCTACCCATCAAACCTTGAGTACAATTATCACCATCGCCGGAGGTTGCAATTGTCACGTTAAAAAAGTATCAGGCCCGGATAAAATGGTGTTCGACTGATCAGCTACCCGATAAAGTTACCGGTGAAACATTTGCATAAGCCTGGTATAATACGTAAGAGCCATTAGCATCTGTAAGCGCTTTAAGCGTTTGCTTTTTATTGCCCTGTACCGCGTTGATGTTTTTCCAGTCTGCTGGAACATAGGTTTTAAGCGTAAGCGGGATGGTGTAAAAAACTTTGCTGAGCGGGTGGGTGATATTTACGGTTATCTTATCACCTTTAAAACTGCTTTGTACTTTGGCACTTTGTCTTTCGCGCATGTACTTGGTTACATCGCCAAAAGTGGCTACCCAGAGTTTATCCTGATGGTTTTTGATATAGGTGAAATATTCATCCAACTCCTGGTGGGGCAAGGGTTCCCAGCCTATACCGTCAACACCGTGATGGGTAAGTACCAGCCAGGTATCTTTCCTGTTCATGGTGGTATCTACCCAGGCTTTCATCATCGGTAATGGCGTTTTGGTAGTAGCGCCGCGCTGGTATTGTACATACTCTTTATCCGTATTGCCGGGAGTATCCTTGTTACCACGGCTTATTTCTTTGAGCCAGGGTTCGGGCATGCGATTGCGCAGGGCAGGGTAAACTTTGGACAAATAAGCAACGGCGCGCTCATTCTCGGTACCAAACGGTCCTTCGGCGCTAAAGGTATAAGCAAGGCCTAAATGGTTTAAAACATCCAGCCGGCTTTTTTCGGCTTCGTACATTAAATTGGTTTCATCAAGGGCGGCCAGGCGGGGATGGGTTACCATATGACTGGCAAATTCATGGCCCTGCGCCGCGTAAGCTTTTATCGGTGCCCAGGTAGTGCCATGAGCGTCTTTATATTCGTCGTTATGCTGTATGCCGGGTTTAAATTCACCGTTACGAACTTTAGCATAGCATTCATCAATAGCTTTATAGGCGGCTTCGGTTTTACCTGCATCTACCAATGAGCCTGCTTTATAATGATAATCCAGCGGACCGATCAGTCCAAGATACCCCGCTGCCGAAGCCCGCTCAAAGAAATTATCTTTATTGGTTGGTATAGTAGCCGTTTCCTTAATGATATCCTTTACCGGCCGTCCAATGAATTTGCCATGATATTGCGAACCTGGTATTTGTCCGGTAATAATGAAAAAGGTAGCAGGTAGCTGTAGTTTGTTAAGTATAGGTAATGCCACTTTGAATTGGTTAATGGAGCCATCATCCCAGGTAATAGATACCGCTCCGTTACGTCCGTATTGCCATTTGGTTATCTGAGTTTTACCCGGTTGAGCCTTTACTATAGGGCTTAAAAGCAGGGTGATAACAATTAGCAGAAGCAGTTTTTTCATGATAAAAAGGTTTATGTAGCTAATATAACACACTTGTGCAACGATGTACTGCAATAATGCTATTGTAACGAAATAGTTAATGATGAGGCGATCAAATTATTATTAATTTAAACTAATTCTAAATAATGTTTGCAAATCAGGATTGCGTTGTTATTTTTGCGCTTAATTAGACTCAATCTAAATTAAATGGCAAAACACTTACACAATTCACTGCAAAAAAATTCTTTTCTTCTCTTTGTTCTATTCATAACTATTTTAACAGCAAAAGCCGATGATGAAGGCGTTAACGGAAAAATATCCGGATTTGTTAAAACAAGCGACGATATACCGGCAGCATTTGTTAATGTATCTATAAAGGGTTTAAATAAAAGCACGATGACTATTGGCGATGGGTCTTTCATCTTTACCAATATAAAACCTGGGACTTATTTATTAACAACATCGTATATCGGTACTAAAAGCGAGGAGAAAACGGTCGAGGTACTGGCTAAACAAACTACTACTGTTAGTTTTATTCTGAGTGAAAGTTCGGCACAACTTAATGAGGTGGTTGTGTCTTCTACAAAAACCATCAACAGTAAAAAGCTAAGTGTAGGTAAAATGAATGTATCGCCCATAGACCTGCCTCAAAGTGTTACCATTATAGGTCGCGATGTGCTTGACCAGCAACAATCATTACGATTAAGTGATGTAACTAAAAATATCAACGGCGTTTATTTGTATAGTGCCCGCGGTAATACTCAGGAAACATTTGGAGCGCGCGGATACAATTTTTCAAGCACCAACATGTTTAAAAATGGTTTCCGTATAAACTCAGGCGTAATGCCAGAGATCAGTTCGCTTGAGCAGGTGGAGGTTTTAAAAGGCAGTGCTGCATTGCTTTATGGCAACGTTGCGCCAGGCGGTATACTGAACCTGGTTACCAAAAAACCCAAATTTGAACAAGGCGGCCAGGTATCCATGACTTATGGCAGTTATGATCTGTATAAGCCGGTATTTGATGTTTATGGCCCTATATCATCTAAATTGGCATACCGCGTAAACGGAACCTATGAGAATGCAAAGAGCTTTCGTGATAATGTAAAATCAGAACGTGAATACGTCAACCCATCATTCTTGTATAAGATCAGTGATAAAACCCAAATTATTGTTGAAGGTGATTATCTGAACTATGATTTTACACCTGATTTTGGAACCGGACAAATCAATAATGTAATTGCCAAAGTGCCCCGTAACCGTTACCTGGGTGCATCATGGTCAACAGGTAATACCAAGCAAACAACAGCCACGGCCACTATTAATCATCAGATCAATAGTTTATGGCAGTTAAGTGGAGGGTTTTCCTATCAGCACTTTGATCGTCAGTATCAAACAACAGAACGCGTGCTTCCCGACTCTAACGGCGATTGGGGCCGTACGCTGAACAGGGCCAAAACATTAGAAGATTACTACACCGGTCAGTTTAACATAACCGGCCAGTTCAATACCGGTGCTATCAAACATAATATTTTAGTTGGTGCTGATGCCGATTGGTACAAAAACACCAGTTATACCTATGTAGCTACCGTAAATAAAGTATCAAGCTACCTTGATCAAAACGGCGCACTGCAAAACGCGGTTTATGATAAGATCAACATTTTCGATGTTAACAAATACCCTTTGCGCACTGATAAGCCTACAATGAATCCTTTTTATAATGTTTTAACACCAACAAACCGTTTTGGCGCTTATTTTAATGATTTGATTAGCTTATCGGAAAAAGTAAAGGTGTTGGCTGGCTTGCGATGGTCATACCAATATATATCACCTACAACGGTTAATACTTATTATAATACAGCACCCGCATTGGTACAACCCGCAGCCGGTAAGCAAGATAAAGCCTTTTCACCAAGAGTGGGTATCGTTTATAAGCCATTGGTTACTACAGCTTTGTTTGCCAGCTATTCAAACTCTTTTGTTACCAATACAGGTACAGATGTTAACAATAAGCCATTGAGTCCATCGCTGATTGATCAATATGAGTTTGGTGTTAAAAATGATTTTCTGAATGGTAACCTGTCAGTCAATGTAACGGCATATCGCATCCTGAATAATAACCTGGCTCAAACAGCACCCTTCCTGGCCGATGGGGTAACCACCAATACCAATACCAACATCAAAACATTAACCGGGCAAACCAAAAGCGATGGCGTTGAACTGGACATTGCCGGTCATCCTGTAAAAGGCCTTGATATATTAGCTGGTTATAGCTATACAAATGCTAAGTATACCAAAACACCAACAACAATAGGTAGTAATATTGCAGGTCAGCCGTTATTGAATGTGCCTAAGCATACAGCAAATACCAGTGTGTTTTACACTTTTTATAATGGCGATCTGAAAGGGTTTAAAGTTGGTGCATCTGTTTATTACCTGGGTAATCGTGTTGCTGGGAATGCCAATACCGTTGGCCAAACACAAACTCTATCAAGGTTGGTTAACGTTTCTGGATTTACAACAGTTGATGCATCGGTGGGATATAGTTATAAAAGATTATCCATTATTGGTAAAATATCAAATATAGGGAATGTGCTTAATTATAATGTACACGAAAATTACAGCATAAACCCAATACCACCAAGACAGTTTTTAACCACATTGGCTTATAAGTTTTAAGATTTTTAATCAACACTATAAAATATAAGAACCGGTTACGCTTTTGCGTACCGGTTTTTACAGATACAGCGGCAATGAAGGTTTTTTTTCGCACCATACATCTTTACCTGAGCCTTGCGGCTGGTATTATTATTTTTTGCTCGTGTTTTACAGGTACCATGTTGGTTTTTGAAAAGGAAATACAACACACCGTTAATCCGCATCGTTATTTTGTAAAACCGCAGGGGGGAAGAATGGCTTTGGCTAACCTAATTCCCGGTGCCTTAAAACAAGTGCCCAAGGCAAAGCTCTCGTCGGTTATTGTGTATAACGATCCAGAGCGAGCTACAGAAATAGCGATAATAGTTCCGGAAAAGAAAAATAAAAAAGGTGCCGGGGCGGCTATACCAGAAGCCGACAAGGGGAAAAAGGCCGCTGGGCATGACCTTAAAAAGCCTAAAACAGATGAGCGATCTAATCTCACGCTTTTTGTAAACCCCTATACAGGGCAGGTGCTTGATCAATTTAACCGTCGTCAAACATTTCTGTATAAGGTAGAGATGTTTCACCGGTATTTGCTGGGCGCTAAAAACAGTGTTGGGGACTGGGTGATATCTTTATCGACATTCTTCTTTCTGTTTATATTAATTACCGGGGTGATATTGTGGTGGCCCAAAACAAAAAAGATCATGAAACAGCGCCTCAAAATAAAGTGGGGAGGCAGTACTAAAAGATTAGTGCATGATTTGCATATTGTGACCGGATTTTACACCTCGGTGTTCCTTATAGTTGTGGTGCTAACCGGTTTAACTATGACCTTTAAGTGGGCAAATGCCACCCTGTTTTCCTTAACTGGTTCAAAAGTAGTAGGTAAGGAATTGCCAAAGCCGCCATTATCAATATATAAGCCCGATGCGGTTGCTTTATCTCCCGAAACGGCTTTAAGCGGCATGGGAGAAATCCTCACAAACGCCAGCTATTATAGTGTTCGCCTGCCGCGTGATTCTTCAGCTACCTATACTGTTAGCGTGTGGTCAAAAGAACTGATTGAAACAAATGCGGATATATATTATATCGATCAGTATAGTGGTCGCGTAGCTGGTTCGGTCACGTTTGCTTCTAAAAGCTTAGGGCAACGAGTAAGGGCGTATATGAAACCGGTACACACCGGGGCGGTATATGGTTTGCCTACTCAAATAATCAGCTTTGTTGTTTGCCTGGTATCATTGATCTTTCCGGTAACCGGGGTAATGATGTGGTTAAATCGTACCAGGAAAAAGAAGCCCCGGGCAAAGGCGCTGGTCGCCGCTTAAATTATTCGAAGAATTAATAGTTCTTTCATTAATAATGCCCTTTGGATAAATAAGGGCATTTTTTTTGAGTATAAGCATATCCCTTTTCCTTTACAGGTGGAGCTATTTATGTCACCTTTCTAATACGGCGTTTAGCTTTTATGATAGGCCTGTCTCCATTTTAATGATTATAAAATATTATTAGAAATAAATAGTGAGATATCTTTTTTATTATATTTTTTTTAATGAACTTTCACATTGTATTTCAGATTGATTATTCAATGAGATAAAGAACGGATTATAGCTATTTTGAAGTAAAATATTGAAATAGTGGTTGGGTTTACAATTATAGAAATAGATATTTTTATAATAATGTTCTCTTTTTAATAAATTAACATCAACCAATGCCGTCCATGATTTTTTGTTCTAAATAATTGGACTAACATATACCTGATAAACCGATCGAGCCTAAAAACATTAACATACTCTAGTTATGCTTTCTTTTTTTGAATCAAAAACGAATGGCCCAAATGCGGCAAAACTTTTACTTGATCTTTTGCAGGTTAAAGTAACAGCCACTACGTTAACCCGTGAAATAGAAGAGCATCCAGATTATCCGAGTCTGTTAAGTATAAGCGATGTATTGAATAATCATGGAGTCGAAAATATGGGTATACGGGTTGATCGCCAAAAATTGGAGGAACTTCCCTGTCCATTTATTACTCAAATAAGAGGAGTAAAAGACAAAACAGAATTTTTTACGGTTGTAAAGGAGGTGGGTGAAAATGCTGTTCGTTTTTTTGATGAAGAAAAACGTAGGTGGACCTCATTGGCTAAAGAGGATTTCCTAAAAGGCTGGTCGGGAGTTGTATTATTAGCTGAAGCTAAAGAGGATGCCGGAGAGAAGGATTATAACAAAAAGCTAAAAGAAGAAAGCAGAAAAAATACCATTCAATATTTAAGTGCTCTTTGTATACCTGCTATAGTTATTATTACCGGCTTAATAACCTTGATGCAGTTTGGGGCGAGCGCCTTGCTTCCGTTTGTCTTTTCTGTATTAACCCTTGCGGGAGCTATTACCGGTGCATTACTGCTTTGGTATGAGCTTGATCAACATAATCCTGTATTACAGCAGATTTGCAGTGCCGGTAAAAAGGTAAACTGCGGAGCTATATTACAATCTAAAGCGGCTAAAATTGGAGGTATCAGCTGGAGCGCTATCGGCTTTAGCTATTTCATGGGTGTTTTGCTGTTGTTGCTATTTTCGGGTATAGTTAATCCTGCCGCGTTGTTTGTAGCATCCTGGCTAAACGTAATTGCTGTACCCTATGTGGTATTCTCCATTTATTATCAATGGCGCATAGCCAAACAATGGTGTGTGTTATGTTTATGCGTGCAAGTATTATTAGTATTGCAGTTGGTAACAACACTTTTGGGGGGCTGGCATACCTTGTTGTCATTTAATACCATTGAACCAGGGTTGATCATTTCAACTTTAACAGCGCTCGTTGTTCCGTTTATCATTACCACTTTGTTAATGCCAGCTTTTCAAAAAGCTAAGGCGGGTAAACAAACCAGTAACGAACTGCAAAAGCTGAAGCACAACCAGGAGATATTTGAAGCATTACTTCAAAAGCAAAAAATGGTGGCTAATATTCCCGATGGTCTCGGAATAACTTTGGGTAATCCTAATGCCAGTTATAAACTGATCAAGGTGTGCAATCCTTATTGTGGCCCTTGTGCCAAAGCGCATCAACCGATGGAAGATCTGCTGGAGAATAATCCAGATGTTCAGGTACAGATATTATTTACTGCCACAAATAGCGAAGGTGACATGAAAACGCCGCCGGTAAAACATTTGTTAGCCATTGCCGAGAAAAACGAAGAGCCTATTGTGAAGCAAGCACTGGATGACTGGTATCTGGCCGAAAAGAAAGATTATGAGACATTTGCAGCTAAATATCCTATGAATGGAGAGCTGAAACAACAAAATGCTAAAATAGAAGCTATGAAAAATTGGTGTGATACAACGGGAATAGAATTTACACCCACGTTTTTTGTTTCCATGCCGAATGAAAATAATGAAACAATATACTATCAATTACCATCTATATACAGCGTAATTGATTTAAAATATTTTTTTGCTGTGTAAAAATGAATCTTCAATAAGCGTTTTTAGGTACAGTATTTTATAGAGATTTATAAGAAAAAAAATAATTGATTTTAAAGATCCGGCGGCAGCCGGATTTTTCTTTTTAGGGGTATAGCAGAATACCCTCCAAAAATGTTGAAAACTTTTTGGTGGTAAAAAGTGGTAGAAAGTGGTAAAAGTACATTACTTTTACTCATTGAATTATGCCATAGTCTCAAAATGTCCTATTTAACCGGTGAATTTGAATGTAAGCTGGATCCTAAATCAAGGATGATGATACCTGCTGGCCTCAAAAAAAAGCTTCCTGAAGCTGAAACTGAAGGCCTGGTGATCAATCGCGGATTCAAAAACTACCTGGTTATTTATACAAAAACAGAGTGGGACAAACGGCTTGATGAACTGAGCAAACTTAACGAATACGAGGAAGATAACATAGAGTTTATCAGATATTTCACCCGTGGCGCTACCGAGCTTTCGCTTGATGCTGCCGGCAGGGTGTTGTTGCCGAAGTTTTTGTTGGATTATGCAGGTATAAAAAATGATGTAGTACTGGCCTGTCAGTTAAATAAAATTGAGGTTTGGGATGCCGAGGCGCATAAAGCCGCGTTCTCCAATGAGCCTCAGAATTTTAGCGCGCTGGCACAAAGGGTTATGGGTAATAAAGCAAGGAGGGGTGATGAGTGAGTATCATGTACCGGTAATGCTCAGTGAATGTATTGAAGGGCTTTCCATTAAAAAGGACGGCACATATGTGGATGTGACTTTTGGCGGTGGTGGTCATTCGCGCGAGATATTAAAGAATCTGGGTCCCGAAGGAACTTTGCTGGCTTTCGATCAGGATGCCGATGCGCAGCAGAATTTGATTGAGGATGAGCGTTTTGTTTTTATTGATCAAAACTTTCGCTATCTCAAAAACTTTTGTCGTTTGCATGGCGCTATCCCGGTTGATGGTATCCTGGCTGATCTGGGTGTTTCATCGTACCAGTTTGACCAGGCCGAGCGTGGGTTTTCTATTCGCTTTGATGCAGAGTTGGATATGCGTATGAATCAACTGGGCGAGCTTACAGCTAAGGATGTGGTTAATAACTATACTGTTGCTGAGTTGCACCGCATTTTTGGCATTTACGGTGAAATACAGAACGCGAAATCGCTGGCCGAAACCATCGCGACAGCTCGTTTAAATGCACCGATAGTGACCATTGCCGATCTGAAAAACGCGATCAGTAACCGTATCCCCCGGGGGAAGGAAAATAAATACCTGGCACAAGTGTTCCAGGCATTGCGCATTGAAGTTAACCAGGAGCTGGAAGCTTTGAAAGAGTTTTTGGTTCAGTCGGCAGAAGTTTTAGCCGTTGGTGGCCGACTGGTGGTGATGTCATACCACTCGCTGGAAGACAGGCTGGTGAAAAATTTCATTGCCAAAGGCAAATTTAGTGGCGAGGTGGAGAAGGATTTTTACGGTAATAATAATAAACCGTTGGATGCAGTAAGCCGAGGGGCTATAACAGCATCAGACGAAGAGATAAAGAATAACAATAGGGCACGGAGCGCTAAACTAAGGATAGCTGTAAAAAAATGACGAATCGTTTACGTACAGAAATTCAGGACGAAGAAGAATTGGAACAGGATATCATCGTGGAGGAAAAACCTGCGCGAGAGATCCAGGACAATCTTTTTACCCAGCTTTTTGCCAAGGGTTTTATCTCCAAAGAAAAAGCCACGGGTGCCCTTCCCTTTGTGATGTATATAGCTTTTTTAGGTATGGTATATATTGGTAATATGCACCTGGCTGAAAAAACGATACGTGACATTGATGATCTGAATAAAGAAGTAAAAGAGCGTGGTTGGGATTATAAAACCGCCAAGGCTGATATGGCCTTTAAAAGTACATTAACCGAGGTGGCTAAACGTGCCGATACCCTGGGGGTGAGGCAATCTGTTGAGCCACCACAAAAAATAACAGTAAAGGAGGATCAGGATGGGAATTAGAACCAACATTCTGCTGCGGGTATATATCGCTTTCGGGCTGATATTGCTATTTGCTTTTGCTGTAGTAGTGCAGTTGTGCCGGGTGCAATTTGTACAGGGCAAAAAATGGAAAGATATGGCCGCCAGTCTTTCGGCTCAGTATCAAACTGTTGAGGCTGCCCGTGGTAATATATTTTCTGTGGATGGTAGTCTGTTAGCAACCTCTGTTCCGGAATATGAGTTGCACATGGATATGATGGCGGGTGGTATTGCCGAGGATAGCGTGTTTAATGATAACATTGATCAGTTAGCCTCCAGCATGTCAAAAATGTACGGCGACAGATCTTCCCGTGAATACTCCAGGATATTCCGCGATGCCCGTAAAGAAGGTTCGCGCTATCAGTTGTTAAGGCGTCGGGTGAGTTATCAGGAGCTAAAAAAGATCAAGGAATTTCCAATTTTCAAAAAAAGGAAGACCCGGAATTGTCTGATCGTATTGCAACAGAATAAACGTATACGGCCTTTCCATTCGCTTGCCGCACGTACTATCGGCTATAAGAATGAAAATGTTAAAAATGCAGTAGGCCTTGAAGGGGCCTATTCGTCTTATATCAATGGCGAAAACGGACGCAGGTTAATGCAGCGCATTCCAGGCGGAACATGGATGCCCGTTGATGATGACGAGGAGATAGCCGCTAAAGATGGTGCAGATATTATATCTACCATCAATGTGAATTTTCAGGATGTAGCCCAGGATGCCTTAATGAAACAGTTGATCAAAAGTGAGGCCGATCATGGTTGTGTAGTATTAATGGAAGTAGCTACCGGCGAAGTAAGAGCTATTGCCAACTTTACCCGTACCAAAGAAGGCAACTATGAGGAAAGAATGAACTATGCTATCAGTAACGCTATTGATCCGGGTTCAACGTTTAAACTGGCATCGTACATGACCCTGCTCGATCAGCATAAAATAGATACCAGTACAATAGTAAATGCTGAGGGAGGTAAATACAAATTTCCGAAAGGGCCAACCATTACCGATACCGAGCATGATAATTATGAAATGAGCGTTAAACGCGCGTTCGAAGAATCATCAAACGTAGCAGCAGCTAAACTGGTCACTCGTTATTATAGTGGTAATCCATGGGAGTATATCAATAAGCTGTATAGTTATCATTTAAACCAAAAATTACAACTGCAAATCCGGGGGGAAGGGCAGCCGGTAATCAAAAATCCATCGAACCGAAGCTGGAATAAAAATTACAGTTTGCCTGAGATGGCTTATGGATATGAAATGAATTTAACGCCGCTGCAAATGCTGGCTTTTTATAACTCGGTACCCAACAATGGTAAGCTCATATCGCCCATTTTTGTACGCGAGATACGTCGCATGGGCAATCCTATTGAACAATTCCAGGCACGGGTTATCAACGAGCAGGTATGTTCAGATGTCACCATCGGCAAGTTAAAAGGTATGCTGGAAGGTGTGGTACTTAATGGTACGGGTAAAAATGTAATCAAAAACAAGCTTTACAGTGTGGCAGGTAAAACAGGTACCGCACAAATAGCCGACGGACGAAAAGGTTATACTGCTCACAAAACCTACCAGGCTTCATTTTGCGGTTATTTCCCCGCCGATCATCCTAAATATTCCATGATCGTGGTGATCAATAACCCAACAAAAGGTAATTACCTGGCAGCCCTGGTTGCTGGTCCGGTTTTCAGAGAGGTTGCAGATAGGGTTTATGCTAATGATATGGAAATAAACCAAAGTCCGGCTACACATTTGGTAGGTAATACCAGCATGCCAAAAGTAAAGCAGGGTAATTTAAAAGCATTAAAAAAGGTGTATACCAAGTTGGGTGTAAAACCACTGTACGCATCGGCAAACGCCGATGTGGGCGGGATTGATACCAGCAATGGAATTCCTTTTGAGGATGTAAAATATAAAAATGGCACTGTGCCGGCAGTTACCGGCATGGGCCTTAGTGACGCCCTGTATGTATTGGGTAACGCGGGTTATAAAGTAACGGTACGCGGCAGCGGCGTGGTAACCACACAATCGGTTACCGGCGGCAGCCTGATACCAAAAGGATCACGAATAACAATTGAATTACAATGATGTATTTAAGTGATATATTGGATGGATTGGCTTTTACTGAATTACAGGGAAGCGCTGATGTGGAAATTACGTCTGTAACCTTTGATTCGCGCAAAGTTGAGCCCGGTTCATTGTTTGTTGCCGTAAAAGGTACGCTGGTTGATGGCCATGACTATATTGATCAGGCTATTAAAAGCGGTGCCATCGCTGTTATTTGCGAAGATCTGCCAGCGCGTACCGTAGCCGAGGTCGACTTTCTGATGGTGGCCGACTCTGGCAAAGCATTAAGCATCGTGGCTGCTAATTTTTATGGTCGGCCGTCTGAGCAACTTAAGCTGGTAGGGGTAACCGGTACCAATGGCAAAACTACGGTAGCCACTTTGTTGTATCAATTGTTTCGCGATCTGGGATATAAATGCGGATTGCTGTCAACTGTCGAAAATCAGATCAATGATACAGTGATCCCGTCAACCCATACCACCCCAGATCCTATTGAGCTCAATAGTTTACTGGCCGAGATGGTAGAGCAGGGATGTGATTATTGCTTTATGGAAGTTAGTTCGCACGCTATAGCCCAACATCGTATAGCCAACCTGGTATTTGCAGGTGGGATATTTACTAACCTTACGCATGACCATTTAGATTATCATAAAACATTCGACAGTTATCTGAAAGCCAAAAAAGCGTTTTTTGATGGCTTGCCAAAAGCAGCCTTCGCGCTAACCAATAGCGATGATAAAAATGGTAACGTGATGCTGCAAAACACACAGGCCCATAAGAAAACCTACGGACTAAAATCAATGTCCGATTATAAGGCCCGCATTCTGGAAAACCAGTTTGATGGCTTACTGCTGCATATTGATAACGAAGAAGTTTGGTTTAAAATGGTAGGCACATTTAATGCCTATAACCTGCTGGCGGTTTATGCTACGGCTATGCTGCTCGATCAGGATAAGGCTAAAGTATTAACCAGTTTAAGCAAACTGACCGGTGCCGAAGGTCGCTTTGAATATATCGTAGCACCTAATAAGGTTATAGGGATAGTTGATTATGCCCACACACCGGATGCTGTTCAGAATGTGTTGAGCACCATTCATGATATCCGCAAAGGCAACGAGAAGGTGATCACGGTAATTGGTTGCGGAGGCGACAGGGACAAAACCAAACGCCCTGTAATGGCTCGCGTAGCCAGCGAATGGAGCGATAAAGTGATACTGACTGCGGATAACCCACGGTCGGAAGATCCAGGCCAGATTATTAAGGATATGGAGGAGGGTGTTGATCCGGCTTTCAAAAGACATACAGTGAGTATTGTTGATCGTCGTGAAGCTATTAAAACGGCATGTATGCTGGCCAGTCCGGGAGATATTATTCTGGTAGCAGGTAAAGGGCACGAGAAATACCAGGAAGTAAAAGGAGTGAAAAATCACTTCGATGATATGGAGGAGTTAGAAGAGCAGTTTAAGTTATTGTCATAAATAAGAGTCAATAGTTAAAATTTTAGGGAAGATAATTTCAACAACCAATTAATATAAATAAACGAGTAGAAGTAATCAAAACATAAACCACGATCTGCACATCGATAATCCGCACATATGCACATCAGCATATCTGCACATTTGAAATCTGCACATCAGCACATTTAAAAAGGGATGTTATATTATTTATTTACATATCTAAGTAAAAACTTCAGTATTCCGGGGGCAGGGGTATTTCAGTATATCACTTTCCGTACCGCTATGGCTGTAATAACATCGTTGATTATCACTACGGTTTATGGCCGTAGGCTTATCGATTACCTGCGTTTTAAACAAGTGGGCGAAACGGTACGAAACCTGGGTCTGGAAGGCCAAATGCAAAAATCGGGTACGCCTACCATGGGTGGTATCATTATTTTATTAGGTATCCTGATTCCTACTTTGCTGTTTGCTAAACTCGGTAACGTTTATATTATCCTGATGCTGATTACCACAGTATGGCTGGGCGCAATTGGTTTTTTGGATGATTATATCAAAGTTTTCAGGAAAAACAAAGAAGGCCTTGCCGGAAGATTTAAGATCATCGGGCAGGTAGGTCTCTCACTGATCATCGGCTGGACAATGTATTTCAATACGGATATTGTGATCAGGCAGGAAGTTAAACTACCTGTAAAAGTTGATGCCCCGGTTGAGTTTCATATGAAAAGGGATGTGCCGGTTTATACCCAGGATGTGCGGTCAACAAAAACCACTATGCCTTTTTATAAGAACAATGAGTTTGATTACTCCAAAGTGCTCAAATTCCTGGGACCTGGTTATGAGCAATACGGATTGGTCGTGTTCCTGTTTTTTGTTATTGTGATCATCACTTTTATATCCAATGGAGCAAATATTACCGATGGTATCGACGGATTGGCCACTGGTACTTCAGCAATTATTGGTATTACGCTGGCCATACTGGCTTATGTATCCGGTAACATTGCCATGGCCGATTATCTGAACATTATGTTTTTACCCAACTCGGGCGAACTGGTAATATTTGCGGGCGCATTTGTTGGGGCCTGTGTGGGCTTTTTATGGTACAATTCCTATCCGGCCCAGGTATTTATGGGCGATACAGGTAGTTTGGCCATAGGCGGCATCATCGCTGTTTTTGCTATCGTAATACGAAAAGAGCTATTGCTTCCGGTGCTATGTGGCGTATTCCTGATCGAAAATATATCGGTTATTATGCAGGTAGGTTGGTTTAAATACACCAAGAAAAGATCGGGCGAGGGCCGGCGGATATTTTTAATGGCGCCGCTACATCATCATTATCAAAAAAAAGGGTTCCACGAAGCCAAGATTGTTACCCGCTTCTGGATCATTGGTATCATACTGGCCATTATAACCATTATAACATTGAAGTTGAGATAAGAGAATCAAGAAATAAGAATCAAGAGACAGGACAAAAAAATATATAGTGCAATAGAATAATGAATCAGACGGAACACATAACTCAAAACTCACTACTCGCCACTCAAAGGCTCGCCATTCTCGGCGCGGGTGAAAGTGGTGTAGGTGCGGCGTATCTTGCTCAACAGCAGGGTTATGATGTTTTTGTTTCGGATTTTGGTGCCATTGCTGATAATTATAAAAAACAACTACAGGACTGGAACATTCGCTTTGAAGAGAACCAGCATACCGAGGCAGAAATACTGAACACTGTTGAAGTGATCAAAAGTCCGGGCATACCAGAGAAAGCGCCTATTGTTAAAAAACTGCGTGAAAAAGGTATCCCTGTTATTTCGGAGATAGAGTTTGCAGGAAGATATTGCGATGCTAAAATAGTAGGAATTACCGGTTCAAATGGTAAAACCACTACCACCAGCTTAACTTATCATATCCTAAAGAACGCGGGATTAAATGTGGGTTTGGCCGGCAACATTGGTAAAAGCTTTGCTTACCAGGTGGCCACCGAAAAATTTGAATATTATGTGTTGGAGCTAAGCAGCTTTATGCTGGATGACATGTACCGGTTTAAGGTTGACATTGCTGTTTTGCTCAATATTACGCCTGATCATTTAGACAGGTACGATTATAAGCTGGAAAATTACGCGGCATCAAAATTTCGTGTAACGCAAAATCAAACAGCGGCCGATTATTTTATTTACTGTGCCGATGACCCGGAAACCATCAAAGGGATGGCCGGGCGGACGTTTGAAGCACAGCAGTTACCCTTTTCAATTGAAACTACGATTAAACCGGGAGCATATCTCGAAAACGACAATATTGTCATTAACACAACACAAGAACATTTTCAAATGTCAATTAAAGAATTAGCCCTGCAGGGTAAGCACAACATTTACAACTCCATGGCATCAGGTATTGTTGCAAAAGTGCTCGAATTGCGCAATGAATCGATGAGGGAGAGTATGGGCAACTTTAAAAATATCGAGCACAGGCTGGAGTCGGTTGGCAAAATATCCGGTATCAGCTTTATCAATGATTCTAAAGCTACCAATGTTAATTCAACGTGGTATGCGCTCGAAAGTATGACTACTGATGTGGTATTGATCCTTGGTGGTGTTGACAAGGGCAATGACTATAATATGTTGAAACAGCTGGTAAAGCAAAAGGTAAAAGCTATAGTGTGCCTGGGTAAAGACAATAAACGTATCCACGATGCTTTTGAGGATGATGTAGAAGTGATCGTGAATACAGGCTCAGCTGCCGAAGCGGTACAGGTATCATTCCACCTGGCCGAAAAAGGCGATACCGTATTGTTATCACCTGCTTGTGCCAGTTTTGATCTGTTTAAAAATTATGAAGATCGCGGCAATCAGTTTAAAGCTGCGGTAAGGGAATTATAGAATGAGGTCCATAGACTATGGTCAATAGTCCATGGAAAAAGAAAATAAGATCTAAGGACTATTGACTATGGTCCATGGACAAAAAAAGTAAAAAGTTAAGAAATGCACAGGATACTCAGTAATACAAAAGGCGACCGCTGGATATGGCTTATAGTCATATTGCTTTCTGTTATATCCCTGTTGGCGGTATACAGTTCAACCGGTACGCTGGCTTATAAGCGTGGCGTTGGGGTCGAGTCGATCCTGATGAAACATCTCGCTATGGTGGTGGGCGGTATCGCGCTGATGTATATTTCGCACAAGCTCGATTATCGTTACTATGCAGGTATCTCCAAGATCATGATGATTGTGACCATACCGTTGTTGCTATATACACTATTATTTGGCGCACGCATAAACGAGGCCAGCCGGTGGATAAATATCCCCGTGATAGGACTTAGTTTCCAGACATCGGATTTGGCTAAACTGGCTTTGATCACCTACCTGGCACGTACCCTTTCGCGCAAGCAGGAAAACATTAAGGATGTCAAAGAATCCTTTTTACCAATTATGGGCGCAGTTTGCCTGGTATTTGTATTGATAGCACCAGCCAACTTATCAACTGCGCTGATGTTGTTTGGGGTAAGCATTTTATTGCTCATCATAGGGCGTATCAGTATTAAGCAAATATCAATGGTTTGTGTAGCCGGATTTATATTGTTAATGGCAGTTTTGTTTTTAGGCCCACGGCGTGAAACACGTATTTCCAGGGTGAAAACATTTTTACATCCTGAACTGGCAAAGCCCGATAAGTCGTTTCAATCAGATCATGCCAAAATAGCTATTGCCAGTGGCGGCATATTTGGCAAAGGCCCGGGCAACAGTACCGAAAGAAATTATCTGCCAGAGTCCTACTCCGACGAAATATACGCCATTATTATTGAGGAGTATGGACTTATAGGCGGACTTGCCCTGATAGGCATTTACCTATTTTTACTATACAGGTGCATAAAAATTGTGACGAAGGCCCCGAAGGCTTTTGGCGCGTTACTGGCTTGTGGTTTAAGTTTTAGCTTAACTATACAAGCATTTGCCAATATGGCGGTGGCGGTAGGATTAGGGCCGGTAACGGGTGTGCCACTACCGTTCGTGAGTATGGGTGGTACATCGATATTATTTACCAGTGTGGCGTTTGGTATCATACTGTCGGTTAGCCGTGATATTGAAGAACCTAAAAAAGTAGTGGTGGGCGAGATCAGGACGGCCTGAGCTTAATTAGTGAATGAGTGATTTAGTGAGACGGAGTTTTGGGATTTAGAGTTTAGAATTTAGTTTTTAAAGTTAAAAAAATGGCAAAGAGAATAATCATCAGTGGTGGCGGAACAGGAGGACACATCTTCCCGGCTATTGCTATTGCCAATGCTTTAAAAAATATTGATCCGGCTATCGAGATATTGTTTGTGGGTGCTAATGGCCGTATGGAGATGGAGAAAGTTCCGGCTGCCGGTTATAAGATTATTGGTCTGGACATCCAGGGTATACAACGCAAGTCTGTTTGGAAAAACGTGATGTTCCCTGTCAAACTGTTAAACAGTGTACGCCGGGCACTTAAAATTATTAAGGATTTTAAACCCGATGCCGCTGTAGGCGTTGGTGGCTATGCTTCGGGGCCGTTGTTGTATGCTGCATCGTTAAAAAATATCCCTTACCTCATACAGGAGCAAAACTCTTACGCGGGTATCACTAATAAATGGCTGGGTAAAAATGCCCAAAAAATATGCGTGGCCTTTGACGGCATGGACAAGTTTTTCCCTGCCGGAAAAATTATTAAAACGGGTAATCCCATCCGCCGCGATTCGGTGAACGTGGCCGGTAAACATATGCAGGCGTTGGAGCTGTTTAAGCTTTCGGCCTTCAAGAAAACGGTATTAATAACTGGTGGTAGCCTTGGGGCACTTACGTTAAACAATAGCATAGCCGCCGGTTTAGATAAATTGATTGCTGCCGATGTTCAGGTTATATGGCAAACCGGCAAGTATTATTATAAACAGATTATTGCGAAGTTAGGTGAAGACCATCATCCTGATGTGAAGATCAGGGAGTTTTTAACACGAATGGACCTTGCTTATGCTGCTGCCGATATCATTATATCACGTGCCGGTGCCGGTACTATTGCCGAGTTGTGCATGGTTAAAAAACCGGTGATCCTGGTACCATCACCTAATGTAGCCGAAGATCACCAGACAAAAAATGCGCTGGCGCTGGTTGAGGAAGACGCAGCTGTTTTTTTGGCCGACAGGGACGCCGAAGAAAAGCTGGTTGATAAAGCGCTTGAATTGTTACACGACAGAAACTTACAAAAGAAACTAAGCACTAATATTGGCAAAATGGCCATGCCTGATGCCGACGAAGTTATTGCACGCGAATTATTAAAAATAACAATAAACAACAACAATTAAAATTATGGTCCTCCTTCTCCCCAAAAGAGGAGGGCCTTTTTTAAAATTAAAACAATGGAACTGCATAACATCAAAAGAGTTTACCTTATAGGTATAGGCGGCATCGGGATGAGCGGCCTGGCTCGTTATTTCCATCATTTAGGGTGTGTTGTTTGCGGTTATGATAAAACGGCGACGGATTTGACCAATGATCTGCACAACGAAGGTATCCGGATCATCTTTGATGACCGGGCCGATTGGATCCCGATGAGTTTCCAACAGCTTTGCGATGATACCCTGGTTATTTATACCCCGGCTGTTCCTAAAGATTCTGTTATATTAAACTATTTTAAAAATAAAGGATTCGAGCTGTTCAAACGGTCGCAGGTTTTGGGGCTGATCAGTAAAAGTTCCTTCACTATAGCGGTTGCGGGTACGCATGGTAAAACAACCACCTCAACCATGGTGGCGCATATCCTTAAAGATTCTGGTAATGATTGCTCGGCATTTTTGGGTGGTATATCGTCCAATTACCAAAGTAATGTGCTGTATGGTAAAAGCAATGTGATGGTGGTGGAGGCCGATGAGTACGATCGTTCGTTCCTTACCCTTTTCCCGGATGTGGCTATCATCACTTCGATGGATGCCGATCACCTGGATATTTACGGCGATCACGCGCATTTAACCGAGTCGTTCCAACTGTTCGCCTCACAAATAAAAAGCGGCGGTACACTGGTTCATAAAAAAGGCTTGCCTTTGGATACGGGCTATACTTATGCGCTCAATGATGCTACAGCCGATGCGCATGCAGCCAACGTACGTATTGAAGACGGCGATTTTTACTTTGATTTTGTGAATGCTGACGTCACCATCCCCAACATCAAAATGGGTATAGCCGGAACACACAATGTGGAAAACGCGGTTGCAGCCATAGAAGCTGTTTTGCGATTAGATGTTGATACCGGTGCTATAAAAAGCGCGCTGGGGTCATTCAGAGGTGTTAAACGTAGGTTTGAATACATCGTGAAAACACCACAGCATATTTATATTGATGATTATGCGCATCACCCTGAAGAATTACGGGCATGTATATCCTCAGTAAAAAAGCTGTACCCCAACAAAAAGCTGACCACCATTTTTCAGCCACATTTATATACGCGCACACGTGATTTTGCTGAAGGTTTTGCCGAGGTGCTGGATATGGTTGACGAATTGATCATGCTGGATATTTATCCGGCACGTGAATTGCCTATAGAGGGCGTTAACTCAGAAATGTTGCTGAACAGGATGGAGCTGCAAAACAAACGGAAACTAAGCAAACAAGAGGCGCTGGATGCGGTAACCAATGAGCAGCCAGAGTTATTGCTTACCGTAGGTGCTGGTGATATTGATACTTTGGTTCATTCTTTAAAAGAAATATTGAGTAATGAATAGAAAACTCATTTGGAAGCGTGTGTTGATCATATCTGCCTGGGTAATTTGCCTGGGTGGCCTCATCACGCTCATGAGTTTTATTGAAGCAAAAAAGGGTAGTGTTATTTGTACGGCGGTAAAGGTTAATATACCCGGTAGTCAGTATTTTATTGATAAGCAGGAAGTTGATCATATTTTGCAAACTACCAGTCATACACTGATAGGGCGCAAACTGGAAGGGATCGATATACAGGATCTGGAAAATAAATTAAAGGCGAATCCATTTATTGAATTTGCCAAGGTCTATACCGAAATGAACGGTGTTTTACGGGTCGAGGTAAGTCAGCGCCAGCCCATATTGCGTATCATGAACCATTATGATATGGATTTTTATGTAGATCAGCATGGTTTAAAGATTCCGCTGTCGCCCAATTTTACTGCAAGGGTATTGGTGGCCAATGGTTTTATCGACGAGCTGTTTACCAACCATGTAGACTCCTTGCATACCAAACTGGCTAAGGATCTGTTCCTGACGGCCGATTTTATCCGTAAGGATTCCCTTTGGGATGCGCAGATAGCACAGCTGTACGTGAATAAAGACCACGAAATTGAATTGATCCCGCGTGTGGGGAGCCAGAGGATACTGATCGGGAATGCCGATTCGCTGCAGGTAAAATTTGCTAACCTGATAGCGTTTTATAAACAGGTATTGCCCAAAGTAGGCTGGGATAAGTACAGTACTATAAATATCAAATACTCCGGCCAGGTGGTTGGTGTTAAAAATGAAAATATGAAAGCAGATTCAATCAGGGCAAGCAAGGCCAAAAGTCTCAAAACCGATTCTGCAAAAATGGAAAAGGATACATCTCAAATAAATTAGGAATATGGACAAAAGCTCAACTCAAGAAAAAAGTTCGCCAATTGTAGTAGGATTGGATATCGGAACGACTAAAATATGCGCCATTGTTGGGCGCAGGAGCAAGAACGGGAAGATTGAGGTATTAGGAATTGGCAAGGCCGAGTCTGCGGGTGTTACCCGTGGTATGGTATCAAATATTGATAAAACAGTACAAGGGATCTCGCAGGCGGTTGATGTAGCCGGTGCGCAATCCAATGTAGATATTAAAGTTGTGTTTGTAGGTATAGCGGGCCAGCATATAAAAAGCCTGCAGCACCGCGGTTTGATAACCCGTCGCGACCTGCAATCAGAAATTGGTCGTAAGGATATTGATAAGCTCATTGAAGATATGTACAACCTGGTGATGCCTCCGGGGGAGGAAATCATCCATGTATTGCCGCAGGAGTTTACGGTAGATAACGAGCCGGGTATTAAAGACCCTATAGGTATGGCTGGTGTGCGTTTGGAAGCCAACTTCCACATCATATCCGGCCAGGTTACGGCTATCAAAAACATTGTAAAATGTGTTAACAAAGCCACCCTGGATAGCCAGGACCTGATCTTGGAGCCACTGGCTTCTTCCGAATCGGTATTGAGCGAAGAGGAAAAAGAAGCTGGTGTAGTACTGGTAGATATTGGTGGTGGTACTACCGACGTGGCCATATTCCACGAAGGTATTATTCGTCATACTGCCGTGATTCCATTTGGTGGTAACAGCGTGACCGAGGATATCCGAGAAGGTTGTTCGGTAATGCGTAACATAGCCGAGCAGTTAAAAGTAAGGTTTGGATCGGCATTGGCTGATGAAAATAAAGAGAACGAGATTGTTTGCGTACCGGGTTTACGTGGTCGCGAGCCAAAAGAGATCTCGGTGAAAAACCTGGCCTACGTAATACAGGCCCGTATGGAAGAAATTGTAGAGCATGTGTACTACGAGATCAAATCGTCAGGTTACGAGAAAAAACTGATAGCCGGTATTGTAATAACCGGTGGTGGTGCGCAACTGAAACACCTGCGTCAATTGGTAGAGTTTGTTACCGGTTTAGATTGCCGCGTTGGTTACCCAACAGAGCACCTGGCCAAAAACGAAGTGCTGCCAAAAAATATTTATGAGGAGCTGCAAAGCCCGACTTTTGCAACAGGTATTGGCTTGCTGATAAAAGGTATCCAAAAAACGGAGTATATGACCGCGGCACCTGTAGCAGATACAAGAACAGAAAAACCAAAATACGAGCCCAAAAAGGAAGGTGGCTTGTTTGACAGGTTGCTGAAAAAAAGTATCACATTTATAAAAGATGATATAAATGATGAAGACTTTTTGAAGTAGTTTTTATGGTATCAAGTAATTAGTATCAAGTATCAAGACTTTTTAGGAAGTCGAATAAAAAAGAGCGGTCTTGATACTTGATACCAAAGTTTTACACATAAAGCAACTTTTCCACATTATTGACAATTGTGGAAAACCTTTGTGGAAAAAGTACTATTATTACGATGGTAAAATCTAAATATTGGTTGAATCACATATAGCTGAAAACGAAGATTATGCAGTTTGAGATGTTAAAAGAAAAATCGTCTATCATCAAAGTAATTGGTGTTGGCGGTGGCGGCGGTAACGCGGTGAACCATATGTACAGGCAGGGAATTACCGGTGTTGACTTTATAATTTGCAACACTGATGCCCAGGCGCTGGAGCTAAGTCCTATACCAAACAAGGTACAGTTGGGCGCTAGTCTTACTGAAGGAATGGGTGCCGGTTCAATACCCGAGGTGGGCAAAAACTCAGCTATTGAGAATATCGACGATATTAAGCAGATGCTGGGTGTAAATACCAAAATGTTGTTTATTACAGCAGGCATGGGTGGTGGTACAGGTACAGGCGCAAGCCCTATCATTGCCAAAGCGGCCCGCGAAATGGATATATTAACGGTAGGTATCATTACTACGCCGTTTTCATTTGAAGGTAAACGCCGTAAAATGCAGGCCGATGCCGGTTTGGAAGAATTGAAAAAATATGTCGACTCGTTCCTGGTAATATCAAACGATAGGTTACGCCAGATATTCGGCAACTTAACCATGAGCTCTGCTTTTGCACAGGCCGATAATATATTAACAACTGCCGCTAAAGGCATAGCCGAGATCATTACCTTACCGGGTTATATCAACGTTGACTTTAAGGATGTGCGCACCGTAATGAAAGACAGCGGTGTATCTATCATGGGTAGCTGTTCTGCCGAAGGCGAGAACCGGGCTTTAAAAGCGGTTGAAGGTGCTTTGGCATCGCCATTGTTAAAAGATAATGAGATTGAGGGTGCACGTTATATATTGCTCAACATCAGCTCTGGTATACATGAAGTAACCATGGACGAGGTAAGCATTATTACCGATTACATACAGGAAGAAGCAGGCTTAGCGGCCGACCTGATATGGGGTAATTGTGTGGACGATAATCTGGGCGACCAATTATCGGTTACCATTATCGCTACCGGTTTCCAAACCAAGGATGAGCGCGAAAAAGAGAACAGCAATAAAAAGATCATCTCGATGCTGGAGCCCGAAGTTAAACCTTTGGTAAAACCGGTGAATGAATTTATCAACCCGGTTAAAGCCACCGCTACTGCCGAGCCTTATATTAAACCAAAGGATGAGCCAAAACAAACCGGCTTGTTTGATATGTTTGCTGCCGGCCGTTCTGAAGAAAAAGAAGAGGTGGTAATGCGTTATAATCTGGACGAGGAAGAAGCCGAAGAAGATCACGAACCGGATACCGCGGGCTTTACTTTTAAAATGAACGAACCTGAATCATACGCACCGGTTAGGGAAGAAAGAATGCCAGAGCCACCGGCTCCAGCTCCCGAGCCAGAGCCTGTAGTTGGTGCTGATGATCATAAAACAAATGAATCTATCGAAGAGCAGTTGAAAAAATCGCGCGAGCGTATCATGAGGCTGAAAGATCTGAGCATGAAACTGCGCAGCGGCAACATACAGGAACTGGAAAATGTACCTGCCTACAAACGTAAGGAAATAGCGCTGCAGGAAACCCCGCAATCTGACGAAAGCCAGATTTCCAGGTTCAGCCTGATGCCGGATAACGAAGGCAATACCGAAATCCGCAAAAACAACTCTTTCCTGCATGATAACGCTGATTAAAAAGTAGAATCAAGAAGTAAGAGTCAAGATACAAGACCACAATAATTAAAGACAGGAAAGCTATCAAAGAATAAATCTTAGATAACTTTCCTGTTCTTGTTTAAAATAATACGTTTTTTTCAAGTCTTGATTCCTGACTCTAATAGTCTTGACTCTATTACTTTAGTTATAACCTATTCTAAAAAGTTATAGCTATTGCTGCAAGCAGGATAAAGGGCTATATTTGTATTTTAAAATACTATCTTCAAAAGCATACTATTTTGGATCTATTTGACAAAATAACAAAAAACTCTGGCGGCCCTATCGGTCAGCATCAAAAATGGTCGCACGGTTATTTTTCATTCCCTAAACTGGAAGGAGAGATTGGCCCGCATATGCAATTTAATGGCAAAGAACATTTGATCTGGAGCCTGAACAATTACCTGGGTTTAGCCAATCACCCCGAAGTAAGAGAAGCGGACGCGAAAGCGGCTGCGGATTACGGCATGGCTTACCCGATGGGTGCACGCATGATGTCTGGTAACTCTATCCATCACGAAGAGCTGGAAAATAACCTCGCTGCATTTGTTGGCAAACAAGCCGCTTTTTTATTGAACTACGGTTACCAGGGTATGGTATCCATTATAGATGCGCTGGTTGACAGGAATGACGTTATTGTTTATGACGCGGAATCGCACGCTTGTATCATTGATGGTGTGCGCCTGCACATGGGAAAACGTTTTGTTTATCAGCATAACGATGTGGAAAGCTGCGAAAAGCAACTGGAACGTGCTACACGTCTGGTGGAGCAAACCGGCGGAGGTATCCTGCTGATCACCGAAGGTGTTTTTGGTATGTCGGGAGTTCAGGGTAAGCTAAAAGAAATTGTTGAGCTTAAAAAGAAATTCGATTTCCGTTTACTGGTTGATGATGCGCATGGCTTTGGTACCATGGGTAAAAATGGTGGCGGTACCCACGAAGAGCAGGATTGTGTAGATGGTGTTGATGTATATTTCGGAACCTTTGCCAAATCGATGGCAGGTATCGGCGCGTTTGTAGCCGCCGATGAGCAGATCATCCATTTCCTGCGTTATAATATGCGCTCCCAAACATTTGCCAAAGCATTGCCAATGCCAATGGTTATAGGTTTGAAAAAGCGTTTTGAACTATTAAAATCAAAACCTGAGCTGCGCGAAAAACTATGGCTGATAGCTAATACGCTTCAAAAAGGTTTAAAAGAGCGTGGTTTTGATCTTGGTCAAAGCAATAGTATGGTTACCCCGGTATTTTTAAAGGGCGATCTTTATGAAGCCACCAGCTTAACCCGCGACTTGCGCGAAAACTATGGTATCTTCTGCTCTATCGTGATCTACCCGGTTATCCCTAAAGGATTAATTGTGTTGCGTATTATACCAACCGCTGTGCATTCTTTAGAGGATGTACAACGCACGCTTGACGCCTACAGCGAAATGGCCGAAAAACTAAAATCTGGTTATTACAAAGAGAACAAGCTGGAAATAGCTTAAGTTTTTTCTTGAAACATAAAAACAAACAAAGGCCACAGGAAACTGTGGCCTTTGTTTGTTAAAGCGCGTCATTGCGAGCGCAGCGTGGCAATCCCCAAAAAGAAGGTCCGCCTCATAAGTAGGGGATTGTCATGCTACACTGAATGACATGTCTTTGCTTGTTGCTTATCCGAATTTACTTATTTATCTATTCTTCCGAAGGCTCGATTGCCTGATAGTCAAATTCGTTTTTAATACTTCTTTGATATAGCTCCTACTTGGCCCAATCACTTGTTTTAAGAAAATATCAGCTGCGGCCACGCCAATTTTAAATGCTGGTTGGGCAACAGTTGTTAAGGGAGGATCTATAACCGTAGCAGTAGGATCATCGTTAAAACCAACAACCGCGATATCGTGAGGTATCTTGATACTCTTTTGCTTTAAGGTAAGCATTACCCCTATAGCCACCGGATCGCAGACTGCGAATATGGCATCGACGGAAACCTGATCGGTGAGTAACTTTTCTGTAGTGGTTATTCCCTGGGTTCTTTCAAAACCACATTCGTATATTAGTTCATCATTTACGGGGATGTGGTGCTTTCGTAGTGCATCTTTGTACCCCTGCAATCTGTTTTGTGCCAGTGCGATATTCAATGGCCCGGTAAAGTGGGCTATTCTTTTACAGCCCTGCTCAATCAGGTGTTCAACTATTTTAAAGGCGCCTTCATAATCATCAACCGATACGCTGTTGCTTTGAATGCCTGTAGGCAGCCTGTCAAAAAAGATCAAAGGGATGTTCTTATCCAGGAATTGCTGAAAGTGATCCATATTGACGGTTTCTTTTGAAACGGACACGATCAGTCCATCTACCTTCGCCGATAACAATGTTTTGGATACGATCACTTCTCTTTCGTACAACTCGTGCGACTGGCAAATGATCACCTTATACCCGGCTTTATAGGCCACATCCTCAATTCCGGCAATAACCGTCGAAAAAAAGTAATGGGATAGGATGGGGACAATCACCCCAATGGTTTTGGTGGATTTCTTAAATAAGCTGGCAGCAATAGCGTTGGGTTGATAATGGTATTTTTTGGCCAGTTCATGCACGGCTTTCGTAGTTTCGGCGCCAATAGAATGATGATTCTGGAGCGCCCGGGATACGGTGCTTTTAGAAACATTTAATTCATTGGCTATATCAATTAAAGTAATTTCTTTATTTAATTTATAACGATCCTCTATACTCATGCCTGCATTGTACGTATGTTGCGGAAAAGCATCTAATTTATCATTTATTCCCGCTATAAATAATCTTTCAGGTACACAATAAATTACAATAAAAATTCTTTTGTGAATTAATTTTATATATTTACACAACCGGTTGCGTAAATATATTATAAACCATCTATAAACTAAAGAAGAATGAGAAAAATTCAACTAATGGCAACTGCCTTAGGGGCTGGTTGCATGCTATTGCTATCGCAATGTACCAAAGATGTAAAGACCAATCCAGTAAGTAATGGAGGCAATGCTACGCAAAGTAACGGGAAACTGAGCACTATGTCGCTGTTATTTAATGGGGATGCCTCCCTTGGTTCAAGCAATGTGTGGAAGGATGTAAACATCGAAGGTTCGGGCGCGATGACAACCGTGAATGACGAGACTAATACACTTTGCTGGCAATTCACCAAACCGGAGGGCAGTCACCGCACCGAGGGTCACGGCGCCAAAAACTACCAGGCACAAATAGGCTCCGAGTTTTACATCGGGTGGACAGACAAACTATATATGCCTACCACATTAAAAACGGATGCCGTATTCCAGTGGAAATCATACCCTACCAGTAATACAGCCAACCATCCATTAATGCTGCGCACCAATAACGGCAACCTGGAGCTACAATACTTTGATATCAATCATGTGGCCAGTGTGCCATGGTCAATCCCACTTTCGGTGAGCACCTGGCAATCTTTTGTTTTACGTATCAAATTATCAGATAATGCCACCGATGGCTATATTGAATTGTGGTATAATGGGGTGAAACAAACATTTACCAATAATAGTCAGCGATACTATTGCCGTACTTTTGACAGCGATTACTGCGACCCGAAATGGGGCGTATATGGCGGTGATGCTTCACAGGCCACTCATATTGTTAAAAAGATACGTATCGGTACGAGTTATGCAGATGTAGCTCAATAGATCAAAAAGAAGCCCCGGTTTACCGGGGCTTCTTTTTGATCTCCGTCCGTACGTCATTGCGAGCGTAGCGTGGCAATCCCCGATTAGTAGAGCCGCTCTGTAAGTTGGGGATTGCCACGCTACGCTCGCAATGACGTTATAAAATATTTTATTGTTCAATTGCACGCACACATTTTATTGCCATATTTGTTATCAAACTGATTTTAACAAATTATCCATTAATAAAGGTGCACATGCAAGAATTAGACCCCTCCGTACTACAAAAAGTAAATACATGGCTTCAAGGCAGCTACGATGCTGATGTTAAACAACAGATACAAAAATTACTGGATGATAAGGCATATACAGAATTAACAGACTCGTTTTACAAAGACCTGGAATTTGGAACAGGTGGTCTTCGCGGCATCATGGGCCCGGGCTCAAACCGCGTTAATAAGTACACCATTGGTACCGCTACTCAAGGTTTAGCCAACTATCTTAAAAAGACTTACCCCGGCGAAAAAATTAAAGTAGCCATCGCGCATGACAGTCGTAACAATGCCGATCTTCTGGCATCTACAACGGCCGAGGTTTTTTCGGCAAATGGAATCCACGTATATTATTTTGAAGCGCTGCGCCCAACGCCAGAGCTATCCTTTGCAGTACGTCACCTGGGTTGCAAAAGTGGGGTAATGCTTACCGCATCGCACAATCCAAAAGAATATAATGGTTATAAAGCCTACGGCGATGACGGCGGCCAACTGGTTGCCCCGCATGATAAAGCTGTAATGGACGAAGTAGCAGCTATAAAAAGTATTGATGAGGTTAAATTTAACCGTGTTGAAGAAAATATAGAAACGATAGGTAAAGACATAGACGACTTATACCTGGCCGAAATTGTTAAGCTTTCTGTATCGCCAGAGGCGATTAAAAGGCAGAAAGATCTTAAGATCGTGTACTCGCCCATTCACGGAACAGGTATCACCTTAACACCCAAAGCTCTTGAGCTTTTTGGGTTTGAGAATGTGATACTGGTTGATGAACAAACCACGCCCGATGGTAATTTTCCAACGGTAGTATATCCAAACCCCGAAGAAAAAGAAGCATTAACGCTGGCTCTGAAAAAGGCACGGGAAACCGATGCCGACCTGGTATTGGCCACTGATCCGGATGCCGACCGTGTAGGTATCGCCGTAAAAAATGATCAGAACGAATTTATACTGCTTAACGGTAATCAAACCGGTAGCTTGCTCATCAATTACCTGTTGACCGCATGGCAGGATAAAGGCAAACTTACCGGTAAGGAGTACATCGTTAAAACGATTGTAACCTCCAACCTCATCGAGGCGATAGCCAAAGCCAAAAACGTTACCTATTATAATACGCTTACCGGCTTTAAATATATTGGCGAGCTGATGACCCAACTGCAGGGCAAGCAAACCTTCATTGGTGGCGGCGAAGAAAGCTACGGCTACCTGGTAGGTGAGCTGGTACGCGATAAGGATGCTATTGTATCCAGCGCGTTTATTGCCGAAATGACTGCTTATTATAAAGATAAGGGCAGTAGCTTGTTTGAGGCGCTTATTGATACGTATGTACAGTATGGTTTCTATAAAGAAAAGCTGATCTCGATCACCAAAAAAGGTAAAACTGGTGCCGAAGAGATCGTGGCGATGATGGATAAATTCAGGAATAACCCGCCGGCTACCTTGGGGGGCTCAAAGGTGATCACGCTGAAAGATTACGAAAAAGGAATCGAAACCGATTTGAACAATAATACCACCAAAGCACTGGAATTGCCAAAATCAGATGTGCTACAGTTCATCACCGAAGACGGAAGCATCATCTCTGCCCGTCCTTCAGGCACCGAGCCTAAGATCAAATTCTATTGCAGCGTAAACGGCAAGCTGGCCAGCAAAGCCGCTTATCATGAAACGGATCATCAATTGGAAGCAAAGATTGATACCATTATGAAGGACTTGGGAGTTTAAGTACTCTTTGAATAAAGTATATCCAAACAACAAGAGGCGCCTTAGGCGCCTTTTGTTGTTTAATAAATACACGCGTCATTGCGAGCGCAGCGTGGCAATCCCCAATAAGCAGAGCCGCTCTGTAAGTAGGGGATTGCCACGCTGCGCTCGCAATGACGTGGTGGCGAAATACCCCCTTGCTAAAACCTTTTAAAATAAAATCCCAATGTCTTTCGGATAATCAAAGGCTTTTATATTTTTACAGTTACCATTAAAAAATCTTTATGCTCACCAGAAGACATTTTATCAAACTGAACGGCGTGGCCGCCGCGGGTATTACCCTGGGTGTTACACCGTCATTATTTGCCAGCACTTTGCCTGCTTTTGAAAGTAAACGACCTAAACTGGCCGATCGTAAATTTACCAGTAAGGCGGTTGAGGCCATTATTCAAAAGGTGAAAAAAGATATTAAAGATCCGGAACTGGCCTGGCTGTTTGAAAACTGCTATCCCAATACTCTGGATACTACGGTAAACTATTCCGAAGCCGGTGGCAAGCCTGATACATTTGTGATTACCGGCGATATTAACGCCATGTGGATGCGCGATTCATCCGCTCAGGTTTGGCCGTATCTGCCACTCATCAAAAATGATCCGGCGCTGCAAAAGCTGATATTGGGTGTATTGAGCCGTCAGGCTAAGTGTGTGCAGATAGACCCTTATGCCAATGCCTTTAACCAGGGCCCAACCGGCAGCGAGTGGGATACCGACAATACCGATATGAAACCCGAACTGCATGAGCGCAAATGGGAGATCGATTCGCTTTGCTATCCTGTAAGGCTGGCTTATAACTACTGGAAGATCAGCGGCGACAGCAGCTTTTTTGATGAAAGCTGGCAAAAAGCAGGTAAGATCATCCTGAAAACTTTTAAGGAGCAGCAGCGTAAAGAGAGTAAAGGTCCTTATCATTTTCAACGGAAAACCGAAGTAGCCAGTGATACCGCGCCCAACAGGGGCTACGGTAACCCGGTTAAGCCTGTAGGATTGATCTGTTCTATCTTCCGTCCTTCAGATGATGCCACCATTTATCCATTCCTGATCCCGTCAAATTATTTCGCGGTTACCAGCTTAAATCAAATGGCCGAAATGTATGCCACTATTGGTAATGATAGCGGAACATCCTCTGCTTGCCGTGCCTTGGCCACCGAAGTGGAGGCTGCGCTTAAAAAGTACGCGGTGGCCCAACACCCGGAGTATGGCAAAATATTAGCTTTTGAGGTTGATGGCTACGGTAACCAGTTATTTATGGACGACTCCAACGTGCCCAGTTTGCTGGCATTGCCTTACCTCGATTCATTGCCAGTTAACGATCTGTTGTACCAGAACACCCGGAAATTTGTGCTGAGCGAAAATAACCCTTACTTTTTTAAAGGCAAGGTAGCCGAAGGTATTGGTGGCCCGCACGTAGGCATTGGTTATATATGGCCTATGGCTATTATTATGCGGGGCTTAACGTCTACACATAAAGACGAGATCACCGAATGCCTACGATTATTAAAGACCACTCATGCCGGTACCGGCTTTATGCATGAGTCGTTCAATAAAGATAATGCCGATGATTTTACCCGTAAATGGTTTGCCTGGGCCAATACCTTATTTGGCGAATTGATCATCAAAACACATCAACATTATCCGGATATATTGCAGAAAATCATTTAATACGATTTTTAATATATGGATGGTATTAAAATACGAGTTTTGTTAACTAAAATCATATAAAATATTATTATTTAAAGTTATTTTGTATTTAATATGTTTTATTAATAAAATATTATAGAATATATTTTATTAATGTTTGTTTTTAATATAATATATAGCTGCTTAAATATTCATTAAGCCTTTAAAATGTGGAAAAAAACCACTTTTAAGGCAGTATTTTTCTGCCTTAAAAATTTT
This sequence comes from Mucilaginibacter sp. 22184, assembly GCF_052045695.1. Lineage (NCBI taxonomy): Bacteria > Pseudomonadati > Bacteroidota > Sphingobacteriia > Sphingobacteriales > Sphingobacteriaceae > Mucilaginibacter > Mucilaginibacter sp. 22184. The sequence goes on from NZ_JBQEPI010000010.1 coordinate 47,295, forward strand.
TAATTAAAAAAAAACATTATAGATTAGCTTTAGTTAAAACAATAAACCTCAATAATTTTAAAAGGAGTAATTAAATGAAAAAATTTACTGAAGTAAAAGAGCTTGTAGCTTCATTGGAGGCCGACGCCGACAAATTCTACAACAAAGGAAACAGCGCTGCCGGAACACGTGTTCGTAAAGGTATGCAAGATCTTAAAAACCTGGCACAGGCTATCCGTCTGGAAGTACAGGAAGCTAAAAATAAAGAAGCTAAGTAAGGTTTTTCTTATTCCAATAAAAAACCCGGTTATCCAATAACCGGGTTTTTTTATTCAACATATTTTATTTTAGGAAAGCCTGGCTGTTTCCAGTTTAATAGCATCAGCTGTTTTGCTGCTTACCGGTACAAGTGGTAATCTTAAAGTTTCACCACAAACCCCTAAATGTTTCAGCGCGTTTTTGGCACCGGCGGGGTTACCTTCCACAAACATAAGCCGGGTAAACTCAACCAGGCTGGCATTTATTTTTTGCGCGGCTTTGTAATCATTATTCAGCAATAGGCCTATCATGGCTGATAATGGTTTTGGCAAGGCGTTACCAATAACAGATATCACGCCCACAGCTCCCATCGCCATCATCGGCAGGGTAACCGGATCATCGCCCGATATTACTAAAAACTCTTCCGGCTTATCGCGCATCAACTGGTTAAACAGATCGAAATTGCCCGATGCTTCTTTAATACCAATGATATTTTTAAAATCGCGGGCCAGGCGCACGGTTGTTTCCGCAGCAATGGTGCTGCCGGTGCGGCTGGGTACGTTATATAAAATTACCGGTAGTGGTGCTGCCTGCGCTATGGCTTTATAGTGCTGGTATATACCCTCCTGGGTAGGTTTGTTATAATGCGGGCTTGATGATAGTATGGCATCGTAGCCAGTAACATTAAACTCTTTGATCTGCTCCACTACCTCATGAGTATTATTGCCACCTATACCGGCAACCAAATTTACGCGCTTCTTGACAACCTCCGCGGTAAATGCCCAAACCTGCTTTCGCTCGGCGGCATTCAATGTGGCACTTTCGCCGGTTGTACCTAATGATACCAGGTATTGCACCCCGCCATCAATCAAATGTTCAATAAGGTTTCTCAAACCCTCGTAGTCAACTTGACCATCCGCCTGAAAAGGGGTCACCATGGCTACCCCTGTTCCGTAAAATATATTCATGAGTAAAATTAAAGGACGCTAATATAGTGATTAGTGGTGAGTAGTGAGTAGTGATTGGTGAGTTTTGAGTAATGAAAAATATGCCTACGTGATTTAAACCATGTTTTTACACATTTTATCTATTCAGATTGTCATCTCGAACGAACGAAGACAACCGACCAGAGGGAGCTCATTAATACCAAAAAACAAACACATCATTAATAATCTCATTTAAGTTTGTCATCCTGAGCGTAGCGAAGGATCTATTCTTCGCGTTGTATAGCGTATACCCGCTCTTGGCCGCGGGAGGGCCAGTTACTTTGTAGCCACAAAGTAACCAAAAGGCTTTCACCAGAAATGCTTCTTTGCCGCACTTGGCCTTTGCCCTGCAAATCAGACAGAACCAGGGCTGCAATTATTTTGCGCTACTGCGTTCGCACACTCTTGCGCTTCAGCAAAAACTTGCTGTGCCCCGCAGCCGCACAGTCTACCATTGTTCTGCCCGCTTTCGCCCGAAGCTGTTCTGCTGACAGGAAAAGAAAAAATGATAAAAATAAAAGCCTGGTAAAACCGGGCCTTTATTTTTTCTCACACTCACACTCACTAAAAAGAAACCCCCAGTCTTACTGCCGAATTGGTATTGCTGCCGCTGTTGAATGATTTGCCGTACATCAGCCTGATATTTAAATATTGCAGACCGAAACCCAGTTCGGTATAATTTTTAAGGGTAGGGGTGTACAGATAATTTACGTCGACAATTTCTTGCAGCTTTAACTTGCGGATGATCGGTATCTTATTGGTGATAAAACCCATGAAATTGTGTTCCAGGTGACCTTCGGCATATTTATCAGGTGTGCTGAAATTATAATAATCCAGCAGCAGGAACCGGTTGATGCCCGGGGTATAGACTAATAACTGGTTGCCGTCAAAGTGTTTATAATCGGGGAAGTATAATTTATTGGCGTTCAGAAATTTGCCCGCGCCTATAAAAAAGGAGGTTTTGCCGTAAAAGCCCATATCGATGTTTGATTTGGATATATCGGCACTCAGCAGGGCATAATCTACATCAGATCCCAGTACGTTTTTTATCCCCTTGGTATAATTTATCCCGATGGTAGGATATTTTGATGGCAGGTACCTGCGACCTGATGGGTAAGTTTCATACTGATCGCTAAAATTATAGCTGGTACGCAAAGCTATTTTGAACGATTGGTTCTCCGGGAACAAGGGACTATCCTGCGCCGGGCTTAACGGGTTATTGGAGGTAAACTGGTGATTTTGCGGACTAAAAAAGCTGTAGGTAGTGCTGTTAGTCAGTGATTTACGGTTGGCCCATTCTACCGTTGCGCTGGCCAGCCATCCACCCACAACACGACCGGAAAAGGAAGCCGATGCAAATTGTTTTTGATAAAGCTTCTGGTAGTTTTGCCGCTCAAACAAGGTATACAAAGAGTTAACCAGGGTAGAAACCGGTTGCTGGTTGTTGAGGTCGGTAATGTCAGATCCGCCGCGGATGCCTAATGTGAATCGTTGGCCTATGGGTATAGCCGCGCCTGCGGTACCGTTGAGTAAATGATTGGAAAAGCCGTAACGCACATGCCCGTCCAGCGCAAGCGAACGGTGATTAAGCGTATCGATCACTTTGGTGTAGGATAAGCCGTAGTTGATAGCAAAACCTTCTACGGTATTGTAAAGCGCCGAACCCAATAATCCATCATAATGGAAAGTTTCTTTTTTATAACGGTTGCGTACATCAACACCGGTAACCAATACACCCAGGGGTTTTACCTCATTATTGGCTTTATCCAACGAATCGAGATATTGTTTCGACTCGCGTTTGCGGGCGAGTTTGCCCTTGTTGATATAGTCGATTTGTTCTTCACCGGTGAGTGGGATGGGGCGCTGCTGGTTCCAATAGGTCGAATCTTTGTTGGTGCCTTTATCAATGTGCAAAACCTCGGCAAAGTTGGTTTTCGCAAAATTTGGTTCCAGATCATAATTCTTATATATCGAAATATAATATCCGCCCACACGGAAACCCAACAAGCCGCCGGTGAATTCAAACTTAACACTGGCAGGCATCCATGCGGTATTATTAACGGGATAAAATTGCTGGTTCACCTTAAGGGTATCAACCAGATTGATATTGGCCTTTTTGGTGATGAACAACTGCAGGGCCGATAATCGCCAGCTATCATCCAGTATATAAATGTAGCCTTCAAAACAAGGGTCATGCGCGCGCTTGGGGGTTACCTGTATTTTATTGATGGTTTCGCCGTTCTCAACAGTGAGGCCCATCCATTTATAGTTATAATAGAACAGGGCATTGTCGGCAATAGGCGATACCAGCGGGCGGTTGCTCAGGCCGTCCCAGGTTTCGAAATTCTCATAAAAATTAACCGCCATATCTGATGCCCGGTTAAAACTGAATGCCCTGTTTTGGCCCGATACTTTGGAGGATACCTGCACTTCATGTACCTTGTTGGGGCGTACAAAACTGTATTTTGATTCGGATTCGGACAGATAAACAATCCCCGTACGGTTGGAGTCGAGACCAGCCTCGTTGGTGGCTTTTTGTACATCAAAGCCCAGGAACTTTTTGGGTGCGGCTAATAGCTTTTGCAGGCCTTTGATATAAATATCACAAGTGTAGGCTTTAACCTCGTTTAAATAAGTTTTGCGTTTTTTGATGGCCTTGCGGATAATAGCATAGGCAGGATCTTCGCTGCCGGCATGAATGGCTACCGATTTAAGCTGGTAAGTTTCGGTTGGGAGCGAGATGTTGATCACCTGGTTAGCAGTAAGGTTTACCTTGCGACTTTGCTGTCCATAGCCAACCGCTTTGTATTGTAGTTCGTAATTGCCTGCGCTTAGTTGCAGCTGATACACGCCCTCGCTATTGGCCGAGGTGCCTTTAGAAGTATTTTTGATATAAATGGATGCGAAAGGAACTGGTTTGTTTTGCTCATCGGTTATTTTACCACTGATGGTAAGTTGCTGGGCAAATACAGGAATCCCCGATATAAAAAGCAAGATAGATAGTAATGTAAATTTCATGTAGTAAGGTAGTTTGTACTAAGATGAAGCTTAATTACTAAATGTTACAACACAGTTTTGTTAAATAATGTGAAATCTAAAAAATAAAAATAATACGGAGGTTCCGATAGGGAATGATTGATCAGGATGCCTTTTGTGGATTTTTTGTATTGCCCAGGGGAGGATACGTTTTATTTTTCAGGTTCCAGTCTTCAATATTTACCAGGCCAAGTTTGGTTTTATAGTGGGTTTTGTCATTTGGGCAACGAACGGTAAATGCTCCTTTTATTTGTTCAATAATTGGTCTGGCACCGCAGTCTTTGCAGGGTTCGCAAAAAATATTTTCCTGTATAGGAATGATGGCTCCCATGATGACTGGCTCTTATTGGTAATGGTTAATGAAATTACGAAAAAAATATATAATCAGCGTTTATTATGTTGAATAAAAGCTAATTATATACCAATCTTATTTTATAAACCAATAACTATGGGTAAAGTTTTAACAAAATTAGCCTATCATAGCCAATAATTCATCATCGCTGATGATGGGGATATTTAGCTTTTGCGCTTTCTCCAGTTTGGCTGGCCCCATATTGTCGCCGGCAACCACATAGCTGAGTTTGGACGATATGCTGCTCAGAATTTTACCGCCATTCTGCTCTATCATATCCTTCAGTTCATCGCGGGAGAATTTTTCAAACACACCTGATATGATGAAGCTTTGCCCGCTCAGTTTTTCGCTGGCCAGTTTTACTTCTTTTATCTCCACTACAAATTGCAGTCCCAGGGCTTTTAATTTTTCAATTTCTTCCCGGTGTTTTTCATCTGCAAAATAGTCAATAATGCTTTGGGCTATGCGCTCGCCAATTTCATCGGCGGTTACCAGCTCTTCCGTGGTAGCAGCCATTAGTCCGTCGATAGATTTAAAGTGGATGGCCAGTTTTTTGGCAACCGTTTCGCCAATATAGCGGATACCGAGGCCAAACAGCACTTTTTCAAAAGGCATTTGTTTGGATTTTTCGATACCATCCAGCATGTTGGTGATGGATTTATCGCCAAAGCGATCCATCTTTTTTAGCTCATCGGCATGCTCATGCAGCTTATAAATATCGCTGATATGACTAATAAACCCGCGTGAATACAGGGTTTCTATGGTCTCATCGCCCAAGCCGTCAATATCCATAGCTTTACGGCCGATAAAATGCTGCATTTTACCCACAATTTGCGGTGGACAGCCCTCATCATTTGGGCAATAAAAAGCGGCCTCGCCTTCCTTGCGCTCCAATGGGGTATCACAGGCAGGGCAGGTAGTACGATATACTACAGGCACAGCATTCTGCGCCCTTTTCTCGGGGTTTACGCTGATAATCTTCGGGATGATCTCGCCGCCTTTTTCCACAAAAACGGTATCGCCTTCGTGCAGATCCAGTCGGATAATCTCGTTGGCATTGTGCAAAGTGGCCCGTTTAACTGTGGTACCGGCCAGCAATACCGGTTTTAAATTAGCCACCGGTGTAACCGCACCCGTGCGGCCAACCTGATAGCTTACGCTCAACAGTTCGGTTTCTACTCGCTCGGCTTTAAATTTATAGGCTATGGCCCAGCGCGGCGATTTGGCTGTAAAGCCAAGCTCCTGCTGCTGCGAATAGTTATTTACCTTGATCACAATACCGTCGATATCATAGCTCAGGCCAAAGCGGTCCTTATCCCATTTGGTTATAAACTCAAACACCTCATCAATATTACCGCAAAGGCGACTATGCTCATTGGTATGGAACCCCCAGCTTTTAACTGCCTGCAGGCTTTCCCAGTGGGTTTGAAATACAAGTTTTTCTGTATACAGGAAATATAGGAAACAATCCAGCGGGCGTTTAGCAACCTCGGCCGAATCCTGCATTTTAATGGTGCCAGATGCAAAGTTACGTGGATTGGCATACGCAACTTCGCCGCTCTCCAAACGTTCATTATTGAGGCGCTCAAAGGCTTTACGGTGCATAAAAACTTCGCCGCGTATGTCAAAGTAGCTTGGGTAGTCGGTACCCTCATGCAGGCGTTTGGGTATGGTATTAATGGTGCGCACGTTAGTGGTTACCTCGTCGCCCTGTACACCGTCGCCACGGGTTACGGCGCGCGTCAGCTTACCATCCTCATAAGTTAAACTCATGGACAGGCCATCAAACTTCAGCTCGCATACATACTCAAAATTATCGCCAATAGCCTTGCGGATGCGCTGATCAAAATCAAGCAGTTCCTGTTCGTTATAAGTGTTGCCTAATGATAGCATGGGCCAGCGGTGACGGTAGGTCACAAACTCTTTAGTAATGTCGCCACCAACTTTTTGCGTGGGTGAATCCGGATCTGCAAATTCCGGGAACTCCTTTTCCAGCTTGTTCAGCTGTTCTAATTTTTTATCAAAATCAAAATCGGCAATGGTAGGCATGGCCAGCACATAGTAGTTGTAGTTGTGCTGTTTTAACTCGGTTGTTAAGGCCTTGATCTGGTTTTTGGCTTCCGCTGGTGACATAGATGCGAAGTTAAGAAATTACTTTATTCCATAGTTTACAAACTATAAACTCCATAGTGAAATTCAAATTAGTACGGGGTAGACTCACCCCCGACAATATTCCTTCTTCGCCTGTGGCGGAAAGGGGGATTTTTGTCATCCTGAGGAACGAAGGATCTATTCTACAATTGAAAAGTTCAATAATAGATGCTTCACTGCGTTCAGCATGACAAACCTGTTTTTTTCCACCCTCTTTCCTCCGCAGGCGAAGAAGGGCTGTCCAGCAAAGCGCAGATAAGGTGAGCCGACTTAAACGCTGTTTTCAACCCATACAAAATGAATAAAAAGTTCAATTATTGCTTAATGTTAAATGTTTAATTTCGTTTTGCGCAATAATTGCGACTTGTTTAATTATTATTTAACTTAAACCAAAGCACCAATGAAACAAATTAGACTACTGCTCCTGGCGGTTTTCCTGATGCCTTTCCTGGCACAGGCCCAGGTAGCCAAAAAACATCCCGCACAGCAAGCCAAAGTCCCTGCAAAAAATGCCAAAGTAAGGGGCATCAGTTATGATGATTTTGTAAAATCAGTATCAGACTTTGCTGACAGTACCAAGAAGCCCTTAGCCGACACCGCCTGGATGCTTTGGAAACAAGAAAAGTGGGCCAAACTCGAACAGTTTTTTACCGCTAACAGTCTCAATGGCGGCTGGCCGCCAAACCGCGGCGCGGTCGATCTGAAAGTTATAACCTTGCCTGCCGGGATACTCATTGACCGCTACGGAGGCTACTTTGATGCCGACAGCGTGTTCCAGGATCGTGGTACATTTGTATCCAGAACAGGCGTACCTTTTCCGAAGCGCGCTTTACCAGATAAAACACTAAATTCGCCTTACCGGGTTTATAAAATTATAAAACCTATACCTAATGTAAGGCGGGGTGTAATTATACCATGGTTCGGTAAACCGGGTTTAGGTGTTCAGTTCGAGACACCATATATCATTAATGATCTTAAAAAAGAAGGATACATCAAGGAGCAAAAAACTAAATAACACAAGCCATGATCACAAAATATGAAAAGATAGGATCACTGATCTTTGACGGAGCCGAGCAGGATGTTGTGTCCCGTTCCTTCCAACCGGATGCCGAAACAGACCTTGGCGACGCCATTGCATTTGATGATGCTGTTAAACATGATTTTGAGGATCTGCGCAGCGTTATCGGCGATGATGATTTTGAATCGATCATCAAAACCGGTGATTTTACACCCGATGGTGGCTTTTTACACCAATACCGGGGCAGCGATAACCTGAAGCTGTATTATTTCAAAAGAGGTAAAACCGTAGTTGTTTTTGCCTACGGCGAGTTTCAGCCAACGCGCTATAAGCTGTACCTGGAAGGGGTGTGGGTGATTAAGTAAAACCTGACCTGCGAACCTCAGGGTCTCCAGAAAGGGAGCCTGAGGGTATGGGAGGAAAAAAGGGTCTGTCACCTTGAGCTTGTCGAAGGCGCGCGCGCAGAGGCCAGCCCTCCATGCTTCGACGGAGCTCAGCATGACAGCCATTTTATATAAACAAGCCCTTGCAGGATTACCTGCAAGGGCTTGTTTATAGAGCTTAAACCATTACTTATCCGTCGTTACCGATTCATTGACCACGCTCATCGGGAAGCTGACACCGCCCGGTACTTTGGGGTTGTCTTTGATATCCACTGTACCGCTGATCACCTGTTTGCTTTTTGATTCGCTGATCCAGCCAGTAAACTTATCGGCCTTAATATCGGCGGTCATAGTGCCGGTCATGTTATATTTCATGGGCATATCGCCTACCCTTTTAAAATCGTCGGTGGCGTTGGTAGCCAGTTTTCCTTCGCCATGAATTACATAGCTGGTTGGGCTGATATCGGTTAATTGATAAACCGTACTTACCTTGGCCGACATGGCGCTTTCCAGGCTGGTGTTAATGGTCCACTTATCGTTTTTAGCTACCGGTGTTTCGGGAAGAACGGCTATCGCCAGTTCAATGCTGCCTTTGATGGCTTTGGCGCCAAAAGATTGCAGAAACTGGGCCTTAATCTGCTCTTTCTGCGGACCCTGAACCTGCGGAAAACTATCCAGTACCGACGAGATCATGTTCTCCACATTCTCCACCGACTTTACCCGGCCGCTTTTGGTAAATGTCGCGGTAAAAGGTTTGTTGACCAGGCCGGCCAGGATACCCGACATAAAATCGTTCGGATCATTTTTCTTCGAATCATAGTTCACCGGACCGTTGGGGAGCTGCATTTTTAGGGCCAGGCTTTTATAGTTAACCTCCATATAATACAGCGAATCATCGGCATTCAATACTTTGAACGAGGTGGTGCCGCTAATATTGATCTCGATATGGTTATCCATCCCGTTAACGGTTTGCTTAATGGCCGATGTGGTGTTGGTAACCATATTGTAGGTATTGCCTTTCAACAGGTGCAGGGCGAGTTTTATTTTTTGCGCTTGTGATGACAGATTTATGCCAAGGATTAAAAGCAGGCTGAAAAGATATTTCATAGTGTATTTATTGCAGGCTAAAGTTATTACAAAAAATTGCAGCAAAACATAACAATTATTTAAAAGTAATTTCGTTAACTTTATAGTAATCAATGCTCTTTATATTTCATTAGTATATTTTAACAACGGAAAGGGGGTTTTTATGTTACAGCCAATAGCATTTATACCACAACACCAGTTTCATGTGTTGATCGATTTTAAGGACGATGAACGCATTGTAGCCGTTTTACCAAATGAAGCAGGACGATTCCGCGTGGTTGATCAGGGTAAAGTTATTGCAGAGGTTGATCTGGAAAAAAGCAAGCATAATTTGGTTTGCTGCCAGGGCAAGCTGGAAAATAATGTATTAGCCCAGCTGGAGCATCAGATCATACGTTATTACGAAAATCATTACGCATAGTAAAGCATACAAGAATTTGATAGTTCATGGGTGATGGCTTATGGTTCATAGTCCATGAGTTTTTATTATTCATGGGCTATCTCTTTTTTTAGGAGTGTATACCAACATTGGCGGCTCCACTACAACAGTTGTCATCCTGAGCGATAGCGAAGGATCTTCTTCAATATGCACAGCGTACAATAGATGCTTCACTACGTTCAGCATGACAAAAGGGGCAATCAATTCTTACTCGCCGGCGGTTTGGCCAGCATGGCTTCTTTGATAAACTTAACCGGGGCGCTGCCGTAGCTCAGGAATTTTTCGTTAAAGTCTTTCAGTTTATATTTATCGCCCATTTTTATTTTGTAGGCATCGCGCAAGTCAATGATCTCTTTGTAGCCGGTGTAGTAGCTGGTGAGCTGCACGCTGCTCACGCTAACCCTTTTCCATTTACCTTCGGCTTCGGCCTGCTGCTGAAATGCTTCGGCGGTTAGTAATTTGATGGCCTGTTCCCTCGTCATGTCGCTGCTGTGCACGCTGTAATCCAATATGGTGTTACAAACCGAGCGCAGGTGCCACTTATACCACATCAGCCTCATTTCGGGCTCGTTGTTGCCGTAACCGTTATCCAGCATCATTTCCTCGGAGTATACCGCCCAGCCCTCGTTCATGGCGCCATTACCAAATACCGATTTGATGATGCTTGGCGCTTTATTGGCGTAAACACCCTGTACATAATGCCCCGGTACAGCCTCATGGATGCTCAGTATCTGGATGATATACTGGTTGTACTCGCGCAAATAGCTTTCTGCTTTCTCTGGGCTCCAGCCGGCCAGGCTGCCCACGTTGTAATACGAGTTGCCATTTTTATCATACGGGCCGGGGCCGCTCATGGAAGCACCCGCCACACCAGCCATATAACCGGGTTCTTTGCGTATAATGAGTGGCTTGGTAGGATCAAGCGTAAGCAGGTCCTTGGTTTTTACAAAATCTTTTAATTTGGGGATCAACTGCACAATGGCCGACTGAAAATCATTAGGCTTCACGTGTTTGGACGAGAGGGTATCAATCATGGCCCTGATGAGTGTTAACGTATCACCAGGCATCGCTTTGCTTCCAAAGTATTTTGGCCACAGATCGCGACTTATTTTGGCCATCTGGCTGTGCAGGTATTTTTTACGCTGCATGGCCGCGTTATAGGTTTGCTGCCCGTTGCTGGCAGCTACGTTTTCGTATTTAAATTTATCTTCATACAGATCTTTCCCCAGGCGAAAGCTGCGTGGGTGATCGTTTTTTAAAGCCTTGAGCCAATCGGTATAACCTTTGATGGCCTGCACGGCAAGCGCGGCACGATCGGTCATCAGTTTTCTTTCGGCTTTAGGTATATCTGTTTTTTTGAGCGAGTCGGCAAAATCTTTATCGATCACATCAAGCCCGCCCAGGTTTTGTTCAATGGCCAGCGAAGTAAGTTCGGCAACCGGGTTTTTAATTTGTTTCTGCGCCTCTTTGTAATAAGCAGGGACATTGGCCAGCCGCTGATAAAAGTTGCGCATACGCTTTATGAGGGGAGCATAATGCTCATTGAGCATATAGGCGAAGGTACTGATAACGTTATATGACGATGGATCCCACTCGTATGATTTGAGGCGTTCAATTTGCCATTGAGTATAATCCAGCTGGTTTTGCATTATTTTATAATCAATCCGGTTGCTCTCGTTAAGTGTGTTCACCTCAAAACGACTTAGCGAATCGATCTGGAATTTTACAAACTCCAGCATTTTGCTCCGGCTTTGTTCGCTGGGGATGTACAATAAGCTATCGTACTTATGATAGCCTACCGAAGTTGCCCAGTCGGGGTTCAGTTTCCATAAATGCTCCAGGAAGGAGTTTTCATAAGTGGTAAAAGCCGCGTCGTCCTTACCTAACAGGGCGCCGCTGCCGCCACCGCCCATATCTTTTTTACAGCCGGTAAAAGCAACCAGGAAAATAATAACGGCCAAAGCCAGCCTTACGAATATATTTTTTATGATCACGGGATAAAATGATTTAATAATGCACGATAAACTTAAAACATTTAACGCAAATAAATCAAACCGTAGATTAATTTGTTACTTTAACCTTACCCCAACCCTTCTCCGAGGGAGAGGGGCTTTAGAAATATAAAAAAAGAGACATGCAAATCAAAGCCCTCTCCTTTGGAGAGGATTTAGGAGAAGTTATACGATGAATACAACGGACATATTAATAAACGAACTGCTGCACCTGCTGAACGGGGGCAATGCCCATGTCGATCTTGACCGGGCGCTGAAAGGCTTACCGGCAAATTTAAGAGGAGTAAAGCCAGATAAGCTGCCTTACAGTATCTGGCAACTGGTTGAGCATATCCGTATTGCCCAGTGGGATATGCTGGAGTTTAGTAAGGATGGCAGCCATGAGTCGCCCAATTGGCCCGATGATTACTGGCCCAAAGAAACCGCCCCTAAAAGCGATGAGGCCTGGGAAAAATCAATAAAACAGATAGAACTTGACCGGGCAGAATTTATAGATCTGATCAAAACAGGTGATCTGTTCAGCAAAATACCGTATGGCGATGGGCAAACCATTCTGCGCGAAGTTTTACAGGCTGCCGATCATGAGGCTTACCATGTGGCCGAGATTGTCATGATCAGAAGGTTGTTGGGCGCGTGGTGAGCTCTCTAACCCCCCTGAAGGGGGAATTTTATTTAATATCGAACATGGGATGTTGAATATCGAATGATAAAAAAGCTTCGAGTGTTGGAGATTCGAAGTTCGTTGTCTGATACTATTTCTCCATTGCCTGTGTCCTCACAGGCAATTTAAATACAAGCTTCCTGTGAGGACACAGGCAGCGGAGTTAAATTTGAATATCGAACATGAAATGTTGGATATAGAATAATGAGGGTGATACTTCTGTGTTGAATATTCAGAATTCGGTGTTTGATCTTATTAAGATTTTTACTTTTGCCCCAAATTTCGTATATTTATATAAATCGACAGCCCGGTTCTCTGATCAAAGAGAACCGGGCTGTTTGGTTAAAGACAAAATGTGTCAAAAATCGACTGCTTTGTATGTTGTTGTTTGAAAGTTAGCTATTTAATACTTTTTAAAGTTTTTAAAACTTATCAAAACACAGTTGTAATTTGTTAAAAAGTGTTAAAATCGATGATTTTGATAAAATTTTGCCGCTTCTTTCCCTGTTTTTGTGCAGAAATTTGTTAAAAAACGAGGTTTAAAAAGTTTTTGCAACGGTTAATTTTACAGTTTACTTCTGCTTATTTAAAAAGCTGATCAAGGCTTTTACAAATTCGGATTTTAGTGGTAGCTCGGGTTCGTTGTAGGTGGCTATATTTTTATCCCTATCGGCCGGGGCATCTTTCATGATGTGGTTCATGCCCGGGATGATGTCAAGTATGGCATCTGATTTCGCTTTCTTTAATTTTTCGGCATCGGATACGGTCACCTGCAAATCCGTTGTACCCTGAAGAATGAGGATAGGTATTTTTATCTTTTTGATTTCGCGGATAGGGTTATACCTGAACCACGACATCAGGTACTTTTGTATACTTGGCCGGGCGTAGGGATACAGGGATGGATCGATATTGTCGGTTGTTTTGCCTCTTTTCAAACTATCCAGCATGCGGTTAAAACCATCAGATATCAGGGCACCTTTTGATTTCATTTGCTCGGTCATGATCTTATCAGCCGAATCACCGGCGCCAGCTACAGAAATGAACGCTTTGACAGGCTGACCGTTAGCAGCCATCATACCAACCAATGATCCTTCGCTGTGGCCCAGGATAATGATCTTTGAAAAGCGCTGGTCGTCATTCAGCATGTTGATCAGGCCTACGGCATCGTCTACATAATCTTCAAAGCGAAGCTCATTCTCCTTGGTGGAGCTTACGCTTTGGCCAACCAGGCGTTTGTCATAACGCAGGGAAGCAAAGCCATTTTTGCCCAGTTCATTGGCTATCATTTTATAGGCGTTGCTGGCTAAACCCAATTTTGGGCTGTTGCCATCACGATCTGTAGGGCCCGAACCGGCTATGATCAGCACGACAGGTATTTTGTCGGCAGCATTCTTTGGCATAGCTAATGTGCCAGAAATAGAGCCTGAAAAGGTTTTCAAGGTTACCGGAGATTCTGTTACGGATGGATCTGCAGGTAAAGTTGGGGTAGCTACTGCCTGAGCAGCTTCTGTTGCGGGAGCCTGGTAAGGTTTTAAAAGCAAACCGGTAAACTGTGTTTGTGAGTTTACAGAAAGATTCAATAAAAAGGTTCCTTTTTGAAAAGTAGCTTTATAAGAAGCCAATGGGGCTTCATATTTTACAAAATCAGCATCGGTAAGGTTGCCTATCTGTGATCTTAACTGCTGGGTGGTAGTCCTGAACTGTTCTGCAGGTAAAGCCGTTTTCATTTCGGTACTGAACATACTAAATATGCTGTCGGTTTGCCCGGCATTATACAACCGTTTAAACTTATTTAAAGCGATGGCATAATTAGCGGGTGCCGGTTGTGCCGCCGCTATGGTACCGATTGTAAAAAAACAGATGATCAGGATAAAAAGGCTTACTTTCTTCATGTTTATGGTAATCAAAACAGTATGGTGGTCTGTTGGGCCGAAATTAAATAAAAATTGATTGTTTTTAACTTAATTGACTATAGATGTTTATCTAAAAAAGATAACGTTTGCAGGTAACCGCTAAATTAAAAAAATAAAATAGCGGAAACATTTATTATTTAGATATCGTAAAATTATCAATATGTGATTTATATGGTTGAATATATTGTTACTATATTGCAGTACAATATAATATTAGCTTGAAGATTATAGAAAATTTCTACACTACTTATTAATGAAGGTTTTATTTGGGGGCTTATTCTCGGCATTTTTGGTCGGGATGTGTTTTTTTTCTTACGGGCAAACAAAACTTTCAGCAATACAGGGCAAAGTTCTGATGGATACCAACGAGGCAGCTGACGCTGCTACCGTGGTTTTATTAAATGCTGCAGACTCATCGGTAGTGCAGTCGGGTTTGGTGGATGCGGCCGGTAAATATGGTTTTGCTAATATCGCCCAGAATACATACCTCATTTTAGCCACCAGCATAGGCTGTAGTAAAGTTTATTCAAAACCATATAAAGTTTTAGAGGGGCAAAATATAATTGCCGATAATATATTGCTGAAACGGATAAACAATCAGTTACAGGAAGTTAAAATAATAGCCAAAAAGCCTTATATTGAAGTAAAACCTGGGAAAATAGTACTTAACGTGCAGAGCAGCTTAACTGCCGAAGGAAACTCAGCCTATGATATTTTACGGCAATCGCCGGGAGTACATGTTAACAGCAGTAATGAAGCCCTGATCATTAGCGGCAGACAGGCAGCCCTGGTCACCATTGATGGCAAACCAACCAACTTAACCGGCGACGACCTGGTGAACCTATTGCGCAGTATGCAAAGCAGTACCATCGACCAGATAGAAATGATCAGCAGTACGTCGGCAAAATATGACGCGTCGGGCGGAGGAATCATTAATATTATTTCCAAAAAGGGTACCAATATCGGCACCAATGGATCCATTAACCTGGGTGGCGGCTATGGTAAATATTACAAAAGCCGGGCGGGCATTTCCTTTAACAATCGCTCGGCCAAACTTAATATTTTTGGCAATTATACCTTTGATGATAACAAAACCAACAGGTATATTAACACTAACAGGAATATTATTTATAACGATGTTTTAAGTAATTATAACGTTGATTATAATAATATTCAAAAAAACTATAATCATAATTTCAGGCTTGGGGCCGATTATGCTATTTCGTCCAAACAAACTATCGGGGTGCTGGTGAGCGGGGTGGTGCGCGAAGATGATTTTTTGAAAGATAATGATCTGAAGATATCCAATCAAAAGCGGCTCGATTCGGTGATTATTGCCAAATCGAAATTAGACAGGGGGAGCAGCTTTTTAAATTACAATATCAACTATAATGGTACGCTGGATAAAACCGGAAAAAAACTATCAGCTGATGTAAATTATTCAACCTATCGCCGTCACTCCAACGAATATATAACCAATAATTTTTATACCCCGGCCGGTGTAAAATACCGCGATTCGTTACAATTGGAAAATCTTTCCCCTTCTGATATTCATATATGGACAGGGAAGATTGATTATGTGAATCCCCTTTCAAAAACTTCCAGACTGGAGGCTGGTGTGAAATATAATCATGTGCAAAGTAATAACAACATGGTATTTGGCCCCCTGGTAAATAATAGCTACCAACCCGATCCAGACTATACCAATCGTTTTATTTATACCGAGATAGTAAGTGCGGCTTATTTAAATTATATAGGTAAAATAGGGAAGCTGGATATTACTGCCGGCCTGCGGGGCGAAAAAACAAACACCAGAGGCAATTCATCCGGAATTGATAAAAGCAGCGCGGTAAACAATATGAATAGCTATTTTAATCTGTTCCCGCAATTACAATTCAGTTATACGGTAGATAAAAAAAATGTATTAGGCCTGAGTTATAATCGTGGTATTGAGCGGCCTAATTATCAGGATATTAATCCGTTTTTGTATTATACCGACCTGTATGACTATAATTCCGGTAATCCTAACTTAAAACCGGAGTACACCAACTCGATACAACTATCACATACCTATAATGATAAATTTATAACCACCTTGTATTATAATGTAACTAATGATATTTATGACTTCCCGGTATATGAACAAGATGATTCGTCAAAGGTTAATATAGCCATTAAGCGAAACTTTGGCAGGGTATTCGTTTATGGAGCAACATTTTACGCGCCGGTTCAGTTTAATAACTGGTGGAGTGGCAATTTTAGCCTGGATGCGATGTATCAACGTTATAAATCCTATGCTATATACGGTAATTTTAACCGGGGAATGCAGGATGTTATTTTTAATACTACACAAAACTTTACATTAAGCAGCACGGTTACAGCCGAATTATCTGGCATGTATGAATCGCCAACTCTTTACGGAATTAATGAACTTAAACAACAGTATAGGGTAAACGCAGGGCTAGGTAAGCAGATATTGAATAAACGCGGTAATTTAAAACTAAGCGTTATTGATATTTTTAACAGCGACCGGTATCGATATAAGGTACAGTACCAGAATATTGATCTTACGGGTCTCGACAAAAGAGAAACCCGCAGGGTGATGATCAACTTCAGTTATCGTTTTGGTAAAACCTCTGTTAAATCGGCCAGTAAGCATACAACCGGTAGCGATGATGAACAACGGCGCACCAATGGTAATAATTAATTACCTGACGCGTAACTCGGGATATTTGCCTTTGATTTTAGTAACAAAATAATTGCCAAGGGAATCGGCACTGATGAACTTTCGATAGGCTGTAACCGGAAATCCAAAATACTGCCATACGTCGCCGCTATCCCTGAACTCTAATTCCAGTATTTTGCTTGAGGGGTCATAGCCCATGCTGTTAAGTGCCGATGATTCAACTACTTGCCGTTGCATATATGTTATAATATAAGCGGGCTAAAAAAAGTTTTAATTAATTGTTATTTGTACAATATTAACCGGCGTGGCCACTAAGCATGCTCACCATAATAATGAGCAGAACCAGTATGGTAATGCCGATATACAGATAGTCTTTTTCGAGCACGAAGCCTATGGCCGAAAATATTACCCGGATAATAGGAGTGGCGATAAGTAGAATAATACCAGCTTGTATAATAGCTTGCCCCCTGAAGGTAATGATACCGTTTAGTATGCCATGGATATTATGTACAAAATCGGGAATGCCTTTAAATGTGTGGTAATTGGCAATAGCCTGACCGTGCCTGTAAAGATAGATGACACCACCGATGAAAATAATGCTCATAGAAAGCAACACGCCGAGCCGTAATATCCAGCCGATAACAGCCTGCATATCGGTATCTCTAAATGTTTTTTGACTCATTGGTTGCTTGTTCATTTAGTTTTATATTTTCCCGATGAATCCATTATATATCATTTGCACTGCCAAAAAGGTCACTACTACAGCAAACACCCAGCGTAACCAGCCCGATGAGTTGGTGTGAACCAATATTTTTGATCCGCTTAAAGCACCGAGTAATACACCAATAGCCACAGGCATAGACAGGCCCGGATCAATATATCCGCGCTGTAAATAAACAACAGCACTTGCCGCCGCGGTAACGCCTATCATAAAGTTACTGGTAGTGGTGGATACTTTAAATGGTATTCGCATAATGGTATCCATCGCCAAAACTTTTAATGCTCCCGAGCCTATACCCAGCAAGCCAGATATTATCCCGGCAAAACCCATCATGAAGAAGCCACCGCCTACATTTTTTACAGTGTAGTTTACAGGGCCGTTGGGTGTAGGGAAGCTGCTGTTGAGTTTTAATTTTTCGGCCAACAGGTTTTTCTCCTGATTTATTAGTTCGGCTTTTTTGCGTAAGGACATAATAGCCGATGTGATTAGGATAATGCCGAACAAAATAGCGATGAAATTGGTAGGGATATAAACCGCGATGAGGGCGCCTACCATAGCACCGGCTGTAGTGGCAATTTCCAGGAACATGCCCAGCCTGATATTGGTGATACCTTCTTTAACATAAGCCGCGGCCGAACCCGACGATGTAGCGATCACAGATACCAGTGAAGCACCGATGGCATAATGGATATCAACATGCAATACCAGGGTAAGTAATGGGATGATCACAAAACCACCGCCCAAACCGGTTAAGGAGCCTAATAAACCCGCAAAATACGAGCCGATAAACAGGATAAGCGTTAATACAATTACCGACATCATTTGCAGTCAACTTGAACTGCGAAAGTAGCAAAATTTGGTCATTTAACTCGTTGAATGAGAAAGAGATTAGGTATTAATAAAGTCTATATGATCTACAGATAAAATAACTAACAACTTAATGGCCTGACCCCTAAATACATGTCTGGAAAGTAAAAATGACCTAAGTACAAATGTCCCAATGACTAAATTTGCTACTTTCGTGCCATGGGTTACAAAAGTTTACAGGCCTGTATTGCCGATTTGGAAAAAAACGGTCACCTGGTGCGTATTAAGGAGGAGGTTGATCCGTATTTGCAGATGGCTGCCATTCATTTGCGGGTATTTGAAAACCAGGGGCCGGCCATATTGTTCGAGAAAGTAAAAGGCAGCAAGTTCCCGGCGGTATCAAATTTATTCGGTACACTGGAGCGCTCCAAATTCATATTCAGGGATACGCTGGATAGGATCAAAACCCTGGTCGAGCTCAAGAACGATCCCTTAAAGGCCATCAAACACCCTTTTCAGTATACCAACGTAGCACTTACTGCTTTATCGGCCCTGCCGATGAAAAAACGCGCGGGCGCGCCTGTTAATTTCGGTCGCTGTAAAATAAGCGACATCCCGCAGATAGTGAACTGGCCTATGGACGGTGGCCCCTTTGTAACGATGCCCCAGGTATATACCGAAGATCCCGATAAACCAGGCATTATGAATGCCAACCTGGGTATGTACCGCATACAACTGGCCGGTAACGATTATATCCTGAACGAGGAGATTGGTTTGCATTACCAGATCCACAGGGGCATTGGCGTACATCAAACCAAGGCAAACGCCAAGGGACAACCTTTAAAAGTAAGTATATTTATAGGCGGTCCGCCATCGCACCCTGTAGCAGCGGTAATGCCACTGCCCGAAGGGTTATCAGAAATGACCTTTGCCGGGGCTCTTGGCAATCGTCGGTTCCGTTATTTTTATGATGATGAGGGATTCTGCATTTCATCAGATGCTGATTTTGTGATCACCGGAACGGTAATGCCCCATGATAACAAACCAGAAGGCCCTTTTGGCGACCACCTGGGCTATTACAGCCTGATACATCCATTCCCTTTGCTCAAGGTACACAATGTATATCACCGTAAAGACGCTGTGTGGTCATTTACCGTTGTTGGGCGCCCCCCGCAGGAGGATACCAGTTTCGGTGCGCTCATCCATGAGATCAGCGGGGCGGCTATTCCAAAAGAAATCCCTGGCCTGCACGCGGTTAACGCCGTTGACGCGGCGGGTGTACATCCGCTGTTGTTTGCTATCGGCAGTGAGCGCTATACACCATATATCAAGGAGCGCAAGCCGCAGGAAATATTAACCATTGCCAATCATATACTGGGCAAAAGTCAATTGAGCTTAGCCAAATACTTGTTCATTGCCGCTAAGGAAGATGATCCTGCACTAAATGTCAATCATATCGGCGCGTTTTTAAATCATATCCTGCAACGGATCGATCTTACGCGCGACCTGCATTTTTATACCCGTACCACCATAGATACGCTGGATTATAGCGGCAGTGGCTTAAACTCCGGCAGTAAAGTAGCCATCACTGTAGCGGGCGATATCAAACGTGAACTCTGGACGGAGTTGCCATCATGGTTTGATCTGCCCAAACCTGTCAATAATTATAAAATGGCTATTCCTGGTGTGCTGATGGTAGAAGTGCCCAAACATGTAAATCATCAGGATATTGATAATATCATCAGCATTATCGAATACTGGTTAAAAGAGGAGGAAGAAGAACTTAGTGGTTTGCCGCTGATCGTACTCTGTGATGATGCTGCTTTCGCAGCCGAAAACGTGAATAATTTTGTTTGGGTAACCTTTACCCGCAGCAATCCATCGCATGATATCTATGGTGTAGGTAGTTTCACCGAACACAAACACTGGGGCTGTACCGGTCCGCTTATTATTGATGCCCGTATCAAACCGCATCACGCCCCTGTGCTCGAAAAAGACCCCGAAGTGGAAAAGCTCGTTGATAAAATGGGCGAAAAGGGCGGAGCGCTGCATGGAATTATTTAAGGTTTTATGGAGCAAGGATTTTGAGAGCAAGGAATAAGGACGAAAGAAATCATGAAAATCTCATAATACTATAAATCATGGTTCCTAATAAAAGAAAAATCAACGTAATCGGCGTAATCCCCAAAATCAACGGTTAACTTTGCCACTTATGAAAAATACCCTGCTTTGCTTAGTAATTGTGCTGGCCGCTTTTGGCTGTAAAAAAAGAGATGTCCCTCATTATACCATATCAAGAGTAGTTAAAAGTGATACTGCCATTAAGCTTACCGTTAATATCAGCACGCGTTTAAGCCAAACTGATCTGCTCAATATTGCCGCAAAAATCAAGGCGGATAGTTCGGCATTAAGTAATTTGCAGCTTTGCTACATGTTGCCGGGACACAATGATAAAAATACAGGCCCTGATAATTTTTATGCTGTTGCCAAATATCCCGCTGCTTCTGTAACCACTATGCAGGATACCCTGAAAGATGCCGACGGCACCATTGTACGCTTAAATATCAAAGGCTTATCTGCACAAGATGCCAAACATCTGCTGGAGCTCGACCCAAGAGAGATCCAGGGAAAACACATCCTGGGAAAGTTTATCGATGATAGTAATCATACACTGATAGTGCCTTTTACCGAAGTTAACGATCCAAAAAAAGAAGTATACATCATTGAATTTGACGGCACCGGGAAAGTAGTATCAGCAACAGTACCTATGCGCGATAATAAAGATGGGATAGACAAGCTCATTGTAAGCCACCGGGGCGATTATTGTACGCTGAAGGATAGCGTTCTTACTCAATACTCTATTGATGATCTGGGTTTGGCATACAATAGTATCAAATCGGGTATTTAAGAATATTAGACATATGCGAAAATCACCTTATTATTAACCATCTCCCTTTAACGTTAACTTTTGTTAAAAACCAGGGTTAAATATTGATAATCGTTACTTTTTATAGAATATACTAAATATATTTATAGGTATAAAATATTATAGTATATGACCCGAAACTTTACCAAAATTTTAGCACTAAGTGTTGCTGGGGTTTTTAGCGTTTGCTGCGCGATAGCGCAACCCCGATTGCCGGAAGGTTATTTCTGGAAAAAGCTTCCAAACGGACTGGAAGTTGTAGTTATTGAAAATAGCAAGGTACCGTTGGCCACCATTGAGATTGCTGTAAAAAACGGAGCCTATACCGAAGGCCCGGAATTCAGCGGATTATCACACCTTTTTGAACATATGTTTTTCAAGGCTAACAAAGATTATCCAAACCAGGAAGCATTTTTAAAACGTACACAGGAATTAGGCGCCATATGGAATGGTACTACCGATGTGGAACGGGTTAATTACTTCTTTACGTTTGACAGGGATAGCCTTAAAGCCGGTTTAAAATTCATGAATGCCGCTATCCGCTTTCCGATATACCGCGAAGAAGATATGAAAAAGGAACGCCCTGTTGTTGATGGTGAATTTCAACGTGCCGAGAGCGATCCGGGTTTCCAGCTTTGGTATGGTATCCAGCAAAAACTTTGGGGCGACCTGATCACCCGTAAAAACCCTATCGGGATACACGAAGTGATCAATACGGCTACGCCAGAGAAGATGATGGTGATCAAAGACAAATATTATTTCCCGAATAACAGTTTGGTAACCATTTGTGGTGATGTAAAGCATGATGCCGCATTTGCCCTGGCCGAAAGCATATTTGGCGATTGGGCCAGCAGTGGCTTCAATCCGCATGAAAAATATCCTATTCCACCGTTTAAGCCACTAACCAAAAGCGAATATTTTATCAAAGAAACCACTATCGCGCAAACACCTTACATGCAGCTTTCATGGCAGGGGCCGGCTTATTTAACCGATTCTGCTTCGACAGTTGCTGCTGATGTGTTTTCAACCATTGTAGGTTTAAACTCTTCCAAATTTCAACAATCACTGATTGATAAAGGATTGGCCAGCTCTGTTTCTTTGGGGTATACTACCAGCCGTTTTGTAGGGCCGATAGACGTTTTTGTGGTGCCAAATCCTGGTAAATTAAAAGAATGCTATGATGAGCTGCTTAATCAAATTAACCAGTGGGCCAAAGCCGATTATTTTACCGATGGTCAGTTAAATGATGCTAAAGCTATTTTATTGCGCAACAGTGTTCACCGCAAGGAGAAACCATCAACACTGGCGAGCCAATTGAGTTACCAGTGGTGCAGCACCTCGCTTGATTATTACACCGATCTGGATAATAATTACCAGAAAGTTACCCGTGCCGATATACAAAAATATATCACTACCTATATCACGGGCAAGCCTTATGCAGCAGGTATAATCATAGCACCAGAGTTAAGTAAACAACAAAATGTAGCTTCATTTTTTGTAGCTAAGTAAAATTAAAATCTTATCATGATGAAGAAATATGTATTCACCCTGTTGATTGCAGCGGCGATAGGAAATATAAAAACAGTACAGGCGCAAAATAAAGCTTACGAAACCACGGTTGATGGTGTAAAAGTAATTGTGCAGCCAAGTGGCAATGATATTGTAGAGATACAAACTATTATAAAAGGTGGCGTACAAAACTACAAAGCCGATAAAATGGGCATTGAGGCCATGGCTATGGCTGCCCTTACCGAATGCGGAACCATAAAACACGATAAAAACGCATTTAAAGATCAGCTGGATAAAGTAAGCGCCACGGTTGATGGCAGCAGCAACAAAAATTACGCTACCATGCGTATGAACTGTATTAAGAGCGATTTTGATATAGTTTGGCCTTTGTATGTAGAGGCTTTAACCCAACCGCGTTTTGATGCCAAGGAGTTTGCACGTATTAAACAGGATGCGATCAACAATATTAAACAAGCTGATTCGCAGCCAGACCACGCGATTGATCAACTGGCAAATAAAATTGCATTTGCTAATCGCGATTATGCAAAAGATCCTAATGGTACTGTAGATATCGTATCTAAACTAACACCCGAAGAAACCAAGGCCTATTATCAATCTATATTAACCCGCTCCCGCCTGGTTATTGTGGTTGTAGCCGACCTGGATAAGGCAGTTATCGAGGCAAAAGTGAAGGGTATGCTTAACGGTATCAAACAGGGGCCTCCTTTTGAATTTAAAAAATCATTCTTCCGTGTTTATAAAAATTCATTTAATGCCGAATCGCGCGATCTGGCTACCAACTATGTAGAAGGTATTACCAGCGGCCCGCAATCAGGCACGCCTGATTTTGATGCATTCAATGTGGCTATGAGGATATTTGCCAATCGCCATTTCTTAGATGTACGTACCAATAATGGCTTATCATACGCCCCTCAGGCCTGGTTTAGCGTTGGACAAACATCCACAGCCCGCTTCTCGGTATCAACAACCCAACCAGATAAATATATTGCTGTGTTTGACAAACTGGTTGACAAAATTAAAACAGAAGGCTTTAAACCTGAAGAGGTTGCCAATATGAAGATTACTTATCTTACCGGTTTTTATTATAAAAACGAAACCAATAGCGCGCAGGCATTTTCTATGGCCTCTAACGAGGTGTTGTTCAATAACTGGAAACGCTCATTAACACTGGTTGATGATGTTAAAAAATTGACCACTGAGGAGGTAAGCGATGCTTTTCGCAAGTATATCAACAACATTGTTTGGGTTTACCAGGGCGATCCTAAAAAGGTGAACCAGATATTATATATCAATGGTACGCTGAACAAAGGCGATAACCCAGTCAGTCATTAATATTGTTAAAGTAAAATAAAAGGTTAAAAGGATTGGTTTTGCACCATCCCTTTTAACCTTTTTTGTTTTGGGAATCGCCCATACAACGGGGAAAATTTATTTATCCGGGAATCAGTTTTTTTTCTTTTGCCCCCATATTGCTCCTTTGTAACGGGTAGGTACGGTATCGCCTAAGAGCTTACCCCAGGGTTTAAGTTCTTCAATACGGTCAAAAATAATTTTTATTACGGCTATGAATGGTATGGCCAGGAACATTCCTGATAATCCCCACAACATATTGCCTAAAAGTACCACAATGATGGATATGAGTGCATTGATCTGTACTTTTGAGGATACGATACGTGGCACCAGTATATTATTGTCGATAAACTGGATAACCAGGTAAGCTATAATAACTCCTAACTGAGTTGTGTAACCGTCTTTAGTAACTGTAGCCATGAGCACGGGCAGGGCAATAGCTATAATGCCGCCGATGTAAGGTAACAGGTTTAATATAGCCCCTATAACACCAATCAGGATACCGTATTTTACACCTAATAATACCAACGCTGTTGAATTAAGGATAGCTACCAAAATCATCTCGATTAATAAACCCTGAATATAGCTTTGTATGGCCGTTTTGGTTTCTTTTAAAACCTCGCTTACTTGTTTTGAGTTCTCTTCTGAAAATACTTCAAAAACGAAATTAAGGATAAGCGTTTTGTAGAAAAGGGTTAAAAAAACATATACCGGTATCACAAATACTAACCCGAATACACCCAGTACCGAGCCGAGTGTATGGCCTACCATCGCCTGGCTATTATTTATGGCATCTTTGATCATTAGGTCTTGCTTTTGAACAGAGAGGTTAAAGGTGGTGGCAATCCACGCCTTAAACGTAGTGAACAACTCCCCAAACTTTTGCTTGAGCATGGGCAATGAATCACCGAATTGTATGATCTGGGTTGATAGAAAATAGAATAGCGCCACTAATAGGATAGCGCCAATTAACATAACAATTATAATAGAAAATATTTTGGGAACTTTATGCTCCATTAACCAATTGCAAACAGGGTTAAGCAGGATAGCAATAAAAGCAGCGAATGCCAACGGTATCAATACATCTGCCAGTTGTGAAAAAGTATATACCAATAAAATAAGCCCAAACAGGGTAACGGTATTTTTTAAATAGAATGGATATTCTTTTACAGCAGGCATAATTAAGCAGGGGTGAAGTTTGGTTAAAAAGATAAGGAATAGTAGCTTGAATTGTTTTAACCCTACGATGTCAAACTAATAGAATAATGCGAAACACGTTCTGGGTTGTAAATTACAATAGTGTCATTAAAACAAAAATGCCCGATATTTAGCGGGCATTTTTGTTTCGAGACAGATAAATCTATTTTACGTCTCTTTTAACTTTGTTCAGGGTGCTTTGTCCTGGTAAGTATATCTGGAAACCAAAATCTAAAGTTAGTTTGTTTTGATAGCCTAAGCTGCCAAAGCCAGCTGTACCGTTGTATTTCAGCAAGGTTTCTAAACCGATACTTGGCGTAATGAAATAAGCAAAGCCTGGGCCGAAGCTAAAGTCCAGGCCATTGGTTGAGCCACCCGGGCCGCTTGGATTGAAACCGCCAAGACCAACAGTAGCTTCACCAAAAAAGCGACCGTGTTTTAATACCTCAACATCCGATCCGGTATAGTAACGGCCTAATGCACCTATGCCATATCCAACATCTGTACCGGCTCCTTTGGCTGTAGCCAAATTTAATTTAGCATAAGCACCCAAGGCTACGTTATCTTTAATAAACCATGCGGCTTTGGGTGTAAGATCCATGGTGAAATTTTTAGAGCCATTTAAACCCAGGGAAAGGTTGCCGATATCGCCCCCCATTAAAACATTCCCTTTCTGTATTTGCGCGCTCGCTGTGAAGCCGAAGTCGATAAATGCCAATACGGCTAATAATGTAAACTTTTTCATAGTGCTGTTTTTTAAGTTTTTAACTTTAAATTTATTTTAATAAGAAATTATTAACAATAGCTGTGCCATTGGAAATATTTAATGATAAAAACACACCGAGTTAGATTGAAATATATTGATAATAAAGATGTTATATGATAGTTTGGCCTCTTAATAGTTGAGTGTATTTACTTTAATATGTATATTAATAAACATCGTTATGTATGTTAATAGATATACATTTATTAAATAAAGGAAGCGTATGGTTATGATAATTCGCCTGGTTTAGGAGTGGTTGATAAACAACAAAGCCCGCTTAAATAGCGGGCTTTGTTGTTTATTTGGGTAGATATAGAATATCTTATTTCAATAAGTTTCTCCAGCTAACCAGGTCGCCAATGATCTTGTCGAGCTGGTCGGCGGGTACGCGTTCCTGTTGCATGCTGTCGCGGTGGCGGATGGTTACGGTGTTATCTTCCAGTGTCTGGTGATCTACCGTGATACAGAAAGGTGTACCAATGGCATCCTGGCGGCGATAACGTTTACCAATGGCATCCTTCTCCTCGTATTGTATGTTGAAGTCGATCTTCAGTTTATCCATGATCTCGCGTGCTTTTTCGGGCAAACCATCTTTTTTGGTCAGCGGGAAAATAGCGGCTTTAACCGGCGCCAGGCAAGGGTGCAGGTGCAATACAGTACGGCTATCTTGTTTTTCCTCGGTGCTCAGATCTTCTTCTTCGTAAGCGTTGATCATGGTCAGCAGGAACATCCTATCTAAACCAATAGAAGTTTCAATTACGTAAGGTACATAGTTACCGAATGGTTTGCCTGTTTCAGGATCAACCTCAGGATCAAAATACTGTAGTTTTTTACCGGAGAATTTTTCATGCTGGCTTAAATCATAGTTGGTACGACTATGAATCCCTTCTACTTCTTTAAATCCGAATGGGAATTCAAATTCGATGTCAAAAGCAGCGTCGGCATAAAAAGCCAGTTTTGCATGCTCATGATAACGGTATTTAGCGGCATCAGTGCCCAGGGCCAGGTGCCATTTCAGGCGTGTTTCTTTCCACTGGTTAAACCATTCTTTTTGAGTGCCGGGGCGTACAAAAAACTGCATTTCCATTTGCTCAAACTCACGCATTCGGATGATGAACTGGCGGGCTATCACCTCGTTACGGAAGGCCTTACCAATCTGTGCTATGCCGAACGGGATTTTCATCCTGCCTGATTTTTGCACATTCAGGTAGTTTACAAATATACCCTGAGCAGTTTCAGGACGCAGATAGATCTGGTCGGCATCATCGGCAACGGCGCCCATCTGGGTACTGAACATCAGGTTAAACTGACGAACATCGGTCCAGTTACGGGTACCACTTACCGGGCAGGCGATCTCATGCTCAATGATCAGTTCTTTTAAACGTGGCAGGTCCTCGTTTTTCAAGGCCTCGTCCATATCGTGCTGCAATTGCTCGGCTTTGTCTGTTTTACCGTCTTTATCGTAGCGATCAATCTTGTCTTCTAACAATTGATCGGCACGGTAGCGTTTTTTAGAGTCTTTATTATCGATCATCGGATCGCTGAAACCATCAACGTGCCCGCTGGCTTTCCATATTTTGGGGTGCATAAATATGGCCGAATCAATACCCACAATGTTATCATTCATCTGCACCATGGCTTTCCACCAGTAGGTTTTGATGTTGTTCTTCAACTCGGCGCCAAACTGGCCGTAATCATAAACGGCACTCAGACCATCATAAATCTCGCTTGAAGGGAAAACAAAGCCATACTCTTTGGCATGCGATATAACATTTTTAAAAAGTTCGTCGGTTGATTTGCTCATAATAGCTGCAAAGATACAATTTAGGAGGAAAGGTTAAAGGGGAAAGGTTAAAGGTGTAAAATGCAGTTTTTTGACTGATCTTTTTAACTTTACGATATTCATCCACCCTCATAAAACAATGAAACATTGCTGTCTGATCTTGCTGTTATTTGTCTCCTTTGCGCTCAAAGCCCAGGAATCAGGCAGTAAACCTTTTATACTGGGCGAGATCAAAGAGATCAATTCGGCACAGCTTTCCGAAAAGCGTATCCTGAACATCTACCTGCCGGAGGGATACCGGAAAGACGACACCCTGCATTACCCTGTTATTTATCTGCTTGATGGCTCGGCCAATGAAGATTTTATCCATATAAGCGGCCTGGTGCAGTTTTTGAATATGGCCAAAATGATGCCTAAAGTAATCATTGTAGGCATTGCCAATATAGACAGGAAGAAAGATTTTACTTTCCCGACAACAAATGCCAAGGAAAAAAGGGATTTCCCCACAACCGGTAGTTCGGGTAAATTTATAGCGTTTATAGAAAAAGAATTGCAACCTTTTATTGATAAAACCTATAAAACTAATTCGTCCAGAATTATTATCGGACAATCTTTTGGTGGGCTACTGGCTACAGAGATTGTGTTAAAGAAATCCTATCTGTTTACTAAATATATTATTGTAAGTCCCAGTTTATGGTGGGATGATGAATCGTTGTTAAATAAAGCTCCAGGATTGCTGGCCAAACAACTTGATCATCCTGTAACGGTGTATGTTGCCGTAGGCGCCGAAGGAAAACAGATGGGAAACGATGCTGATAACCTGGCAAAAACATTGCAGGCCGCCGGAAAAAAGGATTGGAAAGTGATATTCGCCCCCTTTCCCGACGAAAATCATTTGACCATTTTGCACAATAGCGCTTACAAAGGTTTAAAAATGCTTTTTTCAAAACCCTGATCTTACGATCTATATGTGCTTAGCTAAAACTAAATGAGTGTTATTTTGATTATATTATAACCAATTAATTGACCGCAGCTATGGAACAAATTGTAAGAATACTGGATATTCATAACGTTACCCACAACGTAAAACAGTTTATAGTAGAAAAGCCTGACGGGTTTACCTTTACCCCCGGACAGGCTACCGAACTATCTATCAATCAACCACAATGGGAGGGGCAGCGAAATCCGTTTACATTCACCTGTCTTACCGATGAGCATTACCTGGAGTTCACCATTAAAATATATAGTGACCATCCCGGCGTTACTAACCATTTAGGCGAACTGCAGGTGGGCGACGAGCTGATACTGCGCGAAGCCTGGGGGGCTATAGAGTATAAAGGTCCGGGATATTTTATAGCAGGTGGCGCGGGTATTACCCCGTTTATTGCCATATTAAGACAGCTTTATAAAGAGGGTAAGCTGGAGGATAACATCCTGTTCTTTTCTAACAAAACCGATGATGATATTATTTTGGCTGATGAATTAAAAACGATGCTTGGTGAAAATGCCCGGTTTACTACAACCCAGCAAAAGGACGGTAAAAACGACCACCGCCGTATTGACGGGGAGTTTTTGAAAGCCGAGGTGAAAGATTTTAACAAACACTTTTATGTTTGCGGTCCCGACCCGATGGTTGCTGAAATAACCGAAACATTAACAAAACTGGGCGCGAACGCTGATGCCATTGTTTTTGAAAAGTAAGGAGATACTGCCTTCCTGAGTAATAAGAAAAGTAGGTGTCATGGTGAGCCCCGCCAAAGCATGGTGGGCAGGCCTCTGCACGCGAGTCTTCGACAAGCTCAGACTGACAGGCCTTTTATGTGCCGTCTCCTAATATTTCAGATCTTGATAAATATTTTCCGCCGGTACATCCAGTAAAGTATGAGCCATAGGAAAAATAAGGTCAGGCCGCCGCTAACAAGCGTTGTATAGGCTATTCCAAATAACTGATCATAGTGCTGCCCCAGGTGCGTGTGGAGATTTTCGCTGATATATCGCCTCAGGCCACCGTCGGCCATGACATAGGCAGCGATTGAATTTACCCCGATCACCGTGAGGAAGAAAAATGGTTTCTGAATCTGTTTCAGATCAACCAGCCAATAAAATAAAGCCAAGAAACCAAAACATATACCGCCGCTGAAAACTACCCATGCCGGTGTCCAGATCCTTTTTACAATAGGGTTGATATTGGTTAGCTGTAACAATATCCCCAAAGCGATGAGGCTTCCCCCGGCTATGATAAAATATTTCAGCTTCTCTTTACCTGTTTGGCTGTTTTTCAAAACTCCGCCTGCCAAAAGGCCAAGAATCATAGTGCCCAGGGTGGGTATAAAACTGAGGGTTGAATAACCGCCTTCATTAAACAGGAAAGGCTGGCTGCGCGGTAACAGATTCAGAAACCAGCGATCTGCGGCCCAGGCCAGGTTGGTATTTTTATTCCAATGAGCTGCAAAACCATGCAGGTTATGTTCCCAGTTCGGCGGTACACCGGCTGATGCATAATCAAAGCCAGCCCCAGGCAAGGGATAAAGGGCAAATGCGAGCCAGTATCCTACCAAAATGAAGATCAGTACGCCAAGTTGTATTTTTGGCGAGCAAAAGCCAAGCATCACCAGGAAAGTATAACCCAGGCCTATTTGGGTAAGCGTATCTTCAAACGTAAAAACGGTGTGATCGGAACCCAATGATCTTAAAAAGAAACCGAGAAAAATGAGTACCAGCGACCTGAACAGGGTATGGCCAATAATGGAATTGAAAGTGGCTCCCTTTTTTTTCCGGGAGGCTACGGAATAGGGAAGTACCACACCCACTAAAAATGTAAAAGAGGGTTGGATCATGTCATGCAGGCTCAGCCATGTCCAGGGTACATGCGATTGGTTAAAAGCTAAAATTTGCCAAAACCTGTTGTCTGGTAACGCTTTCGCTACACTTTCAAAAGATACTACTTCGGCCATCATCAGCAGCATAACGAAGCCCCGGTAAACATCTACCGAAGCAATTCTGTTAACTGGAGCCTCGTTATTCACCGTTTCTGCAATAGTAGTTTTTCCCATTTCGAAATTTGATTAAATAGCCGTGCTTCAGCAGGTTGTATTATTGATGATTATAAAAACTTCTTTAAAGTAGCGTTTTTTTATTTTTTTGTCATAAGATTTAATCGATTTTGAAACCATCGGGGGATTTCTATCCCGAATATCACATCGAAAACTTATTTTTACCGCATGAGTATCGAGGTGCAGTCACTAACCAAAATTTACGGAACGCAAAAAGCGGTTAATAGTATCAGTTTTAGTGCAGGGCCAGGGGTGCTGGGCTTTTTGGGGCCTAATGGTGCCGGTAAATCTACCACCATGAAGATACTCACCTGCTTTATCCCACAAACCTCGGGTACAGCATCGGTTTGTGGGTTCGATGTGATTGCCCAGCCCCTGGAGGTACGCAGGCGCATTGGTTACCTGCCCGAGAGCAATCCGCTGTACCTGGATATGTATGTGAAAGAATCATTAGGTTTTATAGCCGGGATCCATAAATTACCGGAGCCCGAAAAACGAATAGCCACCATTATTGAGCAAACAGGCCTGGGGCCCGAGCAGCATAAAAAAATAGGTCAGCTATCAAAAGGGTACCGCCAACGGGTGGGATTGGCGCAGGCTATACTCCATAACCCCGATGTGCTGATACTGGACGAACCCACCTCCGGGCTTGATCCTAACCAGTTGATCGGCATTCGTCAGTTGATCCTGGAACTGGGGAAAACCAAAACCATCATCCTCTCTACCCATATTATGCAGGAGGTAGAAGCGGTATGCAACAAGGTGATCATTATCAATAAAGGCAAAATTGTAGCTGATGATACACTGCAAGGACTTCGCCAAAAAAACAATGACCATACCCTGGAGCAGATATTTATTTCACGTACCCATGACAATTAATGTTTTTAATTTTAAAATAAACTTTTATTTTTGTGGCGCCTAATTATTTTACTTGCGAATAAGATTGATACGAACTCCCTGCTGCCCACGGTGAGTATTCAAAATTATTCTATTGATTATTACATTTATTTTGCGAATTAAACCGATACAATAGCACCACCGTCCCTGGGTGTGTATCTCATATTATTCTGTTGATTAATATGCCAAAATCACGTATTTAATAAAAAAAATTAAAAGAGTTTGTAACGTTTGCTCAGGAGCTGCGTCTATACTCTCAATAAAAAACTGCGTTATAGGAAAATCCTATTAACGTTGTGTTAACAAACAAACATCAATCTAATAAATTATGAAAAAAGTTCTATTAGCCTTAGCTATTATCGCTGGCACAGCATTCACAACCTTCGCGCAAACCAAATCTGGCGACAGCGGTAAATTTAGTGTAGGCGTTGAAGCGGGTTTGCCTGTTGGTGATGCTCATCAGGCATTTAATTCTGTATTGGGTGCTTCTGTTAAATATGAGTTACCGATAGCACCAAGCACCTGGTTTACCATTTCTGCAGGATATAATGCATTTTTGTACAAAAGCGAAGTTAAAGATGCGTTTAAGGCCCTTGGCCAGGACAGATCTGTAGAAAGTTTTGTTCCGGTAAAAGTGGGTGTTAAATACTACATTGAGCAAGGCTTTTTTGCCGAAGGTCAATTAGGCGCCGCATTTGGTACAAGAAGCGGAAGAGGTACTGCTTTTGCTTATTCTCCGGGGGTAGGTTATACCTTTGATGGTGGCTTTGAAGCAGGCGTTCGTTATGAAGGCTGGTCAAAAAATGGTACCATTAGTCAAGTTGGTTTACGTTTAGCTTACCGTTTCTAAACAAAAAATTAACAATTAAGATTTAGGTAAAGCCCGGGGATATTATCCCCGGGCTTTATTATTTATAAATATTTTTTGGCGTATTAAACGTTAGTAGCCCCATGTGCGTCAAACCAAGCAGCAGCGGTTAAAAAACAAGTCCGCATTAATCCTATTACAAAATTATTTTATGAAAAAAATCCTATTAGCCTTAGTCATTATCGCAGGCACAGCATGTACAACCTTTGCGCAAACAAAATCCGGTGATGGTGGTAAATTCAGTATCGGTGTTGAAGGCGGATTGCCTGTTGGCGATTTCCACAATTATTCTAATTATATTATTGGTGGTTCGCTTAAATATGAGTACCCGGTAGCCAATAATTTATTTATTACCGCATCGGCGGGGTATAGCAGCATACACATCAAGAGTTTTGATGTTTCTTTTAATGACCCGAATATCAGCTATCAATTTCACAGTGATGGCGGCTCTGTCGGTATAATACCCGTAAAAGTGGGTGCCAAATATTACTTTGACGGGCACTTTTTTGGCGAAGGCCAAATAGGTGCTGCATTTGCAACCGGAAATGGCAGTGGTACGGCATTCGTTTATTCACCGGGTATAGGTTATACTTTTGCCGGTGGCTTTGAAGCAGGAGTTCGTTATGAGGCATGGTCAAACAATGGAACTATCGGGCAACTGGGTCTGCGATTGGCATACCGTTTCTGATCTTCTAAAAATTAACAATTAAAATTTATAAAGCCCCGGGAATATTATTTCCGGGGCTTTATGTTTTATACCGTTAGTACGGTTACTTATAACCCGGTTATGGTTTTGCCATGATACGGGATATATGATATAGAGCAAACAATATGTTTACATGACTGTATTGATAGAAATCACACAATTTAAAAAATCATGAAAAAAATTCTATTAGCCTTATTCATTATTGGATTTACCGCGGCGCAAAGCTTTGCGCAATCCAGGGGCAGAAACAGCGGGATATTCAGCATCGGCTTTGAGGCTGGATTACCTACAGGTGACGCCCATCATCTTTTTGGTTCGGTATTAGGTGCTTCGCTTAAATATGAGCTTCCGATTGAACGCAGTACCTGGTTTACCATATCGGGTGGCTATAACTCCTTCCAGCCAAAAGGGGTATATAGTGATTTCGGCGGTCCCGCTATCAATGCCATTCCTTTAAAAGCAGGTATTAAATATTACTTTGACAGGAACTTTTTTGCCGAAGGACAAATAGGCGCCGCGTTTTTTACCGGTGCGGCTGATGGTACCGCATTTGCCTATTCGCCTGGTATTGGTTATAGCTTTAGGGAGGGTTTTGAGATTGGCCTGCGTTATGAAGGCTGGTCGAAAGATGGTACTCTGGGCCAGGCTGGTTTGCGTTTGGCTTATCGTTTTAGATAAGAGCTCAAGTAAACAAAAGAGTCCTGAAATAGCTAAAATTTCGGGACTCTTTTGTTTAAAAGACATTTTAATACCCACTCCGATGGGAAAAATCACAAGCGGTACACACGCCAAATGATGGTTTACACCTTTACCATGATATTAGGAGTATTTTTACTATAACTAATTTTTTATCAGTTATTTATGCTAATGTAAACCCATGAAAAGTGTAAACCATGTAAACTCACTGTTTTGAAGGAAATGTTGGTCGTTGGCCTTTTACTGACGCACACTCAATGTGATTAAGTTAAGGAGAGGTAAACCCCATCGGGGTTAAAGCTTTGTAGAAAAATTCAGTTTCAAAACCAGTGCCGTAGGTACTGTACTTAGGTTGCATACCTACGGCGTGCTTAAGATCTCTTTTTGTTTGCTACAAAGCTTTTACTCCTCCGGAGTAGATCGGGTGCTTGCTATCTCAATTGTCGTAAAACACCCCGATAATGTCATTCTGAGCCCTCCCGCCTGTTTTGTATAAGGGCTAACTTTGTTATCAACAAAATCAAATTACTATGACAACTAAAGAAATTGTATTACAGGTTATCGATGCTTTTGATAACAACGATGTTGATAAAATATTAAGGCTTTTTGCTGATGACGTAGTATGGACTATGAAAGGTTCAAGCGTTACTATCGTAAACGGAAAGGATGAAGTAGAAAAGTTTTTGGGCGGAATGGATGATGTAAAGATTGTTTCATCAACCCATGACCACGTTATTATTGAAGGTAATAAAGCCGCTGTGGATGGCTTTATCCAATGCAAAGGCAAAAACGGCGAGGAAATAAACATGCATTATGCCGATTTTTATGAAGTGGAAAATGATAGGGTGAAAATAGTTACATCCTATATAGTTGATAAAAAGGATTGAGGTAATTTTCATTTTTGGAATTTGAAAAGAACGCATCATTGCGAGGTACGAAGCAATCTCTAAGCTATACGGAGTGGCTCTGCCTATCGGGGGATTGCTTCGTGCCCCGCAATGACGTGTGGGAGAAGGAGTGGTTACCTTACGAGACAGCCAGCATAACCACATTATATATAAACCCATAAACCAATAAAAAAATATTGTAATTTCGGCGCCTAACACCCGATCAAAAAAGTGCTAAGTATCCTTAAAAAAGAAATCGTTTCGTACCTCAGCTCATTGGTGGCTTATGTCACTATCGGTGTGTTTTTATTGGTGCTGGGTTTGTTTTTGTGGGTATTCCCGGATTCGAGTATTTTAGATTATGGCTATGCCGGGCTCGAAAGTTTATTCAGCACAGCTCCATACTTATTTATGTTCCTGATACCCGCCATCACCATGCGTTCGTTGGCCGAGGAACGTAAGGAGGGTACTTTTGAATTGTTATTCACCCGTCCGCTTACCGACTGGCAAATCGTATTGGGTAAATACCTGGCCAGCGTGTTGCTGGTGATTTGCGCTTTGCTACCAACACTGGTTTATTATTTTTCGGTGAGCACGCTGGGTACGCCACAGGGTAACATTGATACAGGAGCGGTTATAGGGTCCTACATAGGCTTGTTTTTATTGGGCGCGGCATTCGCAGCTATCGGTATGTTCGCCTCATCTATCACCAAAAATCAGATCATTGCCTTTACAGTGGCGGTGTTCCTGTGCTTCTTTTTTTACAGCGGGTTCGATTCGCTGAGCCAGTTGCTGTCGTTACAGGACCTGGGTTTGCAAAACCTGGGTATTACAGAGCATTATCAATCCGTAAGCCGCGGTGTACTGGACACGCGCGACCTGACTTATTTTATCATAGTAAGCGGCATATTTATATGGCTTACGTTGTTCGTGATCATCCGTCAGCGCAAAAAAAATATTATTTCAAGCTCCCCCTTCAGGGGGCTGGGGGGCTTGCTGGTTTTGGCTATCATTGGCAATGTCGCATTTACCCGTTTTGACTTTACTTCCGAAAAACGTTATACGCTTTCGCCCATCAGCAGGCAAATTATGGATGGTTTGCAGCAGCCGGTGAAAGTTACGGTGTATTTGCAGGGTGGCAATTTGCCGGGTGGCTTTAAAAGGCTGCAGGGTGCAACGCGTGATATGCTTAATGATCTGCAGGCATACAGTCACCGTAAACTACAATTCGAGTTTATTGACCCGCTAAAAAATCTTTCCGGCGATCAGCAAAACGAGGCCATCCAAAACCTGGAAGCCAAAGGCATCGAACCCACCAACCTGAGTGTAAAAACCGACGACGGCGTATCGCAAAAACTGATATTTCCGGGTGCGCTGGTATCGGCCAATGGTAAAGATATTGCTGTGAAGCTATTATTAAGCAGGATAGGGCTTTCGCCGGATGAGGTGTTGAATAACTCCATCCAAAACCTGGAGTATGCTTTTTCATCGGCCATAAAAAAAGCAACCAGCGGGGGCAAGCCCGAAATTGGCTTTACCGAAGGTCATAACGAACTGAGCGACCTGCAACTGAACGATGCGATGAAATCGCTTTCCGACGGATACCAGGTTGGCCGGGTTAACTTAAGTACGATTAGCACCGCCGGCTTGCAAAAGGTAAAACTGCTGGTGATACCCAAACCTGATAAAAAGTTTACCGAACTGGAAAAATTCAAGCTCGATCAATATATTATGCATGGCGGTCGGGTACTGTGGACGATTGACCAGGTAAGCGCCGAACTGGACAGCCTGCGCGGGCATGGCGGCGAGCAGCTGGCTTTTGCCAAACAATTGAACCTGGACGATCAGCTTTTCCGTTATGGTGTGCGGATCAATTACGATCTGATAGCCGATATGAACTGTTCGCAGATACCGGTTACTACGGGCAGTGTAGGCGGGCAGGCACAGATACAAATGCTGCCCTGGCTGTTCTATCCGATATTTATCCCGCTGTCTAAACATCCGGTAGTGAAAAATCTGGACGGCATCAGCAGCGAATTTGCCAGTACTATTGACCTGCTGGATACTAAGGATGTAAAGAAAACCATCCTGCTTACCTCGTCGCCTTATAATAAAAAAATGAGTGCGCCGCATATGCTGTCGTTACAGGCATTGGAACAGGAGCCTAATCCTAAAGATTTTCAAAGTCCGCAAAAAACGGTAGGGGTACTGCTGGAGGGTAAATTTGTATCCGATTGGCGCAACCGTCCGCTTCCCGATGGGTTTACCGAACAAGCGACTATACAGCCAGAGAGTGTACCTACCAAAATGATTGTGATCAGTGATGGTGATATTTTGAAAAACCAGGTAGGCAGCGATGGATCGCCTTATCCGTTGGGCTATGACCACTATACCCAGCAAACTTATGGCAACAAAAACCTACTGCTGAATATTGCCGATTACATGACCGATGATTCGGGCCTGATAGCCCTGCGTACCAAGGAGATCAAGATGCGTTTGCTCAACCGTGCACGTATCCGCAACGAAAAAATGTACTGGCAACTGGTAAATACGGTTGGCCCTTTGCTTTTAGTGTTAATATGTGCTATTTTTCAACATTACATCCGTAAACGGAAGTATGCGCATTAAATTTTATATTTTTGATAACTAATAAGCCTCACCCTGCCCTCTCCAAAGGAGAGGGATAAAAAAATGAGGAGTTAAAGTCCTCTCCTTTGGAGAGGATTTAGGTGAGGCTTAATTTTATATTTTTGATTGATAAAATATTCCCTTATGAGATTTATTGTTTCTACATCAACATTACTCAAACAACTGCAGGCTGTAAGCGGGGCTTTAAGCAATAGCACTGTTTTGCCTATACTGGAAAACTTTTTGTTCGAGATAAAGGATGGAAACTTAACCATTTCTGCAACCGATCTGCAAACCAGCATGACCACGTCATTAGCTGTTGAGGCTAAAGAAAATGGCCGTATTGCCATACCATCGCGTATATTATTAGAGACCTTGAAGTCGTTACCAGAGCAGCCGGTAGCTTTTTCTGTGGATGATAACACGTTTGCAATTGAAATAAACGCGGGCGATGGTAAGTACAAACTAAGTGGCGAAAATGGCGAGGATTTCCCGAAGATACCGGTAGTAGAGAACGCTTCGTCGGTAAATTTACCGGCATCGGTTTTAGCCGAAGCGATCAACAAAACCATTTTTGCGGTAAGTAACGATGAACTGCGCCCGGCCATGACAGGTGTATACTGCCAGCTAAGCACCCAACACCTTACTTTTGTTGCTACAGATGCGCACAAACTGGTACGCTATCGCCGTAAAGATGCCAAAGCTGCAAGTACCACTTCGTTCATATTACCTAAAAAGGCGTTAACGCTGTTAAAATCATCTTTACCAACTGATGATGTGAATGTATCTGTAGAGTATAACTCCACCAGTGCGTTCTTTAAGTTTGGTAATATTAACCTGGTATGCCGTTTAATTGACGAGCGCTATCCGGATTATGAGGCGGTTATACCTCAGGTAAATCCAAATAAATTAAATATCGACAGGCTTACCTTCCTGGGTTCATTGAACCGTGTGGCTATTTATGCCAACAAAACCACTCACCAGGTAAGGCTTAAAATAAGCGGCAGCGAGTTGAATATATCATCAGAGGATATTGACTTTGCCAACGAAGCGCATGAGCGTTTAAGCTGCCAATACGAGGGCGAAGACATAGAAATTGGCTTCAACGCACGGTTTTTAATAGAAATGTTGAAGAACTTAAGTTGCGAAGAAGTATCTTTGGAGATGTCGACACCAAACCGTGCCGGGTTATTGTTACCTCAGGGTGGCGATGAAAATGAAGATGTGCTGATGCTGGTTATGCCGGTGATGCTCAATAGTTATGCTTAAGTGTAAACTTAAATTATAAATCCAAAACTAAGTCCGGTTTAAAAGAACCGGACTTTTTTGTTCGCCGCGGATAACAAAAAACGCGGGAATCAGTTATATAGATTGATTTTTAGTTAGTGAATTAGTGGTTTAGTGAATTAATGATTCAAATATCTTTACTCACTAAATCGCTAATTCACTAAATCACTAATTTGCCAATATGAATATCAGGATCAAAGCCTTTACTTTTATTATAGCCGCGGCGGCATGCTGGGCATCCTGTAAAAAAAATAATGATAGGCCTACGTTTCTGCCAACTACCAATGTCAGGGTGATTAACGCATCAAAGGATACGGTTAATTTTTATCAGAACGGCACATTGATCAATAATACCTCAACGTATTTTCCTGGCGGTACACTGGCCAATTTATTAATCGTAAAAGCAGGCTTGCAAAATTATCAGGTTAAACTGGCAAAGCCTTCTGCCCCTAACCCTTTATTTACTTTGCCGCTTACGCTTGATAGTGGGAAAAGATATTCGTTATATATAAGCAGTAGATCAGCAGACGGGATTTTTTTTACTACCGATACCGCAACCGCACCTACCAATAATACCGCTAAACTCAGATTTGTAAATGCATCGCCGGATGCGGGGCCCCTTACACTGGCTTTTGTATCTCCGGGCGCCTCTCCGGTAATTACCCCTCAGTTGAGTAATATAGCTTATAAAACAACAACCAACTTTTTGAACGTTACGCCAAGTACAACAGCTACACCTGGCACAACACTTGGCCCGGGTTCGCTTATTTTTAGTGTTTACCAAACCGGGTCTGATATAAGTACCGCCAGAAAAGATACGGTAACAATTAGTACGGGTAGAATTTATACTGTAGTTGGTTATGGTACTATAGGTTCAGGCGGCAATCAGGCAATTGGCGCCAGTTTAATAGTTAATCAATAAAATTTTAATTAATGACTAACCCCAATAAAAGCAGCTTACTGGTTTCCTTACTTTTAATTACCGTTGGTACTTTGCTGTTGCCTTTCCTGTCATCATGCGGTAAAGGCGCCAATGCTAATCCTACAGGGTTGAATACGCAGCTGCAGATAGTTAATTTAAGTCCCGACATACAACCGGTAAATTTATACCTCAACTTCCTTAAGGAGAATACAACCAGTTATACCTATCCTACTAATTCAGGTTATTTTTTTATATCCACCCTGTTACCGCCAGTGCAATTACGCACAGCAACACTGGCCCCTATAAACCTGGTTACTATCGATAGTACAGTAGCATTAAAAGCTAACTCCAAATACACCTTATTCATTACCGGTTTCAGGAGCGATAATTCCATAAAAAAATCAATGCTGTTATTAGATACGGCTACTGTTCCTCCTTTAGGCAGAGCTATAGTACGGTTTGTTCATTGCTCGCCTACCTCGGCCCCGCTTGATCTTAGAGCTAATGGTATCGGGACAGCGCTGTGGACGAAAATTCCTTTTGATTCCGTATCAAAATATGTTCAGCTGCCTGTAGGTAATTATAATTTCACTATCAATTTAAATACCTCGCCCGATAATGCTCAATTCACATTGCCTAATGTTACCATACAGGATGGCCGTGCCTATACTATTTATACACAAGGAATAGTAGGCCGTACAGACTCGGTTGCATTTGGCGCGGCTATATTGACCAATAATTTACTGCTGAAAACCACGAAGTAGTATCAAGTATCAAGATTTTTTGCGAATGCTAACTACCGTGTTTAGGGAGTCGTGATACTTGATACTAACTACTTGATACCTGATTCTGATTTATATTCCTATTTTTAGCCAAAATTTCAAAAAACCGTGGAAGTAATAAAAGCCATTATCGATTTTATACTGCATATTGATGTGCATTTAAGCCAGATCACCAGCGACTATAAAGGCTGGACTTATCTCATACTGTTTGCGATCATTTTTGCCGAAACCGGTTTTGTGGTTACTCCCTTTTTACCCGGCGACTCGCTGCTGTTTGCAGCAGGCGCGCTTATTGCTAATGGTAAAACCGGCCTGGATATAACTTTGCTGGCCATTATGTTGGTTATTGCCGCTTTTGCGGGTAATACGGTTAACTATCTGCTGGGTAATTATTTAGGTCCAAAGGTTTTTAAAGAGGATAACAAAATATTAAAACTGGAATATTACCTCAGCACTAAAGCGTTTTTTGATAAACATGGTGGTAAGGCAGTTATATTCAGCCGGTTTTTACCTATCATCAGAACAATTGCGCCTTTTGTAGCCGGCGTTGGTCGTATGCCTTTTTTACGTTATAGCCTGTATAATATTGTAGGTGGTGCATCATGGGTGCTGAGCTTTTTGTTTATCGGCTTCTTTTTTGGCAATATCCCAGTGATCAAACAAAACTTTACCCTGGTGGTAATGGCTATTATATTGATATCTGTAGTGCCGCCAATTTATGCGGCCATAAAAAGCAGGGCCAGCAAAAAAGCTTCAGTATAAATATATCTCAGCGGTAGGTTCAGAGTTTTATTGAGGTGCCTGGTAAATGCATTTGCCTGTTTTGTACATGGCTTCTTCATGCTGT
Source organism: Mucilaginibacter sp. 22184 (assembly GCF_052045695.1). Lineage (NCBI taxonomy): Bacteria > Pseudomonadati > Bacteroidota > Sphingobacteriia > Sphingobacteriales > Sphingobacteriaceae > Mucilaginibacter > Mucilaginibacter sp. 22184. Next base: position 88,905 of record NZ_JBQEPI010000010.1, read on the forward strand.
AGCTTAACCCGATCTTCCGGGCTTAGCGGCTGTGCTATCAGATTATTCAAATTCGGCTGCCCGGCATCTACCCAGGCCGAGTACCAGAAACTTCCAACCGAAAGTATCGATGAGCGCATTTGCCGCTCTACCATGCCTTTCAACATTTTTTGATAAGCATGGCTGTAGGCAACCGAATAGTCATTAAGCTTACGTTTGCCGCGCATAACCAGGCTGTATTTTTTATCGGGTGGGAAACTTCTGTTGATCATCCGCTCAAACCGCAACACCGAATCGACACTTTTGAAGGATCCCCGGCAAATTTTAAATGCCTCGGCCAGTGGATTATCAATATAGCGTGCCCGGCCTGCATAAAGATGATACTGCTTAATAAACAGCTCCGGAAGCCGGGTTTCCCATAAACCATGTATGCCTGTCTGATCGGTAAGCTGCCCGTCATAGTTCAGGGTAAGGTGAAGGGGTACATGTGCGTCGGCAACGTAGTGCCCCAGGTAGGCCGATGCATTAAGTATAGCTGTGGTATCGTGAGCCTTAAATGCCCTAACCAAGCGGTAATACTGGTATTGGATAGTCCACGGAACGGTGCCATATTTGTTTAGCGTATCGGCAGAGTATTTGGCAGCAGCATCTGTCCATCGTTGCTGCATGGCAGCAAATGGTTTTTTGCCGTAATGGTCGGCATCAAAAAAATGCCGGGGTATCTCGGCCGAGTCTACATAGCGGCGTTTATCGGCACTCACGGCATGTTCTGTAATATAAGCGATATTGGCCTTGTAAAAACCGGACATGCCCTTAGGAAGCGTAAAAACCGCCAGTCTGTTGATGCGATAATGCGCAAAGAACCCCCATGACGAACAGAGGAACATTAAACATACAACTGATAAGCTTAAAATAAAGCGCCGTTTCATTGGCATAAATATGAGCCTAAGTTTTGAGTTTTAGATCACAGAAACACCAAAGTTTATAACTTTACTGCCTAAGCCTATACAATGAAATATCTTAAAGCCCTGTTGTTCGACCTGGACGGTACCTTAATCGATTCTGAATTTTTTCATTTCGAATGCTGGAACGAAATTTTATCGGAGTTTGATGTGCAATTAACTTATGATGACTGGCTGAAAACCTACGCTGGTGTTCCTATGCCCGCCAATGCGGCCCGTCTGGCCGAAAAATATAGTATTGCTGCCCCATTACCGCAAATTATTGATAAACGGGAAAGGCTGACCTTGGAACGCCTGAAAACCAAAGATGTAAACCTGATGCCGCATGTGGCTGATGTGCTGGAGTATTTTAAAAGTAAAGGATTGAGGCTGGCATTGGTAACTTCAAGTCCGCGGCAGGATGTGGAGGCGGTATTTGAAAGGAATGGTTTAGGCAGGTATTTTGAATTGATTATCACCCGCACCGAGGTTGCCAAAAGCAAGCCCGATCCGGAAAGCTACCTGGTATGCGTCGAAAAACTCGGCGTGTTGAAAGAGGAATGCCTTGTTTTTGAGGATACCATCAATGGCGTTAAATCGGCAAAAGCTGCCGGACTTACCTGTTTCGCCATTCAAAGCAATACCGGTGAACATCATAAACTAAGCTTTGCCGATAAATTGTTCCTTGATTTTAAGGAGGCAAAGAATCATTTGATTGCAGAAGGGCTTATTGCGTAGTTGCTACAAACGTCCAACATAAACCTTGGTATCGTAATTTATGGTGATGAAGCCATCTTGTTGGTAGCGGTTGAACAATTCTTGCAGATCATTGATCATAGGTCCATAGCCGGGCTGATCTTTGGTAGGCATATAGGATGAAGATAGCAGTCGGCCTTTTAATCCCTCAAAATCAAAAACCTGTTTGTTTTCAAATACTTTAAGTTCAAAAGGCTCAGGATCGTAAAAGGAGCCAATGTTATCATAATCAATATTGCGATGGCCAACTTTTACATAATCCTGGCCGTGTGTGATGATCAGCTGGTCATAGTCCTGTTCAAATGCAGATGCTGTTTTTCGTTCATTCCAGATCAATGCCACGATACCGTCGGGTTTAAGAATGTGTTTAAATTCCTCCCGCGCATTTTTCGCGTTAAACCAGTGGAAAGCCTGCCCGGCAATAATAGCGTCAACACTTTCAGTATTTAAGCCTGTAGCTTCTGCCGTACCATCAGTCGCTGTAAAATTGGGGTAACGACCGAGCAAATCGATAGATTTTTCTCTCATTTCGGCATTGGGTTCAACCGCAATAGCCTGGTACCCGGCATTTAGGAACAATTGGGTAGATATTCCGGTACCTGCACCAATGTCGGCTATCAACTTATCGGTAGTCAATTGGTAACTATCCTGTAAAAAGGTAATGATAGCAGTAGGGTAATGAGGGCGGTACTTTACATAATCGGCTACCCGGTTACTGAATCTTTTGGTGCTGTCCATATCTCTAAGAAAATAAAATATTTACATATACAACGTTTGCCATTCTATATAGTTGTTTTCTGTGTATAATATGAACGCGCAGGGCTAACGTAAATCAGGAGAGTGTCATTAGTTAAATCGGGCTTTAAAACTTTAATAAAAAAGCACTTGCATATTTAAATTTATCGGCATATATTTGCAGTCCTTAAAATAAATAGAAAAAAGAATAACAAAGCTATACAATGGCAAATCATAAATCGTCTTTAAAAAGAATCAGGTCAAACGCTGCGAAGCGTCTGCGTAACAGGTACCAGGCTAAAACAACCAGGAACGCTATTAAGAAATTAAGAAACACTACTACTAAAGCTGATGCAAGCGCACTGTTAGGTAAAGTGATCTCTATGTTAGACCGTTTAGCTAAAAAGAATGTTATTCACAAAAACAAAGCTTCGAACAATAAATCAAAGCTTACTAAATTTGTTAATGGCTTAAGCTAATCGCTTAACTAAAAATATATAAAAAGGGTTGTACTGAAAAGTACGACCCTTTTTTGTTATTACACACGTCATTGCCACGCTGCGCTCGCAATGACGTGTAGAGAAAAAGGTGCTTACTGCGGCGATGTCAGGGTGAGTCGGCGCTGTGTCGCAATTTTTTTTGTTTGATAGTTTTCTCCATATTTGGATACCGTGGAAAACTACAACGAAAAGATTAGCATTAAATCATGGGCCGAGGAAGATCGCCCGCGCGAAAAACTAAGCATCCAGGGGCGTCGAGCGCTCACTGATGCCGAGCTGATTGCCATCCTGATCGGATCGGGTAGCCGAACCGAAACCGCCGTTGAACTGAGCAAGCGCATTCTGCATCATTATGAAAATGATCTGAACAAGCTGGGTAAAGCTTCCATTAGCGAACTTTCCAAATTCAAGGGGATAGGAGAGGCTAAAGCCATATCCATTATTGCCGCACTGGAGATCGGTCGCCGCCGCAACGATACCGAGACCAAAGCCATCGAATATATTAACAGCAGTCGCGATGCCTATCATATTATGCGCCGCCATTTGATGGATCTGAACCACGAGGAATTCTGGATATTGCTGGTTGGCCGCTCACAAAAAGTGCTGGCTAAAGAACTGGTGAGCAAAGGCGGCTTATCAGCTACAGTTGCCGATCCCAAGATCATCTTTTATATGGCCCTGCAGCAACAGGCCAGTGGTATTATCCTGGTACATAACCACCCGTCGGGCAACCTGAAACCCAGTCACCAGGATATCGATCTCACCAAAAAAATAAGCGCAGCCGGTCGTTTGCTGGATATTAATGTGCTTGATCATTTGATTATTACTGATAATGGTTATTATAGCTTTGGAGATGAAGGAGTTTTATGATTTCGGATTTGGGAATTTCGATTTCGGATTTTATCTGAACCGTGATTTATAGGATTGCAGGATTAACTTGATTTTACCCAGAAAAAAGGGAATCCTTTAATCCGTTCATCAGGCAAATCGAGGTTCAGATAAAATTCGATATCCGAAATACAATTAAATCCCAAATCCCAAATCCGACTTCCGAAATCTTTATATCTTTGCCGATTATCGCTGCTCAATAATGAAAATATCATATAACTGGCTAAAAGAGTTTATTAATACGGATAAAACGCCGCAGGAAATCTCTATTATCCTTACCGGAACGGGTTTGGAAGTGGAAAGCCTGGAAAAAGTACAGGCTATTCCCGGCGGACTGGAAGGCCTGGTGATCGGCTATGTTAAAGAATGCGTTGATCATGCCAATTCCGATCACCTGCACGTAACTAAAGTTGATGTAGGCGGCCCCGAAGATCTGCAGATTGTTTGTGGTGCAGCCAATGTAGCTGCCGGACAAAAAGTAGTAGTAGCCGTGGTGGGTACTACCGTATATCCTGTTAGCGGTGAACCTTTCGCCATCAAAAAATCAAAAATACGCGGTGAAGTATCCGAAGGGATGATCTGCGCCGAGGATGAAATAGGTTTAGGCACCAGTCACGAAGGTATTATGGTATTAGATGCCGACGCCCCGGTTGGTACTTTGGCCAAAGACTATTTTAAGGTGAACGACGATTATATGTACGAGATAGGTTTAACACCAAACCGTGCCGATGCTATGTCGCACCTGGGGACTGCCCGTGATATTGCTGCTTTTTTAAAGATCGGTGTTACCCGGCCGGATGTTAGTGCGTTTAAAATTGCCAATAACAACAGAACTGTTGAAGTTGTGGTGGAGAACGAGCAGGCAAGTCCGCGTTATTCCGGTTTAACCATGACCGGTCTGGAAGTAAAAGAATCACCAAAATGGTTAAAGGAGCGGTTGGCTGTTATCGGCGTCCGTTCTATCAATAATATTGTGGATGTAACCAATTATGTGCTGCACGAGTTGGGACAGCCACTGCATGCCTTTGATGCCGACGAAATAAAAGGCAACAAAGTACTGGTGAAAAACTACCCCGAAGGAACGCTTTTTAAAACCCTTGATGATGTAGAGCGCAAGCTATCAGAAAACGACCTGATGATAGGTAACACCGAAGAGCCAATGTGTATTGCCGGTGTGTTTGGCGGTATTGCTTCAGGTGTAAAAGCATCAACCACCAGCATCTTTTTGGAGAGCGCCTATTTTAATTCCGTATCGGTACGTAAAACTGCTAAAAGGCATGGGTTGAAAACTGATGCCTCGTTCAGATTTGAGCGTGGTACTGACCCGGACATGACTGTGTTCGCTTTGAAACGCGCGGCGTTGCTCATACAGCAGGTAGCCGGCGGCGAAGTATCGTCAGAAATTTTTGATCATTACCCGGCACCTGTTGCGCCGTTTGCTTTTGAGGTAAGCTATAAAAATATTCACCGCCTGATAGGTAAAGACATCCCGCATGCCGAGATCAAAGCCATTATTGAGGCATTGGATATTAAGGTAGTTAGTGAAACAGAAGAAACACTTTCCTTACAAGTACCTCCATACCGTGTTGATGTTACCCGTGAGGTAGATGTGGTAGAGGAGATACTGCGTATTTACGGCTATAACAATATCGAGATCCCTACCCAGATCAGGGCATCGTTAAATAACTCGCAAAGGGCAGAGAAGGATACTGTGCAAAACCAGCTGTCGGACTTACTTACTGCGAATGGTTTTAACGAGATCCTATCCAACTCACTCACCAAATCGGCTTATTCAGATAACCTGGATGCTGCCGTAAAAATATTGAACCCGCTGAGCAGCGATCTGGATGTGATGCGCCAAACCATGCTGTTCTCGGGCCTGGAAGCGATTACCTATAACCAGAACCGCCGTGCTGCCGACTTGAAATTTTATGAGTTTGGCAAGGTTTACAGCGTGAAGGACGATAAATATAACGAGGTGCAACGTTTCTCAGTATTTCTGACCGGAGCAACAACCGCCGAGCAATGGAACCAAAAACCAAAACCGGTATCATTTTATAACCTGAAAGCTATCGTTGATAGCATTTTAGAGCGCCTGAATATTACCGGCTATGTGGTAGAAGATGCTACCTGCAAAAAACTGGCTTACGGGCTACAGTATATGCTGAACGGCAAACAGCTGGTTAAGTTTGGCGCGGTTGCAGGCGAGGCTTTGAAAAAGGTGGATGTGGATAAAGAAGTATTTTATGCTGACTTTAATTTCGACCTAATCTTAACGGCTGTACGCAAAAACAAGATCGTTTACCAGGAGGTTTCCAAGTTCCCGGCAGTACGTCGTGATTTGTCTATGCTGATTGATAAAGCAGTTACTTTTGGTCAGTTAAAGCAAATTGCCCAGCGAACCGAACGCAAGCTGCTGAAGGAAGTTAGTGTATTTGACGTTTACGAAGGCGACAAACTACCGGCCGGTAAAAAATCATACGCGTTAAGCTTCATCATTCAGGATATCGAAAAGACCCTTACCGACAAAGCGATTGATGCCATTATGCAAAAATTAATTTATAACTTAGGTAAAGAAGCCGGAGCGGAGATCAGAAAATAAGGATGATTTCGGATTTCGGAATTTTGATTTCGGATTTAGAGTTTAAAATTTTAGAATTATAATTCAATAGCCAGGTAATTAAAAAATCATCAATTCACTAAATCGCTAATTCAATAATTCACTAATTAAAAAAGATGCCTTCTGTAGCAGAACAGTTAAATAAAATTGTAGATAAAACCGAGAGGTTGATAGAGCTTTGCGCTGCTTTACAGGAGGAAAACGATCTGTTAAAACTGGAAAGTGAGGCTTTGACCGTAGCCCTTGATGCCAGTAAAAACAAGACAAAGGAACTGGAAGAAAAGCTTCGTGTATTGAAGCTGGCCAAGTCATTTTCAGAAACAAATGAAAAAAGTCTTGATATAAAGCAAAAAATTAACGACTTTGTGCAGGAAATAGATAAGTGTATTGTGTTATTGAAGAAATAACGCAAAAAGTGAAAAGCTCAATGGGAGAAATCTCAATAAAAATAAATATTGCTGACAGAGTTTACCCTTTAAAGGTAAACATGGAGGAAGAAGAAATAATACGCAGGGCGGCTAAACTGATCAATGACCGGATAAAGGAATATCAGGAAAACTACGCGGTGAGGGATAAGCAGGATCTGCTTTCCATGGCGGTGTTGCACTATGCTACATCATCATTAAAAGCCGAAAAAAAGGTTACCGTTGAAGATACCGATATTGCCGAAAAGGTTTACCAGCTGGATCATTTGCTGACTGAGTTTTTCTCAAAGTAATTAGCGTTCTTTACATATACAGAGCACAATTAAGATTTAACCGCAGTTAAATTTTAAGTTTCACTATTAAAAACTTAACGCTTCAATATTAAGCGGATCAAAGAGGCATGCGTTACTCGAATGGTATTAACGTAACCATGGTCCCCAATATCCGAAATGAAGTTTTTAAATACATGATACTTAAGAGTTTAGTTGCGGTTTTTTTATTTATATAACCTTACACCCTAAAAAAGAAGATGGACATATTACTATACGGAATAATAGGACTATTGCTTGGCGTTGGCCTTGGGATAGTTATCGGGCGCTTCCTGCTGCGGAAGCTTTTTAAAGACCAGGAGGCATCGGCCCAGAATAAAGTGAAAAAGATACTGAAGGATGCTGAAAACAATGCCGAGATACTAAAGAAAAATAAACTGCTGGAAGCCAAAGAGAAGTTTTTACAAATGAAGGCCGAGCATGAGCAGGAAGTAAATAACAAAAATAACGCCATCAACCAGCGCGAAAACGGTGTGAAACAAAAGGAGCAATCATTAAATCAGCGCCTGGAAAACATGAACCGCAAAGAAAGCGAGCTGGACAACACCCGTAAAAACCTGGAAAAACAAACAGAAATTGTTGTTAAAAAACAGGAAGAAGTAGAAGTGCTTAAAAATTCACATGTACAACAACTGGAAACCATTGCCGGTTTATCTGCCGATGATGCCCGTAACCAGCTGGTGGATACCCTGCGCGAAGAAGCCCGCACCAAAGCCATGATCCAGATTAAGGATATTGTTGACGAGGCTAAGCTAACCGCTACCAAAGAAGCTAAAAAGATAGTTATACAAACCATACAGCGTACCGCTACCGAAAGCGCTATTGAAAACACGGTTTCGATATTTAACATAGAGAACGACGAAATTAAGGGCCGTATTATCGGTCGCGAGGGTAGGAACATTCGCGCCTTGGAAGCCGCAACCGGTATCGAGATCATCGTTGACGATACTCCGGAAGCCATTATCCTTTCGGGTTTTGACCCGGTAAGGCGCGAAATTGCCCGTTTGGCTATGCACCGCTTGGTAACGGACGGCCGTATACACCCGGCCCGTATTGAGGAGGTAGTAGCCAAAACCAAAAAGCAAATTGAAGAAGAAATAGTAGAAATAGGTGAGCGCACGGTGATTGACCTGGGCATACATGGTTTACATCCGGAGCTGATCCGTATGGTTGGCCGTATGCGTTACCGGTCATCATACGGGCAAAACCTGCTGCAACACTCACGTGAGGTGGCTAACTTCTGCGCTACCATGGCAGCAGAGCTGGGTCTGAATGTGAAGATGGCTAAACGTGCAGGCTTGTTACATGATATTGGTAAAGTACCTGATGATAACCCAGAGCTGCCACACGCTATATTGGGTATGCAGCTGGCCGAAAAATATAAAGAACACCCTGAAGTTTGCAACGCTATTGGCGCTCACCACGATGAAATTGAGATGACCTCGATGTTATCACCTATCATCCAGGCTTGTGACGCTATATCGGGCGCCCGTCCGGGTGCACGCCGTGAGGTGGTTGAAAGCTACATCAAACGTTTAAAAGAACTGGAAGAACTGGCGTTATCTTACCCTGGTGTCGAAAAAACTTTCGCTATACAGGCTGGCCGTGAGCTGCGTGTGGTGGTTGAAAGCGAAAAAATAACCGACGCGCAGTCTGAAGTACTGGCGGCAGATATTTCCAACCGTATCCAAACCGAGATGACCTATCCAGGCCAGATCAAGGTTACCGTGATCCGGGAAACCCGCTCGGTAGCATTTGCTAAGTAGTAGGAGAGAGCTAAGAGATAAGAATCCAAAAAGAAGAATCAAGAGATAAGAGTCAAGATCGATAAGGTTTTGACTCTTTTTTATTTTCCAGTTTTTATTTCCCAGGTCTTGGCTCTTGATTCTTGACTCTTGGTTCTATTTTATTTTCCTGGGTCTTGACTCCTTATTCTTATCTCTTGCTTCTATTTTCCCCAAGTCTTGATACTTGATACTAACTACTTGATACTTTTTCTTATATTAGATTAAATTATGGCCTCCAGTAATATATCAAATACCTCACAAAGTGGTGCCGGCGATGCTAACCCTATTCGTCCGGTTGATGTTTACTTTGCCAAATACGCCGAAAGCCATCGGAACGGAACTAATGAGGCTATCCATTTTATTTGTATCCCGCTTATCGTGTTCAGCCTGCTGGGCCTGGTATGGTCAATCCCTTTTCCGTACCTGAAATTCCTGGGTAGTTATAACGGCGTGTTTAACTGGGCATCCTTTTTAATTGCATTTAGTATCTACTACTATCTGAAACTTTCGCCGGTACTGTCGTACATTATGTTGTTGATATTATTTGGCTTTAGCTATGGTATTATACAGTTGGAACATTGGCACCAGGCTGGTGGTCCTGCACTATGGCTGGTTTCACTGGTCATCTTCTTTGTGTCATGGATAGGGCAGTTCGTTGGCCATAAAATTGAAGGTAAGAAACCATCTTTTTTAGATGATATTAAGTTTTTGCTTATCGGTCCTATCTATCTGCTTCACCTCATACTTAAAAAGTTATCGCTTAAGTACTAATTTGTCATTTTCACTTAATGTTAACAATTGGGGTTAAAAATAATCTAGTGTTAACATACTGTTAATATTGTAGCCGAACCTTTGTGTTCTAAATAAACACAAATGAAAAAGCTTTACTTTATCCTTTTATCAGTGCTTATTATAGGGGTTGCTAACGTTGCCAAGGCGCAAATTACCACCTCAGTAGTAAGCGGAAAAGTTACCGACCAAAAGGGGGTTACCCTGCCTGGTGTAACTGTAACTGTGCTGAACACCGGTACAGGAACACGTTACGGCGCCCAGACTAACTCTGATGGTCGTTTCACTATCACCAACATTAACCCAGGTGGTCCGTACACCATTTCGGCCTCTTTTGTTGGATTTAAAAAAGACGAAAGAACAAATATTACACTGAGCCTGGGTAGCACTACCCTGAACTTCGCTCTTGCCGACGAAACTACTTCATTAAAGGAGGTAAAGGTTACAGCTTCAGCAGGCGGCACCAAAACCGGTGCAGGCACCCGTATCAACCAAAACCAGATCCGTACGCAGCCTTCTATCAACCGCAGCTTACAGGATCTTACACGTAACACTCCTCAAAGTAACAACAACTCATTCCAGGGTACCAACTACCGTTACAATAACGTAACACTGGATGGTGCTATCAATAACGATGCGATCGGTTTCAGCCCATCATTAGGTGGTCAGAACAATGCGTCAGGACAAGTAGGTAGCAGTACCCGTACCAGCCCGGTATCATTAGATGCGATACAGGATATCCAGGTATTGGTTGCTCCTTATGATATTAAAATTGGTAACGTATTGGGTGGTAGTATCAACGCCGTAACCCGCAGCGGCACTAATGATTTTACCGGTTCGATTTACGGTTTTGGCCGTGGCTCGTTCATGGTAGGCGCAAACAACGCCCCTACTGCTGCCGGTGGTGATGGTTCAAAATTGTCTGATTTTCATGATTACCAAACCGGTATCCGTATAGGTCTCCCGATCATCAAAAACAAATTATTCTTCTTCACTAACGAGGAGATTGCCCGCAGACAGGATCCCGTGATCAGAGGACTTGATCACAATGGCTCACCTAATATATTAAGTCAGGCGGATGGTGATAAGCTTGTTGCCGCATTTAAAGCTTATACAGGTGGAATTGATCCAGGCACATATAACAATACCACTATCTTCTCTAACTCAAACAAGTTCTTTAACCGTTTGGACTGGAACATTGATGATCATAACCAGTTAACCATCCGTAACAATACCATTACTTCAAAAGCTACCAACTTAGAGCGCGATCAGCAAAACTTCCGTTTTAGTGGTATCGATTATACCTCACATAACAACTCATCCTCAACCGTGGCTGAGTTAAAATCAAGGTTTTCTAACAGTGTGAGCAATAGCTTGGTATTGGGTTATTCGGCTGTTCATGATTACCGTGATCCAAACTCAAACCCTGCTTTACCACAGATCGAGATCACCGGCCGTACTCCTGGTACAACCATATTTATGGGTACCGACCGTGAGGCCGCCATATTTGATATGCACCAGAAAACCGCTGAGTTTACCGATAACCTAACCTGGACAAAAGGTAAACATACTTTTACCTTCGGTACGCACAACGAGTTTTATAATATCACTTATAACTTCGTGAACTCATGGAACGGCCGTATTGCTTATAACAGCATTGAAGACTTCCTGAATAATAACCCGGCTCGTATACGTGCCAACTTTAATTATACCAATAACACACGTGATTATATCTTAAATAATCCTTCGGCTAAATTTAAAGTTAACTTGTTAAGCTTTTACGGCCAGGATGAAATTCAGTTAACCGACAATTTCAAGTTGACAGTTGCCATACGTGCTGATTATGCAGATGTACCAAACAAACAACCATTGAGTGATAAAACAACAAACGCTCCGGTTGATCCTAACTATGGTACCACTTTTAATTACACCAAACCAAAAGATATCAAACAAAACTACCTGGGTAACATAGAGTGGAACCCACGCGTGGCATTTAACTATGATGTATTAGGTGATCAAAGTGTTGTTTTACGTGGTGGTAGCGGATTCTTTACCGGTCGTGTTCCGTTTGCATGGTTTGGTTACGCCTTCTACAATAATGGTGTTACTTATGGTGCTTATGATAAAAAACCGTCAGCTACATCGCCAATTACACCAGGTACTAACCCAGTACAAGCACCTGCTAATGGTGGTTTAAACTTTGTTAACCAACAAAACTTTAATACTACTCCTGCTGGTGCTACCCAGGTAGATATGATCGATAACAACTTCAAAATGCCGCAGGTATGGAGAAGTAGTTTAGCGGTTGACTATACTACTGATGATCAGTGGAAATTTACCGGTGAAGGTATTTATACCAAAGTTATTCATGATTTAAAATTTCAACAGGTAAATACTCAAGATCAGGTAACATATTATCCTTATGATACTCAGCATCTGCAGCCTATATTTAATAACACCGCCACCGCTATTAATGGTAATGGTAAAATCAATAAATTATATACCAATGCTTACTTGTTATCAAATACCAGTGAGGGTTACCGTTATAGCTTAACAGGACAGATTGCTAAATTCACTCAATTTGATCCAAAAAATGCTTTAAATGTTTCTGTTGCTTACACCTACGGCCACTCAAAAGATGTTACGAATGGTATCCGTAACTCAATGGAGTCAAACTGGCAGTTAAATCAGGCTTTAAATCCTAATAATCCGGGTTTAGCCAATTCAAACTTTGATATCCGTCACCGTATCGTTTCAAATTTGAATTTCAAACACGATTGGGATGCTAACCATAATTATCCAGCTAACTTTACCTTCTTCTTTAGCGCGCAAAGCGGTAACCCGTATACTTTTGATACTTACCCTAATGCTATCGACGGAACAGGCCAACAGTTAAGCTTAGCTTATATCCCTAAACGTGGCGAAACAGTAAATTTCTTCTCTGATATTCCAGGTGGCCAAACTGCAGCTCAACAAGCTGCTGCATTTGATGCCTTTATTGATAAGAACTCATATTTATCATCACGTCGTGGTAACTTTACCGAACGTAACGCTGCTTTTACACCATGGAATAATCAATTAGATTTCCGTTTCACTCAGGACTTTAAATTTGGTGGTAAACACAAACAGATGATCACCTTTACTTATGATATCATCAACCTGACCAACTTACTGAACAAAAAATGGGGTCAGTATTATTTCTCAGCTAATACATTCAATTCTTCAGCAAGTGTTGGTTTAACGCCGGCAAAAGGTGGAACTCCATCATTTGAAAATGCTTCGAAAACTTATCCGAAATATACATTTGCGGATCCAGGATTGCCTTACTCGGTTGATTTGTTCGCATCACGCTGGCAAATGCAGTTTGGTATCCGTTACAGCTGGTAATACCTAACAAAAACTAAACTAAAACAATAAATAAACACCCTACCGGTAAAACGGTAGGGTGTTTTTGTTTTATAGCCTGTTTTTGTGCAGTTATTACAGAAAAGAATGGGTATGTGCGATTCCTTCCTTGGGGAAGGGGAGGAAGGGGTTTCATCGCATGGTACTTCATCACTTTCGGATCGACCAGACTTACGAAGTTTTCAAAACTTTGTAAGTCTTTTTTATAGCCTCTTATAATATCTGCCTTACGCTCGTTGCAAACGAGCGCTTATCGTGGTTAAGCGATTGTATCGCCCTTGCGTTTTAAACGCAAACCCATGTTAAGCACTCGTTGCAAACGAGCGCAAGTAAAGAAATTTTGTGAAGTCTGATTTAAACCCAATGATCAGACTTTCCCTATCGCAAGCTTCCCGCTTATGGGCATATGTAATGGGTGTTTCGACTGATTTGAGCCAACCAAATAGGGCAAACATGCATGGGGAAAGGCAAGTGTTTGCTGGTATATGTCGCAGTTTGTACCGTGAAATAAAAAGGAAAAGTAACAAAAAACAACCCCCCTGCCATTTTACCGGCAGGGGGCGTTTTGTTGTATCAGTTATACCGATCTGACAGGGTCATCATTAACGATAAATAGTAGGGCCTTTTAAAATGATGTTAAAAGATTTTACTATAGTAACCTTAGGAGTTCCGTTATTCGGTACCACATCAAAGGTAATGCGGAGTACGTGCATAGGTAGTTTCTTTCCATCGGTTAATGGATAATTTAATGCATCATTACTAAAATCACAACCATAACATGTATTATAAAGTTTCAGCCGGATGATATTATCTACAGCCAGGTCGTTTTTCAGATATGGGTTAAAGCCGTCATATTCAGTTATATTAGCAGGCCATGGGATAGAGCTTTCGCCAGGGTTTGAGTATGGGTCGTTATAATTTTCATAGCTGATTATTTCCTGCTTTAAATTTCTGATAACGGCTCCGTCCGGATTGGAATTGATAATGCCAGGATTCCATACAATTGTATAGGAATTGGTATTTAAGGTCATTCCGAAGGTATATCCCCAGGAATAGTCATATTCATATAATTGTGAAGTAGGCGCTGCTGATAACGTCATGATACCTAATGCTTTGGTATATGCCGGTGCATAGCCGCTTACACTTGTTTGGCCGTTACTTCCGGGTATAACCATGCTCGGATTGGCCAGTGTATAGATATCTGTTGACGTACCGGTTAGTTTATAATTGGTATTAGTGGTTAGGTGTACATACTGTTTGGTGCTGTCGCCCCCGCTGGAAGTGCCGCCAAATATGCCATTGGCTATGTTTTTGGCCTGTCCTGTTAGTCCTGCTTTTGCAGCGTCTTTTAACGATCCGATAACATCCGATGCTATTTTTGGGGTAGTTGCCTTAAGGGTTATGCTGCTCAGCGCTTTAAGCCCAACAAAATCTAAAGCTCCGCTGATCACACTGCCAAAAATACTTGGGCCAGGAGGGTTTGGTTGTGCAATAGTACCGTTAATACTTCCTTGTGAAGTTCCGTTTATGGCAAGATCGCTTGCATTGATGGAGTTAACCTGCCAGGTCATGGTATTACTGTTGGCATCTTTTGTGCCAACCGAAGGATCATAAGCCATTTCAAATTCAGCAGCGTACCATGTTCCGGTTGCCGTGGTTTTATACTGTTGAACCAGGTTGGTATTGCTGGCTATAACGCTTAAATCAGCAGCACTATTTCCCGAATAACTTAGCAGCGGGGCATCTGAGCCATTTGTTCTCTGTATAAGCGTATGTGAAATGTAACTGCTCGGGATAGGCGTGCCGGGGGTTAAATAAAAATAGCCCCTCAAAATGCCCCTGTACCGGTTGTATAAAACAAAATAAGCCGGTTGTACAAATTCTGTTGGTTTAAAAGTATTATAAACCAATTCCCAGCCATCAGCTTTTTTTATATCTGTAGCATAAAGCAAAGGAAATGATTGGTTTGAACCGCTTGCCCATGGCTTTAAGATCTGGGTCCCGTTTGGAGTTGGCATATAGTCTCCTGATTCCCAATCAAAGGGGTACGGAGTAAGCGTGTTTACACCTTTGGGTCTGTCTGTGCTTTTACCGGGTTGTGGTAAGCTTGATGATAAATCCTTTTTACAACTGTTAAGTAATGGTAGTAATAATAGGAATAATAAGTAATAATGAATCTTGAATTTGTTTTTCATAATGCTTTTGATAAAGTTTAATGTGTGTTTATAATATTAAATATATGTGTAGGTTGTATTTTAGCACTGTACTTAGTATTATTAAATTATTAAATAATTATAAAGCTGTTATGGAAATAAAGGGTTGTTGTTTTGCACCTTCTTTTTAAAACACCAGGAAACATCAGGCTCCCAGGCTGGCGCACGCGTGTCGCGTGTGCTTTCTGATGCACTGGTAAATATCTGGGATATCGAGCTAACGCACACGCGACACGCGTGCGTTAGCGAAAGAAAAAAAATTTAAACTGAAACGTCAGACTTACGAAGTTTTCAAAACTTCGTAAGTCTTTTTTATGCCCTTATATCCTCTTCTTAAAATACCAATAAAAAGGCGCGCCGCTTAAAATGAGCAACAGGCCCAACACCGAGGCCAATGGTTGGGTAATAATAGTATTGATGGTGAGCGCGATACAGAATAAGATAATAATAACCGGAATTACCGGGTAACCGATAACTTTTGATTTGATCACGCCCTTGATCTTCATCCTGATCAAACCCGCGGTAGCCAGCGCGAAAAACGCATAAGAGGCAAAAATAACCAGGTTGGTGATCTGATCGAAGGTACCGCTGCATACCAGGATGATGCTCCAGACAGCCGAATACAGGAGGGCGATGTGCGGGGTACGGAATACAGGATGCACCAGTGCCGCTTTTTTAAAGAAAACTTTCTCTTGTGCCATCCGGAAATAAACCCGGGGATACGAAATGATACAGCCGTTTAAGGCCCCAAAAGTGCAGGTCATGATGAGTATAGCGATAATGATAGTACCTGTTTTACCCATGATGATACCGGCTATTTCGGCCGCGGCTATTTTATTACTGCCCAGTAGTGCCAGCTGCGATACGGGCAAAACTTTCATGTAAGCGTAATTGAGCAATACATACAAGGTCATGGCGATGCCTACACCGCCAACAATGGCCAGTGGGATGTTGCGTTTGGGGTTTTTGATTTCGCCGGTTACAAAAGTGATGTTGGCCCATCCGTCATAAGCCCATAGCGCGCTGAGCATGGCGCCAAACAAACCGCTATATAAGGAGGCGCCATGTGGTGCTTCAACTGCTTCAGTGCCTTTTGCAACAACCGGATGGCCGCTATATAGGAATCCCGCGATAATGAGCAGCAGTATACCCAGTATTTTTGCTGAGGTTACGATGTTGTTTAAAACCCCGGCTTTATTTACCCCCTTGTAATTTACCCAGGTGAGGGCTATAATAGTAAGTACCGCCAGCATTTTAATGCCCGAGTCGGCAAAGGGAAAAATAGAATCGCCGATGCCCATATTTTTAATGGACGATAAAAACTCGGGCAGGGGCAAAAGGGTATTGACAGATTGCGCGAATACAAAGGATAACGCCGCCACGGCACCGCTGCCAACAATAGTGAAGATAGTCCAGCCGAAGAGGAAGGCAATAAAATCGCCATAGATCAATCGCAGATATTCATATACGCCGCCGGTTTGCGTGGTCATAGTAGCCAGGCCCGCATAGGTAAAAGCGCCGAACATGGTAATAACACCCCCAATGATCCAGGCCAGCAAAATATACGTTTCGCTATGCAAAGCCTGCGACATGGGGACGATCTTCTTGAACACCCCCGAGCCGATCATGATGCCGGCTACCAATAAAATTCCGGTGGGCAGGCTCAGCACCTGTTTCAGTTGGGCGGTTTCGGCGTGATCGCCGGTTGGCTTGTTATTCATGTTGCGGGGTTAAGGTTGTTTACCGCAATATATTCAATTTCAAACAAAAAAACCGAAGCAAGGGTTGGCCACCCAAATTGGTATCCAGACAAATATTTCGTATCTTTATATCAGCAAACAGCCCGGCTCTCCTTTTTCAAGGGAGTCGGGCTGTTTGGTTAAATAACAAAAGAGGGCAAAAAAACAACCGGTTAGTACGCAGTTATTTGACAATCAATAAACAGATACTTTTTAAAGTTTTAAAAACCCATCAAAAATTTGTTAAAAAATGTTAAAATGGCGTTAAAACTTTGTTAAAATGACCAAAAAGCAAATGTTTTTAACCCGTTTTTATCTAAAAAAGTGTTAAAATTTGAGCTTTAAAAAGTTTTTTGGATCATAAAACAGCATTTGTTAGCTACAGATTTTTGCCCAGTTTTTCCAAAATGTCCTGAGGTACTTTCTCCAGGTCGAGCACCAGGAAACCATCCAGGCAATCGGCAAATTTGGGATCGATGTTAAAACTGATGATCTTGGCATTAAGCGCGATATATTGGCGCAACAGTACCGGCACCTTCATATTACGGGTTTCTACCTCCGATATCAGGTTATCGAGCCCTTTGAAGGTATCCTCGCCGGCCATCAGCAGATCGGTATCTATTTTGGCAAAATCAACCTTGAATTTTTTGCGCGGTTTTACATACTGCGCCATTTCATGGTCAAAGTGGTTACGGTTGATATAATCAACAATAAGCGACTTGGAGAACTTAGAGAATGAGTTACTTATACTTACCGGCCCGATAAGGTAACGGTATCTGGGGTTATCGATCAGAAATTTCAGAATGCCTTTCCACAGTAAAAACAATGGAAGCGGTTTAGTCTGATACTCCTTGCGGATCCAGGAACGACCTAGTTCCAGGCTCTTACGTAACACAGGGGTAAACTGAGTTTTAAGTTTGAATAGCTCAGTAATGTAAAATCCATTTTTACCAACGCTGTAAAATATCTCGTCGCCCAAACCTATACGGTAGGCGCCTACAATCATTTTGGCATCAACATCCCAAATAAACAGGTGGTTGTAATAAATGTCATATTCATCCAGGTCGATGGCTTTGTTGGTGCCTTCGCCCACTTCCCTGAAGGTAATTTCGCGCAGGCGGCCTATCTCCCGTATAACATTGGGAATAGTTGACGTGGGTACAATAAATACCTCGTAGTTCTTTTCGGCCCATATCCTGTAGTTCTCTCGCAGTGGCTCTATCTCCTTCTCCAATATGGTCGAATCGATTTCTGGAGCCACAGCCTCGGGCAGGCGTTTTATTTTGAACAGGTTACGCGGGCTAAATAACTTTTTTTCTTCCTCCAGACCAGTGCCAAGGGCATAGGTACGGGCGCGCAAAAAGTTAAGGAGTTTGGCGCTGTTGTTATGATCGGGTATGTCCTCTATATTAATGGGTTTGCCAATGCGCAGTTTAATGGTGTGACCGTGCTTGTTAAACAGTTCAGAAGGTAATTTGGCCGTACGCAGGGCAGGGTGTATCAAACTCAGCAAATTGAACAACAAGCCATTATTGCCGTGGAAATAAATGGGCACAACAGGCACTTTCGCCTTAGCTATTATTTTACCCACAACCGGATGCCAAAGGCGATCTGTTACCTGTTTTTGTTCCACCTTAAAGGTTGATACTTCGCCTGCCGGGAAAATGCCGATAGGTGTGCCATTATTTAAAAGCTCCAGGGTGTTTTTTAAGCCACTAATGCTGGAGGAGTGTTCCACATTTTCAAAAGGATTAACGGCTATAAAATAATCACTTAGGTTGGGAATCTTTTTAAGGAGGAAATTAGCCATCAGCTTAGCATCAGGCCTAACCATACATAATATTTTTAGGAGAACCATACCTTCAATACCACCATAAGGATGATTGGCTATGGCAACAAAAGCCCCCGTCTTGGGTATGTTTCGTAATTCACGTTCGTCAAATTCAATATCAATTCCGCAACCCTCTAAAATAGCATCAACAAACTCGGGGCCTTCTTTAGGTTGGGCTTGTGCAAAAAGCTCGTTAACCTGGTTGATTTTCATGAGCTCCATCAATAAAGCGGCCAGGCCCGGCATTTTCAACTTATCCAGTTTGGTGGCTTTGGCAAACTCTTCGGTGGTTATTACTTTCATTTTTATAAAAAGGGGGTGTTTTATTTAACTTATAAATATCCTGAAAATTTATTTATTTTAACAATCGATAAACGCTGTAAATGAAGCCGTATTTTAAAAACTACCTGTCTGTAACCAAAAAAGAATGGAACGGAATGGTAGTAGTTATTATTTTAATGGCATTGATTTTAGCAGCGCCCTATGTTTATCAGGCAATCCGCAAAGATAATATAATAAATTTTAATGAATTTGATAAAGCGGTTGCATTGCTAAGTAAGGGTAAAAGAGTAAGTACAGAGAATAAATCATGGGAAGGTGAATCGAAGACGGCCACCGCGGTAATGTTTGCCTTTAACCCGAATGAGTTAACAGATGCCGGGTGGCAGAAACTGGGCTTAAGCGAACGGCAGGTCAAAGTGATCAAAAATTATGAGGAAAAAGGCGGGCGCTTTTATACCAAGGATGATGTTAAAAAGATCTATTCCATTACCGATGCCGATTATCAGCGCCTGGAGCCATACATCAATATACCGGATACTTATCATCGCACGGAAAAGGCTGCACCGGGCGAAGTGATTGAGGTGAATAGCGCCGACTCTGCAAAATTAACCCGTATAAGAGGAATAGGGCCAGCGTTTGCTATGCGCATTATCAGGTATCGGGAGCGTGTGGGTGGCTTTTATAATAAAGAACAATTAAAAGAAGTATTTGGCATTGATGAAGCTAAATACGCCGAAATAAAAGGCGGCGTCGGTGTTGATAACAAACATATCACTAAAATAAATGTAAATACGGCCAGTTTTGATCAGCTCAGGCGGTTCCCGTATTTGAGCTACAAACAGGCCAATGCCATATTAGAATATCACAATCAGCATGGTGATTATGAATCAGTTGATGATATGAAAAATATTGCCATACTTGATGATGGAATTTTGCGTAAAATTGAGCCATATTTAACTTTCAAATGATAACCCAGCAAATAAAATCTGCCATTCGTGATATTCCAGATTTTCCGAAACCCGGAATTGTTTTTAAAGATATAACCCCTATACTCAAAGATCCTGTTTTATGCGATAGCATTATTAATGCCTTTGTTGAACAATTGCAAGGAAAACAAATAGATGTAATAGCCGGGATTGAAAGCCGGGGCTTTTTATTCGGACTAACATTGGCCACTAAGCTGGGAGTCCCTTTTGTACCCATACGTAAGGCCGGTAAACTACCTTTTACCATCAAACAAAAAGCCTACAAACTGGAGTACGGTACTGCCATTATTGAATGCCATATCGATGCTTTTGAGCCCGGGCAACATGTGCTGATCCACGACGATCTGCTGGCAACAGGTGGTACGGTAGCCGCCGCGAGTGAACTGATCAAAGAAATGGGTTGTGAAATAGCCGGTTTTTCTTTTGTGGTTGAGTTGGGCTTTTTAGAGGGCCGTAAACGAATAACCCCCATCAGTGATACCCTGGTAGTATTGGCAGAATATTGAGGGTAACCGCTGCACAGGGTAATCACTTCTTCGCGTTAAGGATTGAAACGAATACCGGCCAGTGATTAATGCCTGCGCGGTATGAGTGTAAAGCCTGGCCGCAGGCAACGCCCTTACATGATTTTATACACATTCATAAACATACCCCATTTTGTTACAGAAGTGGGTTTACATGGTTTACACTTTTTATGGTTTGCATTGATTTAAATACTTGATAATCAATGGATATATTTGAATATGTAGTGAAAAAGTGTAAACCATGATTTGTCCTATTTTAAGCCCCCTCAAAGGCTTCTGCGATATACCCGAAGAGACTTTTTGATTTCGATATTGGAAATTCGGAATTCATTATTCGATATTAATCCTCTTTTCTTCTGATTCTATCAGTAAAAGCAATAATTTGTTAAATTCTGAAAAATAATTTCCGCCTTTCTTTTTGCCCCAAAAATAACCCTATTTGAACTAAACCTATAATTTATACCAGATACCAAATTGTACTTCTTTTCGGCCCTCGTCAAGGTCAAACTATCTTGATAATTAATCCGTTACTTTGCTAATAACCAATTATAAAACATGGATTCTTTATTAACAGACAGCCCGGTAGGGTTTGATTTTTCTATTAGCGATAACCAGCGAATGGTGGGTGAGATGGCAAGGGATTTTGCCGAAAAAAATATCAGGCCATTTGTGGCCGAATGGGACGAGGCACAGCATTTTCCGCTTGAGTTATTTAAACAAATGGGCGAACTGGGTATGATGGGGGTTGTAGTGCCAGAACAATACGGCGGCTCTGGCTTTGGCTATGCCGAATATGTAACCGTTATATCGGAAATTGCAAGGGTATGTGGGTCGATAGGCCTGTCACTGGCTGCACATAACTCTTTATGCACCGGTCATATACTGACTTTTGGTAATGAAGAGCAAAAACTCAAATGGTTGCCCAAGCTGGCCAGCGCCGAATGGTTGGGTGCCTGGGGCCTTACCGAAGCAAACACCGGATCTGACGCGATGGGTATGGCAACTACCGCGATATTAGATGGTGATCATTACATAGTAAATGGTTCAAAAAACTTTATAACCCACGGCAAATCGGGTAATGTGGCCGTAGTAATGGTGCGGACAGGAGAAAAGGGCGACTCAAAAGGTATCTCGGCTCTGGTTATAGAAAAAGGCACGCCAGGTTTTACCCATGGCAAAAAGGAAAACAAAATGGGTATGCGCGCTTCGGAAACTACGGAGCTCATATTTGATAATTGCCGAGTACCTAAAGAGAACTTGTTGGGCAAAGAGGGTGAAGGCTTTAAACAGGCCATGACTATATTAGATGGCGGACGTATTTCTATAGCTGCCTTATCGTTGGGTATTGCTAAAGGAGCGTTTGATGCGGCGGTGGCTTATTCCAAAGAGCGTAAACAGTTTGGGCAGGCTATCAGTAACTTCCAGGGAATAGCTTTCAAACTGGCTGATATGGCTACCGAAATAGAAGCAGCTGAACTTTTAGTGATGCAGGCTGCTGATTTGAAAACCAGGCACCTGCCGGTAACCAAACAATCGGCCATGGCTAAGTATTATGCATCGGAGGTAGCGGTGCGTACGGCTAATGAAGCTGTACAGATATTTGGTGGATATGGTTATATCAAGGATTTTCCGGTCGAAAAATACTATCGAGATGCCAAATTGTGTACCATAGGCGAGGGCACGTCAGAAATACAGAAGATCGTGATTAGCAGGGAAGTGCTGAAAGGATAACTATAGAATTTACCCATGCTTTTTACGTTGCTTTAAATGTCTGTTTGTCAGTAAGTTGTAGTTTGTCATGCTTGCTGACAAATTGACAATATTTACATTTGGATGACTAACCCGAACGGAATTTATATAATTCCCGGATATAGTTTAACAGGATAATGAAAAACCGACACTTATTAAAAAGCAGAGGGGGTAAATTGCAAAACCAATTTTCCGCTTTTTAATTTTTAGGGGTTTTAGATACTCTGTCAGGTTTATTCATCTTAAATACCTGTGTTTTTTAATAAATTGAGATTTATTACTGCTGAAAATCAGTTTTTTATTATCGCTTATTAAAAATAGCCTTAAAATTTAATAATTCAACCTTTTTTCGATTCATTTAAAAATTTTAGCAAAATCAGGAAATACGCAATTTTTTGATAAAAATAACTTTTTGGCGATGGCATGTTTTTAGTCGCAACCGATGCAGAAAGAATTAAATATTAATCAAAAAATTAAAGTTATGTTAGTTGTATTAAAAGTTGTTGCCTTTTTAGCTGTTATTATATTACCATTGATCCCAGCAAAAAAAGTAGCCAAATAATTAACGGTAGTATTCCGCTAAAACAAGAAAAGGATGGAACCCCCATCCTTTTCTTGTTTTAAATTTATGGTGCTGGGGTAGTGAGTTGTTATTTTAATAACTGTAATACAGGTATTTATAAAAAGCAAAGGGAGAAAATACCTCGCGTATTTTCTCCCTTTTTAATTAACTAAATTAACTGTCTTATTAATAACTGAACGTGTCAGTAATGCATCTTTAACGAGAGAAAAATAAATTTGTTTTAGTGATTTTGAAAAAAAATGACTGTTTTAGTTAAAAATTTGTTTGTAAGAGAAATGTTACAATCTTTGCTTGCTTTTCATTCATAGCTGTCAGTAGATTTACCGCCTTAACTATTAACTAATTTTTTTCTATGGAAAAAAGACTACTCCTCGTTTTGTGCGGTATCTTATTGGCTGTAACACAGCTTTTTGCGCAAAGCCAAACCATTACTGGTACGGTAACGGCTAAAGAAGATGGGTTACCCTTGCCTGGTGTAACCGTAAAAGTAAAAGGAACAACTACCGGTACCCAAACCGGTATCAACGGTAAGTTCTCCTTAAATGCCCCTCCAAATGCAATTTTATCATTTAGTTTTATTGGTTATACTACCCTGGATGTTCCTGTAGGTGGAAAAAGCCAGCTAAATGTAGTTTTAGTAGCATCGAGCAAAGGCTTAAATGAAGTGATTGTTACCGCCTTAGGTATTTCACGTGAGCAAAAATCATTAGGTTATGCTGCTCAGGCGGTTAAAGGTGATGATTTAACGGTTACCAAGCAATCAGACTTAAACACGGCCCTTGCCGGTAAAATTGCCGGTGTGCAGGTATTGGGCGGTTCTGGTGCCAAATTCGGAACATCTACCATTCGTATCCGTGGTGTTAACGCTTTACAAGGGGGTAACCCAATTTATGTAGTAAATGGTGTTATTACTGACCCTAATGGAGTAAACAATGATGATATTGAATCATTAACGGTTTTAAAAGGCCCTGCGGCTACAGCCTTGTATGGCCAGCGTGCATCTGAAGGTGCTGTTGTTATTCAACTTAAAAAAGGTGTTGATAAAGGTATTGGTATATCATTTAACCAATCAACTACTTTTGAAAAAGTTTACCAACTGCCTAACTATCAAAATGAATATGGTGGCGGTACCAGTATCAAGTGGAATACTTATACTTATGATCCAGGATCATCTCCAGCATCTAATGCTAACTTTAACGGCGTAAAATACTACGATTATGGTGTTGATGAAAGCTGGGGCCCTAAAATGGATGGTACTTTATATGCACCCTGGTATTTCTGGGATCCATCAAACCCGGGTTATGGTAAATTAGTTCCATTTGTACCTCAGCCAAACAACGTACGTGATTTTTACAGAACAGGTGTTACTTATAACACCAATGCCGCGTTTTCAAAAGCAGCCGACAATTATAATTTCCGCGTATCATACACCAATATTGATCGTACAGGTATTACACCAAACAGTGATCAAAAACGTAACAACGTAAGTTTGAATGGTGAGTTAAAGCTTACTAAGAAATTAACGGTAAGTGCAAATGTTAACTTCTCACAAATCAATTCAAGCAATATACCTGATGAAGGTTACGGAACTCAAACTGCTGGTTCATTCAGCCAATGGTTTCACCGGGATGTTGACATGAGCAAGCTAAAAAATTACCGTCGTGCAGATGGTACTTTTACTTCATGGAATATTACCAGTCCGGACGATCTTACACCTCACTATTGGGATAATCCTTATACAGAGGTATATGAAAATACTTCTAAATCAAATAGCAACCGTGTATACGGCAATTTAACAGCTACTTATCAATTCACAAAAGACTTATCGGTGTCATTGATCGCAAGAGAAGATCTTTTGAATCGTGATGATAATAACAGGACCGCTTCGGGAACACTGAATCTTGATCAATACACTCAAAACCAGTATACCTATAAAGAAAATAACTATGTAGGAAATGTGACTTACAATCACCTATTTGGTGATCTGTCTGTAAAAGCGGGTGTATATGCCGAAAGTCGCCAGGATCGTTATTTGTTTACTGGTGGTAACACCAACGGTGGTTTGGCAATACCTGATCTTTACACTTTAGGTAACTCTTCAAACGCTCCAACAGCAATTAGTTTTAATGGACTAAGTAGGGTAAATAGTTATTACGGATATACTTCATTTGGATATAAGAATTTCTTATACCTTGATTTTAATGCACGTAATGATAGGTCGTCAACATTGCCTGTAAACAATAACTCATACTGGTATGGCGGTCTTTCAACTTCATTTGTATTTACGGAGTTAATGCCGAAGAATGATATATTTACTTTTGGTAAATTAAGACTATCAGCTGCCAAGTTAGGTTCTGATGCAGGGCTATATCAAATTTATCAAACATACAATTTAGGTACAAACCCTTACGGAACGTCGCCTACACAAACAGTGCCTAACGCTTTACCAAATGCAAATTTAAAACCAGCTCTTTCTACCTCTTATGAAGTAGGTACAGAATTGCATTTTATTCAAGACCGGATCAAGTTTGATTTTAACTACTATACACGTACACAAAAAGATCAAATATTATCATTACCTATTAACGGAACCTCTGGTTACTCATCGGCCGTAGTGAATGCAGGTTCGATCAGAAATAATGGTATTGAGATCTCCCTTGGCGGCACCCCTGTTAAATCAAAGGACTTTATCTGGAATGTTGATTTTAACATCGCGTTTAACCGTAACAAAATTTTATCACTATACCCTGGCACAAACACCTTACCGGTTGCTCCTGATAACAAGCCCACTTATGACTCATCTGGTGGCAATAATCCAGCTGGCGCAACGGGTTTTGGTTTTGTTGGTTCTCCAAGCTTTGGTGTTAATGGTGTTGTTGGCGGCTCATACGGCCAGATCATTGGCTCAGGCTTTATACGTGATGCACATGGTAATATAGTAGTTGATGCGAATGGTATGCCAACATGGAGCAGTACAGTTAATTTAGGTAGCATGCTGCCAAGTTATACCGGTGGTTTTACAAACTCCTTTAATTATAAAGGATTTACCCTGGCTTTCTCTCTTGATTTTCAAAAGGGTGGCAAATTTGTATCAGTTACACAACAGAACCTAAATGGTTCGGGTCTTGGTGCTGAAACTGTTGGCAATAACGCCAAAGGTAACCCAGTGCGTAATGCTGTAGCTGATGGTGGTGGTACTTTGGTAGCAGGTGTTCATGCAGACGGAACGCCAAACACTACCTATGTTGAAACACGTTCATTATACGAGCAGGTATATAGCCAGATATGGGAAAAATGGACTTATGATGCTTCTTATGTGAAACTAAGAGAAGTTAGCATTGGTTACACATTCTCTAAAAAGATGCTGGGTAAAACTCCATTCCAATCCGCTTATTTTGGTATAACCTCACAAAATCCATGGATGATCTATTCCAAAGTTAAAGGTGTTGATCCATCACAACTGCAAACATCCTTTTATGAAGGTGGGCAGTTACCCAACACAAGAAACTTAGGTTTTAACCTTAAATTAACTTTCTAATAAGATAAGATCAAAAAATCATGAAAAGACTATTCAATATAAGTAAATATATTATTGGGGCTGGTGTAATTATCCTGGCTTCATGTAAAGTGGGGGGCGATGTAAACGTCAGTCCCAATCAATCGCCAAATGTTCAAACGGGTTATATGTTAACCAACGCCATACAGTTTTTAGGCGGTATTAACGGTGCTGGTGCCACAACCAATATCAACTCCTTTTGCGGTGAGTTGTATTCGCAGTATATGTCAGAAACGTTTTATACTAACGAATCATTGTTTGCATTAAAACAATATGACTATGCAACGTATTATACCGGCCCTTTACAGGATTTAAAAACCATTATTGCTACTAATACCGATCCGTCAAAAAAAGGATTGTCAGCAACAACTAAATTTGGTTCTAATAATAATCAGATAGCTTCTGCCCGTATCCTTACCGCTTTTATTTATCTGACTATAACTGATAGATGGGGGGATATCCCGTATTCACAGGCTTTAAGTGGAATATCTAATGTTACTCCGGCGTTTGATGCGCAAAAGGATATATATACTGCTTTGATGAAGGAGTTGGATGAAGCTCAAAATCAATTTGACGGTGGTGCTGCACTAACCGGCGATATCTTATTTAATGGTGATAATACCAAATGGAAACACTGGGCAAATTCTTTACACGCTATTATGGCCTTAAGGCTTTCAAAAGCTGATCCGACCACAGGAAAAGCAGAATATGCTAAAGCTGTAACCGGGGGGTTAATGACCTCAAATGATGATAATGCAGCTTACGCTTATCTGGGTGCTTCAACAAATGAAAACCCATATTATACCAACTACCGTAACGGTCGTTATGATTATGCGGTAAGCAGTTTATTGGTAAATACACTTAGCGGTCTTAATGATCCAAGATTACCGGTTTACGCAGCGCCAACGGTGTCTAACACGTATGCCGGCTTGCCTTACGGTACATTTGGTGATGCATTGGGCGCCTATAGTAAAGGTACCCGTACTAAACCAGGTAACATATCATTGATTGGGCTGGCGGTTTCTAACCAGAGTTCACCAACCGTATGGACATCATATGCGCAAGTATTATTTACCCAGGCCGAGGCTGCTCATTTAGGCTGGATATCTGGTGGGGATGGTTCAGCAGCTGATTTTTATAATCAAGGGGTGCTGGCCTCATTAGATCAAAATGGTGTAGCTACAACTGATGCTAATACTTATGTGGCACAAACGGCTGTGAAGTTCTCTGCAAGTACCGCTTTAGAGCAGATCCACTTACAAAAATGGATAGCAGGCTTTTTAGGCGATGGTTGGGAATCATGGGCCGAGTACCGCAGAACAGGTTTGCCAAAATTACTTGACCCTGTACCAGGATCATTAAGCCCGGGTCAGAATATTCCGCGCAGGCAGCAATATCCTCAAACGGAGATTAATCAAAATCAGACCAATTACAACGCTGTAGTGGCACGTCAGGGAGCTGATGTTATGAACACCAGGATGTACTGGGATAAATAGCTTAAACTCTATTAAAAACAACAAACAAAGGCTGCCATTGGCAGCCTTTGTTTGTTACAAACCAAAAGTGCAACAGAGGAGTGATAAAAAAATAGGCGTCCTGTTTGATTTTCAAATAATTGTGCTTACCTTTGACCCTCCTTGAAAGGAGGTATTTTAGGAATTATGATCATTATCAACGTAAAAGAAGGCGAATCATTAGATAAAGCATTGAAACGCTTCAAAAAGAAATTTGAGAAAACAGGTGTGTTGAGAGAACTTCGCAGCCGTCAGGCATTCGAGAAAAAATCTGTAACTCGTCGTCATGTTGTTAAACATGCAATCTACAAGCAAGGTATGAATCAAGAAACTGTTTAATTCTTGTAAAAGAATTTTTCAAATTTCTTAACACTATATTAAAACTATTTGTACATTCAATCTCTGGATGTTCAAATAGTTTTTTATGTTTTTAGAGCGTTTTATCCGATATATTCAGTTCGAAAAGCGATACTCTCCGCACACAGTATCCGCTTATCGATCAGACCTGGATCAGTTCATGCGCTTTTTGAACAATGCAGGGGAAACCGGTACTGTTTCCGAATTAATTGTTACCCATCCTAATCAGGTAAGCTATCAGGACATCCGTAACTGGATGGTTGAGCTTATGGGCCAAAAAATCATAGCCCGCTCTGTAAACCGCAAAATGGCTACGCTGCGTAAGTACTTTAAATTTTTATTGCAGGAAGGCATCATTACCGATAATCCAACATCCAAAATACGGTCGCAAAAAATACCCAAGAACCTTCCGGTAGTTGTTGAGGACGCCCGCTTAACCCAAATGCTGGATGATAACGAAATATTTACAAACGATTTTATAGGCCAGCGGGATAAGCTGGTTGTTGAAATGTTGTTTGGCACCGGTATGCGCCTTGCCGAGCTGCTGGGGCTTAAGGATCAGGATATTAATGATTATGAGGGCACGCTAAAGGTTTTAGGTAAACGAAACAAAGAACGCATTATACCGGTAAATACGGAACTGCGCACCCTGCTGGGTAAATACCTGGAGTTAAAGAAAAATCAAAATTTTGATAACAATTCGCTAACATTAATCGTTACAAATAAAGGCGCAGATGCTTATCCGAAACTAATATATTTAATAGTGCATAAATACCTCTCCAACATATCAACCCAGGATAAAAAGAGCCCTCACGTACTCAGGCATACGTTTGCAACAAGCTTGCTTAATAACGGAGCCGATTTAAATTCAATAAAAGAACTTTTGGGTCATGCCAATTTAAGCGCGACTCAAATTTATACACACAATTCAGTTGAAAGATTAAAGTCTATTTACAAACAAGCCCATCCAAAGGCGTAATTCAAGGAGGAAACATGAAAATTACAGTGCAATCAATTCATTTTACCGCAGACAGGAAATTATTAGATTTTATTCAGAAAAAGGCTGATAAGCTGGATACGTTTTATGATCAGATAATTAGCGGGGAAGTTTATTTAAAACTGGAAAATGTAGAAGATGAGGCAAATAAAATAACAGAGATAAAATTGTTGCTTCCGGGGAACCAGATTTTTGCAAAAGAGAAATGCAAAAGCTTTGAAGAAGCTACCGATCTGGCTATCGAAAGTCTCCGCAAGCAGATAGAAAAGCATAAACAGAAGAAAACCATTGCCGACACCGCAGCCAAAAAGGCTATCCTGATGGCGGCCGAGGACGATTTATAATATAAAAAAGCCCTTTTTTAAGCGAAAATCGACGAGTTTTCCACTCGTCGATTTTTTTTGATAAAAAATTTTGTACGGGTTTAATTTTTTGTAGATTTGCAATCCCTTTCAGAGAGGTGCTAAGCACTGAAAAAAAAGTTGGGATTGTTCTTTAAAATATAAAAAAGCTTATTAGTTTTGCCGCTCTTAATTTTGAAGCCTGTTTAAGGTTATAAAATAAGAAAAGGTAAATAAACATAAGCCTCCTTAGCTCAGCTGGTAGAGCGACTGACTTGTAATCAGTAGGTCATTGGTTCGATCCCGATAGGAGGCTCAGTTTTTTTCGGATTGAAGTGTTTAGCTTCAACTTTGGACATTTTAAATCCGGAATTAACTAATGGGGGGATACCAGAGCGGTCAAATGGGACGGACTGTAAATCCGTTGCTTCGGCTACGAAGGTTCGAATCCTTCTCCCCCCACACCTTAATGAGTGGATTGTTGAATTAGTGATTACAGAATGATTTTTAAATCATCCGGTCACTAACTCGATAATTCACTCATTTAATTGCGGAAGTAGCTCAGTTGGTAGAGCGATAGCCTTCCAAGCTATAGGTCGCGAGTTCGAACCTCGTCTTCCGCTCGGAGAATTAATTAATGAGTTATTGAATTGCTGAATGAGTGATTTGGTAGGAGTTTTAAAATTCAATAATTCACTAAATCATTAATTCAATAATTAAAATAAGCCGACGTAGCTCAGGGGTAGAGCACTTCCTTGGTAAGGAAGAGGTCATGGGTTCAAATCCCATTGTTGGCTCAATAAAATAAAGAGTAAAACAGAATACATTTTTAAGTATAAATTAACCTACAAAATAATTATAAATCATGGCAAAAGAAAAGTTTGACCGCAGTAAACCGCACTTAAACATCGGTACAATCGGTCACGTTGACCACGGCAAAACAACCCTTACTGCAGCTATCACTAAAGTATTAGCTGATGCAGGTTTATCAGAAGCTCGTTCATTTGATTCAATTGACTCAGCTCCTGAAGAAAAAGAGCGTGGTATCACCATCAATACAGCACACGTTGAGTATTCAACTGCTAACCGTCACTATGCACACGTTGACTGTCCAGGTCACGCGGATTATGTGAAAAACATGGTTACTGGTGCTGCTCAGATGGATGGTGCAATCATTGTTGTTGCTGCTACTGACGGTCCGATGCCACAAACCCGCGAGCACATCCTGTTAGCACGTCAGGTAGGTGTACCTGCACTTGTTGTATTTATGAACAAGGTTGACATGGTTGATGATCCGGAATTATTAGAATTAGTAGAAATGGAAATTCGTGAATTATTATCATTCTACGAATATCCAGGTGATGATATTCCAGTTATTCAAGGTTCTGCATTAGGTGGTCTTAACGGAGATCCTACCTGGGTTGGCAAAATCATGGAATTGATGGACGCTGTAGATAACTACATCCCTATCCCTCCACGTTTAACTGATCTTCCTTTCTTAATGCCGGTTGAAGACGTATTCTCAATCACTGGTCGTGGTACTGTTGCTACCGGTCGTATTGAGCGTGGTGTAATCAACTCTGGTGAGCCTGTTGACATCCTGGGTATGGGTGCTGAGAACTTGAAATCAACCGTAACAGGTGTTGAGATGTTCCGCAAGATCCTTGACCGTGGTGAAGCTGGTGACAACGTAGGTTTATTGTTACGTGGTATTGAAAAAACTGATATCCGTCGTGGTATGGTTATTTGCAAACCAGGTTCAGTAACCCCCCACACTGACTTCAAAGCAGAAGTTTACGTATTATCAAAAGCAGAAGGTGGCCGTCACACTCCATTCTTCAACAAATACCGCCCGCAGTTCTATTTCCGTACAACTGACGTAACTGGTGAGATTTCACTGGCCGAAGGTGTGGAAATGGTTATGCCTGGTGATAACGTTACCATCACTGTAAAATTGATCAACGCTATCGCTATGGAAAAAGGCTTACGTTTCGCTATCCGTGAAGGTGGCAGAACAGTAGGTGCTGGCCAGGTAACTGAAATTTTAAAATAAAATTTCAAAAAAGGTTAATTGGAAACATAAGTTTGACTGTAAAAAGCAAACTTATGTTTTCTTATTATAAAATATACACGGGAATAGTTCAACGGTAGAATAGAGGTCTCCAAAACCTTTGATCAGGGTTCGAATCCTTGTTCCCGTGCATAAGCAAACAATAAAAAATGGCAGGCGTAGCTGAATATATTAAAGAATCATACATCGAGTTAACTCAAAAGGTAACTTGGCCAACCTGGCGCGAATTGCAAAGCAGTGCTATTTTAGTACTGGTTGCTGCAATCATTATAGCTTTGGTTATTGTAGGTATGGACCAGATTATTAATTATTTGCTTGGTATATTTTATCATTCACTAACATAATATCAAAGGACAACGATGAGTGATCAATTGAAGTGGTATGTAGTTAGAGCCATCAGTGGTAAAGAAAAAAAGGTAAAACAATATATAGATGCCGAAATTAGTCGTTTGGGCATTACGCATTTGGTACCTCAGGTATTAATACCAACTGAAAAGTATTACCAGATGCGCGACGGAAAGAAGATAGCTAAAGAGCGTAACTATTTTCCGGGTTATGTGCTGATGGAAGCCGTACTTGACGGTGAAACTGAACACATCATCAAAAATATAAATAGCGTGATTGGTTTTTTAGGCGATAAAGCCGGAAACGCCATCCCATTACGCCAGGCCGAAGTTAACCGTATTTTAGGTAAGGTTGACGAAATGAGTGCGCAGGGCGAAACAATGAACGTGCCTTATTACATTGGCGAAAATGTGAAAGTTATGGACGGACCGTTCAATGGCTTTAGCGGCGTGATAGAAGAGGTTAACGAAGAGAAAAAGAAACTGAAAGTAATGGTAAAGATATTCGGGCGCCGTACGCCGCTTGAATTGAATTACATGCAGGTAGAAAAAGAATAGTAAGTTTTTAATCATGAGCTCTGATTTGGAAAGGCAGACTCAACATGATAAACTTACTTAATGAATATTAAAAGAAAGAAGTTTAGATATTAAGTTAGGGTTAAAAAAACCATACTCATTACTCCAAACCGACAACTATAAAAATCTTAAATGTTACTTAGCTTCCACTTACTAACATTGAGTTATAATTAAAGTAAATTAAAATGGCAAAAGAAATCGGTGCGATGGTAAAGCTGCAGGTAAAAGGCGGCGCTGCAAACCCATCACCTCCAATTGGACCTGCTTTAGGTGCAAAGGGCGTGAATATCATGGAGTTTTGCAAGCAGTTTAATGCACGTACCCAGGACAAGCCTGGTAAAGTGTTGCCTGTTTTGATTACTGTTTACGTTGATAAATCTTTCGATTTTATCATTAAAACCCCTCCGGTTGCAATCCAGTTATTGGAAGCAACAGGATTAAAAAGTGGTTCAGCAGAGCCCAACCGTAAAAAAGTTGCCAATGTAAATTGGGAACAGGTTGAAACTATTGCTAAAGATAAAATGGTGGATCTAAACGCATTCACAGTTGAATCAGCCATGAAAATGGTGGCAGGTACTGCCCGTAGTATGGGAATAACCGTATCAGGTACGGCTCCCTGGAATTAATTAATTTATATTAAAATCAGTTTAAGACAGTGGCTAGATTAACAAAAAATCAGAAAGTGGCACTCTCCAAAATTGAGGCTAACAAATCGTATTCATTACAGGATGCGTCATCTTTGGTAAAGGAATTAACCTTAACCAAATTTGATTCATCAGTTGATATAGACGTTCGTTTAGGTGTTGATCCGCGTAAAGCCAATCAAATGGTACGTGGTATTGCAACATTACCTCATGGAACCGGTAAAACTGTACGTGTACTGGTGCTTTGTACTCCTGACAAGGAACAAGAAGCAAAAGACGCAGGTGCAGATTACGTAGGTTTGGATGATTATATTGCCAAGATTGAAGGTGGATGGACTGATGTTGATATTATCATCACTATGCCAAGTGTTATGGCTAAAGTAGGTCGTTTGGGGCGTATATTAGGCCCACGTAACCTTATGCCTAACCCTAAATCAGGAACAGTAACTCCAGAAGTTGGAAAAGCTGTAACTGACGTAAAAGGTGGTAAGATCGACTTCAAAGTTGATAAAACAGGTATCATCCATGCCTCAATAGGAAAAGCATCTTTCTCTGCGGATAAAATTTATGAGAATGCATTAGAAGTATTGCAAACCATCTCAAAATTAAAACCATCTGCAGCTAAAGGAACATATTTCAAGAGTATCCATATCTCTTCAACTATGTCGCCAGGAATTGAAATTGAAACCAAAACAGTAGCGGGGATTTAATCATGAATAAAGAAGAAAAATACGATCTTGTTCTTGCCCTTACTGAGCAAATGAAAGAGTACGGTAACTTTTATATCACCGATACCTCTGATTTGACGGTTGCAAAGATCAATGACATTCGTCGCAAATGTTTCGACAGCGACATCAAAATGCAGGTAGCAAAAAATAGCTTGATCAAAAAAGCTATGGAAGCTGCAGGCGGCGACTTTAGCCCGATATATGATGTATTAAAAGGATCATCATCAATCCTTTTCTCAAAATCAGCAACTGCTCCGGCAAAGCTGATCAAACAATTGAGAAAAGCAGGTGACAAACCACTTTTAAAAGCAGCATATATTGACTCAGCAGTGTTTATTGGCGACAACCAGATCGATACATTGATCAAGTTGAAATCAAAAGAACAACTGATTGGCGAGATAATAGGATTACTACAATCACCTGCCAAAAACGTTATTTCTGCATTACAATCAGGCGGAAATACGATTGCAGGCCTTGTAAAAACATTACAGGAAAGAGGTTAACGAACACCTTATTAAAGTTCGATATTAACAAACAAAAAGCATTAAAAGTAAAATTTAAATAAAATGGCGGATTTAAAAGCGTTTGCTGAACAGTTGGTAAACTTAACAGTAAAAGAAGTAAACGAATTAGCTCAAATCTTAAAAGATGAGTATGGTATTGAGCCTGCTGCTGCAGCTGTAGCTGTTGCTGCTGCTCCTGCTGGTGGCGATGATGCCCCTGCTGCTGCTGCAGAACAAACTGCATTTGACGTTATCCTGAAAGAAGCAGGTGGTCAAAAATTAGCAGTTGTTAAATTAGTGAAAGACTTAACCGGTCTTGGTTTGAAAGAAGCTAAAGACTTAGTTGACGGTGCACCTAAAGAATTAAAAGCTGGTGTATCTAAAGAAGAAGCTGAATCTCTGAAAAAACAATTAGAAGAAGCCGGAGCAGTAGTTGAGGTTAAATAATTTAACCCACTCAAATATAGCATCAGACTCCGACCTATTTTGGTCGGGGTCTATTGCTGTTTATATACAATAGACTTGAGATATTAGATTTGGGATTTGAGATTTTTGCAGGATGCAGCCTGTGAAATTTTTTAGTCTCAATACTTACGTCTCATATCTCACTTCTAAATACAGGTTTATTAATAAACTAAAATTATAATACCTTGGCAAACAACAATAATCAAAGAGTAAACTTTGCAACCAGCAGAAAGGTACTTGATTACCCTGATTTCCTGGATGTGCAGTTACAATCTTTCCAGGAATTTTTTCAATTGGAAACCACCTCAGACAACCGTTATAAAGAAGGTTTGTTTAAAGTGTTTGCTGAAAATTTTCCGATATCGGATTCAAGAAACATCTTTGTTTTAGAATTTCTTGATTACTTTATTGATCCGCCACGTTACGATATTCAAGAGTGTATCGAACGCGGATTAACTTACAGTGTACCCCTAAAAGCCAAGCTTCGTCTTTCATGTAATGATGAGGAGCACGAAGATTTTGAAACTATTGTACAGGACGTGTATCTGGGAACTATCCCATACATGACCCCTAAAGGTACATTTGTTATAAATGGTGCCGAGCGCGTAATTGTATCTCAATTACACCGTTCGCCAGGTGTGTTCTTTGGCCAAAGCCGCCACACCAACGGTACAAAATTATACTCGGCCCGTGTTATACCTTTCAAAGGTTCATGGATTGAGTTTGCTACTGATGTTAATAACGTGATGTATGCATACATTGACCGTAAAAAGAAATTCCCGGTTACCACATTACTTCGTGCCATCGGTTACGACTCTGATAAAGATATATTAGAGTTGTTTGAACTGGCCGATGAAATTAAAGTAAGCAAATCTGGTCTGAAAAAATATATCGGCCGTAAGCTTGCTGCAAGGGTGCTTAAAAAATGGGTTGAAGATTTCGTGGATGAGGATACCGGTGAAGTGGTTTCTATCGACCGTAATGAGATCATCCTTGAGCGTGAAACCGTATTGGAAGACGATCACATTGATATGATCATTGATGCCGGTGTTAAAACCATCATCCTGAACAAGGAAGATGCGGCCACCAGCGGTGATTATACTATTATATACAATACCTTACAGAAAGATACTTCGAACTCGGAGAAAGAAGCGGTTGAGCATATCTACCGTCAGTTACGTAACGCTGAACCACCTGATGAAGAAACAGCTCGTGGTATCATCGATCGTTTATTCTTCTCTGATAAAAGATATGATTTGGGTGATGTGGGCCGCTACCGCATCAACCGTAAGTTGAAACTGAATACCTCTGACGAAACAAAGGTATTAACCAAGCAGGATATCATTGCCATTGTTAAGTATTTGATCAAACTGATCAACTCTAAGGCTGAGGTGGATGATATTGACCACTTGTCAAACCGTCGTGTTCGTACAGTGGGTGAGCAGTTATATGCTCAGTTTGGTGTAGGTTTGGCACGTATGGCACGTACTATTCGTGAGCGTATGAACATCCGTGATAACGAGGTGTTTACCCCAACCGACCTGATCAACGCACGTACATTATCATCAGTGATCAACTCGTTCTTCGGAACAAACCAGTTATCACAGTTCATGGACCAAACCAATCCACTGGCAGAGATCACGCACAAGCGTCGTCTGTCAGCCCTTGGGCCCGGTGGTCTGTCACGTGAGCGTGCTGGTTTCGAGGTTCGTGACGTACATTACACCCACTACGGTAGGTTGTGTACCATTGAAACTCCGGAAGGACCGAACATTGGTTTGATATCATCACTTTGCGTACATGCCAAGATCAACAACTTAGGCTTTATCGAAACTCCATACAAACGTGTGGTTGAAGGTAAGGTACAGGTTGATGAACCGGTTATCTATTTATCTGCAGAAGATGAGGACGGTAAAACTATTGGTCAGGCTAATGCCCATTATGATGATAAAGGTGTGTTTGCATTACCAAAAGTCAAAGCACGTTTTGAAGGTGACTTCCCGATTATTGAGCCGGAAAGACTCGATTTGATGGACATCGCTCCAAACCAGATCACTTCTATCGCGGCTTCATTGATCCCGTTCCTGGAACATGATGATGCTAACCGTGCATTGATGGGATCGAACATGCAACGCCAGGCCGTACCATTGTTACGCCCTGAAGCGCCAATTGTTGGAACCGGACTGGAAGGACGTGTGGCAAAGGATTCACGTACACTGATCAACGCCGAAGGCGACGGTGTAGTGGAGTATGTTGATGCCAACGAGATCCGTATTAAATATGACCGTGATGAGCTTGACCGTTTGGTTTCATTTGATGGCGATTCAAAAAGCTATCGTTTAACCAAATTCAAGAAAACCAACCAAAGCACCACCATGAACCTGAAGCCGATTGTTAAAAAAGGCCAAAGAGTATCAAAAGGAGAGGTTCTTTGCGAAGGTTATGCTACTCAGAATGGTGAGCTTGCATTAGGCCGTAACTTAAAAGTGGCGTTCATGCCTTGGCAGGGATATAACTTTGAGGATGCGATCGTAATATCTGAGCGTGTGGTTTCACAGGATATTTTCACTTCACTTCACGTTGAAGAGTTTGAATTGGAAGTACGTGATACCAAACGTGGTGAAGAGGAATTGACACCAGATATCCCTAACGTATCAGAAGAAGCTACTAAAGATCTTGACGAAGACGGTATTATCCGTGTAGGTGCCGAGGTTAAAGAAGGCGACATCCTTATTGGCAAGATCACTCCAAAAGGTGAATCGGATCCATCACCGGAAGAAAAACTGTTACGTGCCATATTTGGTGATAAAGCAGGTGACGTTAAAGACGCATCACTGAAAACTCCACCATCTATTGCAGGTGTTGTTATTGATACCAAATTATTCAGCCGTGCTAAAAAGACCTCAAAGGCCGAAGAAAAAGCACAGTTGGAAAAACTGGATACTAAACACGAAAGAGCTGTAAAAGAACTTAAAAACACGTTGATCGAAAAGTTATTTGAGATCGTGAATGGTAAAACATCACAAGGTGTTTATAATATTTACAAAGAGCTTTTAGTGCCTAAAGGTGTAAAATTCACTCAGAAAATTTTAGTTGAGCTTAGTTACGAAAACATTAACCCAACTAAATGGACAACTGATGATGACAAAAACGATCAGATCAAGCTTCTGCTTCATAACTACAACATCAAAGTTAATGAGGAATTAGGTGCTTACCGTCGTGATAAATTCGCGATCAGTGTGGGTGACGAGCTTCCATCAGGTATCGTACAAATGGCTAAAGTTTACATCGCTAAAAAGCGTAAGCTTAAAGTAGGTGATAAAATGGCTGGTCGTCACGGTAACAAAGGTATCGTTGCACGTATTGTACGTGACGAGGATATGCCTTTCCTTGAGGATGGAACACCGGTTGATATTGTGTTGAACCCACTGGGTGTACCTTCACGTATGAACCTGGGTCAGATCTATGAAACAGTATTGGGCTGGGCCGGTAAAGAGCTTGGTATTAAATTCGCTACCCCGATTTTTGATGGTGCAAGCCATGAAGAAGTGGAAGAGTGGGTTAAAAAGGCAAACTTACCAGAATCAGGCCGTACCTATTTATACAATGGCTTAACAGGTGATCGTTTTGACCAGCAAACTACAGTAGGTATTATATACATGCTGAAACTGGGTCACATGGTTGATGATAAGATGCACGCACGTTCTATTGGGCCATACTCATTAATTACACAACAACCATTGGGTGGTAAAGCTCAGTTTGGTGGTCAGCGTTTTGGTGAGATGGAGGTTTGGGCACTCGAAGCATTCGGTGCATCAAACATACTGCAGGAAATATTAACCGTTAAATCGGATGATGTTATCGGCCGTGCCAAAACTTACGAGGCTATTGTTAAAGGTGAAAACCTGCCAACACCATCAGTTCCTGAATCATTCAACGTATTGGTTCATGAGTTAAGAGGTTTAGGTTTAGATATCACGTTAGAATAATTAGTGATTTAGCGAGTTAGTGAATTAGTGATTAAACAAATCATCAATTCGCTGACTCGCTAATTCAAACATAGTAGAAGAGTGATTTAACAAACCTGGTTAACTCACTAATTCACTAACTCACTAATTCAATCATTAAAAAACAAGGAGACTATGTCTTACAAAAAGGATAATAAAATCAAAAGTAATTTCACCACAATTACGATCAGCCTGGCCTCTCCTGAGTCCATCCTTGAACGTTCAAGCGGTGAAGTTTTAAAACCAGAAACCATCAACTACAGGACCTATAAACCTGAGCGCGATGGTTTATTCTGCGAACGTATTTTTGGTCCGGTTAAAGATTATGAGTGCCATTGCGGTAAATACAAACGTATCCGTTACAAAGGTATCGTGTGCGACCGTTGCGGTGTTGAAGTAACCGAAAAGAAAGTACGTCGTGAGCGCATGGGCCACATTAACCTTGTAGTTCCTGTTGCTCATATCTGGTACTTCCGTTCATTACCAAACAAAATTGGTTACCTGTTAGGTTTGCCAACAAAAAGGCTCGACCTGATCATATACTACGAGCGTTATGTAGTTATCCAACCAGGTATCAAAGAAGCCGATGGTATCAACAAAATGGATTTCCTAACTGAAGAGGAATATCTTGACGTGTTGGATACCCTTCCAAAAGAAAACCAATACCTGGATGATAAAGATCCACAAAAATTTGTGGCTAAAATGGGTGCCGAGGCTCTTGAAGAGTTATTAAAGCGCCTTGACTTGGATGAGTTATCATTCAGCCTACGTCACCAGGCTGCAAACGAAACTTCACAACAACGTAAAAACGAAGCTTTAAAACGTTTACAGGTTGTTGAGGCTTTCCGTGATGCTAAAACTCGTATCGAGAATAACCCTGAATGGATGATCGTTAAGATCGTTCCGGTTATCCCGCCTGAATTGCGTCCATTGGTACCACTGGAAGGCGGCCGTTTCGCTACTTCGGATTTGAATGACCTTTACCGTCGTGTAATTATCCGTAACAATCGTTTAAAACGTTTGATCGAGATCAAAGCACCGGAAGTTATATTACGTAACGAAAAACGTATGTTGCAGGAAGCTGTTGACTCGTTGTTCGATAACTCACGTAAAGTAAACGCAGTAAAAACCGAAGGTAACCGTGCCCTGAAATCACTTTCAGACATCCTGAAAGGTAAACAAGGCCGTTTCCGTCAAAACTTATTAGGTAAACGTGTGGATTACTCTGCCCGTTCGGTAATTGTTGTAGGTCCAAACCTTAAACTACACGAGTGCGGTTTACCAAAAGATATGGCTGCCGAGCTGTTTAAACCATTTATCATCCGTAAAATGATTGAGCGTGGTGTGGTTAAAACAGTAAAATCTGCCAAAAAGATAGTTGACCGTAAAGATCCGTTAGTTTGGGACATTTTAGAAAACGTATTGAAAGGACACCCTGTATTACTAAACCGTGCGCCTACGCTGCACAGATTAGGTATCCAGTCGTTCCAGCCAAAACTGGTTGAAGGTAAAGCGATCCAATTGCACCCATTAACTTGTACAGCATTCAACGCGGATTTTGACGGTGACCAGATGGCCGTTCACGTACCACTAGGTAATGCGGCAATTTTGGAAGCCCAAATTCTAATGCTGGCATCACACAACATCCTTAACCCTGCCAACGGTACACCTATTACTGTACCATCACAGGACATGGTGCTTGGTTTGTACTACATAACCAAAGGCCGTAAAACAGATGCAACCCGTGTGGTAAAAGGCGAAGGTTTAACCTTCTACTCTGCAGAGGAAGTAATTATCGCTTATAATGAGAAAAAACTTGATCTGCACGCCTTTATCAAAGTGAAAGCTTTGGTGAAAGAAAAAGATGGCAGTATTGTAAGTAAAATCATTGATACTACTGTTGGTCGTGTATTGTTTAATCAGCATGTACCGGTAGAAGTAGGTTATATTAATGAACTGCTTACCAAAAAATCACTTCGTGATATCATTGGTGAAGTAGTGAAAATTACTGGTATGGCTCGTGCAGCACAATTCCTTGATGATATTAAGGAGTTAGGCTTTAAGATGGCATTCCAGGGTGGTTTATCATTTAACCTGAAGGATATTAATATCCCCGCCGAAAAAGTTACGCTTATAGAAACAGCTTCTAAACAAGTTGAAGAGGTAATGAGTAACTATAACATGGGTTTCATTACCAATAACGAGCGTTACAATCAGATCATCGATATCTGGACACGTATCAACAACCGCTTAACCGCGAATGTAATGGACATCCTGAGCACCGATAACCAGGGCTTTAACTCTGTTTACATGATGCTTGACTCAGGAGCCCGTGGTTCTAAAGAGCAGATCCGTCAGCTTGCAGGTATGCGTGGTTTGATGGCGAAACCTCAGAAATCAGGTTCAGGTGGTGAGATTATCGAAAACCCGATCCTTTCAAACTTTAAAGAAGGTTTGTCGGTATTGGAGTACTT
Source organism: Mucilaginibacter sp. 22184 (assembly GCF_052045695.1). NCBI lineage: Bacteria > Pseudomonadati > Bacteroidota > Sphingobacteriia > Sphingobacteriales > Sphingobacteriaceae > Mucilaginibacter > Mucilaginibacter sp. 22184. The sequence continues at coordinate 130,543 of NZ_JBQEPI010000010.1, forward strand.
CATCTCTACTCACGGTGCTCGCAAAGGTTTGGCGGATACGGCGTTAAAAACAGCGGATGCTGGTTACTTAACCCGTAGGTTGCATGACGTTGCCCAGGATATGATTGTAGGTGAAGTTGATTGTGGCACTTTAAGAGGTATCTACACAACTGCACTGAAAGACAACGAGGATATTGTTGAGCCATTATATGACCGTATCTTAGGTCGTACCGCTTTACATGATGTACATGACCCTATCACCAACGAACTGTTGGCATCAGCTGGTCAGGATATTACAGAAGAGGTAGCTAAAAAAATCGAAAACTCTCCATTGGAGGGTGTCGAAATACGTTCGGTATTAACTTGCGAAAGTAAACGCGGAGTTTGTGCACTTTGCTACGGCCGTAACCTGGCCAGCGGTAAACGTGTACAAAAAGGCGAAGCTGTAGGTGTAATTGCTGCACAATCAATCGGTGAGCCGGGTACACAGTTAACACTACGTACTTTTCACGTGGGTGGTACCGCGTCAAACATTGCTGCGGAGTCACAAATCAACGCTAAGTTTGATGGTATCATTGAATTTGAAAACGTGCGTACTGTTGAATACACTACTGCCGAAGAGGGTAAAGTAGATGTAGTATTAGGCCGTTCAGGTGAGTTCCGTATCATTGAAGAAGGAAGCAACAAGGTAATTGTTACCAATAACATTCCATACGGTTCATACCTGTATGTAAAAGATGGCAGCAAAATAACCCGTGGCGACCGTATCTGTTCATGGGATCCATACAACGCGGTGATTATATCTGAATTTGCAGGTTTAACCCAGTTTGAGGCTGTATTGGATGGTATCACTTTCCGTGAAGAATCTGACGAACAAACAGGTCACCGTGAAAAGGTAATTATCGATACCAGGGATAAAACAAAAAACCCTGTTATTCAAATTACCGATACAAAAGGTAACATCATTAAAGGGTATAACATTCCGGTAGGAGCGCACATCGCTGTTGAAGAAGGTGAAAAGCTACAAACAGGACAGGTTATTGCTAAGATCCCTCGTTCAACTGGTAAAACCCGTGACATCACCGGTGGTTTACCACGTGTAACCGAGTTATTTGAAGCACGTAACCCATCAAACCCTGCTGTAGTAACAGAGATTGACGGTGTGGTAACTTTGGGTGGTGTGAAACGTGGTAATCGCGAGATCACTATCGAATCAAAAGACGGCCAGGTTAAAAAATACCTGGTTCCATTGTCAAAACACATCCTTGTACAGGATAACGACTTTGTGAAAGCAGGTATGCCGTTATCTGATGGATCTATATCACCTGCTGATATCCTGGCTATTAAAGGCCCGGCTGCGGTGCAGGAATACCTGGTAAATGGTATACAAGAGGTTTACCGTTTACAGGGTGTGAAGATCAACGATAAGCACTTTGAGGTTATTGTTCACCAGATGATGCAGAAAGTATCGATCGAAGACGCGGGTGATACCCGTTTCTTAGAGCGTGAAGCTGTTGACAGCTGGGATTTCATGACCGAAAATGATGATATATTTGACAAAAAGGTAGTAGTTGAGCCAGGTGATTCAACTACGTTAAAAGCTGGTCAGATTGTATCATTAAGAAGGTTACGTGATGAGAACTCTGTCTTAAAACGTCGTGACTTAAGGTTAGTTGAAGTGCGTGATGCTATCGCGGCAACTTCAAGCCCGATACTGCAAGGTATCACCAGGGCGTCATTAGGCACCAAATCGTTTATCTCAGCTGCATCATTCCAGGAAACTACCAAAGTACTGAATGAAGCTGCCATAGCAGGTAAAAAAGACCTAATGCTTGGCCTGAAAGAAAACGTCATTGTTGGTCACTTGATTCCTTCTGGTACTGGCTTACGCGAATACGAAAACATCCGTGTAGGTTCGCAGGAAGAGTTTGATCGCTTAATGGCTTCAAAAGCCGAGGAAATCGAAGCGTAATTTAATCAGCTATATTGATCAAAGCCCCCCGTAAACCGGGGGGCTTTTTGTTTTATGATCAATACGATATCCGCTAATCGAAAATTTTGAAAAAAAGTAAAACAAAACCTAAACATGATGGTTTTAGAGTTTCGTTGCTTACAATAAAGCATTTGTACGTTAGGTTGAACAATATTTATTATTATTGGAGAGCCTTTCGATGGATGAATGGCTTTATTATTTTAATGAAATGGAAGAACAAAATGAAAATCAACTGAATATTGAACTTTCTGAAGAGATAGCAGAAGGAATTTATTCAAATTTGGCAATAATTACTCACTCCAGCTCAGAATTTGTGCTTGACTTTATAAGAGTAATGCCCGGGATACCAAAGGCAAAAGTAAAGTCGCGTGTTATCTTAACGCCGGAGCATGCTAAACGTTTATTAACTGCATTGGAAGACAATCTGGAAAAATTTGAATCAATTAACGGACGTATTAAAGTTCAACAGGAACCTTCAGGTTTTCCGATGAACTTTGGTGGGACAATGGGGCAAGCATAAGATGAGCGAAACAAATACTTAACAAAAAAGTAGTATTTTGTGAAAAAAATTTTATGAAGAAATTAATACCCCTAAACTTTACCTTGTTGATCTTGTTATTAGTTATTTTTTCTTGTAAAAAGGAAGATAAGATACCCGATCACGTTTATGAAGTTACTGTACCTAATCATGTTAATTTACCTGATTCAGTCAGCCCGCTTCCAGTTATTCCGGTTAGTCTTAAATTATACAGTGATGTTATTAGCCCGGTAGTTCCTGATGATTTTTTAGGTTTTAGTTTTGAGAAATTGATATTAACAGATACAACTTACTTTAATACATCAAATACCTCTTTTATTAATCTATTTAAAAACCTTGGAGGTGGATTAATCAGAATTGGAGGGGCTTTTGTCGATAAAGTTTATTGGTCAAAAAATAACAGGAAGACAGGTACCAAGGATACTGTTTATGCCAATGATGTTGACCGCGTTCTTGCGTTCAACAGACAGGTTGGATGGAAAACAATCTGGGGCCTTAACTTGGGCAAGTTAAACATATCAAGCGATGTGGAGGAAGCAAATTATGTATTAAGTAAATCGGGCAACCTGATACATAGTTTTGCCATAGGAAATGAACCGGAATATTTCGGTTTAAATAATTTAAGGAAACCCGGTTATAGCTTTAACGATTTTCAAAGTGAATTCACTAATTTTTCAAATACTTTAAGGAGCTCCGTTCCAGGAATAGTAATTTCAGGTCCGGAATCAAATGACGGAAACTGGGCGAGGCAATTTTTAAATAACACTAATAATAATGTAAACCTGTTTTCATTCCATTATTATAGAATGGGACCAGCAGGCAATGCAAGTGTCACTATGAATAAACTGATGACTTTTGATCAGTTTTTACATGATATCATTGAATATCTTAAGTTAGGTGTAAACGTACATAACAAAGTGCCGTTTCGGTTTTCTGAATGTAGTTCGGTTTATCGCGGCGGACAGCCTGGAATTAGCAACGCCTTTGGATCATCATTATGGGGATCTGAATTTTTATTTTATTTGGCACAACAAGGTATTGCTGGCGTTAATTTTCATACGGGAGGAGAAAGTGTATACGTTTATTCGCCTATAAATACGGTTAATAAGAAAAACGTAGCCAGGCCGTTGTATTATGCAATGTTACTGTTTCATCAAGCCGCAGTTAGGCAATTTTTAAAGACAGAGCTGCAAAGTACAAATGCAAACATTGACATTTTTTCATTTACAAGAAAAGATGGTAAAAAAGGATTACTGCTAATTAACAAAGACGACAAAAACGATGTGTCGGTTACTATAAATAATAAGGACGTTATAAATACAACAACAATCTATCAGTTAAATGGGCCATCACTGTCGAGTACCTCCCCGTCCGGTACTAATATTAATGGGGCTTTTGTGGATGATAATGGTGTATTTAAAACAGACGGTTATGTAAGTAATCTGAGCGCGCCAAGTAGATTTATTAATATAAAAGTACGGGCTACTACGGCATTGTTAATAGTTCTTAACTAATGATTATTTAATATATTCAAACAAAATTTTCTTATTTTATAAAAAAAATCTATGTTTGTTGAAATAATTGCAAAATTAAATACATTGATTGTCGCTTTCAAAATATATATGTTTAATTTTTTCGAAACTTTAATCAATGGTCTTTATAACCCAATTTCAAAATAAATGTTCAACATGTATAAAATAGTTTTAGGGTCATTTTTAATTATAGGTCTCTTGACAATGTTTTCATGCGCTTCTAAAAAGCAAATTAAGTATTTCGATGATCTTTCAGATACGGCCAGAACCGTTAATATATCTAAAGTTAATTATGTAGAACCATTGATTCAGATTGATGATATACTTAACGTAACTATCCTGACATTAGATCCTAACGCTACTCAGATAATTAATGCGGGTAACCTGGCTCTTGCCGGTAGCGCCCCTGTTGGTAGTAGTAATAGTGCAGCTATTCAAACCTCAAATGGATATCTGGTTAACAAAGATGGTGTTATAGATTTACCGATACTTGGTAAAATAAAAGTGGTAGGATTAACAACATCGCAGGCGCGCGAAGCGATCGAGACGAAAACAAAAGCGTTCTTTAAAGATCCTTCTGTATCGGTGAGAATTACAAATTTTAAAATAACGATTGCCGGTGAGGTTGCCAGACCCGCAACTTACATTGTTCCTAATGAAAAGGTAACTATACTTGATGCCTTGGGTATGGCAGGAGATTTAACAATATATGGAAAACGGGAAAACGTTTTATTGATAAGGATGAATCAGGATGGATCGAAAGAAGCGCATCGCCTGGATTTATCCAAGAGCGCGGTATTAAATTCGCCCTATTACTACCTCAAACAAAATGACTACCTGTATGTTGAACCGGCTAAAACAAAGATAGCCGCCTCTGATGCCGCATCATTAAGAACTATAACAATTATAGGCTCGTTCCTTTCTTTCATCGCTATCATCATTACCCGGATTAAGTAATAAATATGAATCAAGCTTCTAGTAACCAAAATTTATCTTCAAAAGAAGGTGTTGATTTAAAATCAATAATAGCCAAAGTCAGACGTAGATGGTATTTGTTTTTAATAAGTATAGCACTTTGTTTATTTACTGCTTTTTTTTATCTAAAATATACAGCGCCATCCTATAAAATATTCAGTAAAGTTCTTGTTGAAGATAATAAATCCAATTCGCTGTCTTCTTCAAGTGGTTCAAATGGAATGGTTGACCTGTCTTCATTGCTTGATACAAAAAGTAATGCCGATAATGAAATACAGATTTTACAATCACGAAGCTTGATGAAGCAAGTAGTGGATCAACTAAAGCTTAATCAAATTATTTATAAACAGGGAACGTTAAGTAAGAAGGAATTATATGATGAAGCTCCGTTTGATTTGACCGTTATCAGCAAAAAGGATACAATCATAAGCCGGGAATTTGAACTGGTTATTCTTAAGAATAATAAATTTAGAATAATAAACAGTGATGAGGATATTGATATGAACGAGGTATCATTTGGTACCGTTATCAAACTCAGTCAGTATGACCTGGTATTTAGTGAAAATAAGAATAAACTTATACCCGGAGCTAAGTATAAAGTAAATATTGTTTCAAAGGATTCGAAAATTGAAAGCTTATCTAAAAACTTCAAAGCAGAATTATCAGATAAAAAGGTTACAACCATAGATTTATCATTAAAGTATCCTAATCCTAAAAAAGGAGAGGTTATACTTCAAACATTGATGAATTTATATCTAAAAGAAAACCTGGAAAATAAAATAAGCATAGCAGACAGCACATTAGTTTTTATAAATGACAGGCTTAATATTGTTGGAAAAGAATTGGGCGGTGTTGAAGGTCAGTTGGAGAAGTTTAAAATAAATAATAACATAGCTGATATTGATGGTCAATCACAAGCGTTGATATCGAGCTCTGTAGATTATGTTGATAAATTGAATACTGTAAATGCTCAATTGGGGGTTTTAGATCAGGTTGAAATCTATATTAAAAGCTCCGATTTAAAGAAAAGCTTACCAAGTTCATTAAGTATCCAGGATCCGGTTTTTGCTTACTCTCTCCAGGCTTACAATACACTTCTTATTGATCGGGACAAGCAAAGCTTATCTTATACTAATGATAACCCCTATATAAAGAATCTGGACCTCCAGATTGATAATGCAAGGGCAAATCTTTTAAAGAGTTTCTATACCTATAAAAAAGGCCTGGAACTTAATAAGCAGCAATTGGTAGCTCAGAATAATAATTTCAAAGGGCAGATCAAAACTGTTCCAGGAAAAGAGCGGATATTTTTAGATTACTCAAGACAACAGACGGTTAAGCAGCAATTATACTTATATCTGTTACAAAAAAGAGAAGAGACCGCTATTTCCAAAACATCAACAATTTCAACAACCAGGATTATTGATAATGCTAAAAGCGAGTTTGCTCCGTCAGAGCCTAACAGAAATAATATTTATATTATAGGCTTTGTGATCGGATTGCTTATTCCGTTCTTAATCATCAGCATTCAGGAGCTGCTCAACGTTAAGATCATTTCAAAGGCAGATATTTTAAAAGAAAGTGATATTTCAATTTTAGCCGAAATTAGTCATAATACCTCGGGCGATTCCATTGTGGTGGCTGCCAGTTCCAGATCGGTAATTTCTGAGCAGTTCCGGAGTTTGCGTACCAACTTGCAGTTTTTGTTAGCTTCTAATAAGCCTAATGTAATAATTATAACCTCCAGCATGAGTGGGGAAGGTAAATCATTCATTAGTTTGAATCTGGGTTTATCATTAGCATTAATGGGAAAGAAGGTATTATTTATGGAGCTGGATTTGCGGAAACCAAAACTATCGAGTAGCGTTGGTATGGATAATCAATTGGGCTTTACCAATTATATTATAGGTGAGCAAACCGATGTGAGTAGCATAATTAAACCATTGTGGATGCATGAAAACTGCTATCTGATATCTTCGGGGCCTATTCCGCCTAACCCTTCTGAATTACTTCTTAATGAAAAGGTGGATGCAATGATGACCGAATTGAAAGAGCAGTTTGATTATATAATTATGGATACGGCGCCTATCGGGTTAGTTTCTGATGCCCTGATCGTTGAAAAGTATGCAGACTCTGTGATGTACATTGTTAGACAGAACTATACATTTAAATCGCAACTGGGTATTGTAAACGAGTTAAAGAGTACCGGTAAAATCAGAAAGCCATATTTAGTTGTAAACGATATTAAAGCTAATGATGGCGGTTATCAAGGCTATGGCTACGGATATGGTTATGGCTACGGAAATTATAGCGAGGAAGTAGAAACCAGTTGGTTTAGCAAGCTATTTAAAAAGTGATATGTGAATTAAATTAAAATTATTTCAGAAAAATCATTTTTTTGTGAACAAATTTTCAGTGAATTTGTCTGATTGTTAAGAATATTTTAATTATAATTGTGAATGTAATGAATAGAAATTTAACAATATTTTAGGTTTAATTATGATTACTTACACATTAAAAGTTGTAGAAGTCAGAAAGGAAACAATTGATACTGTTACTATTTGTTTTAAACAACCGGGCCTAAAGAAAATTAAATATCTTTCTGGCCAGTATTTAACATTAATTTTTAGAATAAACGGCCGTAGATATATACGCCCTTATTCTTTTTCTTCTGCCCCAGGTGTTGACCCTAATATTGAAGTTACAGTGAAAAGGGTGCCCGGAGGAATAATATCAAACCATATTAATGATCGGGTAGCAGTTGGTGACATCGTAGAGGTAATGGAACCATTGGGAGACTTTACTTTGAGTAAAATACCAGATTTGCCCGAGACGCATTTAGTATTATGGGGAGCTGGCAGTGGTATAACACCGCTTTTATCAATAGCTAAATTTGCACTGTATAATAAGGTTTGTGATCATATTACATTGGTATATGGTAACAAGAACTCTGAAAGCGTGATTTTCTCTGATCAGATTGAAATGCTCCAGGCAACATTTAAAAATCTTTCAGTATTTCATTTTCATTCACAGCTTGTTATAAGCGCCAATAATCCTGAGATTATTGAAGGGAGGATAAACCCCAAAAAGGTTTTATCAATCATGAAACAGGAGAAGCCAAAGGATAAAACAATACATTATATATGTGGCCCTGTTGGACTTAAGGAATCTGTAAAGGCCCAGTTGTCTGTTTTGCAAATACCGGAAGAAAATATTTATACAGAAGACTTTGAAATAGTAAAGGATCCTAAGGAATTTGAATCAATAACAACACAGAATGTAGAGGTTGTTTTTGAGGATACTACTTATAACGTTGAAGTGGTAAAAGGCAAAAGCATTCTTGAAGCAGGACTTGATTCTTTATTGGATCTTACTTATTCCTGTCAAACCGGGAACTGCCTGGTATGCAAAGCTAAATTACTATCGGGTGAAGCGAAAATGATTGGAGCATCGAAGAAAGACGAACTGTCTGAAGATGAATATTTGCTTTGTTGCAGCTATCCGGTAAGTAGTAACGTAAAAGTTTTGGTTACAAATTAAACAAATAAAAATCGATACATGAAAGTTGTATTATTAGCCGGTGGCTTAGGCACCAGATTATCTGAAGAAACTGTCCTGAAACCTAAACCCATGGTTGAAATAGGGGGAATGCCAATTCTATGGCATATCATGAAAATCTATTCGAGTCATGGATTTAATGATTTTATTGTTTGCCTTGGTTATAAAGGCTACGTCATTAAAGAGTATTTTGCTAATTACTTTCTTCACAAATCAGACGTTACTATTGATTTATCTGATAATTCAATCAAAGTTCATGATTCGCAGGCTGAACCCTGGAAAATTACATTGGTTGATACTGGTAATGAGTCAATGACGGGCGGAAGGATTAAAAGAATACAACCTTTTGTCGGCGACTCTCCGTTTATGCTTACATATGGTGATGGTGTTTGTGATGTAGACGTTAAGGCTTTGGTGAAATACCATGAAGAACACGGCAAATCATGTACGGTGACATCAGTTCAGCCATCAGGAAGATTTGGTGCTTTAAACATCCTCGAAGACTCTACAGTGCATTCATTTATGGAGAAACCAAAAGGGGATGGAGCCTGGATCAATGGGGGATTTTTTGTTTGCCAGCCCGATGTATTTAATTATATAAAAGAAGGCGACAGTACGGTTTGGGAGCAACAACCAATGGAACAAATCGCAAATGCCGGTCAGATGAATGCCTATAAACATACAGGTTTTTGGAGACCAATGGATACATTGAAAGATAAACAGGATCTAAACACAATGTGGGATACAAATAGCGCCCCCTGGAAAATTTGGTAGTTATGTATAATAAATTAGTTTCGGCATATAAAGGGAAAAAGATCTTTTTAACCGGGCATACCGGTTTTAAAGGGTCGTGGTTGCTCAAAACATTAACTATATTGGGAGCTGATGTAAAGGGCTACGCCCTGGCTCCCGAAAATGAGGAAAATTTATATAATTTAATACAAGGCGATAAACTATGTGAATCTGTAATAGCAGATTTAAGGGATAAAGAGAAGTTGGTAAGTAGTATTAAAGAGTTCGAGCCTGATTTTATTTTTCATCTTGCAGCGCAGCCCCTGGTTAGGTTATCATATGAATTCCCGGCAGAAACTTTTGAGATCAATGCAATTGGTACGGCTAACCTGTTAGAAGGTGTAAGGGCCTTAAATAAGCCATGTAACATCATTCTAATAACAACGGATAAAGTATATCATAATAATGAATGGGTATATCCTTATCGCGAGAATGACAGGTTAGGAGGATACGATCCATACAGTGCAAGTAAGGCCTGTGCCGAACTGGTAATAAATTCTTATCAAAAATCGTTTTTTAATATTAATAATTATCACGAACACCAGAAGGCTATTGCGGTAGGCCGGGCTGGTAATGTTATAGGTGGAGGCGATTGGTCAAAAGATCGTTTAATACCAGACATTGCAAGAGCGCTGGGGAATAATAAAAAGATAACTGTCAGAAACCCTGTCTCTGTAAGACCCTGGCAGCATGTATTAGAGCCATTGGTTGGATATTTATTATTAGGCGAAAAGTTATTGGCTGATGCCATTAAATATGCCGAACCGTACAATTTTGGCCCTTACGGAGAGGATGCCTTGCCCGTAAAAGCGATGGTTGAACTCGCCATTGAAATATGGGGTAAAGGCGAATATGAAGTACCGCAGTTGTCTAATCAACCACATGAGGCGGGTTTATTAAAGCTGGATATCAGCAAAGCTATAGACCAACTCGGTTGGAAACCGCAATTAAATGCAAAAAAGGCAGTTGAATATACAATTGATTGGTATAAAAGCTTTTTTGAAGATAAGGCAGGTATGGATAAATATACCGAAAAACAAATAACAGGTTTTTTAAATTTAAATTAATGACAACCAACAGTATCATCAACGAAGATTTAGAAAACATATATAAGGCAGATATAAATTGGTCGCGATTTGCTGGTAAAACTGTATTAATTACAGGTGCCAATGGATTTTTGCCCGCGTATTTGGTGGAAACTCTTCTGTATGTTGGTGATCGTTTCGTGGATAAAAAAGTTAAAGTAATTGGCCTGGTACGGAATATTGAGAGGGCCAAAAAAAGGTTTGCAGACTATCTATCAAATAGCAACCTGATATTTATTGAGCAGGATGTTGTAGAAGAAATCCGGCTGGATACAAATGTTGACTTTATTATACATGCGGCCAGCCAGGCAAGCCCTAAGTATTACGGCACCGATCCGGTTGGTACACTGAATGCAAATGTGCTGGGAACCAGTAATCTGCTAAATTTGGCTAAAGATCACAAAGTAGAGTCTTTTTTGTTTTTTAGTTCAAGTGAAGTATACGGATCATTAACAAATGACCAAATGCCGGTAAATGAAGATCACTATGGCTATCTAAATCCATTAGTAGTAAGATCATGCTATGCAGAAAGTAAGCGAATGGGTGAAAATATGTGTGCAAGCTATTCTCATCAATACCAGGTAAACACCAAAATAATTCGACCATTTCACACTTATGGGCCAGGAATGGATCTTAACGATGGTCGGGTGTTTGTTGATTTTGTTGCCGACGTTTTAAAAGGGGAAAATATAGTTATTAAAAGTGATGGGACAGCTAAAAGAGCCTATTGCTATATAACTGATGCCATAATAGCCTATTTTAAAGTATTACTTAACGGCAAAAATGGAGAGGCCTATAACGTAGGTAACCCATATAATGAACATAGTGTAAGTGAACTTGCAAATATTATGGTATCGCTATTTGAGGGCGAACCTTTAAAGGTTATTATGGAAAACAAAAGTAATGGTTCATACTTACCATCACAGGTTAGCCGTATTGTACCAGACATTAATAAGTTAAAAGACCTTGGTTGGGAACCAAAAGTTTCCGCAAAAGAAGGCTTTTACCGAACAGTAACGAGTTATAAAAACATTTACAATGAAAGCATCTGATTACATAGCCAAATTTTTGGAGCAAAAGGGGGTTAAATATGTTTTTGAGCTCTCAGGCGGGATGATAACCCACCTGCTTGATTCACTAAATCAAAAAACAGCTATTAATATTGTAACAATGCACCACGAACAGGCTGCGGCATTCGCTGCCGATGCTTATGGACGCGTTACAGGAATACCCGGTGTTGCCTTAGCTACCAGTGGTCCTGGTGCCACAAACCTGATCACAGGAATTGGAAGTTGTTACTTTGATTCAACTCCGGCGGTTTTTATAACCGGGCAGGTTAATCGCCATGAACAAAAGGGTGATAGGAATATCAGACAATTGGGTTTCCAGGAAACGGATATTATTTCGATGGTGAAGCCCATTACTAAAGCATGTTATAAGGTTGAACACCAGGACGATTTGCCTTTGATTTTGGAAGAGGCATTTGCAATAGCTGTAGAAGGGCGCCCCGGTCCGGTTTTGATTGACATTCCCATGGATGTTCAAAGATCAGCAATCACTGTTCCTGCACCTAATTTAGATCCAATTGTGCCGCTAACACCCTCAGCTGAAGTTTTAGAAGAAATTGTTGCTGATATTCATAATGCTCAGCGTCCGTTGCTTTTGGTAGGCAGGGGAGTAAGATCGGCATTTGCAATAGATGCGATGAAAGCATTTATTGAAAAAACAAATGTTCCTGTTATAACCACCCTTTTAGCGGTTGATGCCATAGAATTTACACACCCGTCACGAGTGGGTTTTATTGGTAGTTATGGCAACAGGTGGGCGAATGTTGCCTTTGGCGAATGCGATCTGCTTATTGTAGTAGGTAGCCGTCTTGATATCAGGCAAACAGGCGCCGACACTAAATTTTTTGAAAATCGTAAGATTTATCATATTGATTGCGAACCGGGTGAAATTAACAACCGGGTTAAAGGCTGTGTACCCGTAGTTGCAGATGCAAAGAAGTTCCTGGAGAACTTTAATGAATTTACAATTACAGAAGAGTTTGTTAAGCCTGTACTATGGTATAATTACATTAATGAACTAAGGACGCAATGGCCAGATACAAAAGAGCTTGCGCCCAATGGTATAAATCCTAATGTGTTTATGCACAGTTTGTCAAAAAATTCACCTTTGGCAAAATGTTATATTGCGGATGTCGGAAGTCACCAGATGTGGACAGCACAGTCAATTGAATTAGCTGAGGATCAGTTATTTTTAACCTCGGCTGGTATGGGAGCCATGGGTTACGCTTTACCCGCTGGTATCGGTGCAAGTTTTGCCCTGGATAGGCAGCCGGTAGTAACCATTATAGGCGATGGTTGTATGCAAATTAACATACAGGAGTTGCAAACTATATCAAGAAATAAACTCCCGGTAAAGGTGATCATCATGAATAACAAAAATCTGGGCATGATTCGTCAGTTTCAGGATAGTTATTTTGAATCAAGGTATCAGTCAACATATTGGGGATATAGCGCGCCGGATTTTGAAAAAGTAGCAAAGGCATACGAAATAAACAGCATAACCATTTCAAAGGAAGAGGAGATTGAGGATGCAGTGAAGTGGATGTGGAATGATACGAATAAAGATGCTCCTGTTCTACTCCAGATCATGATAGATCCTTATACCAATACGTATCCAAAAATAGCGTTTGGCAAACCGATAACAGAGATGGAGCCATTTGCTAAACCTATTGAAATGGAAAGCACCTAATTAATCACAGTAAAAAATCAGTAAAAAATAGCAATAATACCCATGTTAAAAAATATAACGGATCCCGAACTTGAAAAAAGTCTTAGAGAGATAGCTCGAAAGAAAACTACTCAGATTATAGTTCCTGGTCAAAATTATATACCTGTTACAGGTAAGGTCTTAAATGAGGAGGATATATTATTAGGCGTTGATGCTACGCTTGACGGATGGCTAACGGCAGGTCGTTTTGCTAATGATTTTGAGTATAAGTTCGCTCAATATTTCGGAGCCAACAAAGCACTTTTAGTAAACTCAGGATCCTCTGCAAATTTAGTGGCTTTTTATACCTTAACATCCCCTAAATTGGGCGATAGGGCAATTAAACCTGGCGATGAAGTAATCACTGTAGCCGCAGGTTTTCCAACCACTGTTAACCCAATTGTGCAATTTGGCGCAATCCCTGTTTTTGTTGATGTTGATGTGGCAACCCACAATGTAAAGGCAGAACTTATTGAATCGGCTGTGTCACCAAAAACGAAAGCTATAATGATCGCACATTCCTTAGGTAATCCATTCAATTTGGATGAGGTAATGCGGGTGGCTAAAAAATATAATCTTTGGGTTGTTGAAGATGATTGCGACTCCTTAGGCGCTACTTACAGGGGCCAAAAAACCGGAACATTTGGAGATATTGCCACTTTTTCATTTTATCCGGCGCATCATATTACCATGGGCGAGGGCGGTGCCGTTTTAATTAATAATGCAGAACTGGCTAAGCTAGCAGAAAGCTTTAGGGATTGGGGCAGAGACTGTTATTGCGAGCCTGGAAAAGATAATACCTGCGGATGTAGGTTTTCGCAGCAATTAGGCTCATTACCATACGGATACGATCATAAATATACTTATTCTCATATCGGTTTCAATTTAAAGGTTACAGATATGCAGGCCGCTTTTGGCGTTTCGCAATTAAATAAGGTTGATGAGTTTGTTGCAAAACGCCGTCAGAATTACAAACTGCTTTATGACAGAATGAAGGAGTTTGAAGAAATATTTATTCTTCCTGAGCCTACAGAACATAGCGATCCATCCTGGTTTGGCTTTTTATTAACTTTAAGAGAAGGGGATGCTGCCGACAGGCATATGCTGGTTCAGCACCTTGAAGAAAACAAAATAGGAACACGTTTATTATTTGCAGGTAACTTATTGAGGCAGCCTGCCTATGCAAATGTTGAGCACAGAGTAGTAGGGGATCTAACCAATACCGATATTATCATGAACCAATCTTTTTGGTTAGGTGTTTGGCCCGGTCTGAATGAAACTCATTACGACTATATTGCTAAAGTCATCAGGGATTATATCAATTCTTAACTTACCCGCTTATTTATGTTAATTGTTGCAAGTTACCTTGCAACAATTAACAATTTAAGTAAATAATCGCGTCTGCAATCACATAATTTATCAAATGTTAAGCATCTTAATTCCAACGTATAACCGTAGCGAGTTCTTATTGAAAAATTTGAATATTTTATTTGATATCATTAAGAAGGCCGGGTTTTCAGATGAAATTACCATTATAATATCCAATAACGGTTCGCCGGACGACACCCAGGAAGTAATTGAAAACTTTAGCAAAACCCATGATTTAAATATCGTTGCTTATGAGCAAAAGGAGAATCTGGGTGTTAAGACCAATGTTTTATTTTTATTGGAAAAGTGTACGGATGAGTATGTAATGTTTTTAGGTGATGATGATTATATCAGCTATGAATACCTTACTGAATGTATGGATATACTTCGCCGGGATAAATCTACGTATGCAATTATCCCTAATTTTGTACCCGTTTCAGTAAATGATGAAATATTAGGCCCTCCAAGAGATAAAATGGATCAAATAAAGTGCTTTGAGCCGGGTTTTAAGACGCTGCTAATCAATTCATTTAAAGGCCACCAATTAAGTGGATTAACCCTGAAAAGGGAGGGACTGCGAGAAGTTTATTTAGAACATAAAGTAGATAACCTTTATCAGTTTATTTATTTTGCAAGTATCTGGTGTTTAAAAGGTACTGTATACAATTTAAGTAACCTCCCGGTTAAAGTAACACAGCCTGTGAAAAAAAAGGATTGGGGCTACGGAGATGATGGGTCAGTGAATGAAATATTCGACAATTACAAAAAACTTCCGGTAAACTATTTTCAGCGTTTTGCATTGGAATTATATTTTATGCATAAAAACCTGATAAGGTTAACAATGTATAAATCACAAGGGACGGCTAAATATCTTAAGGCCTTTTATAAAATTTCCTTTGCTAAGAATGCAACTACGCTGTTTTCAATTGTTTACCCTTTCTACGTTCCTGCGAGGTGGGCAATAAGTTCGCTAAAAAGAGTTATCAAGTAATATTAAATTATAGTAAGATTTATTTTCAGATCAGACAATATATCTCATGAATAATAAATTTTATGTATAAACAATGAGCTTTAAAAAAAATCTATTTAAAAATATATTGGTTTCTGGGGGGTATACTTATCTCTCACAGTTAATAAATTTTGCTTCATCAATTATAGTTTCAAGAATATTAACTCCAGCAAACTATGGCTTGATGGGATTAATAACTGTGTTCACCGGATTTATCTTAATCTTCTCTGATGGCGGACTTTCTTATGCCCTGATCAGGAGTGATTATGGAAGAACTTATCAGCGCATTTTAACAAATTTATCGTGGATATTAGGATCGGTATTATTCCTGATAACCGTGATCATGGCTTACCCGATATCACTTTTTTATAAAAACAGTCAGCTGTTTTGGCCCACAATCGTATTATCAACAACGTTTTTAATACGTGGTTTAAGTTTAGCTCAGGGAGCATTATTAGCTAAACAATTGAAGTTTGGTTTTATTGGTAAGGTAACGCTGATATGTATGGTGATCTCGGTGATCATAACTGTTATACTGGCTTATCTGGGTGCCGCATATTGGTCTTTGGTAATACCGCAAATTTTTACCGCTATTATAACTGCTATATATTATGAAAGGGAGGTGAAACTGGGCTTTAAAATATTTCCTTTAAGCTATATAAAAGTAGGGTTTAAACACACTAAAAGATTAATTGGGAGTGTGATTGGTTTTAATACCATTAACTACTGGTCAAGAAATACCGACAATATGCTTGTTGGTAAAATGTATGGCGCTGCAGATCTAGGTATTTATAATAGAGCTTATTCCTTATTAATTTTACCATTGAGTTTAATTACAGGTTTGTTTAATACCATACTCTTCCCAAGTATGAAAAAACTACAAACCGAAGGAGGAGATATAGAATCTGAATATTACTTTGTATTGCGGGTAATAACCTTCCTGAGCTATCCTTTGGTAATTATATTTATATTATTTCCGCACCAGTTAGTTTTGTTATTATGGGGTAAAAACTGGCTCCAGGTAGCTGTACTGTTACCCTATTTTGGATTGTTGATATTTACCCAAACGTTATCATCAACATGCGGATCTTTATTGATATTATATAAAAAGGAACGCGAATTTATGATATCAGGGTGGGTAGGAGCCTTTTTCCTCATCAGTGCAATTGTAATAGGTGCATTTATTTCACTAAAAGCAATCGCGCAGTTTTACTCAATTTCTTTTTTCTTATTTGTATTGAGTTTCACCGTTTATTACACATTTGTTTATAGTCTTAAATTCAATAAAGCCAGAGTATGGGGATTTTGGATGCCCAAGATATTGTTTTCCACTTTAATATGGCTTTCGCTTTATTTTGATGTTTTGTTGATGAAACAGGTGCTACTTGGATTATTGACCGCATACTTATTTTTTGACTGCAGGAAGGAAATAGGGAAAATTATATTGCTAATAAAGAAGAGGATATGAATTTAGCACCCATCGTATTATTTGTTTATAACAGACCGGTACATACGCAAAAAACGCTCGAGGCTTTGTCAAATAATGAATTGGCAGATAAAAGCACGTTATACATATATGCGGATGGCCCCAAAGCGGATGCCACAGATTCCCAACTAAAAAAAATCGACGAAACAAGGAATATCATTCGAGCAAGGAAGTGGTGTAAGGAAGTAATTATAATAGAATCTCAAAGTAATAATGGTTTGGCTAATTCCATAGTTAAAGGAGTAACTGACGTTGTTAATAAGCATGGGAAGATCATAGTTTTAGAGGATGATTTGATCACTTCTGTAGGATTTCTGAAATATATGAATGATGCTTTAACCCTTTATGAGCCCGAGAGCAAAGTAATGCATGTGAGTGGGTATATATACCCTGTTAAAACGAAAGATCAAGGTAATGAAACCTTTTTTTTAAATATTTTATCTTGCTGGGGTTGGGGGACCTGGGCGAGGGCGTGGAAGCACTATGACCATGATACCAACGTACACTTGGAGCGCCTGAATTCAAAAAAGAAGATCAAGGATTTTAACATCCAGGGACATGCCGATTATTATTACCAATTGATTTTAAACAGAGATGGTAAATTATATACCTGGGCGGTTAAATGGTATGCATCGTGGTTATTTGCAGGGGGATATTCATTGTTTCCTTATAAATCGTTAACCCTTAATAATGGATTTGATGATACCGGTACTAATTCAAAAAGTGAATCGGGATTCTATTCAGCCCCGACAGATTATATTGAAGTAACTAAAACAGATCTTAAAGAAGATTTATATTATAAAAAACAAGTAGATAATTTTTACGCTAAAACAATTCCGCATTATAAAATTAAATTCATTCTGCTTTTAAAAAAATACAATATTTACTCAACTTTAAAAAAACTCGTTAAATGATAGTTAACAGAATTAAGAAGCTGCTCTCATTTTTTTTAAATATTCTTTACTATGGAAATAGTAAAGTAAATACCCGGGTTGGTAAGTCTGTAAAATTATATTCAATATATAAGTTATATAATGTTGAAGTAGGCGATTATACCTACATCGCACCTAATTCCAATATCACTGATACAGTTATTGGTAAATTTTGCTCTATTGGTCCTAATTTAGTTTGTGGTTTGGGTATCCATCCTACAAATGGTATATCAACGGCCCCAATGTTCTATTCCGCCTATAAACAAAACGGGATAACTTTGTGTAAGGAGGACAAGATTACAGAAAATTTACCCGTAAACATTGGTAATGATGTATTTATAGGTGCCAATGTTACCATATTGGGAGGTGTTACAATAGGAGATGGAGCTGTTATTGGCGCTGGTGCCGTGGTAAGTAAAAATATTCCGCCATATGCAATTGCCGTTGGAACGCCGATAAAAGTCGTTAAATACCGATTTGATGAGGATAAGATAAAGGCATTATTGAAAATTAAGTGGTGGGACTGGGAAGAAGATAAACTACCTTTGATTGAAAAATACATATTCAATACGGATGATTTTTTAAAACTATATAACTAATTACATAAGTGAATAAGCTTTTATACTATATATCATACATCTGGAATTATTTGATTCTTAATTTAATTAAGGCAGAATATGCGGGTTTTCCAACTATTGTTGGGTTTATTGGTATTAAGGGCTTTAAAGGCAAAATTTATTTTGGGAAAAATGTTTTAATTAACTCCAATAAATGGAGTAATCCTGTTGGGCTATCATCGAGCACTTATTTATGTGTAAATCAAAATGCCGTTATTGAAATAGGGAATAATGTGGGCATTTCTAATGCTTTGCTTTATGCACGTGAAAAGATCACCATCGAAGACGATGTTATAATAGGCGGAGGGTGCCAGATACTGGATAATGACTTTCATTGCCTTGATTATGCTATACGAAGAACCCATCTTGACCAGGAAAATGTGGTTTCGGCAAAAATAGTTATTAGAAAAGGTGTGTTTATAGGAACGGGGTCAATTGTGTTAAAAGGGGTTGAAATTGGAGAGCAGAGTATAATTGCAGCAGGCTCCGTAGTTACAAAAAACATACCCTCGTTTGAAATTTGGGGGGGAAATCCTGCAAAATTTATAAGAGGGATCAGCAACCCCAGTATAAAACCGGATAGTTTATGATAGAGTTTTCAATTATAATAGCAACGTATAACTCTGAAGATGTAATTGGGCATTGTTTGCAAAGTGTTGTAGACCAAACATACCAGAATTATGAAATAATCATAGTAGACGGTAATTCTAAAGATTCAACGCTAAGTGAAGTTGGAAAATTTTCCTCGCATATTGCGCATACAGTTTCAGAACCTGATAAAGGAGTTTATGATGCGTGGAATAAAGGATTAAAATTAGCCTCGGGAAACTGGATTATGTTTGTGGGTTCTGATGATCAGTTATTACCTGATTGTTTACAATCATACCACGAATTTATTATTCAGAACAAGTTAGAAGGAATTGATTTTATTTCATCAAAAAATGTCTTGCTGAATAATAAGGGTGAAGTTTTAAAAACTTTAGGTGGCGAGTGGACATGGAATGTTTTTAAAAAATATATGAATTTGGCACATGTTGGTGCACTGCATCATAAATTGTATTTTGAAAAATATGGGATTTTTAATGACAGCTATAAAATAGCAGGTGATTATGAATTGCTTTTACGTGCAAAACATAATTTAAAAGCTAAATTCCTTGATAAAGTCAATGCAAAAATGGGATATGGTGGTATCAGTACAGCAAGTGCAAGGGTCTTTAAAGAAACTTTTAAAGCCAAAAATACATCAGGAGGAGTAAGGTTTTTAAGTTGTTTTATTGACGATTTAATAGCCAGGTTAAAGTATTTTTATCGTAAAACTGTACGTAATTATGAATAAATACTTATTGCATAGTACACTTTTATGTGTTTTTAGCGAGGCTTTGGCATTATATGGCAGAGGCAACGGTGTCGATCTTAAATTATTCTATTTTATTCTACCAATAAATTTCGCACTGCTTATTTTTCAGCAAGGGAACTTAAAATTCCCTCAATACTTTGGTTATATTTTTGGCTTTCTTTTTCTATCGTGCATATTTTCGATAGTGTTTTTATATAACAGTCCAACAAAAGGCTACTTTCAGCTAATAGGTATAACCTTCGTTTCGTTGTATTTTTACAATTTTATCAGGTACTTTTCGCAAAACGGATGGTTTTTAGTGGTAATTAAAACCTATTTACAATACGCCTATTGGGTTAGTATTCTGGGAATAATATTGTTTGTAGTGATCTTTGGCTTATTGGGTGAGCGTTCATACAGGTTACATAGCATAATGGCCGAACCGGCTCACTTTGCGGGTATTGTGCTCCCGGCATTCTTTATATTGATGAAGAATAAAAAGGTTAATTCTATTAAATTTTACGTGATACTCTTTTCGCTGATACTTACCTTCTCTTCTGTTGGTTACCTTGGCATATTTGTTTCCTTATTTTTATACCAGGAAAATAAATTTGCTTTTCGTAATCTATTTATCTTTCTGATCATATACCTATCAGTAACGCTTGCGTATGTATTTGTTGATGATTTTAGATTAAGGGTTGATGATACCACACAATCCTATGTTTCTAATGATGTTGAGGGAGCTAATTTAAGTACATACGCCTTAATATCTAATATGTTTGTTACCGAACAGGTTTTTCAAAATAACCCTGTTTTTGGGGCCGGTTTAGGCTCGCACCCCGAGAGTCATAAATTGTACATTTCAAAACTTCCCGGCCAGGAAACCTTTATTGATAAAGGAAGTAATTTAGCCAATCTTAACGCCGATGATGCTAACTCTTTATTTTTAAGAATTCTATCAGAACTTGGTATAACCGGAATTGTTTTTGTGCTGCTCTTCCTGATCAAGGATTATTCAAATAAAAATTTGTTTAGCAGCATCATATCAAGAGCGTTGCTAATTTATTTCATATATAAATTGTTTAGAGAAGGAAACTACTTTTCGCCCGAAATGTACTTCTTTGTTTTTCTATATTATTTTAACAGGATCGTCAATTATTCTGTCGACGATTTCAATCAAATAGTTACGTCATGGATTTCGAAGAAAACGCTCAACATCAGGTTAAGTTAAGGGAGTTCAATCCGAGTGCCGGGTATGTTAGAGGGGCCGGGGTTTTAAAAGAATCAATATGGTATATTATCAAAGTGATGTTTTTTTTGAGCGCTCTTCCGTATCCTTATAGTTTTAAAAGATTTTTACTCAAGCTATTTGGTGCTAAAATGGGAAATAATATCGTTATTAAACCACGGGTCAACATCCACATGCCATGGCATCTGACTATAGGCAATGATGTTTGGATTGGGGAAGAAGTTTATTTATTAAACCTGGTACCAATTACCATTGGTAATGACGTATGCATATCCCAGCGTGCGTTTTTGTGTACCGGAAATCATGACTATCGAAAACCAAGCATGGATTACCGCAATCAGCCCATTATTTTAAATGATGGATGTTGGGTAGGGGCTTCTGCATTTGTTGGCCCTGGTGTCACTATAGGTAGCAATACGGTCATTGCAGCAGGTGGGGTAGTAACCAGTACAACCGAATCTAATGTTATTTATAAGGGTAATCCGGCTTTAATAAAAGGGAACAGATGGGGAGCGTAATAAAAAAAAATATTATTGTAAATGCAGTATCTCTTAAAAATGGAGGCGCGCGTACTATACTTTTACAGTTTTTTAATCAATTGATCCTTAAACAAAACGATTTTAAAGATTTTGATTTTTACTTATTTGTATGTGATGGGGTTGTGCTAGAGGCCAGGGACATACCGGAGTCAATACAGATAGTACATTTACCCGTTAACAATATTGTTGATCGAATAAAATGGGAAGTGTCTGGTTTACGAAAATGGATCAAAGAAAAGCATCTGAATGTCTCACTTTTTGTGTCTCTGCAAAGCATCGGGTTTTTCTTCAACAATAAAAACCAATTAATATATTATCATAATCCAATTCCGGTTTATCCCAAGCGATGGAATATCTGGAAAAAGAGCGAAACCAAACTGTGGATATATAAAACCATTTTCCGAAAAATAATGAAATGGTCATATAACGATAATTCAATTTTTATAGCACAGGTTAAATGGGTTAAACAAGCCTTAGTGGATACTTTTCATATTAAGGATGATCAGATTCATATCATCAAACCTGATATTTCCTCGTTTCAAAACCGGATTCATTTTTTGAAAGATAGCGACGCTCATCAGTCCGATTTGAATTATATATATTTTCCAGCTACCGAATATCCTTACAAGAATCACTTATTTATTGTAAATGTTTTAAGCCGGCTTTTAGAGATCGCCCCTGCAGAAGAACGATTACTTAGTACCTGGAAAATTATTTTTACACTTGATGTAAACACAAGCGGCATATATCAAATCATTAAGCAAAGAGGCCTGGAAAAGTATTTTTTGTTTACAGGGCACGTTTCTTATGACGAGGCGATGGCGTACTATCAAAAGTCAAAATTGATCCTGTTTCCAAGTTATATTGAAACGTTTGGTTTGCCATTGATTGAAGCCGCATTTTTTGGAAAGAAGATATTAGCATCCGATCTTTCTTTTGTATCAGAGGTTTTGCCTGATTATAATGGCTTGCAAATGATAACGCTTACCGATGAAGATGCTTGGGCTAAGGCATTATTAGATAATATAAACCATACTACAAGCTTTGATTCGTACCTGCCTGATTATGAAACAGGATGGAATGATTTTTTTGATTTGATAAAGCGATACGCTTAATTACAAACAATAGCATTCCCGCAAACCGATCTACATATTTAGGATACGGTAAGTAAATCTGTTTATATAATCGTATTCAATTAACTCAATTAGTTGCGGGAACTGATTCTGCTTTCTTTACCTGGTAACGATTCTTAAGTTTTAAAATCGGCGTTTCAACGTACTTGAAGGATAAGGCTGCTAAACCAAAAGAAATAGCAATCCGTGCTACATTTACAGTTACTATGCTAACTATGCTTTTAGGATCTATGAGTGAATCTGAGGCCAAAAAGATAGGTAGATGGTAGGCATAAATTCCGTAAGATCGCTTTCCGATCCAGGAGAGCACCTTGCTGCTGAAAATAGCATGATGTTGTTTCTTAATAGCAAGCCATACGGTACCTACACATAGTATATTGGTGAGTATAAATCCACCGTTATTCAGATAAACATCGTCTTTATCGACTTTCAACAAGATAAAAGCGAAGGCCAGAAAAAGGAATATGATCAGTAAAGTTATGTTCGTCTTGTTTTTCGTGTTAATATCTTCACTTTGAATCTCTGCTGGTATAAAAGCCAACAAAGAACCCAATAAAATGCTGTCGATCCTGCAAACGGTGAACCTGTAAGCATCAATTGTTATCAGATGAAAATGATGGTTTTGATGGAAAGCCAGTATCCTGAGAATGGTTACGATAACAAGTAAGGTCACCATAAAATTAATTCGACCACGGAAAGGCCTTTTGAATACAAAAAGCAGGGCGAATATAGGCCAAAAGAAATAGAAGTGTTCTTCGACAGATAAAGACCATAAATGAGCCATGTTACCGGGTACACTACGTATCAGGAAATTGGTAAAATAAAATAAGCCTGCAAAGGTGGCTACTATTCGGTTAGCTCCCGGATCGAATTTGGTATAGCCCCATAGGATATTGGCTATAAGTATACAAATTAATAGAGGAGGGAAAAGCCTTAATGCTCTTCGTATATAAAATTTCGAAAATGAAATGTTCCCAAATGTGGAGTACTCGTTTTGAAGTAATGATGTAATAAGATACCCACTGAGTACAAAAAATAGATCAACCCCGATCCAGCCCCCTTTAAAAAAAACGTGATTGCCGTGCAGAAGCATAACCAATACGATTGCAAATCCTCTTAAACAGTCAAAACTTTTTATATATTGAAGTTTAGGTATTGGGTTTCCCATATAATTTGTTGTTTTTTTTAATTAAACTGAGTTAGATTAAAACGATATAGAGGTTCTTAGCCTGATAAAGTCAGGATATGATTCTCGCTCCAGCCTATTAGCCAGCCGAAAATAGGGAAAAATCGACATCAATTAATGAAGTTGAAGATTATTATGAAATTGGAAATAATTAGATGGGTTCATAATGGGGAGTTTTGAAAATTTGATTTTCAAAACTCCCCATAAACAAGTGAATAAGCCCTTTGCTGCAGTTTTATTATTGGAAACCTACTTTTGTTGTATCGATTTGTTTGAAGCTATTTGCCCTGTCGGTGTTTAACGATGATATATTTATTCGGGATGAAACTTGTTGCCGTTTTGAATGCAAATCTTTATCGGTGCTTATGGCATTTGAAGCGGCAGCGGTAGTTGCGGTAGCTGCTCTGCTAAGTTTATTTAATTGAGCGCCTGATTTGTTTTGAGTTAAATACGTATTGTAATCACTTTGAATAAAAGAAGAACTCCAATTTATATTTGTGGGATTGTTGTTTTCCTGGTACAAAACATTATTGGCAAATTTTAAAGAGATATTGTCTTTAAAGTTTCCAAACTGAACCTGACCGCCTGTATTATTTGCAAATATATTATTGGTTACGGTTATGTTCTGACATCTGTTTTGCATATAGCCAGCCGATTGGCAATGATCAACAATATTGTTGGTTACTGTAATGTTTTTAGACCCCTGGTCAATGTATATTCCCCAGGAACCATAGCTGTTAAACTTAAGATTTCTTACTATGTTATTTGATATAACAACATTTTCCATCATTCCTAAAGTATAAATACCCCCCAGGTCATCTAATAAACCGGTTCCAATATTTTCAACCCTATTTTTACTTATCGTTACATTATTGAGGATATTTGGAATGGTGCCATATCCCCAGCCTATTCCAATGGCAGAGTATTCTGCTCTATTAACGCTATTGTTGCTAATGCTGATGTTATTGCCGTTAACAACAAAAATTGGATTAGCAGCTGGCACAACCAGACCACTGTTGGTGATTTTGTTGTTGTCGATATTAACTTTGTTATTCAATATCTTGGTGTCATTGCCCGAGCCAGGGCTTCCAACTTTAACAGATCCGGCGCCCATATTACTAAAAATGCAATTGGTAACGGATACATTGTTATTAGATTTATAATACCAGATAGCATTTTTACCTATCCCTTTAAACGTGCATTTATTAAAAGCAACGTTGTCTGTAAAATTTATCATTATAGCTGCATCTTCAGTAAAAGCAGAGGGGTTGGGATCTATGCTTCTGTCTGTATATCTGTAACCAAAATGCTCAAAGGTTATATTTTCAAAACGGATATTCTTTATTTTATTTAAAGCAGAACCTGTTATATCAAATATCCGGTCATTAACAGGAATATATACCTGACTGCTGTTAGGTGATACATTAAAGTACTGCGACAATACAGAGGCATCCGCATTTGCTACAGAAGCAGATGAAAGACTAATTAGTTTGAATCTTACCCCTTTTTTCCAGGGTGAGTAATCACTATTATTAAGCCCGGTAGTATATAATACATGTGTTTTAAAATTGATGCTATCTACCTTTCTGTAGCAATATGTCCAGTTGGCATAAATAATTATTCCAAAATGCCCGCTTTTTAAATCAGCAAGCCCAATAGATTTACTTACTTGCTCCGGGTCATAATAAAACAACTGCTTGTTATCATATATTCCTGTTCCTGTCTTCTTGGTCTCAAAGTTTGTTAAGGTAAAAAAAGATGTTTTGGGACTGCGTACATAATTTTTAAGAGAATTATCGGTAAAAACCTCATCAAATTTTATATTATTTAGCGGAAGCTTTGATGTGCTTATATCATTAAACGCTATTGAGCCGGTAAGCGTTACCGCTGGAATTTTATAGGGCTTAATGGTTAATGTATGTATAAAATAAGATTGATTTACAGCTGTTAACTTAACAGGACTTGCAATTAGATATTTGCTATCCATAATGAATATATTAATAGCTTCTCCATTTGCTAATTGGGGATCGCTCTTAATTGCGATAAAAAAAGCCCTTTGTAAAGTTGCTAATGGACCGGAATTGTTATTATGAACAGCATTTTTCCCGTCCCAGGTATCATTTCCGGCACTGCTTACATAAATGTCAAGGGCCCTTACAGGTAGCCAACAAAATTGAATTAATATAACCAGTATCAACAGAGCCCTGCAGTTTAATAACTTTTTCATAGTGTACACAAAGTAAATTAGGATCGACAAATAATTTAGTTTTTTACCATAACAAATATTTATTTATTATGTTCTTCATTTGTCTTGAAGCAGGCAAGATAAATTGATGTTATTACACGTCAGGTGACAGACTATATCTTAAACGGTTATTTTGTTAAAATGTTTTTGCCCAATATTTCTATTAATTTTTGTGTTCTTATTTCTCTCCCTTGTTTATTCAGGTGATATTCTGAATTGAAGTAAAGGCTATCGTTATAAACAAAAGTATCAGGCGTATTTAAAATAGGGCATTTTAACTTTTTATGGAATAGGGTTGCAAAATCATTAACCGCCTTTTTGTTTAATGTAAAAGTAGATTGCTGATAGGTTGGAAATAGGTAATATACTGTAGCTCCTTTGCTTTCTGCAGTCTCAATAAAAGTGTTTATTAATTGCAGATCATCCGTATAATCTATTTCCCTTAACCTTGGAGGAACTAATGGAACATTTTTTTTATTTAAATGGGAAACAAGATCGCCTTCAACAGTAAAGCCATTTCTTATATAAATATTATCCGAAAACTGTTTTCCTATTACTTTTACAGAGCTGGTGATACATCTTTGTAAATCACTAATATAAAAAGGTATCAGTTCTTCGGGCTTAAGTGTAATGTATTTTTTAGCGTTTGGATTGGCATCCATTAATTGGGTAAGCAATTTTAGCTCCGGTTTATCAAGGTAATACTCTGTTGATAAAAGTACAATGTCTGATTTCTTGACCCCATCTAACGCTTCATTAAGCATATATGACAACCCTAAGCCCCCATGCAGGCTCATATTAACAACCGGATAATTGAATTTTTTGCTGATGGTATTGCTGTTTATACCAAACGCCAGGTTTGATCCTCCAACAAAAATAATTTTGGGGGAAGGCAGGGAATGAAGCCTGTTTTCTTTATCAATTGTTGCTGCTACATAATCATTATGCGCCCGTACTAGGGGGCTAACCAACATTACAATTGCAACAAGAGATACTATGATTAATAAGCTAAAGAGAATAGCTTTGATGAAAAATTTTTTCATAATCTAAAACTGGAAATAAATAAATTGCTGATTGCCCTCAAATTTTCCGAGCAAAAATATGATCAGTACAAGGCCATAGTAAAATCCCCATCGGATAGCCGGAGATTTCCTATTTATGAAATCAACCAAAGACAGATTTTTCTGCAAATATTCAACTCCAAACAAAATGAATAAGGCAATCAATGCAAAAAGAATATCCATCATGTTTTTTGCTGATAGATATAAAGCGGTAGTTCCGTGAACAGAGGTGATAAAATGGCTTACTATATACCAGCCATCCTGAACGCTTCTGGCCCTGAAAAATACCCATGTTGTACAAATAAGCAGAAAGGTAACCAGTTGGCACAAGATCGAATAAGCTGGCTTAAGTCCTGATGATACGATACTTTCTATTTTACCTCTGAATTTTTTTGTTGAAATATCAATGATCTGATAAACCCCGTTTAAACCTCCCCAAACAATATACGTCCAGTTAGCCCCATGCCATAAACCGCTAATTAAAAAGGTAATTAACAAATTAAGGTAACGTCGGCTCATTTTTACCCTGCTGCCGCCCAATGGAATATAAAGGTAGTCTCTGAACCAGGTAGAAAGTGAGATATGCCATCTTTGCCAGAATTCAACTATTGATTTTGCTGAATATGGTTTGTTAAAGTTTCTCATTAAATCAAATCCCATCACCCTGGCTGCTCCTATCGCTATATCTGAATACCCTGAAAAATCGCAATAAATTTGAAAAGCAAAAAAGATGGTTGATAAAATAAGCGGAAAACCCTGGTAACGGTGAGGATCGCTGTATGCCTGGTTAACCAGGTCGGCCAAACGGTCACTGATAACAATCTTTTTAAAAAATCCCCAGGTCATAAGTTTTAAGCCATTCGTTACATTATCATAACTAAATTTGTGCTTTTCATAAAACTGATGTAATATGTTTTGCGGTCTTTCTATAGGACCTGCTACTAGCTGCGGATAAAACATTACATACAATGAATAAATGCCAAAATTTCTTTCGGCCTTTTGGTTACCCCGATATACTTCAATGGTGTAACTCATTGCCTGGAATGTATGGAATGAAAGGCCGATAGGTAGTAAAATGGAAAGATTTGGAATGTGGTTTACATAGCCAAGATCATTTAACAACAAGGACAGATTATCATTTAAAAAATTGTAGTATTTAAAAATACACAGTACGCCTATATTGGCTACCAAACTACATATCAGAAATAATTTCCTTTTTTTTCCTGACGATAATTCAATGTATATACCTGCAAAGTAGTCTATAACAATGGTGAACCCTAATATTAAGATGTAAATGGGTAAAAATGCCATGTAAAAATAGCAGCTGGCTATTAGTAGCAAAAACCATCTTAATTTGTGCGGAATTATAAAGTATAATGTTGTTACAACTATGAAAAAGTATACAAAATGTAAGGAGTTGAATAGCATAATGAAATTTATCTATAGGGGGCTAGAGTTAAATTGTTTGTGTCATTTATTTGAGTTGGCGGTAGTATTAAACTGTAAGCTCAACAAAATATAATTTTTCATGGAAACCAGATCCTCCATAAGGATTTTTTTTTCTTGAAGAAAGAAGTTTAGTATTGAATTAATAAGCGTTAAGATTTTAAACAATTACAAAAATTAAGTCAATTAAATTTTCTTTTTTTTATGGTGTAAAAATGCATCTAAAATGTTTATTTTGTAAAATAAAAATCATTTTTTTTTAAAATTTTTATCAAAAGTGGTTATGAATTGAAAAAAATAATGCTTTTAGCCATATTATTTAATAATTAACATGTGGGTTTTAACATAGCAAATGGGCCAATTATTTTAATAAATATTGGTATTTTTTTAACCTTTAAAAGCAGCTTGCAATCATAAATCTAACCATAAATTAAATACTCATTATCAGTAATAGCTGGTTGCACTGCACTGGCTTTTGCTAATTTTACACTGTTTCAAAATAATATATGGATAAAAAAAACATTCTTCTCATTAGTCATAATTTTTCCCCCGAGCCTACTGGTATTGGAAGATACAATGGTGAGATGATGGATTGGTTAGCCCGGGAAGGTTATAATTGTACTGTAGTAACTACCTTTCCTTATTATCCATATTGGAAAGTTCAACCACCTTATAAAAACGTGTGGTATAAAAAAGAAGTTGTTGCATACCCGGAAAGTAATTCTACTCTAACTATTTATCGTTGTCCTTCTTACGTACCCGCCGATCCAACAGGTAAGAAAAGGATCATTCAGGATTTTTCCTTTTGGAGCTCGATGCTATGGAAGATTTTTCAGCTTATTTTAAACAGGAAAAAATATGATCTTATCATTACCATCGCCCCTCCCTTCCATTTGGCATATTTAGGTTTGCTACTTAGAAAATTTAATGGAGGTAAACTATTATATCATATTCAGGATCTTCAAATAGAGGCTGCGCAGGACCTTAATATGATCTCAAGTAAAAGGTTATTTAACTGGATATTTAAGGTCGAGAAGAAAATATTATTAAAAGCCGACTATGTGAGCAGCATTTCTGAAGGTATGCTCAATAAAATCAGAGCCAAAATTGATAAAGATGTTTTGTTTTTTCCTAATTGGGTGGATACCTCATTATTTTACCCTTTACCATCAAGGCACTTATTAAAAGAGAAGTGGGGGTATAAGGAAAGCGATACAGTTTGCCTTTACTCTGGTGCCATAGGCGAAAAACAAGGACTTGAAATTATACTAAACGTTGCCGGATTATTGCAAAATTCCCCAGACATCAAATTTATTATTTGCGGATCGGGGCCATACAAAGAGAAATTGGTTGAGATAGCCACCCAGAATAAACTAACAAATATTCAGTTTTTACCGGTGCAGGAGAAAGAGGTATTTAATGAGTTCTTAAATATGGCGGATGTGCACCTGATATTACAAAAGAGCGAAGCAAGCGATTTGGTAATGCCGTCAAAACTTACAACCATATTGGCTGTTGGTGGTGTGAGCTTGATCACTTCTGCCCGCGGTACGTCATTATACAATGTTGTTAATAATTATAATGTGGGCTATGTTGTTGAACCTGGTAATGACGAACTTTTGGCCGACGCCATTCAGAAGATAAATACAGAAAGCGATATAGAAACAAAAAGGAATAATGCCCGCGATTACGCTTTAAAATACCTGAATATCGATAATGTAATGAATAGCCTTACAAAACAATTAAAATGCCTGTAATTGTAAATATTTCAATAAAATAGTAATTTTGTTGTTATATTGCAATGTTTTTATTGGTAAATATACTAATTGTAAAATTTAAAAACTTTTCAATATAAATGCTGTTAACGCTTACAATTAAGCCACTGCTATATTAACTCTATGAAGAAAATTGCACTTATTACAGGTATAACCGGACAGGACGGAGCCTATTTAACAGAATTGCTGCTATCAAAAGGCTATGAGGTTCATGGTATCAAACGTCGTAGCTCATTGTTTAATACCGACAGAATTGATCATTTATATCAGGATCCGCATGATTCTGAACTTAAATTGATCTTGCATTATGGTGATTTAAGTGATTCAACCAACCTGATACGTATTATTCAACAGGTACAGCCTGATGAAATCTACAATTTAGGAGCCATGTCACACGTTAAGGTAAGCTTTGATACGCCAGAATATACCGCTAATGCCGATGGTATAGGCACATTGCGTTTATTAGAAGCGATCCGCATTTTAGGTTTAGAAAAGAAAACTAAAATCTATCAGGCATCTACATCAGAGCTATATGGTTTGGTACAAGCTGTTCCGCAATCAGAAACTACTCCTTTTTACCCGCGCTCGCCATACGCAGTTGCCAAAATGTATGCCTACTGGATCACCGTAAACTATCGCGAAGCTTACGGCATTTATGCATGTAATGGTATATTGTTTAACCATGAAAGCCCTTTGCGCGGCGAAACATTCGTAACGCGTAAAATTACACGCGCAACAGCTAAAATAGCCATGGGGTTACAAGATAAATTATTCTTAGGTAATCTTGATGCGCAAAGAGATTGGGGACATGCTAAAGATTACGTGGAGGCTATGTATCTGATCCTGCAACAAGATGCTCCTGAAGATTATGTTATAGCCACAGGTGTAACTACCCGGGTGCGTGAATTTGTAAGATTAGCATTTGCTGAAGTAGGTATTGCTGTTGAATTTAAGGGAGAAGGCGTGGATGAAAAAGGATATGTGGTAAGCTGCTCAAACCCTGATTTTCAAATTGAAATTGGTAAGGAAGTGGTTGCCGTTGATGAGAAGTATTTCAGACCTACCGAGGTTGATCTGCTTATAGGTGATCCAACCAAATCAA
This sequence comes from Mucilaginibacter sp. 22184, assembly GCF_052045695.1. Taxonomy (NCBI): domain Bacteria; kingdom Pseudomonadati; phylum Bacteroidota; class Sphingobacteriia; order Sphingobacteriales; family Sphingobacteriaceae; genus Mucilaginibacter; species Mucilaginibacter sp. 22184. The sequence continues at coordinate 162,254 of NZ_JBQEPI010000010.1, forward strand.
AAACCAAATTGGGCTGGAAGCCTAAATATGACCTGCAAGGCTTAGTAAAAGAAATGGTTGCATCGGATGTGGAACTTTTCCAAAGAGAAAAATTACTAAAAGATTCAGGTTATGTTATTAAAAACCAGTTTGAATAATTGTAATGGATAAAGCTTCCAAAATATATATAGCCGGCCATAAAGGAATGGTTGGGTCGGCCATACATCGCAAATTACTCAAAGAAGGTTTCTCCAATATTATTACCCGCAATTCTGCTGATCTTGATTTACGGGATCAACAGGAGGTTGCTGCTTTTTTTGCAAGCGAAAAACCCGACTATGTGTTTTTAGCAGCTGCCAAAGTTGGTGGTATTGTAGCTAATAATACCTACCGGGCCGATTTCTTGTACGAAAACCTGCAGATACAAAACAATGTTATCCATAATTCGTACCTAAACGGAGTAAAAAAACTGATGTTCCTAGGGTCAAGTTGTATTTATCCTAAACTTGCTCCCCAACCATTAAAGGAAGAATATCTGCTTACCGGGCTGCTTGAGCCAACTAATGAGCCCTATGCAATTGCCAAAATTGCTGGTATAAAAATGTGCGATGCATACAGAGATCAATACGGATGTAATTTTATATCGGTAATGCCTACAAATCTTTACGGATATAATGATAATTATCACCCGCAAAATTCACATGTATTACCGGCTCTTATACGCAGATTTGACGAGGCCAAAAATCAACAATTACCCGAAGTGGTTATCTGGGGAACAGGATCGCCAAAGCGAGAGTTTTTATTTGCAGACGACCTGGCAGAGGCTTGCTTTTACCTGATGCAGAATTACGACGAGCAAGGTTTGGTGAATATTGGTACAGGAGAGGATCTTTCTATTAAAGATTTGGCACTCCTCATCAAAAAAATAGTAGGTTATGAAGGTAATATATCTTTTGATACCTCAAAACCAGATGGAACTCCGCGTAAGTTGATGGATGTAACAAAATTACACAGCAAGGGGTGGAAACATAAAATTGAATTAGAAGAAGGAATAGCTTTAGCTTATAAAGATTATTTGACAAAAAATAATTAATGTTTTGTTATTTATTTGAGTTAGTATTACTATTACAATCAAATAAACAATCAATACACATAATTTCGTAAATATATGACCGAGGTAACCAAGATTTGTTGCATAGGCGCTGGGTATGTTGGCGGCCCAACAATGGCAGTAATTGCAAAAAAATGTCCTCATATTCAAGTTACAGTAGTAGATCTTAATGAAGCACGAATTGCTGCCTGGAATGATAAGGATACCAACAATATACCTATTTATGAACCAGGTTTAAGTGAGGTTGTAGCTGAAGCGAGAGGTCGCAATTTATTTTTCTCTACCGAAGTTGATAAAGCCATTCATGAGGCGCAGATGATATTTATATCTGTTAATACACCAACTAAAACTTATGGAGCAGGTAAAGGACAAGCTGCCGATTTGAAGTGGATTGAGCTTTGTGCCAGGCAAATTGCCAGTGTCGCAAAAGATAACAAGATCATCGTTGAAAAATCTACCCTGCCTGTTAGAACTGCCAGTGCCATAAAGGATATCCTTACCCATACAGGAAATAATGTTCAGTTTCAAATACTGTCAAACCCAGAGTTTCTTGCCGAGGGAACAGCGATAGAGGACCTGGATGCCCCAGATCGTGTACTAATTGGTGGTGACAGTACACCTGAGGGTAAAATGGCTGTGCAGGCATTGGTTGATGTATATGCTAATTGGATACCAAAGGAGCGTATATTAACTACTAACGTTTGGTCATCAGAATTATCAAAACTAACTGCAAACGCGTTTTTAGCACAACGGGTATCATCAATTAATTCACTTACCGAAATTTGCGAACAAACAGAGGCAGATATTAATGAGGTTGCGCGTGCAATTGGAACGGATAGCAGAATTGGTTCCAAGTTTTTAAAAGCCTCAGTAGGGTTTGGTGGGTCTTGTTTCCAAAAAGACATTCTAAATCTTGTTTATATAGCTCGTAGCTATGGCTTACAGGAAGTAGCTGATTATTGGGAGCAGGTAATTATTATGAATGATCACCAAAAAAGGCGATTTGCAAACCAGATCATTAAAAACCTGTACAACACGGTTAACGGCAAAAAAATAACATTTTTGGGCTGGGCGTTTAAAAAAGACACCAACGATACCCGCGAATCGGCGGCTATTTATGTGGCCGATCACTTATTACACGAACAAGCAGATATTGCTGTTTATGATCCAAAAGTTCCCGAAAGCCAGGTATATGCCGATCTGGATTACTTGCGTAGCCGGGAGCAGGAGGAGAATAAAAAAGGAGTTAACGTTTTCAAAGATCCTTATGAAGCCTGCAAAGGTTCGCATGCTATTGCTGTTTTAACAGAGTGGGATGAATTTAAAGGTTACGACTGGCAAAGGATCTATGACAATATGTTAAAACCAGCTAAAATATTTGACGGAAGGAATTTACTTGACGCCGATAAATTAAGGGCCATTGGATTCCAGGTAAGGTCAATAGGTACTAATGTTTTGGAAAAGTGATCTATTGTACCTGAAGAAGTTTAAGTTTAGAGGCAGTTGCGAAATTCGTAACTGCTTTTTTATTCTGTACTTTTGACCCTGATATTTGTACTCAACATATATTACATGTTATTAATCCCCCTTTTTACCATATGAATAAAAACAATTATGCGATCATCATGGCAGGCGGCATCGGGAGCCGTTTTTGGCCCATAAGCCGGTCATCGCATCCCAAACAATTTATAGATATCCTGGGCACGGGCAAAACCCTGATCCAAAATACATACGAACGTTTTCTGAAAGTATGCCCCAAAGAAAACATCTACGTGGTGACCAACGAGAATTATACCAAACTGGTGAAACAACAATTACCGGAAATGGCCGATGGGCAAATCCTGACCGAACCGGTGATGCGCAACACGGCCCCCTGCGTGGCTTATGGCTGTTTCAAGATTGAAAGCCTGAACCCCGAGGCGGTTATCGTGGTAGCCCCCTCAGATCAGCAGATCCTGGATGAGGAGGCTTTTGTGACAGCGATTGAAAAATCACTGGAGACCGCAGCCTCAACCGATAGTTTGATCACCCTTGGGATTAAGCCATCGCGCCCGGATACAGGTTACGGATATATCCAGTATACCGACCAGGCCATTAACCAGGATTTTCATAAAGTAAAAACGTTTACCGAAAAACCCACGCTGGAAATAGCCAAAACGTTTATCCAGAGCGGCGACTTCCTATGGAACGCGGGTATCTTTGTATGGTCGGCCAAAGCCATAGTGAATGCTTTTGGTCGTCATTTGCCAGAGATGCATGAGATCTTCGCGGAAGCACGTCCGGTGTACAATACCGGGGACGAGAAGAGCTATGTGCACAAAGCTTATCAGCAATGCATCAATATCTCGATCGATTACGGGATCATGGAAAAGGCGGATAATGTGTATGTACTGCCATCGGCCTTTGGCTGGAGTGATCTGGGCACCTGGGCCTCGATCTATGACCTGGCCGAGAAAGATTATGTAGGCAACGTGGTGATCCCGTCAGAAAAAGTGATCATGTATGATTCATCCAACTGCATGGTAAATGTACCGGGCGAGAAACTGGTGATATTACAGGGCTTGCATGATTTTATCGTGGTAGAATCCAACAACACGCTGTTGATCTGTCCGCGCGATCAGGAACAGAATGTAAAACAGGTAGTGGCCGATGTGAAAGCCAAATTCGGTACTAAGTTTATTTAACGTGCAGTCTTGTTCATTTTTGAATAATAGATTACAACTTTAAAATATGTAATAGCTTTGTATATCCGGTCGTTATCGGTACAAAATATTTAATAAATATATGACTATCACCCCAACCCCGATTGAAGGGCTTATTGTTTTAACCCCCCGTATTTTTAATGATGATAGGGGCTATTTTTTCGAATCCTTTAATGAAAAAGTATTTATTGATGCGATTGGATCGAAAATTCAATTTGTTCAGGATAATGAATCATTCTCAATAAAAGGGGTACTGCGTGGGCTGCATCTGCAAAAAGGAGAACATGCGCAGTCAAAGCTGGTGAGGGTAACGCAAGGGGAGGTATTAGATGTAGCGGTTGATCTGCGTAAAAATTCGTCAACATATGGCCAGCACCATAGCGTATTATTAACAGCAGATAATCATAAACAGTTTTTCATACCGAAGGGCTTTGCTCACGGTTTTGTTGTATTAAGCGATACCGCCATTTTTCAATACAAATGTGATAACTTTTATAATACACAAGCCGAAGGTGGCCTGAACTACGCCGATCCTGCTTTAAATATCAATTGGCAGTTGGGTAATGATGAATTGATAGTTGCGGATAAAGACAACCAATTACCCTTTTTAAAGGAGCTTACTGATCTGGGATTTTAATAATAAACAAACACAACTATGCAAAACATTGTGGTTTTCGGAGCGTCCGGACAACTGGGACAATGCCTCAAAAAGGTTTCGGCCGAAAAAGGTATAAGTACCATTATTTTTCCTCCTGAAACAGAAGCTAATATCCTGGATACAGATGCTATATCAAAAGTATTTGAACAATACAGACCGGCCTATGTCATTAACTGTGCTGCTTACACAGCCGTTGATAAAGCAGAGGATGATGTGGATATGGCCCGCAAAATAAACAGGACCGGGGCAGCCAATCTGGCTCAGGCTTGTAAGCAATACGGTGCCATATTGGTTCATACCTCAACAGATTTTGTTTTTAAGGGTGATAAACCCTATCCGCTTGTTGAAACAGATATAGCTGACCCGATAAGCATATATGGTCTTACCAAATTAGAAGGCGAGCAGGATGTTGTCCGTATATTACCACAGCACTTTATCTTGCGCACCAGTTGGTTGTATTCGGAATATGGTAATAATTTTGTGAAAACAATGCTCAAATTAGGGGCGGAGCGCGACGAATTGAAGATCATTGCCGACCAGATAGGTACGCCTACTTATGCTATTGATCTGGCAGTCGTTATATTGGATATCATTACATCGGGCAGTGAAAGCTTTGGCATTTATCATTATAGTAATGAAGGGGTAACCTCATGGTATGATTTTGCCAAAGGAATATTTGACCTGTCCGGAACCCAGGTAAAAACATATCCCATACGCACCAGCGAGTATCCTACACGGGCCACCCGTCCAGCATTTTCGGTAATGGATAAGGCGAAGATCAAAGCTACTTTTAATATCCAGATACCTTATTGGAGAGACAGTCTGATAACTTGTTTAGAAAGACTGTGCCCCCCAGCCCCCTGAAGGGGGAGCTTTTTATTGGCAGCATAAAAACAAAGTCCTGGTTTCTCAAAAGAAAGCAGGACTTTGTTTTTGAATGACTACTCCATTTTGTTAAAAAGTGGGTTTACATGGTTTACACTTTTTAGGGTTAACATGGGTTTATATAATTGATAATAAAGTAATTATATATTTTTGTGTCCAAAAAGTGTAAACCCACTTTTTGGAAAAAACGCCCAATAAAATAGCGGGCTAAACTAATATTGTTCCCGCGGCTACCGTTTCGTTAGTGGCCTCGTCAACCAATATCAGTGAGCCTGTGATGCGATTTTTGCGATACTCGTCAAATACAACAGGTTGGGTGGTACGCAAGCGTACGCGTGCCATCTCGTTCATTTTGATATCACCTGCATTTTCCAGCTTTTCCATTGTATTGATGTCCAGTTTATAGCTTACCTCTTTAATAATAGCCATTACCTCACGGGTAGTGGTTTTTAAGTGGTATTTGGCACCGGGACGCGGGCCTTTAGCGGCCATCCAGCAAAGCATCACCTCCAGATCCTGGCTTACTTCGGGTTCACTGTCGTCCTTAACAATCATATCCCCGCGACTGATATCAATATCATCTTCCAGGGTAATAGATACGGACATCGGTGCAAAAGCCTCTTCAACCGGGCCCGAGTAAGTATCGATAGATCTGATAGCTGATGTTAAACCCGATGGCAGAACAGTAATCTTGTCGCCCGGTTTGAAAATACCGCCGGCAATACGACCGGCATAACCACGGTAGTCGTGATATTCAGCCGCGTGCGGGCGTATTACTGTTTGTACAGGGAAACGCGCATCGGAGTGGTTCTCATCGCTGCCTATGTGGATAGTTTCCAGCGTATGCAGCAGGCTCTCGCCTTTATACCAGGGCATGTTTACCGAATCGTTCACCACGTTGTCTCCTTCCAGTGCGCTGATAGGTACATAACGGATGTCGGTAACATCTATTTTGGCCGCAAAATCCTCGTATTGTTCAACTACTTTATTGAATGCTTCTTCAGAATAATCAACCAGATCCATTTTATTGATACATACAATAATATGGGGGATCTTTAATAACGACGCGATGAACGAGTGCCTGCATGTTTGCTCCACAACGCCTTTGCGGGCATCTATCAGCACTAAGGCTAAATTAGCTGTAGATGCGCCGGTAACCATATTGCGGGTATATTGGATATGCCCCGGGGTATCGGCAATAATAAATTTACGTTTTGGGGTGGCAAAATAACGGTAGGCAACGTCGATAGTAATGCCTTGTTCTCTTTCAGACCGTAAACCATCGGTAAGTAAAGAGAGATCGATATGCTGCAAGCCTTTCCGTTCGCTCGATTGTTTTACGGCCGCCATCTGATCTTCAAAGATCGATTTTGAATCGTATAATAACCTGCCAATCAATGTGCTTTTCCCATCATCTACACTGCCTGCTGTTGTAAAACGTAATAGTTCCATTTTTTATGTGGTGGTTAGTATCGAGTAGTTAGTATCAAGCATCAAGACAGTTTCACAAAGTGAAATAAGCCTTTTTAAAAATTTTGATACTAGCTACTTGATACTAAAATTAAAAATAACCTTGTTTTTTTCTGTCTTCCATTGATGTATCAGAGCGTTTATCATCGCTTCTGTTACCACGTTCGGTGCTGCGGGTGGCCGAAACCTCTGCTACAATTTTCTCCAGGGTATCCGCATCCGATTCAATGCCACCGGTTATGGTGATATCGCCTAACGTTCGGAAACGCATCAACTTGTTCTCTACTTTTTCGCCATCGCGCAATACTAAAAACTCGGATGCCGGCAGCCAGGTACCATCACGGTAAACGGCTTCACGGTTATGTGCAAAGTAAAGGGAAGGGATAGCGATATTTTCCTGCAGGATGTAATTCCAGATGTCCATTTCTGTCCAGTTACTGATCGGAAATACCCTGAAATGCTCGCCCATGCGCTTGCGGCCATTGAAAATATTCCAAAGCTCGGGGCGTTGGTTTTTGGGATCCCACTGGCCAAACTCATCGCGGTGCGAAAAGAAACGCTCTTTTGAACGTGCTTTTTCCTCGTCACGTCTTGCACCGCCGATAGCCGCATCGATCTTGTGGCTCTCGATGGTATCCAGTAAGGAAACTATCTGTAGTTCATTTCTGCTCGCGTTTATGCCGCTCTCTTCAACGGCCCTCCCTTTATCAATAGCTTCCTGTACCGATCCAACGATGAGCTGTACACCCAGGTCGGCCACCAGGCTATCCCGGAATGCCATAGTTTCTGGAAAGTTATGCCCGGTATCAATATGGATAAGGGGCATAGGTATTTTGGCAGGCCAAAAAGCTTTACGGGCCAGATGAGTTACCACAATGGAATCTTTTCCGCCGGAGAACAATATGGCAGGGCGATCAAACTGGGCTACAACTTCACGAATAACGTATATAGCCTCTGATTCTAATTCCTGCAGATGAGTAAGATAATATTTATGCATTTTAAAACGAAAACCCGCTAAATCCACCTAAATAGTAGTATTTGGCAATCAAACTGCAATATTAGCAAATTATGCTCATTTTATCGCTATCTAATGTATTTTAAACCTGAAATTTAACACCATTTTATGAAACCGGAAAAGAGAGATAAAATCTAAAGAAATTCTTACAAGTACTAGAAATATGATCAATATGTTATTAGTGTATTAAAACTAAATGTGATTAAACGGGAATAATAATATTCTACCGTTAAAATATGTTATATATGGCAACCTACGTGTAGGTTATGCGTAAAAAATAATTACTTTTAAAAATCTATAACACAATCAGTCTAATGAAAGGAATTATTTTAGCGGGTGGGTCAGGTACCAGGCTTTATCCAATTACCAGGGCGATAAGTAAACAGTTGATGCCTATTTATGATAAACCCATGATCTATTACCCTTTGTCGGTTTTAATGCAGGCCGATATCAAGGAAATACTCATCATTACTACTCCCGAAGATAATGAAGGCTTTAAACGCCTGCTGGGTGATGGCGCTGAATTGGGCTGTAAATTTGAATACGCCATACAGGAAAAGCCTAATGGCCTGGCACAAGCCTTTGTCATAGGCGAAAAATTCATTGGAAATGATAAAGTAGCACTGATTCTGGGTGATAACATATTTTATGGAACAGGTTTTAGTGAATTGATACGCAGCTTTAACAATGTGGATGGTGCTGCCATTTTTGCCTATCATGTGGCCGACCCGGAAAGATATGGTGTAGTTGAGTTTGATGCGGATTTTAAAGCATTATCTATCGAAGAAAAACCAACTCAACCCAAATCAAAGTTCGCCGTACCGGGATTGTATTTTTATGATAACAGTGTTATCCAGATAGCTAAGGATCTTAAGCCTTCGCCACGTGGAGAATATGAAATTACTGATGTAAATAAATATTATCTGGAGCAGGGTAATTTGCACGTAGGGGTGATGGATAAAGGTACAGCCTGGCTGGATACCGGCACTTTCGATTCTTTAAGCGATGCTACAGAGTATGTACGTGTGATTGAAAAACGCCAGTCGACCAAAATTGGTTGTATTGAAGAGGTAGCTTACCGTCGTGGGTTTATTGACGATGCTCAGTTAAAGGTATTGGTAGCTAAGTATATTAAGAGCGGTTACGGAGCTTATTTGCAAAGTTTACTATCGTAGTTTCTCTCAAGCTTATATCGTATTTACAACATTGATCATTTGACTGATCAAATCGGGATCACTGGCCTGAAACCAATGGATGGAGCTGTCTTTACGGAACCAGGTGAGTTGTCTTTTGGCGAATCGCCTGGTATTTTGTTTGATCATTTCAACGGCTTTTTCCAGGCTGGTTTTACCATCAAAATAATCAAACAGTTCGGTATAGCCTACGGTGTTGAGGGCGTTGAACCGGCGGGAGGGGAGTAATGCCTCTGCTTCTGCTAACAAGCCCTGTTGGATCATCAGATCAACCCGTTGATTAATACGATCGTACAATATTTCGCGGGGCAGGTTGAGCGCCAGTTTGATGATATCGAATGGTCGTTTGTTTACGGTAGCTTGCCTGTACGATGAAAAAGGTTTGCCCGAACTTTCAAAAACTTCCAACGCCCTGATAATACGTTGAGGGTTGCCCAGGTCAACTTCATTGTAGTAATCGGGGTCGGCCGCTAATAATTTCTGTTGTAGGTGAGTGATGCCTTGTTCTTCCAATTCCTGATTGAGCCTTTCGCGGATAGCCGGATCGGCCGTTGGCAGATCGTCAAAGCCCTCACATATCGCTTTAATATATAAACCCGAACCTCCGGCCAAGATCACGCGGTCATGCGTTTTAAACAGCTCATCCAACAAAGCCAGTCCTTGCTTTTCAAAATCGCCAACAGAAAATGGCTCGGTTATGGAATGCGAATCGATGAAATAATGCTTTACAGCTGTTAATTCCTGCTCGTTGGGTTTGGCTGTGCCAATACTCATTTCCCTGAAAAACTGCCTGGAATCGGCAGATACCACCACCGTATTGTAATGCCTGGCCAATTCAATAGCAGCGGCGGTTTTACCTACGGCTGTTGGGCCTGCAACTACAATAAGAGTTTTGGTAGGATGGTATGGCATGAGATAAATTGTCAATAAAAAAAATTGTCATTCTGAGCGGAGCGAAGAATCTATTCGGTAACAGATCCTTCGTTCCTCAGGATGACAAATTTGTAAAATAACATACATTGCCTCGTTCCTCGCAATGACGTATCTGTATAGTATTATTTTATTAAATCGCTATTAATAATCATCACCACCACCACGATGCGGACGGTCTTCTTCATCAAAGCCTTCATCATCGGCAAACTCGTTCCCAAATTCATCTTCTTCCTCCTCCTCGGCTTCGTGTTTTTCTTCCGGCAGGTCATCAACCTCGGTATCTGTTACTTCCGAAAAGTCTTCTGCATCTTCGGGGTTAAAGGTCATCTCATTCAGGAAGTCGAAATCTTCGTTAGTAGGTGGTATAATGGTTGGGTTAAATACATTACCGAATTGTTTTGGTGCTTCGCCAACAGATTTTATAACGGCAGGATAAGTGGTGCCGGGTGTTTCGTCCAGAATGATCTTCATCAGTTCGACGTGAAAATCAAAAGGACGGTCGAAATTAAAAGTATAGTAAAATTTTTGATGCGGATCATCAATAAAACTCAGCAGTTTTACATTGCTCATTAATGATACGCCACGGTCTATCCTTTTTTGATTAGGTAAATAAGTAATTTCTTCACCTTTTGTCCATTGGTCATTACTGATATAAAAGGAAGATGAAAACTCGGGATTGTAACCGGTTGACTGGTGTATTGCGCGGTGGAGATCCTCGAAGGTTTGATTTGATTTTACATCAATCTCTCTCATTACATCATCATAATCTTCGAAAGTTACCCTGAACCTGTATAGTGCCATTGTTTTTGTGAATTTTGGGGACAAAAATAATCTTTTAATTCAATTTTGTGTCTGCCACAACTTTTAAGCCAATTTCTAAACCTTTGCTTATTGTAAAATTTAAAGCCGCTTCGCGGTTATTGGGAATTTCGCCTTCCAGTATGGCTTCACGTATCTGATTTTTGATAATTCCTACCTCACGGCCCTCCTGAAGGCCAAAAAGTTGCATAATATCGTTACCGGTAACAGGTGGTTGCCAGTTTCTGATGCTGTCTCGTTCTTCAACATCTTTTAATTTTTGTTGAACTAACTCAAAATTGTTACGATACTTTTTAACCTTATATTCGTTTTTGGTGGTAATGTCTGCTTTACACAACAAGATCAGGCCTTCAATATCATCTCCAGCCTCAAAAAGTAACCGTCGAACGGCCGAATCGGTAACGATGGATTGTGATAATACAATGGGGCGTAAATGAAGCTGCACCAGTTTTTGCACTTGCTTCATTTTTTCGTTAAGCGGCAATTTTAACTGAGCAAATATTTTAGGTACCATGCGGGCGCCACGGTCTTCGTGACCATGAAAGGTCCAGCCGTGGCCGGGTTCAAAACGTTTGGTAGCTGGTTTGGCAATGTCATGTAGTATGGCAGCCCAGCGCAGCCAAAGGTCGGTTGTGGTTTCGCAAATATTATCTAATACCTGCAGGGTATGATAAAAATTGTCTTTATGGCCTTTGCCATCTATATAGTCAACCCCGTACAGGTTGGTCATCTGCGGGAATATTTTATGCAGCAGGCCGGTATCAAATAAATAGTTGAAACCAATGGAAGGTACCGGCGACAGGATGATCTTGTTCAACTCGTCGGTGATACGCTCCTGCGATATGATGCTGATACGATCGGCATTGTTCCTGATCGCTTCTACGGCTATATCATCTATCCGGAAATTTAGCTGTGTGGCAAACCTGATAGCACGCATCATGCGTAGCGGATCGTCAGAAAAAGTTTCATTCGGGTTAAGCGGTGTCCGGATCAGTTTGTGTTCCAGATCGGCTATGCCGTTAAAGGGATCGAGCAGCTCGCCAAAAGTATCGGGATGAAGGGAAATAGCCAGCGCGTTGATGGTGAAATCTCGGCGTTTCTGATCATCCTCCAATGTGCCATCCTCTACGATGGGTTTCCTGGAATCGCGGCGATATGATTCTTTACGGGCGCCAACAAATTCCACTTCCAGATCCTGGTATTTAAGTGACGCGGTGCCGAAGTTTTTATACACGGCTACCTTTACTTTTAATTTAGCCGCCACGGCTTCGGCAAAAGCGATACCATTGCCTATAATAACAATATCAATATCTTTTGAAGGGCGTTTAAGGAAAATATCGCGTACAAAGCCACCAATAGCGTAAACCTGCAGATTGTGCTGTGCTGCAAGTTTTGATATTATAGAAAATACGGAATGCTGAAGGTGGGCTTTCATGTAGCTTAATAAAATTCTGAGTTCTAAAATCTAAATTCTAAAACGAAGGTCAAAGGTAATGGTAAATCCTAAGTTCTAAAAACATAAAAAGAATCAGGAGTCAAGAGCCAGGAATCAAGACACAAAAGGCATAGTTATTTTTCTTGACTCTTGACTCTTATCTCTTGCCTCTATTTCCTACCTACGTAGAAACTCAAACGTACCATCGGGAGCCAGTTTCATAATGGTTGATGGGTTTTTGATCTCTTTGCTGTGCTGATCAATATCAACCACATAGTCAACACCATCAACGATCTCCTGGTCTATCTGCGAAAAATATTGCGGAGATGGCTTGCCGCTGATATTGGCCGATGTTGATACCAGCGGTTTACGCAGCCGCTGTATCAATTGCTGGCAAAACTGGTGACTGGTTACCCTGATACCCACGCTGCCATCGGGAGCTATTAAAGCCGGTGAAATATTTTTGGCGCCCGGCATAACCAGGGTCAAAGGGTTTTCGGCATATTTAATCAGGTCATAAGCCAGGGTATTAACCTCCTGTACATAGCTTTCCAGTTTGTTTTCGGTATCCAGCAAAATGATCATGCTTTTGGCTTCATCGCGTTGTTTCAGGCGATATATTTTTTGTACGGCTTCGGTATTGGTGGCATCGCAGCCAATACCCCAAATGGTATCGGTAGGGTACAGGATAATGCCGCCTTCCTGTACTATTTTTAGTGCTTTGGCAACTTCGTCTTTAAGCATGGTTGGTATATTTTATTAGAATCAAGAACCAAGAGTCAAGAATCAAGAAAACAGTTAAATGTTTTTTCCTCTTGGTTCTTTGCTCTTATATCTTAACTCTTGATTTAACGCGTTTATAATTTGCAATTCATCCAGCAGTTCCATACAACGCGGAACGCCATAAAGCTTGCAGGTATTGCGTACACAAGGTTCGCAGGTTAGTTTACCATAACGCAATACGGTTAAATTTTGTTTGTTATAAGGGGCCGTGTTATGCTCATTGCCTGCACCGAATAAGACGATAACAGGCGTACCCACACTGTTGGCCAAATGGGCAGGCCCCGAATCGGTAGTTAACATGGCCGAGCTTTGTGCCATCAGGCTGCATAAACCAGGCAGATCAGTTTTACCCGCGTAGTTTTCTAATCTCTCCGGGTTTTCAGCACCGGTAATAAGCTGTGTTACAAAATCGGCCTCTTTAGCTGCACCGATCAACCCAAAGGTAATATCCGGAAAAGCAGCGGTTAATTTATTCAGCAGTGCCTGTCCTTTATCCAGCGGCATCCTGCGCGATGATGCTTCGGAATTAAAGTTGATGAGCAGCCGGTTGTTTTGTTTGGGTGCTGTTGCAGGAGCATTTAATGTTACTTGTTTATGAGGAATTGTTTTACCGGTAAATTGCTCCAGTAAGGATAGGTATTCGTCAACTCGGTGCAGGTTAGCAGGCTTTTTAAGGGAATTGGTGAGTAAAAAAAAGCCACCTTCTTTACCAAAGCCTACCCGCTTTTTTGCACCGGTTGCCCAGGCCATTACTAACGATGAAAGTGATTGAGGTAGATTAAAAAAGAGATCGTACTTACCTGCTTTCAGTTTTTTACCAAAACGGTAAACACCGCCAAGGCCACTAAATTCCCGTTTTGAAAAAGGATGGATTTGGGTTAAGCCCGGTATCAACGGGGCAATATTACTGAGATCTTTTTTGATGATCACATCGATCTGAGCATCAGGATAAAGCTGACCAACCGCGTTAACAAATGCGGTGCTCATCACCACATCGCCAAGCCAGTTGGGCAGCCTTATTAGTATTTTCATTTTATGTTGATTAGGTGAGTGGTTGATTAAGTGAATGGTTAATTAGTTAAATATTTAACATCTAACTACTCACTTAATCCAACATAATCAACCAATTACTAAACCGCTACGTTATTTTCTCTTAACGCGTCGTTCAATGATGTTTTTTTATCGGTTGATTCCTTGCGGGTACCAATGATAAGGGCACAAGGAACCTGGTAATCGCCGGCAGGGAATTTTTTAGTGTATGAACCCGGAATAACTACCGAACGCGCCGGTACACGACCTTTATATTCAACCGGAGTTGAACCAGTTACGTCGATGATCTTAGTCGACGCTGTTAAAACCACATTGGCACCTAATACAGCTTCATGCTCTACATGTACACCTTCAACCACAATAGCACGTGATCCCAGGAAGCAATTGTCTTCAATGATAACCGGTGCAGCTTGCAATGGCTCCAGTACACCACCAATACCAACACCACCGCTTAAATGTACATGCTTGCCTATTTGCGCGCATGAACCTACAGTAGCCCAGGTATCAACCATGGTACCTTCATCAACATAAGCGCCAATGTTTACGTACGACGGCATCATGATAACACCTTTAGCCAGATAAGCGCCATAACGGGCAATACCGTGAGGTACCACACGTACGCCTTCGGCTTTATAATTGGTCTTTAGTTTCATTTTATCATGAAAAACAAAAGGGCCAACTTTAATTTCTTCCATTTGGCGGGTAGGGAAATACAGCACTACTGCTTTTTTAATCCACTCGTTCACATGCCAGCGTGAACCAATTGGTTCGGCTACACGGATCTCGCCTTTATCCAACCGCTCAATAACGGTTTCGATAGCGGTGGTATATTCATTATAGTTCAGCAGATTCCTGTCTTCCCAGGCATCTTCAATCAGTTTTTTAAGATCTTGCATTGGTAAAATTAAACTTTTGGCAAATTAAAGGAATTTTAGGGAGAATTGATTGAAATTAGGCGATTAGTCGCTAACCTTTTGAAACGAAAGTTTGATTAAGCGAACGCTCGTAATAAAGCAGAAGAATAAAGGAACGTTGGATTGATGCAGCAATAAATTTTATCTGCTTAATATTTTCTTGGTCACAAACTCATCAAAAAAGTAGGTACGGTAAGTGTTGCCAATGGATATTTCATACTTACGGATGTTTACCGTATTATTATCAAAAGCGGTTATTTGATTGATGTTGATGATATACGATTTGCTAATACGGGCGAAAAGGTTTTGAGGCAACTGTTCATGAATGGTTTTAATATTCATAGCGGTGATGATCTTTTGATCTTCGGTTTGCATCACCACATAATCTTTAAGGCCTTCAATAAATAAGATATCTTTAAAATAGATCTTGATATATTTCCGGTCGGCTTTAACAAAAAAGTAGTCCTCCGCGATATTCTCAATTTTGCTGTTCGAATGATCGGCTTTTAAAATGTCCTGGTAAAACTGCGCTTTATTTACCGCTTTCAAAAAACGTTCATGCCGTATGGGTTTAATGAGGTAATCAATGGCTTCAACCTCAAAGCCTTCCAATGCATATTCGGCATAAGCGGTAGTGAAAATAAGTAAAGTTTTGGAGGGGATCATTTTGGCAAATTCCATTCCGCTGAGGCCCGGCATCTGGATATCCAGGAAAATGAGATCGACCGGATTTTCGTTAATGAATTTTGCCGCAGCATTGGCGCTTCCAAAACTATTGAGTAATTGTAGATTAGGAGTTTTATTGGCAAATAACTGAATGGCCTCCCGGGCTAAGGGCTCATCATCAACAATAATGCAATTCATAGGATAATTTTTAAGTCAACACGGAATTTATCTTTGTCATCCTGGATCCGGAAAAAGTGTTTTTCCGGATAAAGCAATTCCAGTCTTCGCTTTACATTTCCCAGTCCTAACCCTCCATTACCATTACTGATCACTTCGATCCGGGGTTTTGAATTAATGCAATTAAAATCGATCTCGTTGTGCTTTACTTTAAAAAATACGTGAATATAGGATGTGTTTTCGGCATCCATGTTATGTTTTACCGCATTTTCAACAAAGGTAATAAAAAGTGAGGGGGATACCTGTACGCCACTGATGTCGCCTTCTCTTGACATAATGAACTCAAAATTATCACGCCGTATTTTTTCGAGGTTTAAAAAATCTTCTAAAAAACGGATCTCAGCAGTAAGCAAAACCTTGTTCCGGGTACTGTCATAAAGCTGGTAACGGAGCAAATCGCTTAGCTTCATAACCACTTGCGAAGCCTTTTCGGGATTGGTTTGTGTTAATACGTTAACATTATTGAGCATGTTAAATAAAAAATGCGGATTGATCTGGTTTTTTAATTGTTCCAGTTCGGCCTGTATAGTAACCGTTTCCAGATCATTGATCCGCTGATTAACAACGATGGAGTGCTGAAATAATTTAATAGCGGCAGAAGCCGCTATCAGGATCAGGAATATCAGCGTTATAAAAGTAAACAGAAGGATACTGGTGTTTTCGTTACTGGCTTTGTAGTGAAACTTAAAGTAAGGGTTGATCATATATTTTCCTGATACAAAAAATACCAGAGCCACGCCAAATAGTATCATTACCCATATAAAATATTTTACATAACTGGCATTAAATACAAAGCGGGGTATCAATACGTACATGTTGATGTAAAACAACAGCAACAGGATAAGAAAGAAGGTGATTTTTAAATAGGTGTTAACAGGTTCAATAAACGTATCCCTGGTGCTTGAAAATATGGCTCCAAGAAATAAAACCAGTGCGATATGCCTATAAATCCTATACTTTTTGCTGCTTAAAAACTGTATGAGCATATCATTATTTAACTCCTTTGTATCAGTTTCAGGTTTCATCGGATGTCTGATCATTTAAAAATAAATATTTTAAACAGGGTGTAAATTTTGTTTATACCAAATGTGTAAATTATTATACCAAATGTTGCTTTAATAATTTATTAATACGCATGATTTTTTGCTTAACGCTTATATTTTTTAGTATAAGCGATAGTGCACTTCCTATAATTTATACTGGGTTTCGTATAAATTAAAATAGTTTAGTTGTAGATACGGATACCTTAGTGCTATATGCAAATGGCCAGATCTATCTTTACTGTTTTCATAACACTGACCACCATTACTGCCTACGCTCAAAAGAAGGCTACCATTAACGGAACTGTTAAGGATGCTGCCTCAGGTGAAACCTTAATAGGGGCTTCTGTTACCCTTCAGGAACTACCGGCAGTTGGTACGGCAACCAATAATTATGGATTTTATTCGCTGGCCGTTGCAGAAGGGGAATATACGGTATTATTTACCTGTGTTGGATATAACCCTGTTGCTCAAAAAATAGCTCTTCATAAAAATCAGGTTGTTAATATTTCCTTATCCGCTAAAAATGGGTTGAAAGAGGTTGTTGTAACAGGCAAGCGCTTGAGTAATGACAATGTAGTATCTCCCCAGATGGGTGTGGAGAAATTGAACATGTTGCAAATTAACCAGGTACCTGTATTGTTAGGCGAAAGGGATATTCTGAAAACGATAACCCTGCTGCCGGGTATTAAGTCGGCGGGCGAAGGGAATACCGGCTTTTATGTACGGGGCGGGGCATCAGATCAAAACCTCATTTTGCTGGATGAGGCCCCGGTATATAACGCATCGCACTTACTGGGCTTTTTTTCTACGTTCAATTCAGATGCTATTAAGGATGTCAATATCTATAAAGGAGGGATGCCGGCCGAATATGGCGGCCGTCTATCTTCCGTATTGGATGTTAAGATGAATGATGGCAATAATAAAGATTTTGGCGGACAGGGAGGCATCGGTCTTATTTCATCAAGGATCAAAATTGAAGGCCCTCTTGAAAAAGATAAAGGATCATTCATGGTGAGTGCCCGCAGAACATATGTTGATCTTTTTTTAAAACTCACAACAGATACCAGTATAAGGGGTAACTCACTATATTTTTATGATGTAAATGCCAAGGCCAATTGGCATTTTGATGATAAAAATGCCATTTATATTTCAGGTTATCTTGGGAAAGATGTTTTGGCCTTAAAAGATGTTTTAGGAACAAACTGGGGGAATAAAACCGGTACACTAAGGTTTAATCACATATTCAACAGCAAGCTGTTTTCCAACACTTCTGTAATTTACAGCAATTATAATTTTGTTGTACAGGGTCTTCAGGATAATGCGCGTTCATTTAAAGCTACCTCGCAAATTAATGATGTTAATTTAAAGGAGGATCTGCAATATTCCATTGGCTATCAACACACACTAAAATTTGGATTCAATATCCTGTACCATGATATCACCCCAGGGGATATCACTTCTCCTCAAAATTCAAGTTATAACAATAAACATGTTGAAAAAAGACATGGTTTTGAAAATGCCCTGTATGCAAGCGATGAATGGAATGTAAATAAGCATTTAACTTTCCTTTATGGTTTAAGACTAAGCGGATTGTTTTTACTAGGCCCCGGAACATTTAAAACCTATAACAATGCCGGTAATGTTACAAGCGCCAAAATATATAATTCCAGAACTGACCTGGTGAAAAAATACATCAACCTGGAACCACGTTTTACGGCAAATTATATCATAGACGATCAAAATTCAATAAAAGCTTCCTACAACCGTAATACCCAAAATATTCATTTGCTCAGTAATTCATCAAGTAATTCACCTACCTATTTGTATGTGATGAGCAGCAATAACATAAAGCCCGAAATAGCAGATCAGGTATCTACCGGCTACTTCAGGAATTTTGGTGATAATACTTTTGAATTTTCAACAGAAGTATATTATAAATGGATGCAGAACCAGATTGATTATAAAGATGGTGCCCAGCTTTTGGTTAATCAGGATGTGGAGTCGCTGCTTACTTACGGTACGGGCAGGGCTTATGGCATCGAATTGCTTTTGAAGAAAAAGTATGGCCGTTTCAATGGATGGATAGGTTATACTTTATCCCGAACCGAGCGCCGGTTTGATGCCATTAATAGTGGACATTACTTTCCCGCAAGGCAGGATCGTACGCATGATGTTTCTGTTGTTGGTATCTATCAGCTTAATAAACGCTGGTCTTTCTCAAGCACCTTTATTTATGGTACCGGGAATGCTGTTACTTACCCTACCGGAAAATACAGCTCGGGTGGGTTAACAACCTTTTCCTATACACAACGAAACGGGCGCCGTATGCCTTCATCCAACAGGCTAGATTTTGGCGCCACGTTCGAAGGGAAAGAACATAAAAAATATCACTCCAGCTGGACATTCAGTATTTACAACGTTTACGCGCACAGAGACCCATATAGTATAACATTCAGAGATAGTAAGACTGTACCTAATACTACCGAGGCGGTTGAGACAAGTCTTTTTCCAACACTCATCCCGTCGGTTACCTGGAATTTTAATTTTTAACCTAAAAACATGACCTATGAAAAATCCCCTTATTTATTTCATGTTATTTGCCTTTATCCTGGTCATTACTTCCTGCGATAAAGTGATCGATGTCAAGCTGGATAGTGAAACAGACAGGCTGGTTATTGAAGGAAACATTACCGATGTATTGGGTCCGCAAACCATAAAGCTTAATACTAATGTGGCTGTTTCCAATACCAATACCTACCCTCCGGTAACAGGAGCAATAGTTACCGTTACAGATCAGGGTGGCACTGTTTACAAATTTACCGAAGGGCCTGCCGGTACCTACACAACCCCTAAAATGGTTGGCGTTGCAGGGAATATTTATACCATGAACGTGGTTATCAATGGAAAAACCTATAAGGCCAGTTCTATAATGCCGCAACTGGTTGCATTAAAATCCATTTCATCTTCAGACAGCAGATTTAACAGTAGTGATGGTACGCGTAAAATAACAGTTCATTACCAGGATCCAAAGGGAGTGGCCAACCAGTATAACTTTCTGATGTATGTTAACGGTGCACGGGTAAAGCGGGTATTAGTAAATAATGACGATTTTACGGATGGAAACAGCGTGAGCTTTGATCTGATGGAAGATGATATTGGTATAAATCCGGGGGATAAAGTGATCGTGGAGATGCAGTGTGTTGATAAATCGATATATACTTACTGGCTAACCCTAATGCAGCAAAACTATAATGGTCCGGGGGGAGGTGTTACGCCCTCAGATCCTCCTACTAATATTACCCCTTCAACACTTGGTTATTTTAGTGCACACACTACGCAAACCAAAACCATTACAGTAAAGTAATAAGAAAATATTTACTAGGATAATCCCGTATACTTTTACTTTTTGTGCAGAAAGTAAAAGTATACGGGATTACTATTAATTAAGCCAGTGGTTTCTCTTTATATTCGTCGCTGATGTTAACCCGTAAGCGTTTCATGGGGGCCAGCTCAGATTCGTAAACCTTTTTCTGTCCATCACCAAGTGCGGTTTCCACATCGCGGATGTCACGTACCAAACGTTGCAGGCCTTGCGGCTCAACAGAAGCGGCATGGTCAGATCCCCACATGGCACGGTCAAGCGTAAAGTGGCGTTCTACAAAGGTAGCACCCAGGGTAACTGCTGCTACTGTGGTGGCCAGTCCGGTTTCGTGACCAGAGTATCCAACCGGAATACCCGGATATTTGGCTTCCAATGTTTGGATCATTTTCAGATTAAGCTCCTGCAGCGGGCATGGGTAAGCCGAGGTAGAATGCGCTATGAACAGCGGATAATTTTCATCAAATGCCATAATATAGTTCATGGTGGCCTCGATCTCTTTGATGGTTGACATGCCGGTTGACAGCATTAATGGTTTACCGGTTTCCAGGATACGTTGTATGAGTGCAAAGTCGGTTAATGATGCTGAGGCCAGTTTGTACATTACGGTATCAAACTGTTCCATAAAATCAACCGATGGCACGTCCCAGGCAGATACAAACCAGTCGATACCCAGTTTTTTACAGTACTGATCAATAGTGGCGTATTCTGCAATGCCAAATTCCGTTTTGCGTTTGTAATCTATGTAGCTTATACGGCCCCATGGTGTATCGCGCATAATTTCCCACTGATCTTTAGGTACACAAATCTCCGGGGTACGTTTCTGAAACTTAACCGCATCGGCTTTAGCGGCCACTGCTTCGTCGATTAGTTTTTTAGCTGTTTCCAGTGATCCGTTGTGGTTAATGCCAATTTCGGCAATAATATAACTTGGCTGGCCTTTGCCAATCACCTTACCATTATTTAAAGTAATAGTGCCGCTATAGTTACTGGCCGAAAACGCGTTACTTTTTGCATCGATGATCAATTCGGCAAATTCACGGAAACAGCCTTCTCCTCCGTTTAAGTTACAGATAATATCTACTTCATTTTTGATACGCTGCAGGGCATCTGCGGGAGAAGCGGTTAAGCCAGCCAGCCTTATTACGTCCAGGTCATTGTAATCGTCGCCTATATAGGCCACCTGTTCTGGGTGTAAGTTTAAACGGTTACAGATATCCTTAAAAACGGCTACCTTATCTTTTATACCTAAATGCAACTCGGTTATTTGTAGTTTTTCGGCTCTTTTGGCTATAGATGGTGATAGTTCGCCAGTAACGATGCTGGTTTGTACACCTGCATATTTGCGTAACCGCTCAACGCCCATGCCATCGCGCATGTTAAATTTTTTCAGATCCTCACCATTGCTGCCATAATAAACTCCGGCGTCTGTTAATACGCCATCGCAATCGGTTATCAGTAATTTGATACCTGCCGCCTTTTGTTTTAAAATTTCATTCATCGGGTTTTTGAATTAAATTGCCAACCGACATTGAGCCGTTCGCAAAATCCATTTTTAGGTTATGACCTTCAGGGGTCTTTTTTTATAACTAATATTTTCTTTTACAAACCGGGTAAACCGGATTTCTTGTATTGGATTAAATGTAGGGCGGCAGCTTTTACATAATGCGAAATTTAGATTATCAAATTATTAAGTAATAGCCTTTAAATTAACCCTGTAGTTACGGGGGGAGTTTTGGATCAAGGACCTCTTCTAAATCCTCTCCAAAGGAGAGGACTTCACTTAACAGATCTTAAGTTTTTTACTCCCGCTCCATTGGAGAGGGGCGGGTTAGGTTCTTCATCATAATTTGCCCGGTATTTCTTAATTTTGAAGTTCGACTTTTACCCATGCCCGAAAAAGAAAAATTAAGGATAGATAAATACCTATGGGCCATCAGGCTTTTTAAAACACGCACCCTGGCATCGGATGCCTGCAAGGCGGGGCGTGTAAAACTGGATGGCAAAAACATCAAGCCATCATACGAGGTGAAAATTGGCGATACCTACCAGGTTGCTAAAGGAATTGAACGTAAAGTGGTACGTGTAACCGGATTATTGGAAAACCGGGTTGACGCCAAAACCGCGGTGAATTTTTATGAGGATATAACTCCTGTAGAGCAGACCCAGGCTTTCAAATCCATGTTCCATGCACCAATATTAAAACGCGACAGGGGTACGGGCCGCCCAACCAAACGCGACCGCCGGGAAATTGACGATCTGAAAGATGATTTTTTTGATAAGAAGGAAGAGGAAAACGAATAAGATTTGTCATCCTGAGCACAGGATGACAAGCATGTTTTTTTAATAGTCCGTTTTATTTTCTGTTGTTTCCCAAAGCTTAAATGCTGTCATGGCCTCGTCCCTAAGCAATTGTATAAAGGGGAGCTTACGCTCGGCCATAGGGCTTTCCAGCTCATTGTAAATAAAATGATCATCAAAGCCTATAGCCGCAGCATCTGCCTTGGTATTGGCATAATAAACCTTATCAATACGTGCCCAGTAAATTGCGCCTAAGCACATGGGGCAGGGCTCGCAGCTGGTATAAATTTCGCAGCCCGAAAGGTCATAGGTTCCCAATTCCTGGCAAGCCAGGCGTATCACCGATACCTCAGCATGAGCGGTAGGATCATTTGTTGGCACTACACGGTTAGCGCTGCGTGCCACAATCATTCCATCCTTTACTATAACAGCGCCAAAAGGGCCGCCGGTGCCTTGCTTTACATTATATTCAGACAGTTCAATCGCTATCTGCATAAACTTTTCGTGAACCGTATTTTGCATATACTTCTAAATTAAAAAAACCTCAGCCGAAGTTGAGGTTTTTAAAGTTAATATTTTATGATTTTTTATTGTCTGAATCAGAATTTTCAGAATTCCGGGATTAACAGAATTAGTTAGGCCTGATTTTGAAAATTCAATAATTCTGAAAATTCTGATTCAGACGCCATCTGGATATCCTTACTTCTTGTCTTTAGCGTAAGCTTCGTTCAGGCGTTTTACCACATCGGCAGTAACATCGAGTGAAGGGTCGCCATATAATACGGTTGGGTTGGCTTTTGAATAAGTTAATACCAGTTTGTATCCTTTTTCTTTAGCGTAAGATTTTGTAAAATCGGCTATTTTATCATACAATTTAGCGTTTTCAGTTGCCTGGGCATTCTGAAACTCGGCATTGGCATTTTGTTGGTAACCTTGCAATTCCTGCTGTTTACGTTGTAAACGTTGTTCTGTAGCCTGGCGCTGATCGGCAGGAAGAGTAGCTGCATTTTTTTGATACTCGGCAACCTCACGCTGAAAAGCCTGACCTTTAGCCTGTAAATCACCTTGTGAAGCCTTGCCTTTATCTTCCAAACGTTTTGACATATCTTTAAAATAGTCGTATTTGTTTAACAAACTATCTGAATTTACATATACGATAGACTCTTTAGCCTCGCTTGGCGCAGTGGTTGCAGCAGCTGCGGGTTTATCGGCAGTTTTATTCTGATTGCAGGCGGCTATGCTTCCTGCAATTAATATCCCTAATGTGAACTTTGTTAATGTTGAAGCCGTAGTTTTCATCTAATTGATCGATTTTTTCGTGTTTTATTTAGCTGGCGTTTATAGTTGGCGCCGTTGTTTTTTAATCAACTTCTTTGTGCAAGCACCGAAGATTTATCTTTTTTAAGTAAAAATTTTGACAAAGATAATCTTTCATTACAAGTATCCTAATTTCATTGTCTGAATCAGAATTTTAAGAATTGTAGAATATTCAGAATTTTGACGGATCAATTTTGTTAATTTTTTAATTCTGAAAACGGCAAAGCCTTCAACGAAGTTAATTATGATTCAGTCAGTATTCCACACCTGCTTTTTTATCAACAACTAATCGTTAATCTCGTGTTAATTTCGTAATTTTGAAGGTTGTTGTACTAAATAAATATGAGCGAAGAAAATCAGGACAAATCCAATTATTCAGCAGATAATATACAGGTATTAGAAGGTTTAGAGGCGGTACGTAAGCGCCCCTCCATGTATATTGGTGATACCGGCGTTAAAGGTTTGCACCATTTAGTATATGAGGTTGTTGATAACTCCATTGACGAGGCCCTGGCCGGTTACTGCGATACTATAAATGTTACTATTCATAAAGGAAATTCCATTACCGTTGTTGATAATGGCCGGGGTATTCCCACGGGCATCAATACCAAAGAAGGTAAATCGGCACTGGAAATAGTAATGACGGTTTTACACGCCGGTGGTAAATTCGATAAAGATACCTATAAGGTATCCGGCGGTTTGCACGGTGTGGGTGTAAGTTGCGTTAACGCGCTATCAACCCATGTTAAAACCGTGGTGCACCGCGAAGGAAAAATATTTACCCAGGAGTATGAACGGGGTAAGCCTTTGTTTGATGTAAAGGAAATAGGTGTATCTGACAAAACGGGTACTACCCAAACTTTTCAGCCCGATCCGGAAATATTCCAGTTCACCACTGAATATAAATACGAAACACTTGCCGGCCGCTTGCGCGAACTGGCATTCTTAAACAAAGGTATCCGCCTTACTTTAACCGATGAACGTTTCCCTAACGAGGATGGTTCTTTCCCTTCGGAAGAATTTTACTCAGAAGGTGGCTTACGCGAGTTTGTTAAGTTTTTAGACGGAACGCGGGTATCCATCATTCCAGATCCTATTTACCTGGATGGTGTAAAAAATGGTATCCCTGTTGAGCTGGCCTTTCAATATAATGATACTTACTCCGAGAATGTATTCTCTTACGTAAATAACATTAATACTATTGAAGGCGGTACACACGTAGCCGGTTTCCGCAGAGGGCTTACCCGTACGCTGAAGGCTTATGCCGATAAATCGGGCTTGTTGAAAAACATGAAGATCGAGATCACCGGTGATGACTTCCGCGAGGGTTTAACCGCCGTAGTTTCGGTAAAAGTGCAGGAGCCACAGTTTGAGGGGCAAACCAAAACCAAATTGGGTAACAACGAGGTAATGGGTGCCGTTGATATGGCTGTAGGCGAAATTCTGGGTAACTTCCTGGAAGAGAATCCGAAAGAAGCTAAACTAATTGTTAACAAAGTGATACTGGCTGCTACAGCCCGTGCCGCTGCCCGCAAGGCCCGTGAACTGGTACAGCGCAAGAGCGTAATGACCGGATCTGGTTTGCCGGGTAAGCTATCCGATTGTGCTAATAACGACCCTTCACTTTGCGAAATATACCTGGTGGAAGGTGACTCGGCGGGTGGTACCGCCAAACAGGGCCGCGACCGCGAATACCAGGCCATTTTACCACTGCGTGGTAAGATTCTCAACGTGGAGAAAGCCATGGAGCACAAGATATATGAGAACGAGGAGATCAAGAACATGTTTACCGGTTTGGGCGTAAGCCGCGGTACTCCTGAAGATGATAAGGCGTTGAACATTTCCAAATTACGTTATCATAAGATCATTATCATGACGGATGCCGACGTGGATGGTTCGCATATTACCACCTTGATCCTTACATTCTTCTTCCGTTATATGAAGGAGCTGGTTGAGGCTGGTTATGTTTACATCGCATCGCCGCCATTATACCAGGTTAAAAAAGGTAAGGACTCTGAATATTGCTGGAACGATGCGCAACGCGATGCTGCTATACAACGCCTAAAAGGTGCCGGTAAAGAAGATAGTGTACATGTACAGCGCTACAAAGGTTTGGGTGAGATGAATGATATCCAATTATGGGATACCACCATGAACCCTGCAACCCGTACATTAAAACGCGCTACTATTGAAAACGCGGCTGAATGTGATCATACCTTCAGTATGCTGATGGGCGATGAAGTAGCACCTCGCCGCGAATTTATTGAGCGCAATGCCAAATACGCCAAAATAGATACATAGCATATTGGCTCTTGGGAGCTTATAAAATTAAAAAGCGGCTGTTTCAAAATGAAACAGCCGCTTTTTTTTATGCTTAAATATGATATTTATAAAGCAGGACTGGCAGAATACTGCGCCCATAATTGATCTACCGTTTTGCCGGTAAGCTGTACCCAGGTATTGCTGGTATAACTACCATTGTGGCAAATACTGTTCAGATTGTTTAAGATAGAGCTGTTTACGTGTAGCTCCAGCCAGGCAAAGAAGCGGGCTGTAACTCTGTAACTATCCGTGTATTTTTGTGATGATGACCATGCCGGGAGCGACCAGCCCGCATTGGCATTATTAACCCCGAATTTATAACGGCTGTAATCTGCCAGCCCCTCGGTAAGCCATCCGGGTACACCGCCGGGGTAGGCTTGTACGATGTGCATTACTTCATGAGTAACTACGTCGTAATCGGCGGGATTGCTTTTGAACCAGGCGGGACTAAATGTAGTAATGTCATTAGAGGTGGCTGCTACTCCGTTATAAGCAGGGTCAACAATAAAAGTGACGTTTTTGGTTGCCGATGTATTAAAGCGGTTTGCCATTTGTGGGTACACGGTAAAAAAGGCATTTACAAAATTCTGGCGTTCCTGATCATCAAAGGTTGCCTCTTTATTTGTAAATGTGAGTTTATACCCGGCACTGGTATAAATTACAGTTCCAATAGGGGTTACAGTAGCAGTGATTTTGTTAGCTGTTTTATTTGCATCATCAGGAGTAACGTTTTCTGATTTTTTACAGGAAAAGATTACGGAGGCCAACATGACCCCATAAACCAGGTTCATTAATTTGTTTTTCATGCTTTACAATTGGTTAGATAGGTTATTAAATATGTATTGATTATTGTTTATTTTCTGGGAAAAGCTTAATGAATATTCTATGTTACACCAAAGTATATAGATAAAACGTTTTACTAATATAGTAAAATATTTATTATTTATATATTTTGTAAATATTTCTGGAATAATGGATAGCTGGATTTTAATAACAACTTATAAGTCATTATTAAAATAATGGTTTGTTAAAAGGCAACGACCACATAAAATGAGGTTAAAACCGAAGGGATGAGTTTTATCTAAGATTAACAGGTGCAAATAAAAATTACTTTAGCGTATATGATTGTTTAGAATCGTGGCTTTTTTAATTTCAGTACCTGCTTGCCATAGTCTATTACAGCTTTGTATTTCATCAGGATATCGCCACCCAAAACACCCAATACCTGCGGATGGCCCATTTGGCTGTAAGCTATATTAATGGTGGAAAGATCAAGCACAGCTACTTCAAAATCAGCAATGGGCATATCGCCTATTTGCATCCCGCTGATCACGGCAGTGAATGACTCCATGGTATTAGTACCCAGGCCGGTTGAAAGCCTGTCGCTGGCTAATATGGCCATAGTTTCATTGGCTTCGAAAAGTGCCGTACGGTCAAATGCCGTTTTAGATGCGCCTGTATCCAGCACTACGGTAAAAGCTTTGCCAAATAGATTAACCTCCAGCAGAGGGTGAAAACCATCGTCATGCAGGTCAATAATTTGTAGGGGAATAGAAGTCATTTTTTAATTAGTGAATTAGCGATTTTAAAGTTTAATAGTAAAGGAAGTAAAAATGAACATTTCATCCAATATTTCACTAACTCACTAATTCAATAATTAAATTAAAAAGGGTAACCAATGGCCAGGTTAAATACGCTGTAGCGGAAGTTCATGTCCCATTCTTTTTTTCCTGGCCGGCTGTAGGGATATCTTAGTGGTACACCTAAGTCGGTACGTAATACCAATACAGTTAGATCGAAGCGCAGACCAAATCCGGCATCGACAGCCATATCATTTAAAAAGTTTTTGGTGAAAACGGCACCTGGTTGTAAGCCGTTTGAGTTTTTTAGCCAAATATTACCCGCATCAACAAACAAGGCGCCATACACAATGCTGAACAATTTTGGCCGGTACTCAAGGTTGGCTTCTATCTTGATATCGCCCGATTGATCTGG
Source organism: Mucilaginibacter sp. 22184 (assembly GCF_052045695.1). Classification (NCBI taxonomy): domain Bacteria; kingdom Pseudomonadati; phylum Bacteroidota; class Sphingobacteriia; order Sphingobacteriales; family Sphingobacteriaceae; genus Mucilaginibacter; species Mucilaginibacter sp. 22184. Next base: position 190,461 of record NZ_JBQEPI010000010.1, read on the forward strand.
AAAAAAATTACCGGGATTGACTTTAACCACATAAGAACCCGGGCCTATAGTACGCGCCTGAAAACCACGCAAACTGTTAGGGCCACCTATAAAAAATTGTTGGCTGTAAGGCAGCTGGGTTGAGTTGCCATAAGGGAGGCCGACACCCACCAATAGTCTGCTGGCAAACTTGCTGTTGGGACCGGTTTTATGAAAAAACCTAATTTCGTTCTCTATTTTTACATACTGGTTAAAGTTGGCGCCGAAGATCTGTTTCACTTTACCCTTCACAGTATCAGCCCCGGAAATAATGCCATATAAATTGTTTGAGAGGCTTACTTTGCCATTATAATAAAACGAATTGGTACGGTAATCTTCGGTGGTATTGGTATAGGTATACCCGTAGCTTGGGCCAAAAATAAATTGTTTATCAATAACATGTTTTAAAGCCGGGTTGATATTTTTTGGGTTATTAATACTATCCAAATACAGCTGTGAGATATGCTGTGGGTTAACAAAATTAAAGTTGAAGATATTTAACTCATGCGAACGATGGACCGATTCCTTCCATTGGTAGCCAAAAGAGGCATTAAAGGAGTTTAGCCTGTATAGCTTTTGGCGGTCAACCAGCGTATAACCCAGGGTAAAATTAGTATGGGGGATATAAGCATTATCAGCCTTAGGATATATAGGACTGATAAAGCGTGGCCATGATAGGGTTGTTTGAATACCCGCTTGGTACACATTAAAACCGTTGTTATTACCGCCAAACTGCACATCGGTGCTACCAAACAGCGTTACTTTTAAGGCCTCACCACCTTTAAATGCATTACGATTGAGCCAGTTGATATTTATTTGTGTGCCGGTATAATTGGCCGAGGTGGTGCGACCTAATAATTCCAGCTGTAACGATTTCTTTTTGTAGGGAGTTAAAAAGTAGTATACATCCAGTTTAGATGAATCTTCAGATACATCCTCAAACCTGTTTTTTACAAATTTGTATGGCCCCAGGTTTACAAAACGGTTTAAGGAATTATTATGATCGGTACGGTTGTAAACCTCACCGGGGCGCAGCAAAACAGTATTGGCAAAAATGTAGCTATTCACTGTTTTTCGTTTCTCAACAATGTGATACCAGCGATACTTATAGCCTTTATCCAACATTAATGAAGTATCGCGGAGTGAATAGCTGGGATACACATAAATATCGTTAATGGTGTAGATTTCCTTTGCCCGGTCGGCTGTACTTCTCTTAACAGCTACCGAAATATCAACCTGGTGGTTGGCAACTGCGCTATCCACCTTCATGATCAGGTTTTCGGGAGCAAAATAATAAAATCCTTCTTCTTTCAAACGGGCATCTATACGTATCCGTTCGTTTTTGATCACATCCAGGTTATAGTTATTGCCAGGCTTTAAAAAAGTTTGGGCTGCTGTACCCGCTACGGCGGTATCAATGCTTTCTTTACCACCCGGAAATGTCACTTTTCGTATTTTGTAAACAGGTCCGGTGGCTGCAGTGTATACCGCTTTTGCTGTTTTGCTTTTGGGTTTACTGACGGTGTCGCCGGTTACCTGTGCCTGAAAATAGCCCTCGTTTTGTAAGCGGTTCTGGACTATGTTGCTGTTTCTTTCCAGATCAACCGCACTTGCCAGAACCGGGGGCTCGCCAAATTTGGTATTGAGCCAGTGGGCAAGTCCTTTTGTCTTTTTAGTGCGGGTTTTGTTATATATCCATAATTTAACTCTTAGGCCTAAAATGGAGCTGTTGGGCTTTGGGCGCAACAGCGCGTCCATTTCTGTTTTTAATGCTTTAGCGTCACTTTTTTTAATATCCTTATCCTCAATTTTTACTTCGCCACCGGTATACAGTTTCTGGCCGGATGTGAGATATTTGGTATTACTACAGGCACTTAGTAAAACGGACACAAATAATATATATTTAAAGTGTTTGATCATAAGTTTAGTTTGAAGTGGTGGTTTGCTTTTTTTGCTCTTGTGGCTTTTGCTCCTCTGCTTTTATAGCCTCATTTTGCGCTTTTATAGCATCATCCTCTTTTTGTTTCTTTTCTTTTTCTTCCTGTAAATATTTGCGGCGCAGGGCTCGTTCCTGAGTGGTGCGTTTCCGGAATATTTCTCTGAAGCGATTGTAATCAACGGTAAGCGTAAAGCCTAAACCGGTTTCAATGATCTGACCTTGTATTACAATGAATTCATCGCGGCGATAAGCACGCAGGGCATAACGGCCATCTTTACTTAATTTATAATTTACAGATACATCTCCCGCTATATTGGTGGCTTTTTGCCCCTGTTGATTGCCTTCCAGGTTAAAGTTATTGCCAACAGTTACGGTGAGCCTGTCGTTAAGGAAACGTTTGGATACGCCCACGTTCAGATCCGTGCGGTTGGTGGCCGTACCTGAAGAATAATCCTCGCCCGATGTTAAACCAAAGTTCAGATCCACACCGTCGATAAGGTTGCCGGCAAGTTTGTTCAATTGATCTGATAGCAGGCTGCTCACACTGTTACGCACCAAGCTCTCGGCCGAAAATCCTGCCCCTTGGCTCTGTAGCGGGTTATCCCCGATGAAATGCCCCAATACCAATACCCCGAGTACCTGCTTATTCATTTCATTTGGATCCTGGCGTACCTGGGCCAAACGGGTATTCACATTGGTGGTTACCTCGCTTGATACCGAGTAGCTACTATCGGGCAGTACAATATCAAAGCTAATATCTGGTGTAAGTAATTGATTTTTAAGTTTCAGATTTACATTGAAAGGTAGTTTTTGTTTGTATTGAACCGAATTCTCTGAGCCGGTCAACTGACTTTCGACCAGGTCGATAGGTGGCACATTGGCTACATAAATAGCTGTAAGGTCAATGTTGGCGCTGGTGGGGTCGCCGGTCCATACAATGGTACTGCCTTTCTTGAAATTAAATTTACGTTTTACGGTGGCATATGACAGATCATAGGAGCCCGAGTTTACCTCGTAAGTACCGGTCAAATTGATCTTACCGCTTGGATCGATACCCGCGTTTAAGCTGGCTTCACCTTTAAGATGTACGATATCACCGTTCGACTCATCAATTACAATAGTAAAGGCCGCGTTTTTATTAACATTGATGGTTGCTGATACATCCATCCCGGTGACCTGCGACTTTTTCAAAGAATCGAGCCGTTTGGCCAGCAAAATGGAATCCAATTTAGAGGCATCATGATTTACAAACACAACCACACCCTTGCGGTCTTCTACACTTGGATCAGTAGTGGGCAGCACAACTGTCATGTCTGTTTTTTCATTTACTGTCAAGTTGGCATCAACTACCGGTTTGTTCATATTGCCCCTTATTTTAATACGGGTGTCAATAAACAATTTGCCGTAATATAGTTTGTTATCGGCTTCGGTGGAGTTCATAGCCCTAAAGTTGCGGGCATTGATATCCAGTCCAAAGGCAAAATCGGTATAGGTTTTGGTGAAGATGCTGCCGCTGATAACCGCTTTATTATTAGTGGAGTCAACCAGTGTAAAATCATTAAAGCGGATGCCCTGGTCGTTAAAGGTGATACTTTCCTGGGGCATGCGGAAATAGGAGTTGAGCATAGCCACGTTAAAGCCAACCTTATTAAAATTAACATCCCCCCTGATGGACGGCGCATCCGTAGTACCCGTTATTTTGAGCTGCCCGCTGATATTGCCCGACGAATTACGCAGACTGCCAAAGCTAAAACCTTCGATGCTCTTCATATTCAGGCTCACAATATTCAGGTTCATATCAAACCTGCTTTCCGGATTGGTATAATAAAGGCCGGTCAGGTCAACCTGATTGCCTTTGCCTGTAATGCTTACGCTGGCCGCGTAAGCATTCTCGGTTTGGTTATTTACCTTGAGCGCTACATTACCCAAAGTATCCCCCTTGAAATTAAGGTTGTTTACATCGATAGCGGCGGTAAACAGAGGCGATTTATCCAGGTTGCTTACATCGGCTTTGCCATTAATGGTACCACCTACCAGCAGCGAATCCTGCTGGGCAATTTTGGTAAGCGTTTCTATCCTGAAGTTGGTGAAATTAACCGTTAAAGGCGCGTTAAATTCCTGTGGATTACTATTGATACTCAATACCTGGTTGCTGTTGGTAATGGTAAAATTATGCGCGAGTATGCCCTTGGGGCCGTATTGCAAATAATTGTCGGCATTAACGGTCCATGGGGTATAATCCAGTAAAAGGCCGTCGGGTACAAAATTAAACTGGTATTGATTGGGCAATATGCTGAAAAGACCAGCAATGCGGTAACGCTCTTTTTTTGCTTTGTCGCGTACTTGTAAACTGATATCAAGTTTATTGTCCTGAGCTTTGCCCGAAAGACTGGTGTATAGCAAGTTGAGCGAGGAGCCTACTTTGATCTGATCGATCCCCATGTTATAATTAAGCGCGTTGTTATTGGTATTAATAGCCAAGGTTACGTTGCTCACCGTGTTGGTGCCATAAACCACCTTAGGCATCGATCCGTTTACGATGAGCTCGCCGGTTTCGCTGTTAAAACTGCCTTTTAACTGTACCGGGTCCAGCTGTTTCAGATCGGGTACAAATTGGGTAAGCAGTGGTGTTTTTACCAGGCGGGCTTCAAAAACAAATTGCTGCGGCGAATAGCGAGCGACAGGTTTTGAGTTTTGAGTTTTGAGTTTAGTTTTTCGGCTTTTAACTTTTGACTTTTGACTTTTCACCGCCGCCACCTGCTGCCCGCCCGCGATAGCCGTATTAAAATACTTGTTGATCACATCCTGCAGGGCATCGGCTATTTGGGTAAGCTTGTATTTGCCGGCCATGTGAGCTGTCATAATTGGGGTTTTTAAACGCAGGGTGCTACTATCAGCATTAGCTGTCGATTTAAGGCTTACTGTATCCAGCTGTATGCGTTGTCCTTTATTTACCACCAATAGTTCGGTGGCTAATATATCAGCATTCAGGTAATCCGGATCGGCGGTTGGGACGTTGGCCACCATTTTACCGTGGAAACGCATGTCGTCTTTTACAAAATTGAGTTTTTGCAGGTTGATACTGTCAACCAGTAAAGTGCCGTTAACTGATGGGTATTTGCGGTTTAAATAAGCTTTAGCATCCAGGCTGAAATCGATGTTTGGATCCTTCATACGGGCGGTGGCGGTATAATTTCCATTCTCCGAACTGCCTTTCAGTACCAGGTTTTGGTAGGTATAACCCTTCACGTAAGCTTTAGCCAGGTTGCCATTAAATTGTATACTGGCTTTTTTAGGATCGAGGCTTACACCTTTAAGATCGGCGTTCATGGTTATTTTGCCAACCATTTGCGGCTGTTTGGTTAGGGCGCCCACATTCAGGTCATTGGCTTTGATGTGAGCCGTATACATTTCCTTGCCTTTATGCTCACCGTTTTTCATGGCGGCAACCAGGTCGACTGCGCCATAGCTGGAGCGTAATTGCATTTTGGTATCAAAGTTGGTCATGCCGCCTTTAAATGTACCCTTTAGGTTCATTTTTTCGGGGATGCTTACGTTGGCCGGGATGCTGCCCGCGGGAGCCAGTTTGGCTATGTCTTTACTGCTCGTGGTAAAATCGGCTATGTTAACATCAAAATAAGCCTTATTTACATCGGGCAAGCCTTTAATTTTGGCTGATGCCTTAATGTGGGTACTGCCTAATCCGCTCACTTCCAGGCCAGGGATATCCAGGTTGTTCACCTGGCCTTTTACCTTACCGTTTATTTTGAAAACCGTACCCGGCGAACTTTTAAAAGGTTCCATGGTAGCCATCGTAGGCATCAGTAGCAACACATCCTTTAATCCCAGGCGGCTGCCATCTAAATTGGCATTGATACCCAATGATCCGATGTTTTTGGTAATGGCGGCAATAGATGGATAGCGTACCTGTACCGATTTTTGAAGAACGGTTTGTGGTGTCTCCAGCAAAAGGTCATTCATATAGGCATTGGTAGGCCCGTAAAAGAAAGCAGTGTGAAACTTATTGATCTTTAGTCCGCTTTTTTCGCTAAAGCTGAAGGAATTGATCTTACCTGAAATAGTATCGGGATTATAGGAAATATTCTCCGCTTCGGCGTTAAGGCTCCGGATATCCATGTGTCCGAAATCAAGTCCTTTGGGTATGGCTTTCTGTGCTTCATTATCAAACTTGATATTATCATTGGTAAAGTTCACCTTACCCAGGGTAAGAGCCCATTTAGATGTTTGTGGGGATGATACCAGCGTATCGAGTTTTTTGACGGCCTTTACAATGGCTTTTTGTACCGTTTTGGGTTTAGCCAGGCTCAATGTCGCATTGGTATTATTCAGCTCGATACTTTTGATGTCTACCTTTTGTTTCTTCAGATCGATCTTATCCATATCAACCAAAAGCTTGTTCAGGTCGACATTGGCGTTCATTTCGCTGCTTTGGTAATCTACTTTTATTTTCGATACATCTATAACGCCCAGGTTCAGATCCATATTAAGCGGTGCGGTAGCTGTATCCGGAGGAGGGGGGGCAGTCGGTGTTTGAATGATCCGGGCGTTAACATCGGATAAAGTGATCTTGGGTATAGAAAATTTCATTTTATCCATATCAAAATCCTTGATACGGGTATCAAAATGCCCCAACAGGAATTTAACATCGTTGCCCGTGATCTTATCCTTATATTTAATGTTGATACGGTCAAGGATGATCTTATCCAGCGAAAACTTCATGGTTGAGGTAGTGTCTTCGGGTTTTACCTCTTTTTTTTGCTCGCCCACAAAAGCTTTGGTGATATAATCGAAATTGAAAACGCTGTCGGCGCCACGGCTTACATTGGCGGTAATGCCCTGCAGATTGATCTCATTGATCTCCACCTTATGATGAAGCAGTTTAAACAGGCTGATATCAACCTTTAGTTTTTCGCCGGCAATGAGGGTGTCTTTTTTCTGATCTTCAAAATAAACATCTTCCAATATCAGCAGCTTGGGCAGGCCCAGGCTGATATGGCCGATTTGTACTTTGGTATGGATCTTCCCCTGTAAAAAATTCACCGCTTTATTCTTGGCAAAATTCTGTACAGCAGGAACCTGTATAAGTACAACTACAAGCAGCACCAGGAAAATGATACTTGCAATTATCCAGAGTATGGTTTTTAGGGCTATTCGTCCAATTTTTTTCAACTGTATAAATTTTTCAAGGGTGATGATCGTTCAATGTTAAACACTCCAATAGCATAATATATTAGCTATGTGATTAGTCCGGTTTAAGTTACAGCTTCATCAGCATAATAACCAAACACCACAACCCATAGATAAAAAAATTATTCGGGCTTAGTTTTTCAACACATGATGCGGCAAAGTTGTTTTATTGATAACTTTGTATTTCTACAGGATTTTGCTGAAAAGGATTCATTATGCCAGATTTTTCTCATTTACACGTACATACCCAGTTTTCACTACTTGATGGTGCCGCCGATATATCAAAGCTATATAAAAAGGCCGCGGCTGATGGGATGAAAGCATTAGCCATAACCGATCATGGTAACATGTTCGGCGTGTTTAAGTTTGTAGCTGAGGCGGGTAAACACAATGTAAAGCCCATTGTAGGCTGCGAGTTTTATGTGGTTGAGGACAGGCATAAAAAGCAATTTACCAAGGAGAAAAAAGACGTACGCCGCCATCAGCTGATGCTGGCTAAAAACCCCGAAGGTTACAAAAACCTGGTGAAGCTATGTTCCTTAGGCTATATGGAAGGCCTGTACAGTAAATGGCCGCGTATTGATAAAGAACTGATATTAAAATACCATAAAGGCCTCATTGCCACTACCTGTTGCATTGGTGCATCAGTACCCCAGGCTATATTACGGGAAACACCCGAAAAGGCGGAAGAAGAATTTAGATGGTGGCTTGACCTTTTTGGCGAAGATTTTTATATCGAGCTGCAACGTCATGATATTCCGGAGCAAACCACTATTAACAATGTATTGCTTACTTATGCTAAAAAGTATAATGTAAAAGTAATATGCTCCAATGATTCGCACTATGTGGATCAGCAGGACTCCAATGCCCACGATATTTTACTGTGCGTAAACACCGGCGATATGCAAAGTACGCCGATAGCGACTGATGAAGAGGGTGGTAAAGGCTACCGTTTCGGCTTTCCGAACGACCAGTTTTATTTCAAGACACAGGCAGAAATGGGCAGCTTGTTCTCTGATATCCCTGAGTCATTGGATAACACTAACGAAATTGTTGATAAGGTAGAGGTATTAAAATTAAAGCGAGACATACTGCTACCCAATTTCGTTATTCCCGAAGAGTTCAAGATCCACAACACACCGGATGCCGATACCCTTAACCAGTGGGAATATTTAAAACATTTAACATTTACTGGCGCAAAGGAGCGCTATGTAGATATTTCGCCCGAAACGGAAGAACGGATCAACTTTGAGCTGTTCACCATACGTACCATGGGTTTTGCCGGGTACTTTTTAATTGTGGCCGACTTTATTAAGCATGGCCGTGATATCGGCGTATTTATTGGGCCTGGCCGTGGTTCGGCCGCGGGATCGGTAGTGGCTTATTGTACAGGGATTACCAATATCGACCCGATGAAGTATAACCTCCTGTTCGAGAGGTTCCTTAACCCGGATCGTAAGTCGATGCCCGATATTGATACCGACTTTGATGATGCGGGCCGACAAAGGGTGATTGACTATGTAGTAGAAAAATATGGCAAGAACCAGGTGGCGCAGATCATTACCTACGGTTCCATGGCCGCCCGTACCAGTATACAGGACGTGGGCCGGGTGCTGGATATGCCGCTGCCCGAAATGGCGGCCCTTAAAAAGCTGGTTCCCGAAACATTAGGTATCACGCTTAAAGAAGCCATTGAGCAGGTGCCCGAGCTTAAAGAAATTGTAAAAGGGAACGACCTGCGCGGACAGGTGCTGCGTGAGGCCGAAAAGTTAGAAGGCTCAGTTCGTAATACTGGTGTACACGCCGCGGGTATCATCATTGCGCCTTATGACTTAACTGATATTGTACCGGTTGCAACCGCTAAAGACTCCGATCTGCTGGTTACGCAATACGATGGGCGTGTGATTGAGGATGCAGGCGTTATCAAGATGGACTTTCTGGGACTGAAGACCCTGACCATTATTAAAGACGCGCTGCGGATGATCAAGCAAAACCATGGAGTAAGCATCGATATTGATTATATACCGCTTGATGATACTAAAACATATGAGCTTTATCAACGCGGTGATACCAACGGTACGTTCCAGTTTGAAAGCGATGGTATGCAAATGTACCTTCGCGATCTGAAGCCGGATAAGTTTGAGGACTTGATTGCCATGAACGCCCTGTACCGTCCGGGACCGATAGAGTACATCCCCAACTTTATTAAACGTAAACACGGTCAGGAACCTATTGTATTTGACCTTCCGGATATGGAGGAATACCTGGGCGAAACCTATGGTATCACCGTATACCAGGAACAGGTGATGCTTTTATCGCAAAAGTTAGCGGGCTTTAGTAAAGGCGATGCCGACGTTTTGCGAAAAGCCATGGGTAAAAAGCAAATTGAGGTGCTAAATAAAATGGAGGCCCAGTTTATGGATGGGGCCATGGCTAAAGGACACCCCAAAGATAAGCTGACTAAAATATGGACCGACTGGAAGGCCTTTGCGCAATACGCTTTCAATAAATCGCACTCTACCTGTTACGCCTTTGTGGCTTATCAAACTGCATATTTAAAAGCGCATTACCCCTCTGAATATATGGCCGCGGTTTTAAATAACCAGAACAATATAGAAAAGATTACCTTTTTCATGGAGGAATGCCGCCGGATGGATCTGCTGGTTTTAGGCCCGGATATTAATGAGTCGGACATGTCATTCGCGGTAAATAAAAAGGGGCATATCCGTTTCGGACTAACCGGCGTTAAAGGCGTTGGCGATAAAGCGGTTGAAAGTATCATTGAAGAACGCGAAGCTAATGGTCCGTATGAAACTTTGTATGATTTTGCACGCAGGTCAAACACGCGGAGTGTAAACCGTAAATCATATGAAAACCTGGTTTACGGGGGAGCTTTTGACGGCTTTGGTGTACACCGGTCGCAGTTTTTTGCCAAGACCGAGCTGGGGGTATTAACAGGTGTTGAGCGACTGATCAAATACGCGAATGATTATCAGAACGTGCAAAGCAGTTCACAATCATCATTGTTTGGCGGTTCGGTGGCCTCCTATGTGCCGGAGCCGGCTATGCCCGATGTGGAAGAGTGGCCGCTGATTGAAAAATTGAAGTACGAGAAAATGGTGATCGGTATATACCTGACCGGGCACCCGCTTGATAATTATAAAGTTGAGCTGGAACGCTTCTGCAACAGTACCGTAAGCGATCTGAAACTGGTGCAAAAAGCACGTACAGGTGAGGGCGGCGAAGAGATCATGAGCGCGTTTAACGAATTACGGAAGCGGGGCGAGATCCGCATTGGCGGCCTGGTTGGTAACGTGCAGCATAAGATGACTAAAACCGGTAAACCTTTTGGCACCTTTGTGCTCGAAGATTATAACGAATCATACGAATTTGCCTTGTTTGGCGAGGATTATGTGAAATTTCGTAATCTGATGATGGATGGTTATTTTCTGCATATCAAAGGGAATATCGAAGAAAAATTCAGGCAAAAAGATAACTGGGACCTGCGCATACAGGTAATGAGCCTGCTATCGGAAATGCGCGATAAGATGACCAAATCATTGACCGTTTGCCTGGATGTAAATAGTTTGAACAGTAAGCTGCTGGATGATATTCAGCAGGCCATTATGGTCAATAATGAAAAGTATCCGGTTCAGAACTGTAAACTACGCTTTTTGATCAAAGATCGGGAAGAAGCTTTACAGGTTGAACTGGCCTCCAAATTGTTCAAAGTAAACCCAAGCGATGACCTGATGGCCGATATTTTTAATTTGACCAACATACAGCCGGTGTTGAATTAAAAAGACATTATTTGATTTTTATAATTTCTGACTTAATTATTCAAACGGTCAATAAAGGAAAACAGGCTATTTATTAACATAGAAAACGTTACGATGTGGGTTAACATGAAAATGCCTGTTTTATGCAATTATTTTATTTAACTATTTGATTTTTAATTAAGTAAAATAATGTAAACCGTAAAAAGTGTAAACCATGTAAACCCACTTTTTTGGTTTTTTTTAAGGGGATTGATATAGAGCTCTGGTTATGTTATTAATATAATTGTCACATTGTCAGGTCACATTTGTGGCAAGTTATTTGAATAGTATATATTTGTAATACAAAAAATTTAAAAAATAGAAATCATGGCTTTAGAAATAACTGATGCGAACTTTGACGAACTTGTGCTGAAATCAGACAAACCCGTACTTATTGACTTTTGGGCAGAATGGTGTGGTCCTTGTAGAATGGTAGGTCCGGTTGTTGAGGATATTGCAAAAGAATATGCAGGCCAAGCCGTTGTTGGTAAAGTTGATGTTGACAACAATCCAGGTATATCAATGAAATACGGAATCCGTAATATCCCTGCTTTATTATTCTTCAAAAATGGCGAAATTGTTGATAAACAAATTGGCGCCGTTCCAAAATCAGTTTTAACCGACAAATTGGTTAAGCAATTAGCATAATTACAAAAGGCAAAAATTAAGCTTATTGATAGCTTAACTCACCATATTTATTACCTTAAAAAAGCGTTACCTATTTGGTGACGCTTTTTTTATACCCTATATTAGCCCTATGTCCCTGTTAAATGATGATCAGCAAATAAGGCAACTGGCCAACCTGGAGCTACTGGCCCGCCAGGTGGTTGAAGGCTTCATAACCGGCCTGCACCAGAGTCCCTTCCATGGGTTTTCTGTAGAGTTTGCCGAACATCGTTTGTACAATAATGGCGAATCGGTAAAAAATATCGACTGGAAGTTATTGGCCCGCACGGAGAAATTGTTTGTAAAACAGTTTGAAGAAGAAACTAACCTGCGCTGTTATTTACTGCTTGACACTTCGTCGTCTATGAATTTTCCCGAAAAGGGGATGAATAAGCTACAGTTTTCTGTTTATGCGGCGGCCGCGTTAATGTATCTGTTTAAAAAACAGCGCGATGCTTTTGGATTATGTCTGTTTTCGGATAAGATTGACTGGCTGAGTGCCGCCAAATCAACCAGCACGCATTTGTTTCATTTGTATGCCGAGCTCGAAAAAATGTATAATAGTCCGCGGGTAAATACGGTTACGCATATAACTGATGTGCTGCACCATATTGCCCAGGAGATACATCAACGTTCCATGGTGATTATTTTTAGTGATATGCTCGAAAATAGCCTCGACACCGAAAAGTTACAGGCACTATTCGCGGCTATACAGCACTTGAAATTCAATAAGCACGAAGTGGTTATATTTAATGTGCACGATAAGCAAAAAGAACTCGATTTTAATTTTGATAACCGTCCGCATCATTTTATTGATATGGAAAGTGGCGCCGAGATAAAAGTGCATCCTGGTAAAATACGTGATGCTTATCAAAAATCGTTAGCAGCGTACCGGCATGAGCTGGAACTCAAATGCGCGCAATATCATATTGATTTGATTGATGCCGATATACACGAAGGCTATCAGAATATACTGAAAACCTATTTGGTGAAGCGTAATAAGATGATATAAAAAAAAGGCTATTCTTAAAATAAAAATAGCCCTCTCAATAGGGGTAGCACTTACTAAAACTGCCCAAAGTAATAAATTTCGAATGAAGATTTGGTGAAGTTATACCTGGTTATCAAATATCAGCTTTACAGCAGTTCCCTTATTTTTTACCGAGTTTATTTTAATGTTAATGTTATGAAACGCAGTGATACTTTTCACAATAGCGAGGCCTAAACCATAACTTTCTTTTTCATCGGTATCAAACTTCTCAAAACGATTAAAGGCATTATCAATTTGCTTTTGCTCCATACCAATACCCGTGTCGGCAATTGTAATGGCATAAATATCATCATTAAGATCATCACTAATAGTAATACTGCCTTTAGTGGTATTGTATTTAATGGAGTTGTTAATGATGTTGAACAGCAACGTATGCATGAGCGGACGGTTGCCCTGTATAGAATAAATGTATTTGAGATGATTGGTAAAAGTTAAGTGTTTTTCATCTATACGATCTTCCAATTCTTCATGTATTTCTTTGATAACTCCGGCTATCATGACCATATCGCCCTTGTCAAACTGGTTGTTTTCTACCTTTGATATAAGTAACAAGCTATTAATGATTGATTTGAGGCGATTGAGTGTTTTTAGGGAGGCATGCATCTTATTTTCGCTGCCCTCACTTAATTCCTCATGTAGTAATATATTTTCGAGCCTTGAGCTGATGATGGATATAGGCGTAAGTAACTCATGCGACACATTGGCGATGAATTGTTTTTCCAATATAAAAAGGTTGGAGATCTTTTTCATCAATGAGCTTATACTATCATCAAGTAATTCAAAATCCTGGGTTGTGGTTTGGATCTTCTCGTAATCAAAGTTCATGGGGTCATTCACTTTGATCAGCTTGCGGTCAATAATCTTATAAAAAGGGGCAAGCAAAAACTTGGTAAACACAAGGTCGCTTATCAACGTAAGTACCAGGGCAATGAACAATACCAGTAAAGTGAACTTTTTGATGATGGACTTTAATTCTTCAACAGATTCGATGGTTTCCCCAATTTCCAGAAGGTAGGTATGCTCATTAAAGTTAAAGCGGTTGGAGAGTATGCGATAAGTTTCCATATTCCGCTCAACCTTCCTTGTTTCTGTACTAAAGGTTACTTTGCCGGGCGTGTTGGCCTCATATTTAACCGGGGTTATGGTAATAAACTCTTCTTTTAATATATTATAGTCGGTATATACTTTTTGCGCCGCCAGAAAGCTGTTGATCTCCCTGGAAGAAAGACTCCTTAACGTAGCTTCTTTTTTTTCTTCCAGGCGAACCTCAATATGGTTATAAGATATTTTTTCAATAGAAAGCAGGATAAGCAGGCCGGTAAATAAAATAATGGCCACCTTGGTTAGCGTATTATATAGCGCCAGCTTTACCTGAAGTTTCATCCGGGGAATGTTTAAATATTAATACGGTAACCAATACTCCTTACGGTTTCAAACCAATCAATAGGAATGTATTGCGATAGCTTTTTACGCAGGTTTTTAACATGCACGTCCACAAAGTTGGAGTCGGAATTGATCTCCAGTACATCGCCCCAAACGTGTTCGGTTAAGTTGGTACGTGATATTACCCGGTTTTTATTCAGCACCAGGTAATTGAATATCTCGAACTCTTTTTTGGTGAGGTTAATACGCTCATCATTATACATCACCGTACGGTTCTGGATATTAACGCGCAATCCTTTGATATTGATATCATTGCTTTCCAATCGGTGTTTGCGGCGTGTTATGGCATGCATGCGTGCAAGGAGCTCACTTAACGAAAACGGTTTGGCCAGGTAGTCGTCGGCGCCTTGTTCCAGACCCATTACGCGGTCGTCAACGGCTCCACGCGCTGTAAGTATAATAACGGCATCGTCGCGTTTTTCAAGGCCTTTCAGCATTTTTAACAGGTCAAAGCCGTCACCGTCGGGCAAGCCAAGGTCAAGCAGTATAAAGTCATAGTTGTTTACAAATATCTTTTCCTCGGCCGATTTTTTGGTACGCGCGTGCTCAACAGTAAAACCTTCATGACTTAAAAATTCATCTACTTCAAGGGCCAAGCCCTTTTCGTCTTCAACAATTAATACATTCATACGCCTGCAATTTACAAAAGATATAAGAATAGAGATAATTTCGGAATTGGGATTTGAGATTTCGGATTTTTATTTAAAATCAGGTGCAGTATATTTCAAGATTTACTCTGTTTTTAAATGTCAAGCTCAAATTCCAAAATGAATATAAATTATCGAAATCAATTTCGGGTTAATGCTGTTAAAGAATAAATACCTCCTTCTATATGAGACTTTCCATTGAACGAAAACCCATAAGAGTTAATCCCGATCCCAAACGCGTTATAGCAAGATTCTTTTTTAATGGGAACGACCGTGCAAAAGAAGTGATAGAACGCGTGATGGATATTAGCGAGGAAGAAGCTTTCGGTATCATTTCGCCATTGCTGCAGGAGTATTCCAAAAGGCATCGTAACATCACCAGGGTACTAAACCGGCATTGCAGTAAGCTAAAGCCATTATTTAATGAGCTGAACATTGATTTTGATACCCTCACAGTTTACCGAAAACTACTCATCGGCTCCTATTTTACCCATGAATATTCCATTGAATCTGCGGCGTTCTTTAACCCATCCATAGTAGAAGATCCAGATCAAACCGAGTTGGAAGATGGTCAGAAACGAGTGATCATCAGCTTTAGGGCAGTAGGTGAGGGCCATATCTCCTCTATCACTTTCAGAAGAGCGCTGATCGATAAAAATAATGAAATTACCATTCAACCTTCAGGTAGCTATATTGATGAGGCCGAAATTGTGCGGAACGCTGTTTATAACAAAAAGCTGTTCTTTGAAAAAGCCGCTATTACCCAGATCAGTATAGATGTGATCAATGAGCTGGAATCAAAGCTCGATCATCATTTTGAGTACGCCAATCTGCGCCGCATCATTCTCGATTCGCAGAAACTACAGGAGAGCGACATGAAGCGCCTGGAATACGACAAGGTACTCTGGCTGGCCGATTCCTACTATGAGATTGTATTTTCATTGGATACCGATATATCAGACAGGGTCATATTCCCCATATCGGAGTACGAACGCAAAGGTATCGAAGATGCCCGCTTTGTGAAATTTATCAATGACGATGGCACCTATGTATACTATGCTACCTATACTGCCTATGATGGTTCGCTGATTATGCCCAAATTGCTGCAAACCACCGACTTTTATAATTTTAAGATCATGCCCCTGTATGGCGCTGGCGCTCAGAACAAGAACCTGGCCCTGTTTCCTCGTAAGGTGAATGATAAGTTTGTGATGATATCGCGCATTGATGGATGCAATAACTATATCATGTACTCCGACAAGATCAATATCTGGGAAAAACCCGTATTGCTGCAACAGCCTAAATTTACCTGGGAGTTTATCCAGATAGGTAACTGCGGATCGCCTATAGAAACTGAAGAAGGTTGGATCATGATCACCCATGGCGTAGGCCCTATGCGGCGCTATGTGCTGGGCGCCAGCCTTTTGAAGCTTGACGATCCAACCATTGAGATCGGTCGCCTGAAGGAGCCCCTGCTTATCCCCAACAGCGACGAACGGGAAGGCTATGTACCCAATGTATTGTACTCCTGCGGTACCATCGTGCATAACGATAAGCTCATTATCCCGTATGGCGTGTCGGACTCATCAACTGCATTTGCCGAGGTTTGCCTGGACGAGCTCCTCAAAAAATTAAAAGAGGACGCAGCCGAGCACCGGGCCAAAACCAGGAAACAAAAAGCGTAGGTCAAAAACTTTTTAAACCTTAAATTTTAACACTTTTTGTGCCTAAATGGGGTGAAAATCGTTCAAAAACTGTTCGGAGAACCGCATTTTAACACTTTTTAACAAATTTTCAGTACGATTTTGAGCAGCTTTTGAAACTTTAAAAAGTATTAAATTATTGATTGTCAAATAACTGTATTGGAAATGAGCGATTTTTGCTCTGTTTTTCCCTTAATTCAACAGCCCGTTTTCTCCTTTTTGATCAGGAAAAAACGGGCTGTTGAATTATAGTAAATATACTAAATTATCAGCAGATTTTCGCTGGTTAATTTTTTAAATATGAGTTCTAAAGGGTCATTTTTATTCCGCTGCAACAGCATTGGCATTGTTATTCATAATCATAAAAAGCTTTAACTTTAGCCATACCAATTTATAAAATGTATGGGTAGTAAAGAACGGGTGGAACGTTTAAAAGCAGAGGTCCGTCAGCTTATTCTTGATGCCGCGATGGGGATCGTTAAAGATGAAGGATGCGAGGCATTAAGCATCAGGAAAATTGCCGATACCATTGAATACAGTCCAACTATTGTATATTCTTATTTCCTGAATAAGGAAGCGGTGCTGATCGAATTGTCAAAACGGGGTTTTGCCATGCTTATCAATTGTATACAGCAACGGTTGGCAACGGTAAGCGATCCCAAAGAAAGAATGGAGACCGTATTAAGGGCCGTTCTTTATTTTGCCACCAGTGAAAACGAGCTTTACCAGTTAATGTATAAGGTAGGTACCGATGTGGCGGATGTGGAAAAGGCCTTCCCGGCGCTGTCGACCTTTATTAACCTGTTTCGCGAGGGGATGCAGCCACTGGTAAAAGCAAATGCATTGACAGAGGAAACTTTTCGGTGCAATTACCTGATATGCATGTCGTTTGTACATGGCCTGGTAGCCCTGAACCGCTATTTTAAAGATATTGACCCTGCTATGAATAATATGGTATTGAAGAAAGCCATAGGCGGGATCATTGGCACGATCGAGCGTTCGTAGACATTAAAAATTACATGTTGTCGGTTAAACGCTGCCACGAGATACGCTAATCTCGCGGCAGCGTTTAACAAATATTTTAATTGGGGGTTAGGGGCTTAATATTTGTTTATATAAGCCCAAATAATCAGCCGCCATCTTATCTTTTGAGAACCGGGATGCTGCCCAAGTATGGCAAGCCACCCGGTCAATTGTTTTTATTTGATCAACAGCTGTTACGGCTTCGTCGATATTATCCACCAAAAAACCGGTTTCGGTATCCCTGATCAGCTCCGGCATCGATCCGCGGTTAAAGGCGATCACCGGCGTGCCACAAAGCATGGCCTCGGCTACGCTCATGCCAAAAGGCTCATTAAAACTGATGGGGTGCAACAAGGCATAGGCATTGCCCAAAAGCTGTTTCCGGTTTTCTGGCCCGGCATGACCTATATATTCTATTTCGGCGGATAAAAACGGCTCTACTTTTTCGCGGTAATAATTTTCATCCTGGATTATGCCCGCTATGAGCAGTTTGCGCTTGCTCTTTTGAGCAATGGAAATAGCTTCGGCTGTGCCCTTATCCGGGTGGATGCGGCCAAAGTAAAGCAGATATTTATCCGAATCTGGCTTTTCATAAAATTCAAAATCGGCAGTATTTAGCCCATTATAAACGGTGGCCAGGTATTCCAGTTCGGTGCTACGGTCGGCATTACTAATACTTACGTAATGGCCGCGGTGGTTATATTTTTTGTATACGGGGATAATGCGTGGTGATGAAAAGCCGTGAATGGTAGTTATCAGCGGTGTTTTGATTAAACCCGAATAAGTGAGCGGCAAAAAATCAAAATTGTTATGGATAATATCAAACCGACCGGCCTGCTCCATCAGATTACTGATATGCAAACATTCCAACACTTTGGCATCCTGACTACGGTCTTCCTCGTAGCCCGTAGCGCAAACCGATTCCAGCTTTCCCGCGGTTATCGAATCGCCGGTGGCAAAAAGGGTAACATCGATGCCCAGTTTTATCAAACCTTCGGCAATGTTTGATGCTATCTGTTCCCAGGGGCCATAATGCCTTGGCGGTGTGCGCCAGGCGACGGGCGATAATACGGCAACCTTCATTTTAATTAGTGAATTAGTGAGTTAGTGAATTAGTGAGTGGGGAATGGTGAATAGTGAGGGATGTAGTTTTATTTTACCACTCACTATTCACCATTCAGCACTCTCCACATCTAACAAATCTCCATTTTTTGATTGCCATACTTGTTATATTCGTATTCCAGTTCGAAGGCTTTCAGTACCGTTAAGTGCGATATGAGATAGGCCAGCGTGCTTTCGGCGCCCTGGTTACGGTTGATGCCGGTTGGCAGCAAACCATCACAGCAGCCTTTGGTTTCATGATCATATAAAGGGGCGCGCAACGTGTTTTCGCCCAGGAACCACTTATAGCTCAGGAACATTTTCTCTACATATTGTGGCACCCTGAATATCTGGTAAGCCTGGAAATGCATCAGCACCATGGCCATGGTTTCAATAGCCTGCTGATCAAACGTAGGGAAGCTGCCGCCGCGATAATACCAGCCATCATTTCCTACCGGACTCAGATACCCGTTTGACAGCGTGAGCTTATCCAGGAACGCCATTGTAGCCAATGCTATCCGTTTGGCATCCTCATTCCCGGTTATTTCGCAGGAATGCAGCAGGGCCAGTGGCAGTATGGCATTATCATAGGTCATTTTCTCCTCAAACCATTGCCAATCTTCCGATTGCGTATTTTCATAAGCATCGATGAGCGGCTGCGTAAGCCGGTTCAGTATGTTCACCATGCCTTCATCGGTAGGATACACTTGTAAGTATGAACTGATGCCGATAATGGTATTGGCCATGCCCCTTAAATGTTCCAGCTTTTCAAAATGCGGTACCGATTTATGGAATATCTCCAATGCAAATTCCCGGTACGAGTTGCTGGCCGCGCAACCGATGAGGTGCCCCAGCGCCCAAATGGTACGACCGAAAGAATCCTCCGATCCTACCTCGTCCAGATACCTCCGGTCGAAACTCAGGAAATTGCGGAAATTGCCATCATCCGTTTGCATGTAGTGAATATAGCTGAGGTAGATAGGGAGCAGCTCAAATGCTTCGCGGCTTTTGCTGCGTTGATAAGCCATCAGCGCCATAATGAGCGCGCGGGCATTATCATCCAGGCAATAACCCTCTTTTAAATTGGGTATGCCGTATTTGGCATGTTGTACAATACCGGTATCATCTGTTAAGCGCAGTACATGCGTAAGGCTGAATTTGGGCAATATCTCGGGATCAACAATACTGTTTTTTAGTATCTTATCGCTAAAATCAAACCGTACACTGGCTTCCTGGGCCACTTTAATAAACTCGGCACCTACTACCGGCCAGCGCAGGTGTAAGCCATATTGATAAGCATTTTCTTTGAGTTCTTTTAATACCAGGTCCTGATCAAGCAGTTCAATAACGGTATCGGCCAGGGCGTCGGCGTTTTTAAAATCAAACAGGCGGCCGCGTTTATCGGCCAGTAGTTCGGTTGCATGCCAGTATGGGGTTGATACCACGGCTGCTCCGGCACCAACGGCATAAGAGAGCGTACCACTGGTGATCTGCGCTTCGTTCAAATATGGAGTAACATAAATTTCGCAGGCCGTGAGGTAATTTACCAGCTCTTCTTCCGATACAAATTTATTGATGAAAGCCAGGTTGGCCGATACACCCAGTTGGGCGGCCAGGGTTTTGAGGTGGTCGCGGTATTCTTCACCTGAGCTTTTGATTACGCCCGGATGGGTATTGCCTAATATTACATAAGTTACATCAGGATGTTTGGCCACAATGCGGGGCAATGCTTTTACCACGGTTTCCAGACCTTTATTGCGGCTCAGCAAACCGAAGGTTAACAACACCCGGCGATTTTTAAATGACGACAGGTTTTTAACCGGATTATTGACCAGCGCTTCCACATCCGGAACACCATGTTCAATGATCTGGATCTTTTCGGCAGGGATATCATAAATGGTGGTTAAAAATTCCACAGCCCGCTGACTCATCACAATGATCTTTGATGATTGCTCGGCTATTTCGCGAATGATGATACGCTGCACATAGCTGGGATCTTTTAATATGGTATGCAGTATCGAGATCAATGGTTTTTCGAGCCGGTTGATCAGCGGTAAAATGTAGATGCCGCTTTCGCCGCCGTAAATACCAAACTCATGCTCCATGATACATACGTCGGCATTGCTGGTATTGATATAGTTGGCCGCACGGATATAATCTTTCTGGTGGTCCTGGCGAATAACATATTTCACCTCCTCCGGGTATTCGTAATGCTGCAAACTCTCCGAATCGTTCAGCGCGACCACAAAGCCACCATGCGCTAAAGATTGTCTTTCGGGAAAATTGGCGTTAATAGCCCGCATCAGGTTTTGATTGAACGTGGCCAGGCCACATTCGCGGGGAGGGTAGGTTGATATATATGCTATTTTCATATTGGGTATAGATGTTAAGAACGTATGGTAATAGATTGAACAATTCCTTTTAATTAATTGTTTAAACTATGACTATAAAAAAGAGCAGTATTGATCTGTTTTGACAGGAAACAGACTTTTTCGATCCTTTTTGTATAGATAATACCATAAATGCACAAACCATACCAGTTTAATTCAAAATAAAAATTTTAATATATTATTTAATAAAGTAACTTGAAAGTTACGTTGGGGGATAGGAGTATAATAAATTTAAGAATATGTCATTGCGAGCGCAGCGTGGCAATCCCTAACTATACAGAGTGGCTTTGCATATCGGGGATTGCCACGTCGTTCCTCCTCAGCAATAATGCGTGTGGGAGTTGATTGGATGAGCTGATTGGCCGTTATGCTAATCTACAGTATAATACTCAACAGCCTCCAATATCACACTACATGCATGTTCAATTTGGTCGGGAGTAATAATAAGCGGAGGGGCTATACGCATGGAGTTGCTGCAATGCAAGAACCAGTCGGTGATGATGCCGTGTTCAATGCAGCGGTCGATTATTTTTTTATTCAGGTCAAAGTTGTCCAGTTCAACAGCCAGCATAAGACCTTTGCCCCGTACCTGTTTAATAGCCGGGTGAACCAGTAATTTGCGGAACAGGGCTTCCTTTTCGGCTACGCCGGATACCAGGTTGTCGTACAGTAGTACTTCTAATGCTGCCAGTCCGGCGGCGCAACACACCGGGTGCCCGCCAAAGGTGGTAATGTGACCCAGGATGGGGTTTTCTTTCAGCGCGCCCATGATAGCGTTAGAGGAGATAAAAGCACCTACAGGCATACCGCCGCCCAGCGCTTTGGCCAGCAATAAAATATCGGGTACAATGTCAAAATGTTCAAAAGCGAAAAGTTTACCTGTGCGGCCAAAAGCGGCCTGTATCTCGTCCAGTATCAGCAAAGTGCCGGTTTCGTCGCAGCGCTTGCGCAGGGCCTGCATGTAAGCAAAATCGGGTACACGGATACCAGCTTCGCCTTGTACCGTTTCGATAATAACGCAGGCGGTTTGATGGGTGATGAGCTGCAGATCGTCTGCCTCGTTAAAACGTATAAAGCTTACGCCAGGCAATAGGGGGCGGTAAGCCTGTTTAAATTCTTCGTTGCCCATTACGCTTAAGGCGCCCTGGGTGCTGCCGTGATAAGAGTTATGGCAAGCGATGATCTGCTGGCGTCCGGTATAACGTTTGGCCAGTTTTAAGGCTCCCTCAACGGCCTCGGCACCGGAATTGGTAAAGTATACCGACTGCAGATTTTGAGGCAGCACAGACACCAGCTTTTCGGCAAAACGCACTTGTGGTGTTTGTACGTATTCGCCATAAACCATCAGGTGCATGTATTGGTCAACCTGGTGTTTGATGGCTGCTATAACTTTAGGGTTGCCGTGACCCAGGCTGCTTACGCCAATGCCCGATATCAAGTCGGTATGGGCTTTGCCTGCTGTATCATACATATATACTCCCTCGGCCCGTTCAAACTCCAGCAACAGCGGAAAATTGGTGGTTTGCGCGTTATTGGTTAAAAAGATCTGGCGAAGAGTAGGCATGGGAGAGCAATTAGTGAATTATTGATTTAGTGAATTATTGAGTTGGGGGAGTAGAATAATTATTGAGTTATTGATTTATGACGATACAAAAATCGTCATTTCCCTTAACACTTTAGCTATTGTAAAATCACTAATTGAAAACCAATCACTAATTCACTAAATCAATAATTCAATAATTAGTTAGTTCCCTGCTCTTTCGCTGCGTTCGCTGAGTTGTTTGATGAGCTCATCGCGGAACTCGCGTTCGCTTTTGTAAAGCTCGCTTACCTTTTCGGGGGGGAGTATTTTCAGAAAAGCGTCTTTATAACGCTTGCGTATGGCTACCTGCTGGCTTTCGTAATAAATTTCTTTATCTATTTGTTCGGTACCATTGGCCGCTGCGCTGGAGTTGTTTAGGCGCTTGAGCACGTTAACGGCGGTAAGCTCCTGTTGATATTGACGGTATATGGGCCAAAATTTAGCCGATTCTTCATCGGTAAGGTTAAGCTGCTTGGTGATAAACCTGTCATGAGCCGCATCAAGTTTCTGGCGGGTGTTTTTTTTATCACGCAAAGGAGCAGGGGTTATCTTTTGCCTCTGCACCAGGTTGTTATTTACCTGTGCAAAGGATTGGTAACCCGCTGCCATTATAAAAAATAAAATAAGAATATACCTGATCAATATGCGCATTAAAAGTATCGTTAATTAGTGGAATCCAAATAGTCCGACAGATCTTCATCCAGATTTGCAGTATTAATTTGCTGTCCGCCATCCATCAGGCTACGGGTATCATTTGCATCCGCGTGTAATTGCAGATAGCTCTTAATTTCATCAACAGGCACGGTCGACAATTGCTCATGTAAAAATGAGTGATCATGTTTTACAGGAGAATCACCATTTCTTACCAACAGTCCAATACCCAATATAAGGGCAAAGCAGGCTGCAGTAGCATACCTGAAGGTTTGTGATGCGAACATCCTGCGTACAATGCCCTTCTTTTTAACGGCAGCCGGCAAGGTAATTACTTTGGCGGTTGCTACCTCTTCCTCATTAACAGTTTTGCTTAAGATATTCCGGCTTAACTGCTCAAAATAATTCTCGGGCACGGTAAAACCTTCGGCTTCACTGCTGATATGCTCCTCAACGGCTATCCGGCTTTGAATATTACCGCTCAGTGTTTCGAAGTAATTTTCGGGCACGGTAAAGCTTTCGGCTTCATTATTTACCAATTCGTCAATAGCTATCCTGCTTTGGATATTACTGCTCAGTTCGTCAAAATAATTTTCGGGCACACTAAAACCCTGATGCTCCGGGTTTAATGCCTCCTCAATAGTTATTCTGCTTTGAATATTGCTGCCAAGTTCATTAAAATAATTTTCAGGTACGGTAAAACCGGAGTCCTGTGTGTGCACAGCGTCCTCAACACGTATGCGGCTTTGTATATTACTGCTTAATTGATCAAAGTAGTTTTCAGGCACGGAAAATCCGGTGGATGAGCTTTTTAGCTCTTCCAGCCTTATGCGTGATGTTATATGCTGCGCTAATTCATCGAAATAGCCAGCTGGAACCACAAACGGATTCCTGGCATCGATCCGTTTTAGTGATTCATAATCATCCAGCCACTCCCTATTGTCCATATCGCTTTTCATACAGTACTATAGATGAATTTAGTGCTAAAAGGTTTAACGTAAATCTGTATTAATTTTGAATTTAATCTTTTGATAATAAAAATGCCTCTATCTTCTTGACTGCCAGGTGAAAAGATGCCTTTAACGCACCCACGCTGGTACCCAAAACGTCAGATATTTCTTCATATTTCATATCATCATAGTACTTCATGTTGAAAACCAGGCGCTGTTTTTCGGGCAGGGTAAGCAATGCTTCCTGCAGTTTGCGTTGCGCCTGGTCGCCGTTAAAATAGCTCGAATCGGCTAATGAATCGGCCAGTTCATAAGCTACATCATCCAACGGTATATTATTTTTTTGCTTCTTCTTGTTCAAAAAGGTAATACACTCGTTGGATGCTATCCTGTACATCCAGGTGTATAGCTGCGCGTCGTTTCTGAAGCCCAGCAGGTTTTTCCAAACCTTGATAAAAACGTCCTGCACAAGATCGTCCGCATCGTCATGATCAACAACCATACGACGGATGTGCCAGTAAATTTTTTGCTGGTATTTTTTCAATAACAGGTTAAACGCTTCGTTACGTGTTTTTTCGTCCTGGAACTTACTTAAAATCTCTGAATCTTCAACCTGCAACGACATTTTTTAAATTTTATAGTTAAATGCTTATTATCGCATTTTGTTTTCTTTTCATCACCTTTTTTGCCGCCAGCACAATGTGCTCGGCATCAAGGCCATACTTTGTCATCAACTGCTCTGGTGTACCGCTTTCGCCAAAGCTGTCATTAACTGCCACATACTCCTGTGGTGTTGGGTTATGTACCGCCAGCACTTGTGCAATGCTGTCGCCCAAACCACCCAGGCGGTTATGCTCTTCGGCAGTTACTACGCAACCTGTTTTGGCTACCGACTTTAATACGGCTTCTGCATCCAAAGGTTTTATGGTATGTATGTTAATGATCTCGGCATCAATACCTTCCTCGGCCAATATTTCGCCGGCCAATATGGCTTGCCATACCAGGTGACCGGTGGCAAATATACTTACATCTGCGCCTTCATTCACCATCCATGCCTTGCCAATCTCAAATTTTTGATCCGGATCGGTAAAAATAGGCACCACCGGCCTGCCAAAACGCAGGTAAACCGGGCCATCATATTCGGCAATGGCCAGGGTAGCGGCTTTGGTTTGGTTATAATCGCAGGTGTTGATCACTGTCATACCCGGCAACATTTTCATCAGCCCAATATCTTCCAGGATCTGGTGAGTAGCACCATCCTCACCCAGGGTTAAACCGGCGTGTGAAGCGCAAATTTTTACGTTTTTGTTGGAGTAAGCTATCGATTGGCGGATCTGGTCATAAACCCTGCCGGTTGAAAAGTTAGCGAAAGTACCTGTAAACGGAATTTTACCGCCAATGGTCATACCGGCGGCAATGCCCATCATGTTGGCTTCGGCAATACCTACCTGTACAAAACGTTCAGGAAATTCTTTAATGAAATCATTCATTTTTAACGATCCGATCAGGTCGGCGCAAAGGGCCACTACCTGGTTGTTTTTTCTGCCGGCTTCCAGCAGCCCGGCGCCAAAGCCCGAGCGGGTATCTTTTTTATCTGTGTAAGTGTATTTTTTCATGAGCCTCACCCAACCCTTTCCATACCGATAGTTATCGGGAGAGAGTGTTTTTGGGAAATATTCTATGTGATAAATTATTGTGTCTTGATTCTTGTCTCTTGCTTCTAAGAAGGGGCTTAATAATCGCCCAGTGTTTCTTCCAGTTGGCCGAGGGCTAGTTGCAGCTGCTCGTCATTTGGCGCTACACCATGCCATTTGTGGCTGCCCACCATAAAATCAACTCCGTAACCCATTTCGGTATGCATCAGTATCATGATCGGTTTGCCCTGACCTGTGCGGCTTTTGGCCAGCTCCAGTGTTTTTACCACATCGGCCATGTCGTTGCCTTTCATCTCCAGTACATCCCAGCCAAAAGCTTCCCATTTGGCATGTAAGTCGCCTAATGACAATACCAGGTTGGTTGGTCCGTCAATCTGCTGGCCGTTTACGTCTATGGTTGATATCAGGTTATCTACTTTATTGTGCGGTGCAAACATGGCGGCTTCCCATATTTGTCCTTCCTGCAACTCACCATCACCGTGCAGTGTAAATACTAATGATTTATCGCCATTCAATTTTTTGGTAAGAGCGGCGCCAATAGCTACCGATAAACCCTGACCTAATGAACCCGAAGCGATGCGGATTCCCGGTAAATGCTCATGCGTGGTTGGGTGGCCCTGCAAACGGGTGTTCAGCTTGCGGAAGGTAGCCAGCTCTGCTTTGTCAAAATAACCGGCATGGGCCAATGTGCTGTAAAATACAGGCGAAATATGCCCGTTTGATAAAAAGAAAATATCCTCGCCCACGGCATCCATGTTAAACTTTGGATTGTGGTTCATTACCGAGAAGTAAAGGGCGGTAAAATAGTCTGTACAGCCTAATGAACCACCCGGGTGACCGGATTGGCAGGCGTGTACCATACGTACAATGTCGCGGCGGATCTGCGACGCGGTTTTTTCTAATTCTTGAATAGTAGGTTTCATCAATAAAGTTCGGGATCGCTAAAAATAGCTTTGATATGGTTTTTAAAGTTTATGCTATCAGGTCGAGTATCTGCTGTGAAGCGTTTTGCGTATCAACCTTGTGAATTATTTTGCTGATGATACCATCGGCACTGATGAGGAAAGTAGTGCGTGCGGTACCCATATACTGTTTGCCGTACATGTTTTTTTCTACCCAAACGCCATAAGCTTCTACAATTTGTTTTTCGCTATCGGCTATCAGGGTAAAAGGCAGGCTGTATTTGGTCTCGAATTTTTTGTGCGATTTTTCGTCGTCGGTACTTACTCCGATCACTTCAAAGCCAATTTTCGATAAATACTGATAGTTATCTCTAAAGTTGCATGACTCGGCGGTGCAACCCGGGGTGTCATCTTTTGGATAAAAGTAAAGGATCACATTTTTTCCTTTGTAATCAGCAAGCGAAATGGTTTTACCATTCTGGTCCTTCGCCGTAAAATCGGGGGCTTTATCGCCTTCTTTTAATGTTGCCATAGGTGTTGTTTGTTTTTTAGTATCAAGTAGCCGGTTAGTATCAAGTAGCTAGTATCAAGTATCAAGATTTTTTACATCAAGATTTTCGTTGCTCCTAAACACCGCATTCAAGAGGTCTTGATACTTGATACTAGCTACTTGATACTAAATTATACTATCTATAAAAATCGGCTGTAAATTCCGAAAAATTATTCTTATTGTCGCCAATTGTAAGCTTAAATACATGCTTACCGGGAGCAATTTCGCCGTTAAAGGTATAACTTAGTATTTTACTTTTATAATCCCACTCCATTAAAACCCATTTATTATCGATAGTGCCCGCATAGGTTTTAATGCCCGACAGGTTATCGCTCATCCTGAAATTGATACTTTTGGCCGCAGCCATGTTTTTACCGTTGATGATATTGAGCGGATGGATAACCGGTGAAATGGTATCTATCTTAATAAAATAATCGCCAAAGGAGGTCACTTTTGATTTAACGTAGCCATCCTGAAAATAACCACCCTGGCAACCATTTGCTGTACCTACAATCACTGCCTTATCGGCATATTTGCCCAGGTCGGCATCTGGTTTTATCCAAAGGTCGTAACTATCATGGATGGGTGTAAGGCGATTATGGATATGATGTACCTGCGAAAAGCCCGAGGCCGGTTTGGGCGATACAGAATAAATAAAATCCAAATCGTCATATAAATTGCCCGGCATAATACTCACCTTCACCTTATCTGTACTGAACTCGCTTTTTTGATCAAAATGAAACAATGTACCAGCTATTTTATAAGCAGGGGGCGTAAATTTTTCTGACTGTACTTTTAGTTTCAGGGTTGATGTATTGCCGGCCACGTCTTTCACTACATACTCCACATCGTGCAGAGCGTTGTCATCAAAAGTAATGATACCCCGGTTAATGGACTGTGGATAAAGGGATATGTGGCTGCCAGGTAATATAAAGCACTTCTGCATCCAGCGGCGCGATGATTCAAACGCGGGATAATCAATATAAGCATTGATGGCATGGGTTTGATCAAAGGCAAAACGCTCTACTGTAAAGGTATACACGGTTTGACCATCGAGCTTTAACTCCAGTGAATAAATGCCGTTATGATTGGCCGACGCGCTGTTCATATCGGTAGTATTGATACCGAAACCTACGTATCCGCTCAGATGCAACACCTGTGGTTTTAATAAGCGATAGCTGCCTGTACCTACGCTCCCGGTTACTGCCAGAAATTCTTTAGGCGTTTTTTCGCTGAAAGGACTACCGTTGAGGTGATAAATGCCGATAGATGTGATGGATGGTGGAACGCGATCCGGAATGGTTAAACCAAACAATTGCGGGTTAATGGTTTGCTCGGTTTGAGTGTCCCTGATCTCGAAATGCACGTGCGGCCCAGCCGATGCCCCGGCATTGCCCGACATGGCGAATACGTCACCTTTTTGAAGAGGTACCTGTTTAGGGTCGAGATTAAAATCGGCCTCGTAGGTTTGGTGATCATATTGGTAGGCTTTTGCAATGGCCGCTATAGCCGGTGAAAAAGCTTCGAGATGACCATAAACGGTGGTATAGCCATTGGGATGGGTGATGTAAACCGCGCGACCAAAACCACCAAATTGCACCCTTACCCTTGATACATAGCCTTCGGCGGCCGCATGTACCGGGTAGCCGGTACGCTGATTGGTTTTAAAATCGAGCCCCGAGTGAAAGTGGGAAGGCCTGAGTTCGCCAAATGAACCGGCTGTTGTAGGCGGCAAATCAAGTGGGTAGCGGAAATAGTTTTGCGGGTATTGCCTGCTTTGTATAGGTGTTTGTGCCTGTATGCCCAAATTAAAAGCGAGACATAGCGCGGCTGCAATCAGCTGTTTTTTAATCATATTTTATTTAACGTAAAAGTCAAGCAGTTTTTCGTTCTCTAAATATCCTTCCAGCCTATCGCCAACTTTTACTTTTGATACGCCCTGTGGGGTACCGGTAAATATCAAATCGCCTTTTTTAAGGGTGATGTATCGTGAAACAAAGGCAATAATGTTCTCGAACGGAAACAGCAGATCACGGGTATTGCCCTGCTGCCGGGTTTCGCCATTTACGTCCAGTTTAAAATTCAGATCATAGATTTGGGCAAATTTACTTTTGGGCACAAAAGCGCTGATGGGAGCTGAACCGTCAAATGCTTTGGCCAGTTCCCAGGGCAGGCCCTTTTCTTTATGTTTGCTTTGGATATCGCGGGCGGTAAAATCAACACCGAGGGCAATTTCCTCATAGTAATTAGCCGCGAATTTTTCGCTGATGTGCTTGCCTTCCTTGCTTATTTTTAAAACGATCTCGATCTCGTGATGTACATCGTCAGAAAAATCGGGATGGTAAAAAGGCTTGTTATCCTTGATGATGGCTGTTTCGGGTTTCATGAAAATAACCGGAACGGCGGGTACCGGGTTATTTAATTCTTTGGCATGTTCGGCATAGTTGCGGCCAATGGCAATTATCTTCATAAGTAAAGCTTAAACGCCAAAGCTAAAAAAATAGGTTGGTTTGTGGTATGGGGATTTTGGGGAAATGGCAAATATGATTTGAGTTTTTGAGCGAGAGATTTGTCATGCTGAACGTAGTGAAGCATCTAATTATATGACCTGAATAGTTAAATAACAGATCCTTCGTTCCTCAGGATGACAAAATAAAAGATGAATTATTAAGGATTACAATACCGAGATGCGCTTGATAACCGATTCGGTACCGGCTACAACGCGTACAAAGTAAAAGCCGCGGTTAAGTTTGTTGGCTATAGGGTAATTGATGTTATGATCGCCGGAATCAACCCTTGATGAAAACATGGTGGTAATATCGTTACCCAAAATATCCATTATTTTAATAGTGACATTGGAGTTGCGGGATATGGTATATTTTAAATTGATCTGATCGGTAACCGGGTTAGGGTATACCTGCACATCATTCAATAATTTATCTGTGGGGCGCGAAACGCTTACTTTTACGCTTGATGTTATTGCGGGTTTTGTTGGGGGTAATACCAGGTGCAGCCCATTTTTAAAATAAGACATTTTTCCTGCCTTCTCTTTTGAAGCACGCAGGTAAGTAGTGTCGTTTTTAATTTTGGCATCGGAGACAAAGGCCAGATTCATAAAAACTGCCATCGCAATTAGTACGAACCATGTATAAGTGTAAATAAAGGAATAAGTTATTTTTCGCCCCATTTTAAGTCTTCGTCTACAAAAGTATAAATAAAGCCATCATCAATTAAAAAAATGATGCTTTTGTAAAACTTTTTAACAATTTTTAACAAAATATGTCCGTTTTACACTATTTGACTCTTCTTTCATTTATACGTTTAATGTTTATTTAAGTTTACTGGAAAAATTTAATATTTTTGCAACTTTAAAATATAATAGTGTCGAACCATAAAGATCTGCAAAAACTGACGGCCGCGGGCCTTCTTATCAGTTTAGGAATAATTTACGGTGATATTGGTACCTCCCCATTATACGTATTTAAGGCTATAGTTGGCCAGCAACAAATTTCCGAAACATTAATACTCGGAGGTGTATCCCTCATCTTCTGGACACTTACGCTGCAAACCACGTTGAAATATGTGGTGATCACGCTGCGTGCCGACAACAAGGGCGAAGGTGGCATTTTCTCACTTTTCTCGCTGGTGCGCCGTAAAGCCAAATGGCTTATTGTGCCTGCTGTGGTTGGTGGCTGCGCGCTATTGGCCGACGGTATCATTACCCCGCCAATTACCATATCATCGGCTATTGAGGGTTTGCAAACTTATTATCCGAATTTACCTACCGTCGAGATAGTAATGGCCATCATTACTGCGCTTTTTGTGATACAGCAATTTGGTACATCACTGGTGGGTAAAGCTTTCGGGCCTATCATGTTTATCTGGTTCACTATGATGGGTGTGCTGGGTATAAGCTATATCATCCATGATCCAATCGTAATAAGGGCCTTAAACCCATATTATGCTTATAAATTATTAAGCTCCAGCACCAGTGGTAACGCGTTTATTGTATTAGGCGCCGTGTTTTTATGTACTACCGGTGCCGAGGCTTTATACTCCGATCTGGGTCACTGTGGTAAAGCCAATATCCGTATCAGCTGGATATATGTTAAAACCTGTTTGATACTAAACTACCTGGGCCAGGCAGTTTGGTTGTTGCAACGCAATGGCACTGTGATGGACCTTAATATTAATAATCCGTTCTATAAAATAATGCCGGCCTGGTTTCTGATATTCGGTATTGGTATAGCCACGGTGGCGGCAATTATTGCCAGCCAGGCCTTGATATCGGGCTCATTTACGCTGATAGCCGAGGCCGTACGACTTAACCTGTGGCCCAAGGTGCGTATCAATTATCCGTCGGAACAAAAAGGACAACTGTATGTACCCAGTGTAAACTGGATACTCTGGGCTGGTTGTTTGGGTGTGGTATTGATCTTCCGTCATTCTGACAGGATGGAGGCTGCCTATGGTTTAAGTATAACCGTGGCCATGTTGATGACCACTATATTGGTATCCAAATTCCTGAAGCGCAAAAAGGTACCCAACTATATCATTACTATATTTTTGGTTGTTTACGTGTCTATCGAGGGTACTTTCCTGGCGGGTAACTTACACAAGTTCCTGGATGGTGGTTGGTTTACCCTGTCAATAGGTTTTGTGCTGTTCACCGTAATGTGGACCTGGCACACGGCCCGTAAGATCAGGAACCGTTACGTGAAGTTTGTGAGTATTGATGATTACTTTGATATTCTTAAAGAATTAAGCGCCGATGAAACCGTACCTAAATACGCGTCGCAATTGGTGTATTTAACCAGCGCCAATTTCAACTCCGAAATTGAATCGAAGATAGTTTACTCCATTTTACAAAAGCAACCTAAACGTGCTGATGTTTACTGGCTGGTACATGTTGATGTGGTTGATGAGCCTTACAAACGCGAATATGAAGTGGAGTTCCTGGTGCCTAACAAATTGATCAGGATCGACTTTAAACTTGGTTTCCGGGTAGAGCAACAGATCAACCTGCTGTTCCGTAAAGTAGTGGAAGATCTGGTTAAAAAAGGCGAGGTGGATATTACCAGTCATTATAAATCATTGAACAAACACAAGATCGTTGGCGATTTCAGGTTTGTGGTGATCGAAAAAGTGCTGTCACGCTCGCACAGCCTGTCGTTCTACGAACGGTTTATCATGGATTTCTACGTACAGCTTAAAAAGGTGAGTTTATCTGAGGAACGTGGCTTTGGTCTGGACCTGAGCTTTGTTACTGTAGAGAAAGTACCGTTAATGCTGTCGATCCCTGAAGCTATAGAGATACACCGGGTAAATTAGATTTTTTGGATCAAGGATTTTGGGATTTTTGGAGTAAGGACTTTTAGACTTAAAGACTTAATCCTTGTTCCCAAAATCTTTGCCCCAATTAGTAATTTTTGTTCCTTGGTCCCAAAATCCTTGCTCCTTCTTCTCTAAAAGATGTTAAGTCAATATTAATCCAATATTACTACAGAATGTTTTTTCACTTTTATCGCGGTTTGAAAAATCCTGCGAGTGAAAAAGAAAATATATTTGACGTTTTGGGCATTGTTTTGTGCCGCCGGTTTATTTGCCCAGGGGCTTGATCTTAATCTGTTAAAAGATATCAATTGCCCGGTTAGCGGTGGAGATAAAACCTGGAGATTTGTTACCAAAAAAGCTATTTATGTTGATGCGGCGGTACCGGTTGGCTTCCTGGTAGCCGGCTTTGTTAACCATGATGACGACCTCAAAATAACTGGTTTACAGGCCGGAGCGTCTCTGATTGTCGCGGGCGGCTCTACCTATGTGTTAAAAAAGATATTTAACCGTACGCGACCTTACATAGCGCATCCCGATCTGATAACGCTGAAAGAATTGCCGGGGCCTACGGACCCTTCCTTTCCGTCTGGGCATACCGCATTTGCTTTTTCGGCGGCCACTTCTTTAAGTTTGGCTATACCCAAATGGTATGTGATAGCTCCTTCGTTTTTATACGCGGGCGCGGTAGGCTATTCTCGGATGTACCTGGGCGTTCATTACCCAAGTGATGTTGTGGCTGGAGCACTTGTAGGGGCAGGTTCGGCTTATCTGAGCTTTAAAGCTCAGCAATGGATTTTGGGTAAGAAGAAACATAAGAATTATCCGCAGTAGAGAGTATTAAGTCGGAAGTCTTAAGCCTGTAGTTGGTAAAAGATCTTTCTTTTTGCTAAAGATTTCTTAATTAAGACTTCCGACTCCAAACTACTTCCCCTTCTCCCAGGCCATTTTCATGTATTTCCTCACCTCGTCGTTTAGGTCTTCTTTAAAATACATCCGGAAGTAATGGTTATGATCATTAGTTCCCGGTACTGTTTTTATCTTGGTAAAGCAGAGGTTATCCTCATATATCTCGTTAAAGGGAAACACCACATCAACAAAGTTTTTACCCAATTGGGTAACATAGGCAAAGTTCACACGATCGCCTATGGCTATCATGCTTTTGGTTGGATAAACTTTGATGGGCGCTATTTGCAGGTATTCGTTGATGAAATAATCAAAAAGAGCTATGGTATCATCCGACTTTCCCTGCAAAAAATCGCTCAGGTTACGTTCCCGGCAGGAATGTACCTGGTTGGTAGCAGCAAATTCGCGGTTACATATGGGGCATATCCAGGTCATACAAGTTCTGAGTTCTAAGTCTTGAGTTCAAAGTACTAAAAATAACAAACTTAAAGATGAAATTTTATCCTCAGAACTTACGACTTAGCACTTGCCACTCTACCCAGTACGCTGTTTTTATAGCTGTAAGTAAAATAAATAACCAGGCCAATAACCAGCCATATTAAAAAACGCAGCCAGTTGGTGTAACCCAATTCCGTCATTAAATAAAAGCAGCTCATTAAGCCCAGCACTGGTATCAGCGAAAAGTTTTTGATAAAGCTGTATATGCTGATAATGATGATCAGGATAAAAAACAGGTAATTCGGGAAGTTATACAGGAACCCATCCAGACCGAGATAATACTTTTTAGCATCGCTGATATTGGTAGCCCTTAGGGCAGTGTTGAATTTATCTTCCTCAATGTCTTTGAAATATTTTGTGGCGTTAGCCGGAGTTATATGCTGATCACCATACAGCGTATTGAAACTGGTAAGCAGGGTTGTATTATCCGTAGCATCCAGGTTTTCAATAATAGCCGAGCGGTCTTTCAGCTTTTTAAGCTGCATCATCTCTACTTGTGGGGCTGGCTTAAAATAAATGCAAGCGCCCAAAATAATAAGCGTTATGAACGGTATAATGAGTTTACCATTCACATAAGGCAAGTGAAATTTACCGGCTTGTGCGCCCTGGCGTGGTAATAAAAGCACACCGCCGCATACCAGTACAAAAGCAAACAGGGTACCGATGCTGGTTAGGTCGGTAACTTCGGTCAGGTTCATGAACAGGGCCGGTATAGCTACCACAAAACCGGTAACTATGGTTGCAAAAGCGGGCGTATGAAATTTAGGGTGAATACGGGAGAACGCTTTGGGTAACAAGCCGTCACGGCTCATGCTCATCCAGATGCGTGGTTGCCCTAATTGAAATATCAATAAAACGCTGGCTGTAGCAATAACCGCGCTGATAGATATTACATAGCTGATATTGTGCAAACCAACCTTGGCAAACACAAATGCTAATGGATCACCAACCTGAAGCTCTTTATAACTTACCATACCTGTAAGCACCAGGGCAATGAGGATGTACAAAACTGTACAAATAATAAGTGAGTAGATCATGCCACGGGGCAGGTCGCGCTGGGGTTTTTCACATTCCTCTGCTGTGGTTGATATGGCATCAAAACCGATATAGGCAAAAAATACGCCTGATACGCCCTTCATCACTCCACTAAAACCGTTAGGCATAAAAGGGTGCCAGTTGGCAGGGGTAACATAAAAAAAGCCGATAACAATAACGGCTATAACAATTAATATTTTAAGGATAACCATGGCATTGGTTGCCTTTTTTGTTTCGCGGATACCTACATAAACCAGGTAAGTGATAATAATTACAATACCTAAAGCAGGCAAATTAGCAATCAGTTTAAAATTGCCTATACCTGGAGCCATATCCCATGCCGATGCCGCTATTTTTACCCTGTCGCCAATATCGGCCAGGTGGCCACCGGCTGCCTGTACCTGTTCATGCGCCCGTAAAGCCGACACATAATCCATAGTAAGGTATTTGGGCATGTGGATGTTAAAACCTTCGAGCAGGTTTACAAAATACTCGCTCCAGGATATGGCCACCGCGATATTGCCGATGGCATATTCCATTAAAAGATCCCAGCCGATGATCCAGGCAATCAGTTCGCCGAAGGAGGCATAAGCATAGGTGTAGGCACTACCTGCAACGGGTATGCGTGAGGCAAACTCGGCATAACAAAGGGCCGAAAAACCGCAGGTGATGGCTGTAACTACAAATAAGATGGAAACCGCGGGCCCGCCATGAAAAGAGGCTTCGCCGATGGTTGAGAATATACCCGCGCCCACAACGGCCGCTATCCCCATGAGGGTGAGGTCTTTTACATTAAGTTCTTTTTTGAGCTGTGATGTCGGTGTCCCGGGGTGCTCGCTATCACTAAATCCACACTCTACATCATGTAATATTTTTTCAACAGATTTCTTACGAAATATACTTTTCGACATTTATTTCAGCTAATTAGTTCAACTCAAATTCAAACATAATCATTTTTTTGCATTGAATAAGTATATGCTTATTTTGCGCCATGAAGATAGGAATAAAAGATGTTTTGTACCGGATAAGGCCGTTTTTTATCCTATACCTCCTGTTGCTCTGCGTGTGTTTGATTATCAAACTATCTTATAGCCGCGAAACTATATACTTTACTGTGAATGGCTTAAATGCGCCCTGGGCAGATACGCTGGCGCCTTATGTAACGGATATTGGCGAAGGACTTACGGCGGTGATCCTTTCGCTGGTTGTCGGCTTATTCAGTTACCGGAAAGGGTTATTATTGGCTACAAGCTATGCTGTTACCAGTATTGTTGCCCAGATCCTGAAATTTATTTTCGATGCGCCACGCCCCCGGATATATTTTGAAAACCAGCTCGATCGCATCCATTTTGTAAAGGGTATATACATATTGGCTACGCATAGCTTTCCTTCGGGTCATACGGTTTCTATATTTTCGGCTACGGTGGTGATCACTTATTTGTGCAAAAACAAATTATGGGGGATACCGGCCTTTTTGGTTGCCGTAGCAGTAGGCTATTCCAGAATGTATTTGAGCCAGCATTTTTTTGAGGATGTGATGATGGGTTCGATTATCGGCGTAATTGTAACGGTAATTTGGCTGAGCTGGCTGGATAGCAGGCGGTTTATTCATACCGATAAATGGAATAGGGGATTGATTAAAACGCTGAGTAAATAAAGTCATCCTGAACTTGTTTCAAGATCCCTCAAGGCAGGTTAACTATCACGGCGTATACCTACCAATGGAATACAAGTTCGGCATGACTATATAGAATAAAAAAAGGCCCGGTTTAAACCGGGCCTTTTTTTATTTAAATTTTTGCTATTAAGCTTGTTCAAGCGCTAATCTCCTGTTCCTTCGGATAACCATTAGTACAATGATCAGTACGATAGGGATACCGCCGTATAAGGCCATTTTGGCACCAAATGATATACCTTTGGCGTCTGATATATATTGGTCATGGCGCTGCAGTTCAGGTGCTATTTTTAATGAACCGGTAAATGCTTTCAACTCATCTTTAGCTAAATCCTGGCGTTGTTCGGGAATCAGATACTCAATTGTATAAGCAGCTTCCTGAGTATATATCAGGATAAAATTCCTTAACTGTGGCGATTCGCCTGTTGTATTGCTATTATCAACAAACAGTGTAAATACTTTGGCTTTTAATGAGCCAACAGTGGTATCTCGCAGGTTCATGACACTACCGGTAACTGATTGTTTCTGGATATCATTCACCGTGTTTTTTAACACCTGGTTCAAATCGCGTTCTTTATCCAGTGGTTTGGTGTTAGCCGGATTTTTGGCCTTAATTACTACCATATAACCAAAAGCTCCATTACCGGAATAGATTTGCTGACCTAAAGTGTCTTTCTTTAAAAAATTTGCCGGTAATGATATCGAAACCAGGTTATCTATCTGCACTGGCTTTAAAGCCTGGCTAAAACCCAGTGTTGCAAACAAGCATATGATTGTTATACTTAAAATTATCTTTTTCATATTGATTAGAACCCTCTGCAGGCCGGTTAGTTTAAAAGAATATTAATAATGAATTTAATATGACTAAATCGTATCTTATTGACTGTCAATTATATACGAATTAGTCTTATAAGACTGATAATGCAATGGGTATGCCAAAGACTAATCTGCAAGAGTTTTTAAAGGAAATGAAACAGGAGGATGACAGATGGATAGCACTGTTAATGAGTAGGATAACCAACAATCGGCTTCACGGTATCTGTTGGAACGTCAAGCTGATCAGTTTGTATTAAAAACAATACACTTTGATCTTCTAAAAATAAAAAAGCCCCTCCAAACGGAGAGGCTTTTGCACAAACCGATGTTATTTTTAATTGATCTTGTCCATTTCGGCTTTTACAAATTCGGCCAGCTCTTTTACATAAGCCGCGCTGAAATCAAATTTGATTCCTGCTGTTTCGTAGATTTCCTTGATGGTTTTGGTATAACCCAGTTTCAGGGCATCCAGATATTGTTGTAAACCTTTTTCGGGGTTTTCTTTATAGTTTTTCCATACGGCAATAGCGCCTAACTGGGCCATGCCATATTCAATGTAGTAGAACGGTACCTCGAAAATATGCAGCTGTTTTTGCCAAAGGTTAGCTTCGGCATCAGGATGCTCGCTCCAGTCGGCAAAGCCGGCCCCAAATGGTTCAAATATTTTTATCCAGGCTTCGGTGCGTTCGGCATCGGTATGATTGGGGTTGGTGTAGATCCAGTGCTGAAACTGATCGATCACGGCTACCCATGGCAAGGTTTTCAACACGTCAACCAACTGATCGCGTTTGGCGCGTTTCAGGTCTTCTTCATTATCAAAAAATACATTCCAGTTATCCATCGAGATCAGCTCCATCGACATGGATGCCAACTCAGCCACTTCTGAAGGGCAATGTTTAAAATCATTCAGTTCCAGGTCGGCGGTTAAAAAAGTATGTACCGCGTGCCCGCCTTCGTGTACCATAGTAGTCAAATCACGGAAGGTATTGGCCGAATTCATGAAAATGAATGGCGCGCCGGTTTCGGCCAGCGGATAGTTGTAACCGCCAGGGGCTTTGCCTTTACGGCTTTCCACATCAAACAGGCTGTTATCTTTCATGATCTCCAGGCGCTCGCCCAGGTAACGGTTGATATTGCTGAAACACTGGATGGATTTCTCAATCAGATCATTGCCATCACTAAAAGGCTTTAAAGCGGGTTTGCCCGATATATCCACATCCATATCCCATGGTTTTAACTCGGGAAGGTTAAGGGCCGCTTTGCGTTTCGCGGCTTGTTCGCGCAGGATAGGTACAATTTCGGTTTCGATAGCCGCGTGAAAAGCGTAGCAATCCTGCGGGGTATAATCAAAACGCCCCAGTGCCTGGAACATGTAATCCCTGAAGTTTTCGAAGCCGGCATTGGTAGCCACGGTATGTCTTAGTTTGCGCAGATGATCGAATAACTCATTCAGCTGCTCTTTATCCTGTAAACGGCGTTTGGTGATCTTTTCCCAAACCTCATGTCGCTTAACGCGGTCGGTACCTTTCAGAAATACAGAAGCTTGCTCTAAGGTAAATTCTTTGTCGTCGATGTGTACCGACATGGCCCCGGTAATAGACTGATATTTTTGCTGTTCAACCTGTATCTCGGTTTGTACGGGGATATTCTCTTCCCTAAACAATTCGAGGGCTTTTTTTACGGCACGTAAAAAGATAAAATATTTTTCGCCGTCGAGCTGGTTAACATATTCGCTGGCAACCAGTTTTTTATTGAGCTCATTACCATAAGGCGCAACTTTAGGCTCAATTTCGGTAGCAAAGTACTGGAAGTTCTGTAAAAGCTCTTCGCTGGCTGTGTCGCAGGTCATGCGGATATAGCGCCAGGCAAAATCTTCTTCCAAAGCGGCTTCGAGCTCGCTTTTATCATGCAGCCATTTTTCCAGTTCCTGAACTGAATTCAGCGGACGATCGAGCAGTTCTTTATAAATAGGTTCCAGGTTCTCCCACTTCATTTCGAGTGTGGCCGGGATGTATGTTCTTGTTTTTTTGTGGATCATAATTTTTAGATGTGCAGATATGCTTATGTGCAAATATGCAGATTAGTCTGGAAGTCCGAAAGACCCCAAAGTCTGAAATTAAGATAGTACAAAACTTCCAGATTTTCATTCTTCCGGACTTTTCCGACTTTTGGCCTTTCCCTTTTTTAAGCTGGAATTGAAAATAGCGGAATATTTAAGCCCGAGGCCATGATGCGTGTTTTGCTGCGGTGCACCATGGAGCCCCAGAAGCCGTGTTGCTCTGGAACCATGATCAGCAGGTCGGCGCCGAATCGCTTGATCTCGTTGGCGATGCCATCAATAATAGAGTCGGATTTAACGTTTTTATAATAGTAATCAATGCCTTCTAATCCGTCGTCGATGCGATTTAATGAGGTCGCGTCTCCACCTGCTTCCTGCAATTCTTCTACGGTTTGATTGATCAGCAATATTTCGATCTCGGCCTTGGTCACCAGGGCAACTTCTTTAACCCGGGCCAGTATTTCTTCAGAAACCCCGTTCAATACATCGCAGGCAAAAAGCACTTTTTTAGGAACGCTGAACTTTGCATTAGCCGGAACTGCCAATACAGGCGAACGCAGTTTTTTGATGATTGATGTAGTGGTATTTCCCAAAAGCTCCTGCTCCAACGATTTTTCCTCCATGCCCATCACAATCATCTCGGGCTGATATTCGGTAACTACTTCTTTAATGGCATTATCTATAAAAGAGAATGTAGCCCGGGCCACTGTTTCGATACCATATTCGTCGGCCAGTAATAATGCTTTCGACTCGAGGAGCAGCCTGTTGGCTTCTATCATTTCTTCCACATGAGCGGCTGAAAGACGCGCGTTTTCCACATGTACGGAGATTGTGAAATCATTCAACAGGATTAATTTATAATTGTTTAAGCGGGCAATGCCTGCGGCCCAGGTAACGGCATTTTCGGCCAGATCGGTATAATTGGTTGCAGCTAAAATGGTTTTCATACTATTAAGGTTGAAATTATAATGGTTGAAATTAGCTGCAATTATTACATTTATTGTTATCGCAAGGTAATATTGCTGAATGTAGCACATTGGCTCTAAATCCACATCATAAGGAGGGTGTCATGCTGAGCACAGTCGAAGCATGGTGGGCAGGCCTCTACGCACTACCCTTCGACGGCGCTCAGGGTGACACCCCTCTTTTTGTGATATTATTGATTTGCCCGATTTACTCACCGGCTATTACTATTGGTATTTAAACTGATGCCTTATACAATGTTTCAGACATGTGTTTGATACCATCCTCATAACTGGTGGTTTTAAAGTTGAAAGCTTTTTCAAATTTGCTGGAGTCAAAAATGTAGTCATGATCATATTGGTAGTACATCTCTACCGTACCCATAACCGTTTTGTTAAAAAGACCATAGCACCACAATAAAAATTTATTAACTGCGAAAAAGCTGGGTTTCATTTTGTAAATACGTGCGGCAAGTTCAATAAACTGCTGCCCGGTTATAGCGGGCGCGGTTGGTATATGCCACACCTGGTTATCGCTTTCGGGATGTTGCCCCAGCAGGAACATCGCTTTACCGGCATCAGGAATATAGGTAAAGCTGTGTAACGTTTTGGCTTTGCCAATCCATTGCGCGCTCAATTTTTCAGAAAGACGTTTCAGCACCATCTGGTCAAAAAAGGCATTCAGGGAGTCGGTGCCGTAAAAATCAGCCCCGCGGGCGATACTGGCCCTGATGTTACCTGCTTTAACTTCGTCCATTAGAGTGTTGGCAACATCTACACGTATCTGGCCTTTAACACTGCTGGGATGGTAAGGGGTATCTTCGGTCATGGCACCGTTAACAAGGCCATAGCTGTAAACGTTATCAAAAAATATCAGTCGTGCCCCGGTTGCTTTGGCTACGTTGATCACATTTTGAATAATTACAGGCCATTGCTGCCGCCATACCTCTTTATCATAAACCAGGCCCGCGCACAGGTATATGACTGTTGATCCTTGGGATGCTTGTAATATTTCGTCGTAATTTAACAGATCGGCTTTTTGCCAGGTTACGTTGGCTGCGTTTATTTGTACGGGTTTACGACTTACCAAACGTACAGTATCATTATTGTTGATTAATTCCTGGGTGAGGGCGTTGGCCACTGGGCCGCCGGCTCCTAATATAGTATGCATATGTTTTCTCGTTTTGTATATAACAAAGGTAGCCGGGCTTTGTAAATCAAAACGTTAACTTAAGATAAGAATTTGGTGCCTCACCCCAGCCCTCTCCAAAGGAGAGGGAGCTAAATAAAGTTGGAAATTAATATGCTAATAAAGTCCTCTCCTTTGGAGAGGATTTAGGTGAGGCTTTTATCAAGCGCTTATCTTCATGATCCGCCTGCGGATGCGGGAAAGCGAAACAGGGGTTATGCCCAAAAAATTGGCCACATAATGCTGAGGGATACGTTGTAGAACTTCGCCGCCGGTTTCCAGTAGTTTGTTATAACGTTCTTCGGGACTTTGGGTGATGAATGAAGTTACGCGGTCTTCATAGCAGATGAGGTAATGCTCTGCAACGAGCCTGTAGATGCGTTCCATTTTGTGGCCTACCAAATCATCAGCATAAAGTTGTTGTGTGTTGTTATAGTTAAGCGTAACTAATATGCTGTCTTCCAGGGCCTGAATATAGTTAATGGCCGGCTGGCGGGTTAAAAAACTTTTGTATGAGCTGATGAATTCGTTTTCGAAACAAAAGTAACCGGTGATCTCTTCGCCATCCTTCACATGAAAAAAGCGTA
Source organism: Mucilaginibacter sp. 22184 (assembly GCF_052045695.1). Taxonomy (NCBI): domain Bacteria; kingdom Pseudomonadati; phylum Bacteroidota; class Sphingobacteriia; order Sphingobacteriales; family Sphingobacteriaceae; genus Mucilaginibacter; species Mucilaginibacter sp. 22184. The sequence continues at coordinate 232,816 of NZ_JBQEPI010000010.1, forward strand.
CCGATCCTTTTACCACCAGACCAATCTGGTTACATACTTTGCCGGGCTCGGCAAAATTCTTCTTTTTCTTAAGCACGCTTACTTCCAGGTAGGGCACTATAACCTGCCACTCCGTATCCGTAAGCGGGACGAACGTTTGGATATGCTCCCTGAACTGGTTTAGCGCGGTTAATGTATCCATACTCTATCTAACAGAAATAATGCGGCAAATACTACGCTGGCTATACCATTGGTGGTCATGAAGGCAAAATTTACCCGGCTCAGATCATTTGGTTTAACCAGCAAGTGCTGGTAAATAAGCATAGCACAAAAGAATACGATACCTATATAATACAGAAAGCCTACATGTGTAAAAAGCACAGGCATGATAATAAATGCAGCCGAAAGCACATGTAAAAAGGTGGATAATCTTAAAGCGTTTACTTTACCCAGGTATGCCGGGATAGAGTGTAATTTAAGACTGCGATCAAAATCTTCATCCTGCAGGGCATAAATAATATCAAAGCCGCTTACCCAGCACAAAACCGAAAGCGAGAAGAACAATGGCGTTAAAGCAAAGGCCCCGGTTACCACCAGGTAAGCACCAATGGGTGCGAGGGATAAACCCAAGCCCAACACCAAATGACAAAGCGCTGTAAAACGTTTGGTAGCGCTATAACCCATCACCACAAACAAAGCCACCGGCGACAGGTAAAAACACAGCGGATTGATAAACCAGGTAGCCACGATAAATAAGGCGCAGTTAACCAACGTAAAAGTTAAAGCCGCCGGGGCACTGATGCGCCCCGCCGGAATATCGCGTTGTTTTGTACGCGGGTTTTGTGCGTCGATATCCCTGTCCAGGTAGCGGTTAAAGGCCATTGCCGAGTTGCGCGCAAATACCATGCACAATATCATCAACACCAACTTACGCCAGTCAAAATGGTTTTGCGTAGTGGTAACTGCCAAAAAGAAGCCTATGAAGGCAAAGGGCATAGCAAAAATGGTATGTGCAAATGTTACTAATGAAAGATATTTTTTCATGTCTTAAATATGCTCCCCTCTTGAGAGGGGTAAGGGGTGTGTTCTACAATATGTTTTTTTATTCTATGCTCCCCTCTTGAGAAGGGTAAGGGGTGTGTTCTACAACATATCTCTCAAGCGTTCTCAAAACGTTAAGCATATCTTTTCGTACTTCATTCTCGCTAAAACGTACCACTGTTAGATCATACTTAGCGAGTTCCTGGTCTCTGATATTATCAGTCTCTGCTTTTTCTTTGTGATTATGATAATGTCCATCAACTTCAATCACCAAATTTAATTCGTAACAATAAAAATCTACAATATAATTTAATAATGGTTTTTGACGATGGAAATCATAGCCATGGTGTTTGTTCTTTAATTCATTCCAAAGAAGTATTTCACCTAATGTACTATCATTCCTGAGCTTTCGGGCCAATTCCTTTAATTTAGGATTGTATGGAATAATTTTACGTGGCATGTATATTTCTTTTCTATTGGATAACACACCCCTGCCATCACACTGTCTTTCGCGCCCCCTCTCAAGAGGGGAGCCAGCTTCTTACTCCTGGCCGGGGCCCTGGTAAGGCGGTATTACAAATTCCTTATTAATCGTATCAATAAAAGCCAGAATCTCCTCGCGGCCCAATTGGGTTTCTGAAGAGGTTACAAAATATTGCGGCGCTTCCTCAAAAGTAGCCAACAGGGCTTTTTTAAATTTGGCGATGCTTTGATCGGTTTTGATGCTTGACTGTTTATCAGCTTTGGTGAATACCAACACAAATGATAAGCCTTTTTCGCCAAGCCAGTTACAAAACTCCAGATCGATCTTTTGCGGCTCCAGTCTGCTGTCTATCAGCACCATAACGCATTGAAGGCTTTCGCGCTTATCCAGGTAGGTATGGATAAACTTATCCCATTTGGCTTTTTCGGTTTTGGAGGCTCTGGCATAACCATAGCCCGGTAAATCCACAATATACCAGCTCTCGTTGATATAGAAATGGTTAATGAGCTGGGTTTTTCCTGGTGTTTGCGATGTTTTTGCCAACCCTTTTTTTGCCGTGAGCATATTGATCAGCGATGACTTGCCCACGTTTGAGCGTCCGATAAAGGCATACTCGGGCTTTACCGGTGGTGGCAGTTTGGAGATTTGGGTGTTGCTGCAAATAAATTCGGCCGATTTAACAATCATGCTGCAAAGGTAATTATTTTTAATTGCGCGTTCATGGGCATTAAAGTTGATTAGGTTTGTGTTATATCTACCCGATCAGCTTGTTTTACAATAGCTCAACAATTATGAACGCAATAATAATTAAATTTGATGTTTAAACACGTAAATTAATGAACGATTATAAAATTCCTGCCCAAACACGTATAGGCCATGTACATTTAAAGGTGAGCGATCTGCAGCGTTCGCTTGATTTTTATTGTGGCTTGCTGGGTTTTGAAAAAATGGCTGCTTATGGCGATCAGGCTGCTTTTATATCAGCTGGTGGCTATCATCATCACATAGGCCTGAATACCTGGCAAAGTAAAGGCGCACCGCCAGCTCCCGAGTATGCGCCAGGCTTATACCATACCGCAATTTTGTACCCCGAACGGAAAGATCTGGCCGTAGCACTGCAACGCCTGATCGATGCCAAATACCACATCACCGGAGCATCAGACCACGGTGTATCGGAAGCCATATATTTGAATGATCCTGATCAGAATGGTGTAGAATTGTACTGGGACAGACCAAAAGAACAATGGCCCGTGGATGAGCACGGCAATCTGGGTATGTATACCAGCAGGTTGGATATAGAGGGACTACTAAACACGATTAAAGGATGATTAGGGATTTCAGGATTTTAATTTAATTAGCATATCCCACTTCAACCAAAAAAGAGGCTGTTCCTTGAATCGGGAACAGCCTCTTTTTTAGTTAGGATCCTGTAAATCTTACTAATCCCTGATCGTGTTATAGCTCCCTTATCTTAATATCTTTAAAATAAGCTTTGTGACCATGGTCCTGCAAGGCTATCAGGCCGGTTTTGGCATTGCCGTAATCAGGGTGATCTTTCCATTTACCTTCGGCTTTTTTCTTTTGCCAATCGGCATCCCAGGCGGTAAATTCTAAAATTTTGGCACCATTTAACCAGTGTTCTACATGACCTTTGTTGAAGACGATTTTGCTGGTGTTCCATTCGCCTACGGGCATGATCTTCTTTTTATCGTTAGGCAGGTGCATGGCATAATCGCAGCCTGTTTTTTGCCAGTCTTCCAGTTTCTCGGGCCAGCCGTTATCGTCAATGATCTGGTATTCTGGACCGGTTACATAGGTGGCGTCAAATTTAGGATCTTCAACCACGTGGTATAATACGCCGCTATTGCTGCCCTTGTCAATTTTCCATTTCCAGGAGAGCTCAAAATTGGCGTAGCTTTTATCGGTAACAATATCACCGCCGGTATCACCCTGTGCAGCACCCAAACATACGAGTGCACCATCAACAATGGTCCAGTTTTTTACAGGGCCTTTTTTATTAAAACCATGCCAGCCTTTGAGGCTTTTGCCATCAAACAAACTTACCCAACCACCTTTGGGGGCAACTCTTTTTACATGCTTTGGATCTTTTGCTGTAATAGCAGAAGTATGTACACAAACCAAACCAGCCGCAGCCAATATCAAACCAAGTTTTTTAATATGTTGTTTCATGTTTATTTGGTGTTGTTATGTTCATAGTTGATGGTTCATAGATCATAGTTAAATTGAGATTTAGCCATGAACCATGATCTATGAACCATCAACTAACTATTTTTTAATTAACTGCATTTTTTCAGGGTCCCAGAACATTGGGCTGTTGTTGTAATAGCTGTCGTTGCACAGCAGGGCAGGGGCCGCGGCGCGATAGCCAAAAATGGCATCCTCGGTTACTTTACCATTGTTACGAATGGCGTTGAAAAAGTTATTCATATGGTCGTACGGGCCTCCTTTATATCCCTTTTCGGCATCATAAACAATCTCTTCGGGTGGTACCATCTTTTTGCGTTCGGCATAACCGCTGCCCGCTTTTTTGAGTTTGTCCAGATAAAACGGATCGTCGGAGCCAAAGGTCTTGTTACGTTTCAGCGTTACTTTATCCCAGGTAATATCCATGGAGCCTTCGCTGCCTACAAGTTTCAGGTAGGTAGTACCACTGGTACCATCCACAAAATTACAACGCAAGGAAAGGTTAAAGGCAGGGTGAGCTGCCGATTTACCGTAATCAAAAGTGCCCAGTAATACATCCGGAACTTCGCGGCCATCATTCCAGAAACGCAAACCGCCTGAGGCGTATATTTTATTTGGACCTACAGAATCTGTTATAAAATGGAGGCTGGAGAACAGGTGTACAAATAAATCGCCGGCCATGCCTGTGCCATAGTCGGTGTAGTTGCGCCAGCGGAAAAAGCGTTTGGAATCGTAATCGCGTTTCTTGGTATTGCTGATGTAGGTTTCCCAATCCACCGTTTGGGCCGATGCATCGTCCGGAATAGGATATTGCCAAACCTCCAACGGTTCGCGGCGGGCCCAGAACCCTTCGGCATAGTTGAGCTCACCAATAGCACCGCTTTTTAACAGTTCGTGCGCTTTCTCGTTACCCAGTGATGATACGCCCTGGCTGCCCACCTGGAAAATCTTCCCGGTTTCTTTTTGAGCTTTGATTACGGCAGGGCCTTCGCTAATACCATGTACCATCGGTTTTTCGCAGTACACGTGTTTGCCCGCGTGCATCGCATCAACGGATATTTGCTGGTGCCAATGATCGGGCGTACCAACAATTACCGCGTCGATATCTTTGCGGTTCAGGATCTCTTTATAAACTTTTGTAGTGAAAATATCGGCGCCCCAGCGGGTTTTTGCATCTTTAAGCCGGCCATCATAAAGGTCGCAAACAGCTACCAGTTTTACCCCCGGGATTTGCAGGGCCACAATAGCATCCTGCGTACCCATCCCACCGGCTCCTATCAACGCGATGTTGATTTGGTCGTTAAAGCTGTGCCCTAAGGGCCTTTTCAGTATAGAAAAAGGTTTTAGCTCATGCTCAGCGGCAAAAATACTGGTACCCGCAGCTACGGCGGCTGTGGTAGTGGCTAATTTTTTAATAAAGCTGCGACGCGACGATTCTTGTTTTTCTTTCATAGATCAGGAAATGAATTTTATAACAATAATTAATTTAAAAGAGAACTAATGAACCTGGATTATCCTTTTGAGAAGAATAACCCGTTCACCATGATTGGTCATAATTGGCTTTTAAAAGTAATGAATTGAATTGATAGTTCATAGTTGAAGGTTCATAGTTTATAGTTCATGAATCATAGTTGTAGCCTATAATTCATGGATGATAGTTCATGGTAGCCTCATGTTAATTATTGTATTTTGAATTATTTCTTTCTTACTATGAACCATGATCCATGAACTATCACCCATGAACAAATGAACAAATGAGCCAATGAACCGTCAACAATCACTATCTTTGCCTCCATTATACAAATGAGCAAAACCATAACTCCCTACCATGATCAGCAGGCCACCAAAAAAGAACAGGTGGCCGATATGTTCAACAATATATCTAAAACCTATGATTTCCTCAATCATTTCATGTCATTGGGGATCGATATCATCTGGCGTAAAAAAGCAATCAACGAACTAAAAAACGATAAACCCCGTTTGATACTGGATGTAGCTACCGGTACCGGCGATTTCGCGTTTGAGGCCCTGAAAACGCTTCGGCCAGAAAAAATAATTGGTGTTGATATTTCACGCGGAATGCTGGATATTGCCGAACAGAAGATACAGAAACGCAACCTTAGCGATAAGTTTGAAGTAAAACTGGGCGATTCTGAAAAGCTGCCATTTGAGGCCGATGAATTTGACGCCGTTACTGTGGCTTATGGCGTTCGTAATTTTGAAAACCTGGAAAAAGGCCTGGCCGATATACAAAGAGTATTAAGACCCGGTGGCAAAGCGGTAGTGCTGGAGTTTTCAAAGCCACGTGCATTCCCGGTAAAACAGTTGTATAATTTTTATTTCAACTATATTACACCGGGTATTGGCAAGTTGTTCAGTAAGGATGCAAGAGCTTACTCTTACCTGCCAGAGTCGGTAGCGGCTTTTCCGGATGGGAAAAGTTTTGTTAGCCTCATGGATAAGGTAGGTTTTAAAAACACCAAACACCGGCCATTATTATTTGGCATATGTTCTATATATACAGGCATTAAATAAAAATGAGTTTAAAAAGGTACCTGATTGTATTGATACTGATGCTGTGCAGCAATTTATTGTTTGCACAGGATAGGGTACCGGCATGGGGCGGTGGCGCCGATTTGCAGGATTTTAGCTTTGGCTTTAGCTTTACCTATGTAAGCAGCGATTTTAAGATCGTTAAGAAGCCAAACTGGAGCACTCCTTTTACCAATCCCGAAAACGGACAGCCACTTACCAGTCATCTAAGCAGTATTAGTTCTAAAAGTACGCCCGGCTTTGCGGTTGGCTTTGTTACCCGTTATAGTTTAACTGATCATTTGGAAGTTCGTTTTACTCCTTCATTGGTTTTTGCCGACCGGGATTTAACTTATACTTATGAAAATAATACACAAAACCCGGATGTAACCAAAAAAGTGCAGTCAACCACTGTTGATGCTCCGTTATCGTTCAAACTAAAATCAGACAGGTTAGGTAATTTCAGGGCCTATATGCTGGGTGGGGTTAAATATTCACACTCTATCGCGGCAAAAAAGAATGATGCTAATCTCGATCTGATGGATAAGCTGGTTAAAAATGTGAGTGGTTATGGCTCATATGAAGCTGGCCTGGGTTGCGATATCTACTTTGAATTTTTTAAACTTTCGCCCGAAATTAAAATATCCAATTCCTTTGGTAATATGCTGGTTCCGGAGAATCAGCCCTTCTCGGCACCTATCAGCAAATTATCGCTGCATACCATTATGTTCAGCCTGTTTTTTGAATAGTATTCAAATTTTAGATTTTTTGTCATCCTGAACGGAGTGAAGGATCTTCTTCGATGTATCAATCGCTTAACAGATGCTTCACGTTGTTCAGCATGACAAATTTATTTAGCAAGTTTTGCTAACCAAACTTCATTACCCCTGCCCGACAATAGTTTAAAGTAAAAAACATAATTTCGCCGCAATAGTTATCTACATACCATGACTAAAATTGCTTTAATCACAGGAGCCACCGCCGGTATTGGCGAGGCTTGTGCCCATGTATTTGCCCGCGAAGGCTATAATTTGATATTAACCGGCCGCCGGCTTGACCGCCTGGAAAAGATTGCCCACCATTTAAATGATAAATATAATGTTGAGGTTGCCGTATCGTCATTTGATGTACGCAACCGGGAGCATGTGATAGAAAACCTGGAAGGTTTACCTGCCGAATGGAAAAAGGTTAATATATTAGTGAATAATGCCGGTTTGAGCCAGGGTCTTGACCCAATACAAAATGGCAGCTATGATGATTGGGATACCATGATTGATACCAATGTGAAGGGGCTGCTTTATGTAAGCCGTGTGGTATCCAACTGGATGATTGGTAATGGCTTTGGGCATATTATTAACCTGGGTTCTATTGCCGGCAAAGAAGTATACGCCAATGGTAATGTGTATTGTGCTACTAAACACGCAGTTGATGCCCTAAATAAAGGTATGCGTATTGATCTGTTGCCGCATGGTATAAAAGTTACAGCGGTACATCCGGGAGCGGTGGAAACGGAATTTTCGGAAGTACGGTTTAAGGGGGATAAAGACAGAGCGAAAAAAGTATATGAAGGCTTTGAACCGCTTGCAGCCGATGATATTGCCGAAACCATATGGTTTGTGGCATCGCGCCCGGCGCATGTAAATATCAATGACCTGGTGATTATGCCAACCGCGCAGGCTACAGCAGGTAATATATTCAGAAAATAGATGTGCAGATGTGCAAATATTAGATGTGCAGATGATGCAATAATAATTGCTATTTTCACAAATCACTAATTCGCTAACTCAATAATTCACTAATTATAAAATGTCATTAATAAATCAAATAGACCAGGATATTAAGCTGGCTATGCTGGCCAAACAGGCCGATCGTTTAAGAGGTCTCCGTGCAATAAAATCAGCTTTGCTGCTAGCCAAAACCGAAAAGGGAGCGGCAGAAGAACTTACAGCCGAAGCGGAGATCAAAGTGCTTCAAAGATTGATCAAACAACGTAAAGAATCGGCAGATATTTATAAAACGCAAAATCGTGAAGACCTGTACGAGATAGAGATGGAAGAAATGAAGGTGATTGAGCCTTATCTGCCTCAACAAATGACCCGTTTTGAAATTGAAGGTTATCTGCAGGAACTGATTAGCCGGTTGGGGGCAACTTCAACCAGCGATATGGGTAAAGTGATGGGAGCCGCCAATAAAGAACTTGCAGGCAAAGCCGACGGCAAAACCATATCAGAAGTAGTAAGACAATTGCTGGGGTAGTTTTAAGTCAGAAGTTTAAGTGTTGAGTTCTGAGTTTCAAAAATAGAACCTAAAAGCATGTTACTGACTTAAAACTCAAGACTCAGAACTCAAGACTTAAAACTAACGACTTAGAAATTTATTATTATAATTGTTGTAACTCGTCCGTAATAAACTAATTTTATGGCGGAATAATAGAATTTATACTGAATTTGATTTCGGTATAAAAAGTTTAAAAAAAATTAATATCAGAATTTTATATGGATTTCGTGCTTAAAGAGGAACACGGGTTTAGTTATATAGATGAGGGCGAAGGTGAGGTATTGTTGTTATTACATGGGTTGATGGGCGCACTGAGCAATTGGGAAGAGGTTGTAGAAGAGTTCAGGCCAAATTATCGTGTTATTTTACCTATGCTGCCAATTTATGATATGCCTCTTATAACCACGGGTGTAAAAAGTCTTTCGAAGTTTTTACATAAGTTTATAAAGTTCAAAGAGCTGAACAATATAACCCTGCTGGGTAATTCACTTGGGGGGCACGTGGCTTTAATCTATGTGCTGGCTCATCCGGAAAATATCAAAGCGATGGTATTAACCGGAAGTTCGGGCCTGTATGAAAACGCGTTTGGTGGATCATTCCCCCGCCGTGAAAGCATCGATTTTGTAAGGGAAAAGGTACAATATACTTTTTATGACCCTGCTGTGGCAACCGATGAACTGGTTAACGACGTATATAAGGTAGTGAACGACAGGCATTGTGTGGTAAGGTTGCTGGCCATGGCAAAATCGGCCATACGGCACAACATGAAAAAGGACCTGCACAAAATGAATCTGCCGGTATCATTAATTTGGGGTAGAGATGATAAAATTACTCCGCCCGATGTTGCAGTTGAGTTTAGTGAATTATTACCCAATGCCGAATTACATTGGATAGATAAATGCGGACATGCACCGATGATGGAGCATCCGAAGGAATTTAACAGGTTGTTAACTGGATTTTTGGAAAAACTAAAAGTTTAATATCATGGTAGCAATTGAACTGATGGCAGACGCGATTCCGCCGGTACACACTTCTGATACGATACAGAAAGTACTTGACCGCATGGTAGAGTTCCGCCTCAGGCATTTGCCAATCGTGAACGAAGAACAGTTTTTGGGCCTGGTAGCCGAAGATGACCTGGTAGGGGAGAGCGATTACCAGACCGCTGTTGGCGCGCTGGCTCTATCGCAGGTAAACCCCTATGTGCTCGAAGATCAGCATGTATATGATGTGATACGGATGTTTTATGAGCGCCAGCTTACCGCCATACCGGTGCTTGATGCCAAGCGAAACTATCTTGGTTTGATATCCATTAATGCTATTACAGAATATTTTGCCAAGATAACCTCTGTAGCAGAGCCGGGTGGTATTATTGTATTGGAGATTGGTAACAAAAATAATTCCCTGGCGCACATGGCCCAGATCGTAGAGTCTGACAACGCCCAGATACTCAGTTCATACGTGCAAACTTTTCCAGATTCTACCAAGATGGAAGTAACCCTGAAAGTAAATAAACAGGATATTTCGGCTATAATAGCCACCTTTTTGCGTTATGAGTACGATGTAAAAGCTACTTTTAACAATACCGATAACAACGATAACGCGAAAGACCGGTACGACTCACTCATGAATTACCTTAATTTATAATTGGCTCACTTGTTCAGTGGTTTATTTGTTCATTGGTAAATAGTTCAATAATAAATATCCATGAGTTATTATAATCTTGAAGAGTTAGAAGTATATCAGTTAGCTGAAAGTTTTAGCGATGAGATCTGGATGTTAGTAAGTGAATGGGATTATTTTGCAAAGGATACCATAGGAAAACAAATTGTACGTGCAGCTGATTCAATAAGTGCTAATATAGCCGAAGGTTATGGCCGGTACCATTACAAGGAAAATAGAAACTTTTGCTTTTTTAGCCGAGGATCAATTTTAGAAACAAAAGGGTGGTTAAAAAAATCTTTAAACAGAAAACTTATAAATGATGATCAGTTCAATGTGTTATTTGAGAAACTTCAAATTATCCATATCAAATTAAATGCATATTTAAAGTTTATTGGTAAGGCTTCAACTATAAAAGACCAATGAACTAATGAGCCAATCAACTAATGAACCAAACTAACAAATGAAGATAGCAGTTTACGGCAGACCGTTTAATGATCCGTCTGTAATACCATATATTCAGCAGGTATTTGATAACCTGGCGCAGCATAATGTCGATATATATGTTCATCACCAGTTGCACGAATATCTGCAGGACAAAATAAACAGCGTAAAATATAACGTACTTGAAAATACCAATTCCATCAAAGGGTTTATTGATCTTTTTTTAACCCTTGGGGGCGATGGCACCCTGTTGGATATGGTAACCGTGATACGCGATTCTGGTATCCCGGTTATCGGTATTAATTTTGGCAGGCTTGGTTTTCTGGCCAGCATCAATAAAAATGATATCACCGCGGCTATACATGCAGTGGTAAACAAAGAATTTTCTTTGGATTGTCGGGAGCTGCTCACCATCGATTCAACCATGAAAATTTTTGGTGAGGATAATTTCGCCCTCAATGATGTAACCATTCATAAGCGCGACGATGCCGCTATGATCATCACCCATGTGTTTTTGAACGATGAGTTTTTAAACTCCTATTGGGGCGATGGTATCATTATATCTACATCAACCGGGTCAACAGCTTATTCATTGAGCTGCGGTGGCCCAATTATCTTTCCGCAGTCAAACAGTATTGTGCTAACCCCGGTGTCGCCCCATAACCTTAACGTGCGGCCTATCATTATACCAGATAACAGCAAACTGTGTTTTGAAGTGGAGAGCCGCAGCGCGAACTACCTGGTATCATGCGATTCGCGGGTGGCCGCATTAGATCAAACTGTTAAATTTCACGTTCAAAAAGCCGATTTTCAGCTAAATTTGGTACGTTTAAATAATGAAAGTTACTTAACCACGTTAAGAAACAAATTATTATGGGGCTTAGATGCCCGTAATTACTAAATTTGCTTAATGCCCAAATTTGTAACACTTCTATTTTTTTTATTGATATCCTATCAACTGCGGGCTCAAACCTGGGAAGTTGGCGGTGCTCTTGGCGGCGCAGGCTATATCGGTGATCTTAATCCCAATAATCCTATCAAAGTAAGCGGTATTTCTGGCGGTTTATTCGTAAAGCGTAATTTTGACGGCTACTTTGCAGCCAAGTTGAATTTTATTTACGGTAAGATCAGTGCCGACGATAGTAAATCGAGCAGTCAGCAGTTCAGGGATCGTAATTTGAGTTTCAACGACCCTTTGAAGGAGATAAGCATTATCGGGGAGTTCAATTTCTTGAACTATATTCCTGATGCAGGCCCGCATAAGTATACACCATATATATACTCGGGTATTGGTTTAACCGCTTTTGCGCCGCGTACTGATTATCAGGGAAGATCATATGGTTTGCGGAATTTAAGAACCGAAGGGGAATCATCCCCCTATAGCAAAAGTACCATCGTAATTCCTTATGGTGTAGGTTTAAAATATAACTTTAATGGTAAATGGACGGTAGCCGGCGATCTGGGTTACCGGTATACCCTGACCGATTATCTGGATGATGTAAGCAAGGTTTACCCCAATCCTGGTCAGCTGCCCAATAATCTGTCAAGAGCTCTGTCCGACCGTTCGGGAGAAGTAGGCAAACCCTTTAACCCAATGGGCTCGCAACGTGGCGATTTTAAGCCGCGCGATACTTATTTCTTTTTTGGCTTTACTGTTTCCTACACCTTCGTTACACAACGCTGTTATTATTAATAATTCTGTAATTTATATTTTTAACAAAATTTAATTTTGTTAAAAATATAATAATGAAATTAAATTTTTCGTTTAAAGGTAAACGTCCAGAATAGCTGGCATTTATTATTTAACCTTAAACTTTAAGATCATGGCCGAATTAAATCCTTCAACACCAAAAACAGGCAAGGCACGTGGGCGAAAAAAAATGAACCTTCGGGTTGACGTTACCGCTATGGTTGATCTGGCATTCCTGCTGATCACCTTTTTTATCATGACCACCACCCTGGCAAAACCCAAAGCGATGGATTTGGCCATGCCCGTAGGCTCAGGTGATGCTGTGCCTGCCAGTCGCAGCCTTACCGTATGCCTGGGAAAAAACAACCAACTGATGTATTATCAGGGCGAGCTGAAAAAGCCGTTAATTGCCCCTGCTATTACCGGCTTTAATAAGGACGGTATTCGTAAAGTGTTGTTTGAAACAGCCAAAGTGATATATAACAAAACGAGTAAAAGCATGATCGTACTGGTGAAACCTTCTGATCATTCGGTGTACAGCAACCTGGTTAATGTTTTGGATGAGCTTACGATTACCAATGTGCCTTCTTATGCCATTGTAGATATTGACCCACACGATACGGATATGCTTAAACAAAAAGGGATTTATTAACAACCTTCCTTTTACGACCTTAAATAAGCAGATTAAGAGGCCGGGCATCATGATCATTTGATGATTTTTGATGTTTGGCCTCTTCATTTGAGTTTTAAATAAGTGTAATAAATCTGTACATAACCTGTTATTTGTGTGCTTTTTGCATCATTTTGGTGCATTATTGATAATAACATTTTCTTTTCCTACCGCATACTAAAAAAATACAAAGTAAGTTTTACCTTTGTACCCTGAAAAAACCGGCAAATTGAATTTTTACAATAGTATGGCCGGGCGCTATTTTTGGGAGTTGGCGTTGAACAAATATTTTATTTGGTTACAGCATTGATAAAATTAAAACACCAGTATGTCTTTTGCAGGCATTCACAAAGTAGCTTTTGATAATGAACAGTATGGGATATTTGGATCAGATTGATTTGTTAAGGCTACCAAAACATGTTGCCATTATTATGGATGGCAATGGCCGTTGGGCAAAAGAAAAAGGCAAATTAAGAGTATTTGGCCATCATAACGGGGTAACATCTGTTAGGGATGTTGTTGAAGGCGCTGATAAATTAGGCATAAAATACATCACACTCTACACATTTTCGTCCGAAAACTGGAACCGGCCCAAGCTGGAGGTTATGGCCATTATGGAATTAATGGTTAGTACCATCCATAAAGAAATAGCCGGGTTTATGAAAAATAACATTAAACTAAATGCCATAGGCGATCTGGATATGTTACCCGATAAATGTAACCGGGAACTTAAGGCCGCTATGGAAAAAACATCTGGAAATACCGGGGTAGTACTTACGCTGGCGCTAAGCTACAGCTCAAGGCGTGAAATTGTGCGTGCAGCTAAAAATATAGCTATTAAGGTACAAAAAGGCGAATTGCAGATAGCTGACATCAACGAAGATGTTTTTGAAGATAACCTTTTTACCGGCGATATGCCCGATCCTGAATTATTGATCAGAACAAGCGGCGAATACCGTATAAGTAATTATTTATTATGGCAAATTGCCTATGCTGAGTTGTATTTTACACCTAAGTTTTGGCCCGACTTTAGAAAGGAAGATTTGTACGAAGCGATACTTGATTATCAAAAACGCGAGCGCCGTTTTGGTATGACAAGTGAGCAGGTTAACTAAATTTTTTCTTTTAACACTTTTTAACAACTGTATAAATTAATTTTAGCCCACTAAAATATTCGAATGTATAAATTTCTTTTTGCTATTCTTTTCTCTGTTTTTGTTACCTCCGCGTTTGCCCAGGTTTCAAATGCTCCGAGAACAACACTGACCAAATCGATACCGGCCGATAGTTTAAGTTATCTTAATCCCCGGGATTATATTATTGGTGGTATTTCTGTTAGTGGGGCTAAATATCTGGATAAGGATATTTTGATACAGCTTTCAAAATTAACCAAAGGCGATCGTATCAACCTGCCGGGCGAGCGTAATGCCGAGGTTATAAAAACATTATATTCCCAGGGCTTATTTGATGATGTACAGTTAAACATTACCAAAATAAACATGGATACCATTTACCTGGAGATAGCCGTTTCCGAGCGCCCGCGTTTATCGCGTTTGCATATCACAGGTATACGTAAAGGTGAAATTGAAGATGTACAGAAAAAACTGAATGACCGTACCGGGAAAATCGTTAATGAAAATTTAATAAATACCACTACGGCCATCATCAAAAAACATTTTGGCGAAAAGGGTTTCCTGAATACAACCGTAAAACTTACCCAGCGTAAAGATCCGGGAGATGCCAACAGCGTAATATTGGATGTAGCCATTGATAAGAAAACCAAGGTAAAAATAAACCAGGTTGTTTTTGAAGGCAACAAGGCATTTTCATCAAAAAAGCTGAAGGGCTTCTTGAAAAAAACAAGGGAGCGTAAATGGTATAACTTGTTTGGTTCTAAAAAATTCAAGCAGGATAAATACGAAGAGGATAAACAAAGCTTGGTGGAATCAATGCAGGGAAAAGGTTACCGTGATGCGGAGATCGTGAGCGACTCTGTATGGAGCCATGATGCAACCACTGTTAACGTAAAAATTAAAGTTTATGAAGGCCCTAAATATTACTTTGGTAATGTGAAATGGTCTGGTAACGCCAAATACTCTACCGAGTTACTCAACAGGATACTGCACGTTAAAAAGGGTGATGTATTTAGCGAGGATGAGCTGAATAAAAGGCTTGTAGGTCCAACCCCAAGTAACGACGACGTTTCATCATTATATCTTAATGATGGTTATTTAACCTATACTGCCGATCCGGTACAGGTTAAAGTTTACAATGATACCGTTGATTTGGACATCCGTGTTTATGAAGGTCCGCAGTACACCATCAATCGTGTTAGCTTAAAAGGTAACGATGTAACCAACGATAAAGTGGTTATGCGCGAGATACAAACCAAGCCGGGTCAAAAATTCAACAAAGAGTTATTGATCCGCAGCTCACGTGAAATTGGTCAGCTGGGTAACTTTGATGAGCAAAAAACAGAGCCGAAACCAGTTAACATCAATCCGCAGGATGGTACAGTTGATTTGGTTTACAACGTAGTTGAAAAACCTTCAGATCAGATCGAGTTATCAGGTGGTTTTGGTGGCGGCCAGTTGGTGGGTACCCTGGGTTTAACGTTCAATAACTTCTCGTTAAGAAATATCTTTAACCTTAAAGCTTATAAACCATTGCCAAAAGGCGACGGTCAGAAGTTGAGCTTACGTGGCCAATCAAGCGGACGTACCTATCAAAACTTCTCGTTTACTTTCTCGGAGCCGTGGTTAGGTGGTAAAAAACCTATTTATTTCGCTTTATCGGCATATACACAAGGTAGCTCAACCGGGCAGTATTATCCTAAATCGAGCCCGTTATACAATAACCTGCGTATCAACGGTATTGGTGTAACTTTGGGTAAACGTTTAAAATGGCCGGATAACTACTTCCAGTTAAACTACTCGTTAAACGTCGATCACTATAATCTGGATAACTATACCGGTTATTTATTTACCAACGGTACCTCATATAACATCAAATTAACCCAGGAATTAAGTCGTAACTCTATCGATGCGCCTATTTTCCCAACTCAGGGTTCAAATATGAAGCTTACTATACAGGCTACCCCTCCATACTCGTTATTTAATAATATCAACTACAAAATAGCAACCCCAGAGGAACGCTACCATTTTGTGGAGTATTATAAATTTAAATATGATGCGCAATGGTTCTCTAAACTGGTTGGTAAATTCGTATTGATGTCACAAGTAAGATTTGGCTTCCTGGGTATGTACAATAAGGATGTAGGCCCATCGCCGTTTGAGCGCTTTAAACTGGGTGGCGACGGTATGCAGAGCTATCAGTTTTTACAAGGTAGCGAGATCATCGGTTTAAGGGGTTATCAAAACTTCTCGATAGTGCCTGAAGGTTCAACCGAAAATCAAAATACCAATACCGGTAGCACCATCTATAACAAATACACTATGGAGCTGCGTCACCCGGTAATTGCCAGTCAGTCGGCCACTATATTCTTACTGGCTTTTGCCGAAGGCGGTAACGTTTGGAATAACTTTAGCCAGTTCAATCCGTTTAACGTTAGGCGTTCTGTAGGTGTTGGAGCAAGAATATTTTTACCTATATTTGGCTTGCTTGGATTAGATTATGGTTACGGATTTGATAAAATACCAGGTCAGCCTGACGCAAACAGAGGCCAATTCCATTTTACAATTTCTCAGAGTTTATCCGGCGGATTTAATTAATTTGCACAGCGATATATGAAGAAGATAATTTTAATAGCGTTTTTAACGTTAACAGCAATTACGGGAGCTTATGCGCAACGGTTTGCTTACGTTGATTCGGAGTATATATTAAAACATATGCCCGAGTATGCCTCATCACAAAAACAGCTGGCAGCATTATCTGATCAATGGCAAAAAGAAGTTGACAGCCGTTTTCAGGAAATTGACCGCCTGTACAAAGCATACCAGGCCGATCAGGTTTTAATGACGGCTGATATGAAAAAGCGCCGCGAGGCCGAAATTGTTGATAAAGAAAAAGCCGCCAAGGATTTTCAGCGTCAGAAATTCGGGCCCGATGGTGAACTTTCACAAAAGAGTAACGCTTTGATTAAACCAATCCAGGATCGTGTGTCTAAAGCTGTACAAGCAATTGCCGAAGGCGATAACCTGGACATGATATTTGATAAAAACAGCGAAGTAATTATGCTGTATGCCAATCCTCGCTACAACAGGAGCGATGAGGTGGTAACTAAATTAGGGCTTAAACCCGGAGTATTTGCTAAATAAATTTTTGAATAAATAAACAGACTATTATTAAACACAGGACAAGAACAATGAAAAAACTATTTAAAGTTGCTTTAGTTGCAGTAGGTATGTTATTTGCGGGCAACTTTGCCAATGCGCAGACTAAGATCGGGCACATTAATTTTAATCAATTAATTGACATGATGCCTGAGACTAAAACTGTGACCACTCAGATGCAGGCTTATCAAAAAACATTTATTGATCAGCTTACTACCATGAATAATGAGTACACTGCAAAAGGTACCGAGTTTCAAAAAAACCAGGGTACTATGACTGACGCAGTACGTACAGCAAAAGGTAATGAATTACAGGATATGCAAAAACGCATGCAGGATTATCAAAACAATGCTCAGCAACAAGTTGATCAAAAAAGACAAGAGTTGGGTAAACCATTAATTGATAAAGCTACTGCTGCTGTTAACGCTGTTGCCAAAGAAAAAGGATACGCATATGTATTGGATTCTTCACAGGTAAGTTTATTGGTATCTCCGGATGCTGACGACCTGATGGCTGCTGTTAAATTGAAATTAGGATTAAAATAAGCATCAACTATTAGTCATTTAAAAAAAAGCGCCGCGTATTTACGCGGCGCTTTTTTTATTTTTGTATATGTCTGAATCAGAATTTTAGAGTTTCCAAAATAATTCTGATCATTTTAAAATTCTGATTCTGACAAATAAATCACTAATTCAATAAATCACTAATTCATTAATTGAATGTGTCAACCTATAGGTATTTTCGATTCGGGCTTTGGAGGCCTTACCGTTTTTAAATCAATTATTGAAAAGCTTCCGGAGTACGACTATATATACATGGGCGATAACGCCCGGGCGCCTTATGGCAACCGCTCATTCAACACCATTCATCAGTACACCTGGGAGTGTGTACAGTGGCTTTTTGACCAGGGTTGTCCGTTGGTTATACTGGCCTGCAATACTGCATCGGCCAAAGCTCTGCGTACCATTCAGCAGCAGGATCTTAAAACAGTTGATCCTACAAAGAGGGTGCTCGGCGTGATACGCCCAACTGCCGAGGTGGTGGGCGACTTTAGCAGCACCAAAGAAATTGGCGTATTAGGTACAAAGGGCACGGTGCAATCGGGCTCATATCTTTTGGAGATCCAGCGTTTTTTTCCTGACATTAAGGTTTACCAGCAAGCCTGCCCGCTTTGGGTTCCGTTGATCGAAAACGGTGAGTACGACCAGCCTGGAGCTGATTACTTTGTGAAATTATACCTCGATCAGATCATGGCGCAGTCATCGCAGATAGATACCATTTTATTGGCCTGCACACATTATCCTATCATCCAGCAAAAAATAGAAGCCAATTTACCCGCGCATGTTAAAGTGATTGGCCAGGGCGATATTGTGGCCAAAAGCCTGGTTGATTACCTGCTGCGCCATCCCGAAATAGAAACAAATTTAAGCCGCGGCGGAACCAGGGACTTTTTCACCACAACAGATGATACTGCCGATTTTGATCATCACGCTTCACTGTTTTTCTCGGCCCCGGTAAAGTCGACCTTTATATCTGCCAATGATCTGGTGAAGTGCTAAGTAGTGAGTTGGGAGTGGTCAGTTGTGAGTGATGATTTGCTGCAGTATTATTATAAGGACACCCGATCAGAGGTGTTGTTGCAATCATTACTCAACTTTGATCACTCACCACTCCCAACTGACTACTCACTACCCCATAATCCCCACCAACTTAATATAACTTACCTCCCTAAAATAGTATAACATTTAGTAAGTTTGCGGTTTAAGCAAAATAGACCCCTTGAATACTTATCTGATATATTTTATTGTAGCTATTGGGTTGTTTAGCTTTTCGGCCGTTTTCGCGCTGTTTGGTGTTTATGCCGAGCGCAAAATATCGGCATTTATACAAGACAGGCTTGGCCCAACAGAAACCGGTAAGTTTGGCTCGCTCCAAACCCTGGCCGATATATTAAAGATGATCCAAAAGGAGCTCATCATCCCGGCGGCGGCCGATAAATGGTTGTTCATGCTGGCGCCCGCGGTAATTTTTATTGCGGTTTATATGGGCTTTGCCGCCCTGCCCTGGGCGCCGGGACTTGTCCCCTCCAAAATAAACCTGGGTATCTATTACATATTTGCCATTATCTCGGTAGAAACTCTGGGCATTCTGATGGCAGGCTGGGGATCAAACAATAAATATTCTATTTTGGGCGCTATGCGCTCCGCCGCGCAGATCATCTCGTATGAGATACCTGCAGGTTTTGCCATTATAGCCGTAGTGATGATAGCGCAAACCCTCAATCTGCAGGATGTAGCTATGCAACAGGGCATTCTGGCGGGCGAAAAAATAAAATTCTTAGGCTTTTGGGATGTTACGAAAATAGGTGGTCTGTTTAGCTGGAACATATTCCGTGCTCCACATCTCATTATCGCCTTTGTAATCTATTTTATAGCTTCACTGGCCGAAAGTAACCGTGCACCTTTTGATATCCCTGAGGCAGAATCAGAACTGGTAGCCGGTTTCCATACCGAGTTTACAGGCATCAGGTTTGCCCTGGTGTTTTTGGCCGAGTATTCGATGATGTTCCTGGTATCTATGATTGGGGTTATCTTGTTCCTGGGCGCCTGGAATACGCCTTTGCCGAACATAGGACCGGCGCATCTGGCTACTTGGACAACAGGTATGGCCTGGGGTATTTTGTGGGTAAGCCTGAAAACCCTTGGGCTGGTAGCCGTACAGATGTGGATCAGGTGGACACTGCCCCGTTTCCGGGTAGATCAGCTGATGAACCTTTGCTGGAAGGTGCTTACGCCACTGGCTTTTGCCTGTATGCTGATATCGGGTGTGTGGAGGCTATGGTTAATGTAAATGGAGAGAGGCAAGAGATAAGAATCAAGAAATAAGATAAAAAATAAATAAGAAAAGAAATCAAGGTAATCCCTGAATCCTAAAAATCAAGGTTCAGATAAAAGAATAAAAATCAGCGGAATCAACGTAATTATACAAATCAACGGTCGATGTTTAAAAGGTTAATTAACGGTTTTACTACGGCATGGAAAGGTTTAAGTCTTACCATAAAACATCTTTTTGCCTCTAATGCCGACAGAAAGATCACAACCGTAAGTGACGATAATTACTTTAAACAACTGGAGGGTACCAATACTATTCAATACCCTAAGCAACAGCTGCCCGTACCCGAAGTGGGCCGTTATCAGCTCGATGTGGAGATGGATGATTGTATTGTATGCGATCTGTGCGCCAAAGTATGTCCGGTGAATTGTATCGATATCGAATCGATCAAAGCGACGGAAGCCATCGGGCAAACATCTGATGGTACTACCAAACGCTTGTACGCTGCTAAGTTTGATATTGATATGGCCAAATGCATGTATTGCGGTCTGTGTACCATCGTGTGCCCAACGGAATGCATCGTAATGACCAATCAGTATGATAAAACGGTATTCCAGCTAAGCGACCTTACTTATCAGTTTTCAGACATGTCGCCCGAAGTTGCTGCCGAAAAACGAGCTTTGTTTGATCAGCAACAAGCCGAAAAGCAGGCAGCCAAACTGGCTGCCATGCAAAAAAAGGAGGGGGAAGCATGACCCTTGTACGCGTACTCTTTTATTTCCTAAGTTTTATAGCCATAGTTTCGGCATTGTACGCGGCATCGAGCAAAAACCTGGTGCGCAGTATATTTGTATTTTTTGTGACCCTGTTTTCGCTTGCAGGCTTATATGTACTGGCCCTGGCCGATTTTGTGGCCGTAACCCAGGTGGTGATATACGTGGGTGGCATATTGGTGCTCATCCTGTTTGCCTTTATGCTTTCGGGCAAAGAAACCCTCAACGTACTACAAAAGCAGGAAGGAAAATTCCTGAACATAAAAAAGCTGCCTGCCATAATTTTAGCAGTATTGTTTTTTATTGTGCTGGTTAATGTGGTGTTTAAAGCGGATGTTAATAACCTGCCATGGGTTAAAGATGCGATCAGCTTAAAAAATGAGGTCACTCCTACGGATATCATGATCGATAATATCGGTGTAAATCTGATGACCCGTTATCTGTTGCCCTTCGAGGCTATATCGATCTTGTTACTGGTGGCTTTGGTAGGGGCAGCCCATTTATCACGAAAGGAGGGCAAAGCATGATCACACTCACCGATTTCCTGGTAGTAAGCGTTGCATTGTTTTGTATAGGTCTGTACATGGTGGTATCCAAACGCAACGCCATCCAGATACTAATAGGCATCGAATTGATCCTGAACGCTGCCATTTTAAACCTGGTGGCCTTTGGTAAATATGATAAAGTAAATAACAGCGGACAAATATTCGCCCTGTTTGCCATTGTGCTGGCCGCAGCCACTACGGCGGTAGCACTGGCTATTATCCTGAATGTATATCGCCGGTATAAAACCATCGATCCGAATGAGATTAATAAATTAAAAGATTGATGATGAAGAGCCTCTTATATATAATTTTCATACTGGCTTGTACAGGTGCCTTCGCGCAAAAACGGGATACATTTTATGTTGATGGCCCCAAAAAGAAGATGATCATGTGCAGCGCCGCTATCGACAGCAACAGATCATACATTACGGTTAATGGCAGGGCCTACACTGGTATATTAGACAGCTTAAATACCGATAATATTATTCAGTTTAAAGTGCTGAAGGCAACTGAAGCAGTGGCCGTATTTGGGAAAAAAGGAAAAAACGGCGCTATGCTGATCACCATGAAAGAAGGCCACGTTACTGGCAGATCTGCAGCGGAATCATCCCCCGGTGAAAAAGATATCACAGAGTATCTTTTAGATGGCAGGCGATCAAATAAAATGGAGATAGCTCACCTGGGAAACCGTATTTTAAGTTCAAAATATGATAAAAAACCGACTATAGATCCATTAAAAAGCAAAATTACCTTAATTGCCGTTACCCGGAATTATGCCATTAAGCAATATCAAAAAAAGTTAAGCCGGCTTTCAACAGGATACAAAACGTATCTGAACAAGCACCATCAAAGTGATGCGGGTTTAACTTTTATTATTAATGGAGAAAAGTATATTACCTCAACAGACGACAGGATAAGAAAAATATATGAATCGTTTTCAGATGACAAGGTTCTGGATCTTAACTTGAAATATGTGATGGGATATGGTCGTACGCCTTCATTTGTTAAAATAGATACCAAATAAATTGGACAACTTTTTACACTCCATACAAAGTTTAAACTATACGGTTGCTGCCGTAGCATTGCCGCTGCTTGCTGCGTTGATCAACTTTTGTATGCCCGTAAAAAGCAAAGCTGCAGGTTGGATATCAACTATAGCTATTTTGTTAAGCTGCATATTATCTGCCAAAGTTTTTGCAACGGTATGGAATCACCCGCAGATACATGCCCAGCGTATTTGGTTCACCATTGGCCAAACCCAGGTTTATGCGGGCATCCTGCTCAATAATCTTTCGGTACTGATGTTGTTGCTGGTGTCGGTTATCGCGTTGCCGGTACACATCTATTCTACCGCGTACATGAAGCACGACGACAGGTACAGCCGTTATTTTACCTATTTGAGTTTCTTTTGCTTTAGTATGCTGGCTTTGGTGGTGATAGATAGTCTGGTGTTGTTCTACGCCTTTTGGGAGCTGGTGGGCTTTTCATCATACCTGCTTATCGGTTTCTGGTTTACAAAGGACAAGGCCGTACAAGCCAATAAAAAAGCCTTCATCATGAACAGGGTAGGCGATATCGGCTTGCTGAGCGCCATCATTATCCTGTTTGCGCAGTTTCATACTTTTGATATGGATACTATCTTTGCCGGGAAAGGCCTGATCGCGCAAGCTGTTATAAAAAATGGTTTGTGGGCAGGCCCGGTTAGTCAAATACCAGCCATCTGGCAATATGTAGCCTGTGCGGGTATTTTCCTGGCCGTAGCAGCCAAGTCGGCCCAATTTCCATTGCATACCTGGCTGCCCGATGCTATGGAAGGCCCAACCTCAGTATCGGCCCTCATCCATGCCGCCACTATGGTTGCCGCAGGGGTATTTTTGCTGGGCAGAGTGTATCCCATGTTCACCGAAATGGAACTCACTATACTGGCCTGCATCGGTTGCTTTACCGCGTTTATGGCGGCAACCATCGCACTTACGCAAAACGATCTGAAGCGCATCCTGGCTTATTCCACCATATCGCAATTGGGTTTTATGATCCTGGCGATGGGGGTAGGGGCTTATGCATCTTCACTGTTTCATTTGGCAACGCATGCCTTTTTTAAATGTTTACTGTTTTTGGTAGCAGGTATTGTGATCCACCAGATGCAGCACATTAAGGATGATAACCACCTGGATATCGATCCGCAGGATATCTCCTATATGGGTGGCCTGCGCAAAAAACTGCCGGTTACTTTTATAGCCGCCGTTATAGGTGCGCTGGCCCTGGTGGGTTTGCCGCTTACTTCGGGTTATCTGTCTAAAGACGGTATCCTGATCCAGGCTTTTGAATGGAGCGACGGCCGGAATGTCTGGTTTAAGATCATCCCGGTGATAGCACTGCTCACCAGCTGGTTAACCGCGTTTTATGTGGCCCGGCTCATCTTTAAAGTTTTCTTTGGCGAGTTTAGGCTCTTGAAAAGCAATCCGAGTATTAAATTGCACCTGGGCGATGGCAATTGGCCGTATACCTTGCCTTTGATATTGTTGGCTGTTTGCTGTTTATTTCCATTGTTTTCGTTCAATCCACTATCCTATGAGCGTGCGTGGTTATTTGAAGGATTAAGATCATCTACCCATAACACTGGGGAAAGTATCTACCATAGCCTGGTACCCATTAGTGTTAATGTGATCAGCTTGCTGGTATTATTTACTGCTTACCGGATATATGCCTGGGAAAGTGGTTTTGCTTTTTCGCAAAGAGGCTATTTCTACCGTTTATCTTACAATCAATGGTATATCGACAATTTATATAAACGGGCTATTGTAAACCCGGTATTACGCCTGGGCAGCGCCTGCTTCTGGATCGACCGTACGGTTGTGGATGGCTTGCTGCATTTGCTGGCGCGTATCAGCGGCGCTATAGCCAAATTAGCCGCCTGGACAGACGAGTATATTGTTGATGGATTTTTGCATTTGTTAGCCGCTCTAGTGCAAAGTATTGGCAATTTTGCACGTAAGTTTCAAAGCGGTAAAGTACAATATTACCTGTTTAGCATGCTGGTGATCGTACTATTGTTGTTTATTTTAAAAATATTGATATAGGGAGGAGAAGCAAGAAGTTAGAATCAAGAGCCGGGAGCCCGGTATTAAAATTGGGGTTTAATTACCAACTATTATTTTCTTGATTCTTATCTCTTGATTCCTGGCTCCAAGATTTAACACGACGCATGAATATACTAACCTTACTATTACTGGTACCTGTACTGTTCGGCCTTATCATTATGGTGTTGCCGTCGTCTGTGCGGGGCTGCTTTAAGTACCTCACGCTAGCGGCTACGCTGATACAATTAGGCATCAGCATATGGATGTACCTGCATTTTAAAACGGGTGCGGCTTATGGGGGTATTAATCATGAGGATCAGTTCCAGTTTGTGCAGAAACTTCCCTGGATCTCCCTTAACCTGGGCAGCATGGGCAAAATGCAGATCGATTATTTTGTAGGTATCGATGGCATGTCTATCAGCCTGCTGGTGATGACATCGCTGGTAATGGTGATCGCCACACTGTCGTCATGGGAGATCAAGAGTAATCTCAAAGGTTTCTTCCTGCTGTTTTTACTGTTGAATATGGCGGTTATCGGCGTATTCTGCGCGTTGGATTTCTTTCTGTTCTACCTGTTTTATGAGCTGATGCTGTTACCGCTGTATTTCCTCATCGGGATGTGGGGTGGCGCGCGCAGGGAATACGCGGCCATCAAATTTTTCCTGTATACCTTATTCGGTTCGGTATTTATGCTGCTGGTGATGGTGGGGCTGTACCTTTCCGTTACCGACCCTGCAACGGGCAATCATACCTTTAATATCATCCAGATGATGAACCCTGCCAACTACAATGCACAGTCTGTGTTTGCCATTGCAGGTCATCAAACCATATTGGGCATGCCTGCGCGTACGGTTGGTTTTGTGGTATTGTTCGTTGCTTTTGCCATCAAAGTACCGGTAGTGCCCTTGCATACCTGGCTGCCCGATGCACACGTGGAAGCGCCAACCCCGGTATCTATCATACTGGCAGGTATCCTGCTCAAGATAGGGGGGTACGGTATCATCCGTATTTGTTTAGGCATCTTCCCCGAGGTGGCCACGACAGGTGCGTTCTGGTTGGGACTATTAGGTGTGATATCTATCTTATACGGTGCTTTCAATGCCCTGGCTCAAAAAGATCTGAAAAGGATGATCGCTTATTCGTCCGTATCGCACATGGGCTTTGTGCTGTTAGGTATCGCCTCACAAACCGCCGAGGGTGTTAGCGGCGCGGTAATGCAAATGGTGAGCCACGGGTTTTTATCAACCATGCTATTCTTTTTGGTGGGTGTGCTGTACAACAGGGTGCACGACCGGGGTATCAACCATTTCCGGGGATTGGGTACGCTGATGCCACAATACACCGCTTTTGTGATGATCGCGTTTTTCGCGTCGTTGGGTTTACCGGGCTTTTCGGCATTTGTGGCCGAGGCATTTTCTTTAACCGGTGCTTTTAAATCGCCAACGGTAAATGGTTTATTACCTTACTGGATGGCCGTTTGCGGTTCGGTAGGTATATTACTGAGCGCCGCTTATTTTTTGTGGACATTGCAGCGCATGTTTTTCGGCACCGAATCATTAAAGGGCGGTAATGTTTGGAAAATAGCCCTTACTGACCTCAATTTGCGCGAGAAACTGACCCTGGCACCCCTCGCGCTGATAGCGCTGGCTTTGGGCATTATGCCTTCGCTGGTTTTTGATAAGATCAATGATTCTGTACTGGCTTTTATCCAGTTTTTACAGCTTAAATAAATAATGGTGAATAAGCATCAATGCTTTTATGGAAAAATGCATAGCCATGCATCTTTAGTTTACCCAGCCGGTTTAATGCCGCGCATGGGCCAATTAACAGATGATATGTATTTAACCGAAGACATGATGTTCAAAAAACTATCTACCGCCGCGGTTCTTCTTTTTATGGCGATGGCATCCAAAGCCGATGAAGGACAAAAAATAGCTTCCAAAGTTCAAAAAGTAACCGTTTTCTTAAACGGTGCGCAAGTAACGCGTACGGCGCTGGTCAGCGTAAGCCCGGGTACTTCTACCCTGGTTTTCGGTAACATGTCGCCAGGGATGGATGTACAGAGCCTGCAGGTAAGTGCCGGTGGAGAATTTACCATATTATCGGTAAAGCAGGAACTGGACAATGCCAACGATGAGCTTAAACAAAAAGAGATCCGCGATCTGGAGACTCAAGCAAAAGCCATTAATTACAAAATCGGTCTTAAAAATAGCCTGCTCCCGATTTATGCGGAAGAAAAAAACATGTTAGGCAAAAACCAGATAGGCGGTGGTGAAAAGAATGGCCTGGATGTAATCAAATTAAAACAGGCGCTTGATTTTCAAACAGCCCGCTTAACCGAGATAAAACAAAAAGAACAGGATATCAATGACCAGGTTGCTGCCCTAACCGAAGATCTGAACAAGATTAATCAACATATAGTCACTATCATTAACGGCCGAAGCAAGATAACCAGCAATGTTTTGGTAACGGTATCAGCCAAGAGCGCTTTACAATCAACCTTTACCTTGAATTATGTTGTGCAAAACGCCAGTTGGTATCCAACCTATGATATCCGGGCAAAAAATGTCAATAGTCCTATCAGTATTACGTATAAAGCCAATGTATCACAACAAAGCGGCGAGGACTGGAAAAATATTAAAGTAACGCTGTCTACAGGTAATCCAACCATCAGTGGCAACAAACCCGAGCTTACACCCAATTACTTGAGCTTGGGTATGTATTCCACCAACAAAAGTGGACCTGTTACCAAAGTTACCGGTAAGGTATTTGAAGCCGGTACAAGTAATGGCTTGCCTGGCGTTGCCATAAGAGTTAAAGGAACATCCATTGGTACGGTTAGTGATGCCCAGGGATTTTATAGCCTGCAGGTACCACCAAATAGCCCCGATCTTGCTTTTAGTTATATGGGATATGAGGCGGTGGAAAGACCAGCCAATATGCCGCTCATTAATGTTACGATGTCGCCTTCAGCAAAAAATTTGAATGAAGTGGTGGTAACGGGTTATTCGGCAGAATATAAAAAAGATTTAACCGGAGCAGTGGCAGGTATAGCACCAGGTATCAGGATACGGGGCGCAGCAGCCAGTGTGCAATCTATCCCGGTAGAGGTTAAACCGGTTGAAAATCAAACCAACGTAGAGTTTAATATTGCCAATCCATATTCTGTGCCGAGTGATGGTAAACAATATGCGGTTGAGATCGGACAATTTGATCTGAACGCCAGTTACCAATATTTTGTAGCGCCCAAAGTAAGCACCGATGTGTTTTTAACCGCGCAGCTCACCAACTGGAACAAGTATAATTTCCTATCGGGCGAAGCGAACCTGTTTTTTGAAGGTACGTTTATCGGTAAATCATTGATCAATACACAGGCTACTGCCGATACGCTGAACCTGTCATTAGGTGCCGATAAAAATATTGTGGTGACCCGTACTCTGCAAAAGGATCTTACCGAGCGCCAATCATTCGGTTCTAATAAAAAAGAAACGCGCAACTGGCTCATCGAGGTGAAGAACCGCAAAAACCAACCTGTGAGTTTATTGGTGGAAGACCAGGTGCCGGTTTCGCAAAACTCAGCCATCGAGGTGGAGCAGCAGGAAATATCAGGTGCAAAACTGGATGAGCTTACAGGCAAACTTTCCTGGAATTTCATGCTAAATTCGCAGGATAATAAGAAAATACAATTAAAGTACCAGGTTAAATACCCTAAAAATCAATCTGTAATAGTTCAATAGAAATAAAAAGATAATAATTTGTGCGGGCAAGGGAAAGTGCGAATCCCCTCTTGAGAGGGGCGGAGGGGTGTGTTTATAAAAGCAGATTAATAGCTTTTGGAATAACACACCCCTGCCATTACTCAGCCCAACACACCCCCTCTCAAGAGGGGAAAGAAAAAAATAACAATAAAATAAATGCACGATCTGCTATCACATATATCCGAGTCTTTATCATCTGTTTTTGACAGCATAGCCTTCTTTAAACCCGAGGTTTACCTGGCGCTGCTGTTTATTGTAGTCATGATAACCGATTTGATATTTGGTAAGCGTTCTTTAAAGTTATGCCGTATAGTAGCCTGCGCGGGTTTGTTGCTGGTGGTGTATCTTGACCTGAAGCAGTTTGCGCTGATACTTGACGGAAACCATTTGATATTTAGTAATATGCTGCTGCTGAGCCGTAGCGGCATATTCTTTAAACTCATCATTGATCTGCTATCGTTTATCCTGTTGTTGTATTTCGGTTGGGATAATAAGCTCAATGGTCACCAAAAAGGCTTGTCCGATCTGTATTCCATTGCCATAGCATCCGTATTTGGGCTGCATTTGATGGTGATGGCGGTAAACCTGTTATCCATTTACCTGGCTATCGAAATGGTTTCTATCGCCTCTTACCTGATGGTAGCCTACCGTACCGAAAACGCTTTCAGTACCGAAGCGGGTTTAAAATATGTATTGTTCGGCGCGGCATCATCAGCTATTATGTTGTATGGCATATCGCTGCTATATGGTTTCAGCGGATCTTTAGATATTATATTTAAATATAGCATCCAGCACTTGTCGGCTGTTAATCCGGTTAGTTCATCATTTGCCATGATATTGGTTTTATTGGGTATCGGGTTTAAGTTATCCTTCGTGCCGGTTCATTTCTGGGTACCCGATGTATACCAGGGAGCAAGCACACCGGTTACGGCATACCTGTCAACCGTGCCTAAAATAGCCGCCTTTGCCTTGCTGATCAATTTTATTTCGCCGTTTATATTTACCACCTATTGGAAAGGTTTTGATATAGGTATTGCATTCGCCCTTATCGGCACCGTAACCATGGTAGCAGGTAATTTCGCGGCGGTGCTGCAAACCAATGTGAAACGGATGCTGGCTTACTCCAGCATTGGGCATACTGGCTTCGCATTGATGGCTGTTGTGGTTTTATCCTTGCACAGCGTATCGGTACTGAGCTATTACCTGCTGGTGTACGCACTGGCCAATATCGGCGCACTGGCGCTGGCTACCTATTTTGCCAATGAAGCCGGCGCCGAAGACGTGGAAGAATACCGCGGACTGGGTCTTAAATATCCCATAGCTTCCGTTTGCTTTGTGATCATCCTCATCTCATTAACCGGCTTGCCCGTAACTGCTGGTTTTACCGGTAAGTTGTTTGTGTTTTCGGCGGTTTACGGGGTTTATCAGCAAACGCACAGTATTTGGTTGATGTTGTTGATGGCAACAGGTGCGCTCACTACGGTTGTTTCGCTGTTTTACTATATCAAGATCCCTTTGAATTTATTTCTGAAAAGAAAGGAAATGGCCGAAATAAGCAACAAAAAATCTGTGAATTTGCTCATTTTATCAATATTCATAAGTTTTATCCTGGTTTTGCTGGGTATTTTCCCTCATTGGGTACTTCAACTGCTCTAATTTTTCAATTTTCGTAATTTTTTAACAAAAACTTAATATTCTTCGTTTTTTTATAATTAAAATCATACTTTCAGGCCGTTTTACAAAGCAATTCTAATATTTCCATGAAACGGTATTTTCCTTTCTTAGTAATTCTTGTCATTTTAGTACTAACTTTTCTTTTTCCATCTGTAGAATTCAAAAATTCCGGCAATCCTCACTTTAATACCGGCGATATTGCCTGGATGTTGATGTCGACGGCCCTGGTTTTGATCATGACACCCGGTTTGGCTTTCTTTTACGGCGGGATGGTTAATAAAAAGAACGTGATATCAACCATGCTGCAAAGCATTGTTTGTATGGTGATCATTACGGTGATGTGGGGCATATTTGGTTTTAGTTTAGCTTTTGGCGATAGCTTTTATGGTATCATCGGTAATCCATCAACCTATTTTATGATGAAGGGCATGCTGGGCAACGCCACCTGGAAAGCCGCGCCAACTATACCACTGCTGTTATTCGCTATGTATCAGCTGAAGTTCGCTATCATTACCCCGGCGTTGATCACCGGTGCTTTTGCTGAACGGATCCGTTTCAACTCATACATTATATTCCTTTGCCTGTTCTCGATATTTATATTTTCGCCATTGGCACATTGTACCTGGCACCCGGATGGCATACTGGCCAAATTTGGTGTGCTTGATTTTGCCGGTGGTACTGTAGTGCACATGTCGGCCGGATGGGCCGCTTTGGCTTCGGCTATTTATTTAAAACGCCGTAACGAGGCTAATCATTCACCTGCCCGTATTACTTACGTAATGATTGGTACCGGACTTTTATGGTTTGGCTGGTTTGGTTTTAACGCGGGTTCGGCCTTTGGCGCCAACGCCTTGGCGGTAACCGCTTTGGCTACAAGCACCACTGCATCGGCAGCTGGTGGTATTACCTGGATATTTTTTGATATGCTGCGCGGACGCAAACCTTCAGCTATGGGTACCTGTATTGGTGCCGTAGTGGGCCTGGTAGCCATTACACCAGCAGCCGGGTTTGTTACCGTGCCGCATTCACTGGCCATTGGTATCATATCGGCCGTAGTGAGTAACCTGGTGGTGGAGTGGCGCACACGTACTTCTATTGATGATACGCTGGATGTGTTCCCTTGCCACGGTGTAGGTGGTATGGTGGGTATGTTGCTTACCGGTGTTTTTGCTAATCAGCATGTAAATGCGGGTAATTTAACTGGCAACGGCTTATTTTTTGGCCAAACGCATTTGTTTATCGTGCAGTTGGTAGCGCTGATCTGTGTTTCTATATTCTCGTTCTTTGGCTCCATGCTGCTGCTTAAAATTACCGATATGATATCGCCGCTGAGGGTTTCGGCCGAGGAAGAGGTTGTGGGGCTGGATATTAGCCAGCATGGCGAAAAGCTATAACTATTGCATTTCAAACCAATTACATAAACATGAGAGAGTCCGGCTGTAAAAGCCGGATTTTTTTTGATCAAGAATTTGGGGAGCAAGGAGCAAGGACGGCGCTGGAAACAAGATATAAGAGTCAGGAATCAAGAGGAACGCGGAATTGTCTTAATCTTTGCCTTACGCCGGTTCAAGCGTCTGCGCTTGAACCTTACTTTAGGTGAGCGTCGACGCTCACCTGTTTGGTATTTAAGCGTAGACGCTTAAATAGGCGGTAGGGGAAAGAATTAAGATATAAGAATCAAGAGTCAAGAAAAGATAACAAGTATGTGTATGATATTAAACTGTGATCCATATTCCTTGTCTAAATTTGTAGATGCCGGAACTAATCGAGTTTTGTCTTGATTCTTGACTCTTAGTTCTTGATTCTATTAAGATTCTAAAAAATGAGCGCCGATAATCAATTGAATATATTTAGCGCGGCCCGTCAAAACCTGTTGCCATTTGATGGGGAGGTATTTTTATATCCCAATTTTTACCAGGAGGATGATGTTTATGACATATTTAATGAGCTCAAACATTCCGTTCTGTGGAAACAGGATAAAATGAAGATCTATGGCAAGCAGGTCAATTTTCCGCGCCTTACTTCCTGGTACTCCGATAGCGGTAAAACTTACACCTACTCTGGCGTGGTAAATATCCCCCTGCCGTTTACACCGCTGTTACTCCAGATCAAACAAGCAGCCGAGCAGCAATGCAATAAGCAATTTAATTCGGCCCTGCTCAACTTTTACCGCAATGGCGAGGATAGCATGGGCTGGCACAGCGATAATGAAAAAGAACTGAGTGGCAACCCTGTTATCGCCTCGGCATCATTTGGCGCTACGCGTACTTTTCAGTTTAAACACAAACAACAAAAAAATGCCAAAGTATCCATGGCGCTCAGCAATGGCAGCTTACTAATTATGCAGGGCGAAACCCAGCACCACTGGCTGCACCAGGTGCCCAAAACAACCGGCGATACAGGCCCGCGTATCAATATTACTTTCCGGGATATTAAATATTAAAACCGCTGATGATGTGATTGTATTTGAGCGCTAATTTTCGTATCTTTATATCAATACCAGCCCGGTTTTTTCTGAAAAGAGATAACCGGGCTGTTTTGTTAAGAGGGAAAAGGGCATAAAAATTAGTTAATTTTCACATAGTTATTTGATAGTTAATTATTTAATACTTTTTAAAGTTTCAAAACCACGTTGAAAACCACGCTGGAATTTGTTAAAAAGTGTTAAAATCGATGTTTTTTGAATGTTTTTGAATCGTTTTCGGGCCATTTTTGACTAAAATTTGTTAAAATTTAAGGTTTAAAAAGTTTGGCAAGGGGAGAGGCTGGCATATTTCATCAACCGGAAAATATATTGAGGCTATTATATTTTTATTGATCTTGTAACAGATGCTCTTAAAATATCGTCATATATTTATCATACCTATAAAACATTACCTGATCTATGAAGAAGTCTATCCTGTTTACTATTTCCGTGTTGTCTTTTTTAAATGCAAGTGCTCAAACCAGCCTTCCGGCCGATAGCGGAACCTTCTTTCTGCACAAGTTTGCGCAGCAAATAGGTAAAGAGACCTATGTAGTGCATAAATATAAAGACGCTATACAGTATAACATCGACTTTAAGTTTGTTGACCGTGGTTCACCTGTACCCTTAA
This sequence comes from Mucilaginibacter sp. 22184, assembly GCF_052045695.1. NCBI lineage: Bacteria > Pseudomonadati > Bacteroidota > Sphingobacteriia > Sphingobacteriales > Sphingobacteriaceae > Mucilaginibacter > Mucilaginibacter sp. 22184. The sequence continues at coordinate 265,849 of NZ_JBQEPI010000010.1, forward strand.
AGGCCGAGTTGAAAGTAAATCCGGTTAACGATCCACTGGAGCTTACCATAAAAGGCAGTACTTCAAGGTTTTCAAAAGTGGATGATAAAATTACCATACGTGGCGGCGAGGCGACCATCCGGGTAAATGATTCTTCCTATACGCAAAAAGTATCACCACCCAGCTTTACCGTAGCGGGATATTCTCCCGGAACCGTACAGCAGGTACTGTTGCAATACTGGAAAAAGCAACATGAACCAGCGACAATCCGCACCCTGCCGTTTGGTTCGGTACAAATAAAAAAGGAGGGGACTGATGAATTGAGTTTTAATGGAAAATCAGTAAGCTTTGACAGGTTTACCATCAGCGGTTTGGTTTGGGGTAATGAGTTGATCTGGGCTGATAATAAAGGCAACCTCATCTGCCTGATCACCAATGATGCCGAAGGGGATAAATTAGAGGCGATGCGCACGGAGTATGAAGCCTTATTGCCGCAACTCATCAGCAAGGCAGCTGTTTATGGTATGGAGTTGTTTACGAAAGCCACCGGACAATCAACTGCGACTGATGAAACCATTGCTATAACAGGAGGGACATTATATGACGTAGTAACCGGTACAAGCATTCCCGACGCGGTTATACTGATCAGTAAAGGTGTTATTGTACGCACGGGCAAGGCCGGATCGCTAACTATCCCTGCTGGTGTAAAAGTAATTGATGCTAAAGGCAAAACTATTTTACCGGGTTTGTGGGATATGCACTCGCATTTTGAGCAGGCCGAGTGGGGACCTGTCTACCTGGCTGCTGGCGTTACTACAGTGAGGGATTGTGGTAATGAGTTTGAATATATCAACGCCATCAAGAATGCTATTGACAGCGATAAAGGTATCGGCCCCAATATATTAAAGGCAGGTATTATTGATGGCAAAGGCCAGAAAGCCTTAGGAATTATACAGGCTGATACCAAAGAAGAAGCTATCAAAGCGGTTGACCGCTATAAGGAAAATGGTTTTGTACAGATAAAAATATACAGTTCGGTAAAGCCTGAGATAGTTAAGATAATTTGTGATGAGGCACACCGCCTCGGGCTGACGGTAACCGGACATATCCCAAATGGAATGACCCTACAGCAAGGTGTTGATTCTGGAATGAACATGGTGAATCATATCCAATATGTTTATTCGATCATGAAGCGGAACGCCGACAAGTCTGTTGATTTTAATGATCCGCAGAGCATAGCTGTTATTGATTTTATCAAACAGCATCATGTGGTTATTGATGCTACGGTAGGGGTTTATGAACTGGCTTTTCGGAATTTGAAAGATGATATAACACTGCTTGAGCCTGCATTTTATAACCTACCCATGCCATTGCAGGCCTTATTTAAAAACATGGGCGAAGAGCCTGAACAGGCCAATAAGTTCAAGCCTTTATTCGCAAGTCTTAAACAAGCTGTAAAGAAGCTTTATGATGCAGGCGTTCCTATTGTGGCAGGCACAGATATGGGTTTCCCGGGTTATAGCCTCGACCGGGAACTGGAGCTGTATGTAGAAGCCGGACTTACACCTGCGCAGGCTATCAAAACAGCTACCATTATTCCGGCTGCTGTGATGAAGATGGATAAACAAACCGGATCGGTGGAAGCTGGTAAACAGGCAGATCTGGTTATTATTGATGGTGATCCGGTAAAAAATATCAGGGATATCCGTAATGTTTCGGTTGTTATAAAAGGTGGCAGAATCTATGATCCGGTAAAACTGCACCAGATGGTTGGTTTTGCAAAGTAGGAGCAAATAGGCTAAATTAGTAAAGTGTAAACAAACAAGATCATTACATTAGGCCAGATAGAAATTACACAATCTTTCTATCTCCCGAATAGGTAAATGAGGTGTGCAAAAAATTAACGTTGCGGTAACTTATCCACAAACTACTGTTTAATGACAATTGATATGGGGATAGTTCATTATAAAATGATACCTTTGCAGCCTCATTCCAAATCATGAGCGATCAGATTAAACATGAATGCGGTGTGGCATTTATCCGCCTCTTAAAGCCACTGTCTTATTATCAGAAAAAGTACGGAACAGCTCTGTACGGCCTGAACAAGCTTTACCTTTTGATGGAAAAACAACACAACCGGGGCCAGGATGGTGCGGGGGTTGCTACCATTAAACTGGACATAGAGCCTGGCAAGCGGTACATCAGCAGACACCGGTCGATGGCATCAAACGCTGTTGCTGATATTTTTGAATATATCCAGAAGAAATTCGCGGATATTCAAAAAGAAAGTCCTGAAAAACTAGCTGATACCGAATGGTTGAAGGAAAACGTAAGCTTTACGGGCGAAGTTTTACTGGGGCACCTGCGATACGGTACTCACGGTAAAAACAGCATCGAAAGCTGCCACCCGTTTTTAAGGCAAAACAACTGGATGACCCGTAACCTGGTTATTGCCGGTAACTTTAACATGACCAATGTTGATGAGTTATTACAGCAATTGTACGACTTGGGCCAACATCCTAAAGAAAAAGCCGATACCATAACCGTTCTGGAAAAAATAGGCCATTTCCTGGATACAGAAAATCAAGGCTTGTTTGATCAATACAAACGAGAAGGTTTGGACGATAACATGGAGATCAGCAAGTTGATAGCCAATGATATGGATGTAGCCAAGATACTTCGCAAATCGGCCAAAAACTGGGATGGTGGTTATACCATTGCGGGTATTATAGGTCATGGTGATGCGTTTGTAATGCGTGACCCTGTGGGTATCCGTCCGGCTTATTACTATTATAACGATGAGATAGTTGTTGCTGCTTCAGAGCGCCCGGCTATCCAAACTGCCTTCAATGTACCTGTTGAAGATATTAAAGAGATCCGCCCAGGTCATGCACTTATCGTTAAAAAGAACGGTAAAATAACCGAGGACATGTTTAGCGAACCGCTGGAAAAAAAGGCCTGCTCCTTTGAGCGTATCTACTTTTCACGTGGCAGCGATTCGTCTATCTATCGTGAGCGTAAGCAATTGGGCAGATTGCTTTGTCCGCAAATATTGAACGCAGTTGATAACGATATCAAAAACACCGTATTCTCATATATCCCAAATACTGCAGAAGTCGCCTTTTACGGTATGGTTGAGGGGATACACAAGTACGTTAAAAAATACCAGCGTGATAAACTGCTTAACCGTGAGGATAAGATAAGTGAAGAGGAGCTAACAGAGGTATTGCAGATGGCGCCGAGGGTTGAAAAAATAGCGATTAAGGATGTAAAGTTGCGCACCTTTATTACCCAGGATGCCGACCGTAGCGAAATGGTAGCGCATGTGTATGATACCACTTACGGATTGATCAAAAAGAATACCGACACACTGGTAGTATTGGACGATTCTATTGTACGTGGTACCACGCTGAAGCAAAGCATCCTGAAAATATTAGACAGGTTAGGTCCTAAAAAGGTGGTGGTAGTATCCTCTGCTCCGCAGATCCGTTACCCGGATTGTTATGGTATCGATATGTCGCGTATGGGTGAATTCGTGGCTTTTGAGGCGGCTATCAGCTTACTGAAGGAGATGGATCGCGAAGACATCATTCTGGATGTTTACCAGAAATGTAAGGATAGTGCCAAGTTGCCAAAAGAAGAAGTGAAGAACTATGTAAAAGAGATCTACTCTTTGTTTACCGATCAGCAGATATCTGATCGCATAGCGCAGATCATCACTCCAAAAGATATCAAGTGTAAAGTTGAGGTTTTATACCAAACCCTGGATAACCTGCACATAGCCTGCCCGGATCATACCGGCGACTGGTATTTCAGCGGTGATTACCCAACCCCGGGCGGTAACAAAGTAGTTAACCGAGCCTTTGTAAACTGGATGGAAGGTAAAAACCAGAGAGCTTACATGTAAGCAGAGCCTCCTAACCCCCTGAAAGGGGGAATATGATATTCAAGGCGGTGAGTTTTAACTCATCGCCTTTTTTTGTTTTGCTGATTTTGATTTCAGTCGGAACATAACTGCTAACGGAGAAGAAATTGATTAATGGAAATAACACTCACTAATTCACTAATTCAATAATTAAAAAGAGGATTAACTTCCTGCCGGAGCCGAAAATACAAAGTGAGTAACCAGTTTATCTACCAATATCAAGGAGGCTATGATGAGCGCTATACCCGCTACCTCGTTAAGGCGGTGAACCAGTTTAACAGATATTTTGTCGCGCAGTTTATTGGCATAAAAAGCTTTGGTGATATCCATGCCAAACTGTACTATAAGTACCGTGGCAAACATCACCGCGATTTTAAAAGAGCGATGGGCTACACCTTCATGAAAAACCGTACTGGCAGTACCAATCACGGTAATCCAGTGAAATAGCAGGGTAGGGTTAAAAATGCACATCAAGAACCCCTTTAAAAAGTATCCGGCTCGGTTTATACCCGAGGGTACTTTGTTTTCATAGTTCACCTCGCCCTTTTTAAACAGGTAGCGTATCCCTACACTAAATAATATGATGCTTCCAACAACACCGGCTATGGTTTTGGTATGGTTAGATATATCAAAATATTGAGAGCCAAATAAAATTGCTCCCACGAAAACCACATCACTGCTAACTACGCCGAGTGCCAAGGCAACACCGGCATGAAAACCTTTTTCGATGCTGGTTTTAATAAGAGCAAAAAAGACCGGGCCAGTCAAAAACGTCAACACTAATCCTATCCCCAATCCCGAAATAACAGCTTCTATCATTATTTAGGCTTATGTTCCAAAATTTTGAACCATGCGAATATGCAATTTTATCTCTTAAACAACGAAACTTAAAATTGTGATTTATTTAATTTGAAAAAGAATAATAACATTTACAAAAATTGAATTATGTTTAGCGATTCAAAATACATTCTGTATAACTAAACTTAAAAATGGAACAAAAAGACAATAAAAATTACAGTTCGGCATTATACACGCTGATTACTGTGTTTTTCTTCTGGGGTTTTTTAGCCGCATCAAACGGTATCTTTATACCATTTTGTAAAACGCATTTTCATCTCACTCAATTTGAGTCGCAGTTGATCGATTTTACCTTTTATGGTGGATACTTTATAGGCTCATTAATACTTTACTTCGCATCACAGGCCAGTAAGGTTGATATCATGAATAAGTTGGGTTATAAAAATGGTATCATCCTGGGTTTAGTTATATCAGCCGTAGGCGCATTAGGTATGATACCTGCTGTGGCCAGTGGCGCGTTTGGTTTTATATTGGCGGTGTTTTTTATCATTGCTGTTGGTTTCTCTTTACAACAAACTGCTGCGAATCCATTTGTGGTGGCTTTAGGCCCTGCCGAAACAGGCTCCAACCGTTTGAATTTTGCCGGTAGTATCAATAATATAGGTGCCCTGTTAGGCCCGATAGTTGTGAGTGTGGTGTTGTTTGGTACTGCAAATTCCGAGGTTAAACCGGAAGTTAAAATATCGTCTATCAATAACCTTTACTACATGCTGGCAGCTTTATTTATAGCTGTGGCTGTGTTCTTCTGGTTCTCAAACCTGCCCAAAGTTACCAGCGACGAGAAAATTGAATCGAGCAAAAAAGCTAATACGCCGTTATTTATCATATTCATCGCGTTTTTATTGATACTAGCTGCCGACCCATTAAGCAATGCTATTGGTATCCCAAGCCAGTATTTTGTGTATGCTTCATTGGCTATTATCATATTTACGCTTGTAGGTACCATATTTGCCGCTAAACAAAGTAAAGAAGGTTGGGGCGCTATGCAATATCCGCAATTGATTTTGGGTATGCTGGCTATTTTCACCTACGTAGGTACTGAGGTTACTATTCAAAGTAACATGGGCTCTTTACTAAAAACTCCGGAATTTGGATCATTCAACGAATCGGACATTGCACCTTATATATCTTTATACTGGGGTAGCTTGATGATCGGTCGTTTTGCTGGTTCAATTGGGGCTTTCAACCTTTCTACGTCAACCAAGTATATTTTATACGTTCTTGTTCCGTTTGTAGCGTTTGGTCTGGTATTATTTGTAAACGCCATAACCGGTGTAAATGTAGGTAACCTGTATGTTTACGCGGTTTGTGTGGCAGTGCTTATTGTGGCCTTCTTTATCGGTCAGCAAAAGCCAACACGTACTTTATCTGTATTAGGTATACTTGGCGTTATATTTATGCTCATCGGTTTGTTCACTACCGGCAGGGTAGCCACTTTCGCTTTCATTAGCGGTGGTTTATGCTGCTCAATCATGTGGCCATCTATATTCTCATTGGCTATTACCGGTTTAGGTAAATACACCAGCCAGGGTTCGGCATTTTTGATCATGATGATCCTGGGGGGCTCAATTATCCCGCCACTGCAAGGTAAAATAGCCGATGGTGCAGGTAATGTTGTACCAGGCATGAGCGGTATCCATTTCTCGTACATTGTACCGGTATTGGGCTTTGCTTACCTGGCATATTTTGCATGGAAAGTGAGCCGTGAACTTCGCAGCCAGGGCATCGACCTTGACCATGTTGAAGTATCAGGCGGACATTAATATTTAGTTCATTAGTTCAATGGTTCATTAGTTTATTGGTAGCAAATTTGCCGATACTAATGAACCATTGAACTAATGAACCAATAAACTACATGAAACCAAGTTTCGATCATATTTTTATGAACCTGGCTACTGATCTGGCTAAGCGTTCACACTGCGTTAAAGCCCAGGTAGGCGCTGTTTTAACCCGCGACACCCGTATTATATCCATTGGCTATAATGGGCCGCCTGCACATACGCATAATTGCGATGAGGAATGGCCCGGCGAGGGTTGCCCCCGGGATTCAAAAGGAAGCTGCTCATTGGCACTTCACGCCGAAGAAAATGCCATACTATATGCCGTAAAAAATGGGGCTAAATTGGAAGGAGCTACGCTGTACACTACCTTATCACCTTGTCTGCCTTGTGCCCGCCTGATATTTTCGGCCGGCATTAAACACGTGTATTTTGATAAGTCATATGCCGAATACAAAGGTTTAGCCAGCGATGAAGGAGTTGATTTTTTGAATCACTTTGGTGTTAAAGCCGAAAAGTTTATTGGATAAGTAAATAATTCGCAAATCATGTACAATATACCTTTTCAAACTATTGACTGGGCCTCAGTTGGGAAAACAGAACACAAAGGAGAGACTGGAACCGCGTTTTGGCAAACTTTGTTGCTTGATGGGCTCAGAGTGCGATTGGTAGAATATTCTGCCGGTTACCTGGCCGATCATTGGTGCCAGAAAGGGCATATTGTGCATTGCCTGGAAGGGGAGTTTATAAGTGAACTTCAAAATGGCGAAGCGTTTACCTTAACTAAAGGAATGACCTATATCGTATCTGACGATCTGAGCTCGCACCGGTCTGTATCCGCGGCCGGTGTAAAGCTCTTAATTATAGATGGCAGCTTTTTAAAGCCCGACTCTTTAAGATGAAAGGTCAAAGGCGAAAGGGAGAAGGACTTTTCGCTTTTGATCTTTAATCTACACCTTTCGCCTTTGACCTTTATCCTTTCACCCTTACTTAAAGAATGAGCGGTTTTACCCTGTCCAGAGCAAAGTCCAGCTGTTGTTGTGGAGTTAGGTTGGTATTATCCAATATAATTGCATCCTCGGCCCTTACAAGCGGACTTTCCTCACGGGTGGTGTCCTGGTAATCCCGGTGGGCTATATTCTCAAATACCTCTTCTAACGTTATTTCGGGGTTTTTGTCCTTGATCTCGTTATAGCGTCTTTCGGCACGCACTTTAGGGTCTGCCGTCATGAATATTTTTACATCGGCATTCGGGAAAACGGTTGTGCCTATATCGCGGCCGTCCATCACGATGTTTTTAGAATGGCCCATGCGCTGCTGCTGTTTAACCATTTCTTTCCGCACTTCGCGAATGGCCGAAACCTCGCTTACTTTATCGGATACGGGCATCAAACGGATCTCCTCAGATACCTCTTCACCATTAAGGGTAATGTGGGTTTGATAATCGCGCGAATGAAAATTAAGGTGGATGTTTTCTAATGCCTCCTCAATTTGATCGTGGTTGGTTACATCGATATTGTTACGTAAAAAATACAAGGCAACAGCGCGATACATTGCGCCGCTATCTACATAAATAAAATGAAGTTTTTTTGCTAACGCTTTGGCCAGTGTGCTTTTACCACATGATGAATAGCCATCAATTGCCACTACTATGTTTTTACTCATAAGCGTAGCTAAAGTACAAATAATTGTGATTGATTGAGCAGGTGAGTGATTGATTAAGTTCATGAAATAGGTAGTTGCTTAGTTTGAATACTTTGTACATCCTGGAAACTACCCACTTAATCAACCATTCACCCAATCAACCTAAATAATTACCTTTGCCGAATGAACCTTACTAAATCAGATCTGCAAAAAGAAATTACTTATAAAACCTCGCGTAGCGGGGGTAAGGGTGGTCAGAATGTAAATAAAGTATCGAGCAAGGTGGAGCTTTTATTTAATGTGGATAGCTCCGCACTGTTTACCGAAGAAGAAAAATTACTGCTGAACGATAAATTGCAGAACCGTTTTAATAAGGATGGTTTTGTGCAAGTGATCTGTGATGAAGAGCGTAGCCAATACCTTAACAAAGAGAAAGCTATTGAACGATTGATATTATTACTTACTCGCGCATTACAGAAACCCAACGTGCGTAAACCAACCAAAGTAAGTAAGGCCGCAAAAGTCGCCCGCTTGGATGACAAAAAGAAACACTCCGCCAGGAAAGAAAACCGGAAAGTTGATTTTGATTGAGCCCTGAAAAGGCGACAATAATTTTGTTAAAAAGTGGGTTTACATGGTTTACACTTTTTACCATTAATATTGGATTAACCAATTGACTATCAATAGATTAATTATTTTTCTTGATAAAAAGTGTAAACCATGATTTTGTCGAATTTTGTCTGAATCAGAATTCTCAGAATTTGTAAATTAACAGAATTGGTCTTCATTCTGTTAATCCTTGAATTCTGTAAACAGCGAAGCCATCAACCAAGTTAATTCTGATTCAGAAGATAGATCATTTATTTAAACCGATACGCACCGGTAATGCTGGCCCATTGATGCGACCTAAGCATCTGCTCCGCATCTTTAGTGTGGAAAACAGCCGCCACGTCAAAAGTAAAACGACTGGTAGTAAAGGCTACCCCAACCTGGTTGCTGAATATAAAAGGCTTTTTGTTTAACGTAACCTCCAGGCTGCCTGGGTCATTGTTTTTGTTAAACAGGGGGCCTTGTATAGTGGCATCATACAATACACCGTTGATTTGCGGTTTATAGTAAAAAAAGATCTCATGCGCGTGCAACAAACCGGTTTGATCGGCCAGGGAAGTTGTACTTTGGGTACTTACCGAATTGAAAAGCTGGTTAAAATTGCCCAGACGGATCAACGGACCTAAACCTGCACCGGTAAACCCGTTACCCAGGTTGGCATATGAGGTAAAACTCAGGTCTACCCATGATGCCCTGGCCAATAGTTTATTATACTCGGCGCCTAAATTAAGTTCTACGTTGTTTTTTATCTGGTACTGCCAGCCATTGAGGGAATAAAAGCCGAAAGTATTATGAATGAATTTCTGTATCGGTTCGCCGCCTGCGGCTGGTCCTACAATGCCTACCTGTGCGCTAAGCTTGATGTTACTTTCGTTTTTATATAAAAGGTTGAGTGTTGACCCAATGTAGGAGTAGGCCGCGAAAGGCCTGTCTATGTATGAGGCATTAGGTACATAGCCCGATTGAGGATTGTACATTTTCTGACCGATCTCAAACCCTAAAACCTTGTTCTGCAAATCACCATCGGCTTTTAAAGCTTTACGGTAATAAATAAAGATACCATTGGTATAATACCTGTCTGAGCCCTGACCCAGGTACCCATCATTATCAGTTTGTATAGCAATTTCGTGACCGCGGGTTTGCGCAAATAAACTGATGGAACCCAACAGGCACAACAGTGTGAGGAATAGTTTATTAGACATTAGGTTGTAAAATATATCAGCGCCTAATATAGAAAAATTGAGCTGATTTATGTATGCACAAAAAAAGAGGGGTTAAATTATTTTTAACCCCTCTTTTTTTAATTAGCTATCGGCTTTTCGTCTTCCTTGACGGTAAGATCGATCGGATGACTTACCTTTTCATCCAGGAGTGCCAGCGCGATAACCTCGCGCATATCCGCTACATAATGAAAGCTTAGATCCTTGATATAATCTTCTTTGATCTCCAGAATATCTTTCTGGTTGGATTTACATAGAATGATCTCTTTAATATTGGCGCGTTTGGCTGCCAGTATTTTTTCTTTGATACCACCTACGGCTAAAACACGGCCGCGCAGGGTGATCTCGCCGGTCATGGCCAGGTTAGGTTTTACCTTACGTTGGGTAAATGCCGAAACCAGGGCGGTAAGCATGGTTATACCAGCCGATGGGCCATCTTTTGGTGTAGCGCCTGCAGGTACGTGCACATGCACATCCCATTGGTCAAATAACTTCGGGTTGATGTTGAAATAGTCGGCGTGTGCACGCAGGTAAGCTAAGGCGATAGTCACCGATTCCTTCATCACATCGCCCAGGCTGCCCGTTAAGGTTAAACGTCCTTTACCCGGGCTTAAACTAGCTTCAATGAACAGGATATCGCCGCCAACCGATGTCCAGGCCAGACCTGTAACTACACCGGCAACGTCGTTACCTTCATAAAGGTCCTTATCATAGATAGGGGCACCCAGTATTTTTTCGATATCTTTCTTGTTTACCACGGGATTGTATTCCTCTTCCATGGCAATGTTTTTGGCTACACCGCGCACTACCGAACCTATTTTTTTCTCCAACGCGCGTACACCCGACTCACGGGTATAGTCAACGATGAGCTTTTCCAATACATCGGTTTTAAGGCTTACATCCTTTAGTTTTAAGCCATGGGCTTCGCGCTGTTTGGGTAACAAATGTTGTTTGGCAATCTCTATCTTTTCTTCAATGGTATAGCCATTTACTTCGATGATCTCCATCCTGTCTAAAAGAGCCGGCTGAATGGTACTTAATGAATTGGCTGTAGCGATGAACATCACGTTCGACAGATCGAAGTCCATCTCCACATAGTGGTCATAAAAAGTGCTGTTCTGTTCAGGGTCGAGTACTTCTAATAAAGCCGATGATGGATCTCCACGGAAATCGTTACCTACCTTATCAATTTCATCCAGTATAAACACAGGGTTGGCCGCACCTGCTTTTTTAACTGATTGTATGATACGGCCCGGCATCGCACCAATATAAGTTTTGCGGTGCCCCCTTATTTCGGCCTCATCACGGATACCGCCCAAGGCCATACGTACATATTTACGTCCAAGCGCTTTAGCTATTGATTTTCCCAGGGATGTTTTACCAACTCCCGGAGGGCCCACCAAACAAAGTATAGGGGCTTTCATATCGTGCTTTAACTTAAGCACAGCCAGGTATTCAATAATACGTTGTTTTACTTTATCCAGGCCAAAATGGTCTTTATCCAACACCTTTTGTGCCCGTTTAAGATCGAAATTATCTTTGGTGAACTCATTCCAGGGCAGATCCAGTAACAACTCAAGATAGTTGATTTGCACCGAATAGTCTGCAGCTGCCGGGTTGGTTCTGGCCAGTTTTTCGAGTTCCTTAGCAAAATGATCTTTTACTTCCTTGGCCCACTTCTTTTTCAAGGCACGTTGGCGCAGGTCATCAATTTCCAGATCGGGTGAATTACCGCCCAATTCTTCCTGGATGGTTTTTAATTGTTGATTTAAAAAGTAATCGCGCTGCTGTTTATCCAGATCAACACGTACTTTGGTTTGGATCTGGTTTTTAAGCTCCAGCATCTGCAAATCAAGCGTGAGGTGTTCCAATACCATGTTGGCCCGCTCGCGCAGGTTGGCAACCTCCAGCAGGCGTTGTTTGGCAGCCATATCTGCATTCATGTTTGATGAAATAAAATTGATCAAAAATGAAGTGCTTTCGATATTTCGGATGGCTATACCGGCCTCGCTCGGGATATTGGGCGATAATTGTATAATGTTCATGGCCATATCTTTAATAGACGATACCATGGCTTTAAATTCCTTATCCTCTTTGGCCTTTATTTCTTTAAAAGGTTCAACAGTAGCTTTTATATAAGGCTCGCTTTGTACTTCATCTTTTAAAACAAAACGCTTTTTACCCTGAATGATAACTGTGGTGTTACCATCGGGCATTTGTAGCATTTTGATGATGAGGGCAATGGTGCCAATTTTATTTAACTGGTTAAAATTAGGGTCTTCTATCCCCACATCCTGTTGCGCAACTACCCCAATCATGCGATTGCCTTTGTTGGCGTCACGTATCAGTTTAATTGATTTGTCTCTGCCAACCGTTATCGGTATTACCACACCCGGAAATAGAACGGTGTTACGTAAAGGCAATATGGATAATACCTCCGGCATTTCCTCATTGTTCATTTCCTCCTCGTCTTCGGTAGACATTAGCGGAAAAAACTCTGAGTCTTCGTTTATAACCGGTAGCGCATTTTTAAAATCGAATGGATCAAAAGTCATTAATTATATATTATATAGATAAAACCGTCATGTTGTCAGCCTGCATTACTATGAGGCTGTAAAATACAGGTAAAACCACGGTTGTTACTTGTTGTAACCTATGTTTCAAGAGCTGTGCCAAGATATGGTTATAATGCTTAACAAGCAATATGGCAGTATATTGGTTTGCCCGTTTGTTTATTACAAGTGACTTATAAGTTAATCAATTAAATGAGAAATTATTGATAAATATGAAAAAAAGTCATACTATAGCCTTCTGGAATTTTTTTGAAAACGATATTTTTTTAAAGAAAAGTACCGTTTGGCATAATAATTCGATGTAATGGTAGTTATTGTTATACCGTTTCTGTTTCACTATTAATAGCTAAATGAAGTTATCGGTCATTGTATCTTTTCTGATTATGTCCTCGCTCGAAACAGCAGTGGCACAAAGTGCCTATGTAAAAATGGGACAGCAGGCCTTGATGGATGGCGATTTCAGATCGGCGGTATCTCACTTGGAGAAGGCCTGTATCACAGATTCAACCAACGCCAACGCGCTGTGGATGTTGGGCTACTCTTATTACCATAGCGATAATTATAAAAAATCAATAGCTGCTTATACCCGTGTTATTGCCATAAAACCTGCGGATGCTTCGGCCTATTATTACCGGGCCAGGGCAAAAAGCTACCTAGGGAAAGATAACCAGACGTCGCCTGCGGATAAGGAATTATACCTGTTAGGGGCAATTGTTGACCTGACCAAGGCCATATCTATCAGCAGCGACCCAAATGATAGTAAATTCTACCAGAACAGGGGACTTGCTTACCGTGATTACGGATTATTTAAACTACAGAATAACTCACATTTCTACGATAGGGCAAGGGGTATAAATTCCCTTAAAGCATCTATAACTGATCTTGAAAAAGTGCTGAACGATAACCCCGGAAGAATGGATATTGCCAATCTGATCGATCAGTCAAAAGATAAACTTTCACAGGCTGTTAGCCCTGCAGTAGCCCGCCATTAAGGGGGATTTTTAGATTTCTTGGATTATTGGATTTTTAGACAGAGGATCAAAGATCTCTAGACTATAGAATTTTTGGACTTTTGAGACAAAGGAGAAAGCCCCCAAGATTTCATTGGGAATAGAACAAATTTAGTTTTACCTTTTTATTCCCCCATCTAACACTCCTAAAATCTAATAGTCTAATAGTCCCAAAATCCAATAGTCCTACTTAACCAAAACCCCTTCAATACGATAATTGTTACGGCCCATTAACCGCACTTGCTGCCATTTTTCAATCAGATAGGCCGAATCTGGGAAATAGCTTAATTTTTCGCGGGTTTCATACAGCAGGTTTTTGGTATGATTAAAAATGAGCACCCATTTTATTTGAGCACCATTTTTTCTGATCACGATGCGCGTAGTACGCAGATCGGGGTATTTGGCCTGATATACGATCAAACTATCGGTGGTTTGAACCTTGTAGCTGTTTTTCCAGGCTGGCCGGTTAATATCTGATTGGATGAACAGGTTTAACTCCTGTCCCCAATTGGTAATATGTACAGTTTTATTTTCTGTTACACCGTTATGGGTTACGGTTTTATTAACCAGCGGATTTAGTTTGGTGAGCTTTGCGGTATCAGTTTTGAAAAAGCCGCTTATATCGACGTATTTGAGTACAGCGCCGCTTTGCTTGATATCCGGCCTGCATGATGGCAAGCCGGATATAAGCAGTATACCGCCAAAAAAAGCGGTTATGGGTAGTAATCTCAATTTATACCAATACATTCCCGGTCATTTCCGCAGGGATAGCTACGCCCAGTATACTTAAAATGGTAGGGGCAACATCGCCCAGTTTACCATCTTTTACATGTTTCACATCTTTATCAATAATAATACAAGGCACCAGATTGGTGGTATGCGCTGTATTTGGCGAACCATCTTCGTTAATCATATAATCGGCATTGCCATGGTCGGCCAGGATGATGAAGGAATAACCATTGGCCAAACCTGCTTCAACCACAGCTTTGGTGCAGGCATCGGCAGTTTCGGCGGCTTTAACCACAGCGCTGAAAACACCGGTATGACCCACCATGTCGGTATTGGCAAAATTAAGACAAACAAAATCGGGCCAGCCGCTTTCCAGTTCAGGAATGATAGCGTCACGAATACCTGCCGCATTCATTTCGGGTTGCAGATCATAAGTGGCTACTTTTGGCGATGGCGCCAGTAAGCGTTTCTCGTTATCAAACTCTTTTTCGCGACCGCCAGAAAAGAAGAAGGTTACGTGTGGGTATTTCTCCGTTTCGGCTATTCTGATCTGTGTTTTACCCGCGTTCTGCAAGATCTCACCCAGTGTTTTGGTCAGATCCTCCTTGTTAAATACTACCTGTACGTTCTTAAAGGTTTCGTCGTACGGGGTCATGGTGATGTAGCGGATAGCCAGCGGGTGCAGATTATATTCTGGGAATGATTTCTGCGTTAATGCTATACTGATCTCGCGACCCCTGTCTGTACGGAAATTGAAGCAGATCACCACATCACCCTCTTTTATAACGGCCAATGGTTTGCCATCGGCATCAACACGTACAATTGGTTTTATAAATTCATCGGTTACACCTTCTTCGTATGATTTTTTGATCAGGTCTGTAATGTGCTGGGTTGCTTCTCCCTCGCCGTTAACCAGCAGGTCATAGGCCAGTTTTACCCTTTCCCAACGATTATCGCGGTCCATGGCATAATACCTGCCAATAGCAGATGCGATCTTTGCATCAGATCCATCGATATATTGCTCCAGATCGGTAACAAAGCCTAATCCCGATTTAGGATCAGTATCGCGGCCATCTAAAAAAGCATGGATGTATACATTTTTAACATCCAATTGCTTCGCGGCATCGCACAAACCTTTTACATGCCTGATATGGGAGTGAACCCCACCATCAGAAACCAGGCCGATGAAATGTACATCGCGGTTGTTTTGTTTGGCATATTCAAAAGCATCTTTCAGTACCGGGATGGTTGGCAGTTCATTATCGTCAACCGCTTTATGTATGCGCCCCAACTCCTGGTAAACTATGCGACCAGCGCCCAGGTTCATGTGCCCAACTTCTGAGTTGCCCATTTGCCCTGCGGGTAAACCTACAGCGGTTCCGGATGCTTCGAGTTTTGAATTTGGATATTGCTGCAGCAAACTATCAACAAAAGGAGTGTTTGCGGCAAGTATAGCGTTCGACTGGTCGTTACGGCCATAACCCCAGCCATCAAGAATAATTAATGCGAGTTTTTTTTGATTTTCCACATCGCAAATATAAAGGCAACGCTGTACTTTATATGATTATTTTTTTAATTTCGGTTTACGGAATATACTATTCATGATTTGATAATAATTGTCTGTAAAAACAGTTATATCTTATTTGAAGGTCAATAGCCCCGTTGATTCTAATTAATAATCCGTATTGTTTAAAATTCTGTTTATTAAATAATTATATGAAGCTGGTTTGTCTGTCCTCGTTTATTATGCTGTTTCTTTTGCCTGGCTTTACACCAGCCGATCCGATAGATGATGTAGCCAACCTTTTAAAGTTGGGTAATACCAGGGAATTGGCTAAATCATTTGCCTCCAGCGTTGAAATCACATTAATGGCCGAGGAGAATATTTACTCCCAGGCGCAAGCTACCCTAATACTGGATAAATTTTTCTCCAAAAATAAACCCAAAAGCATCAAATTACTGCATAAAGTAAACTCAAGCGCTAATTATCGTTTTGGGGTATTTATTTTAACTACCGATACCGGCTTGTACCGGGTTGCCTTTACCCTGAAGGATGTAGGTGGCAAAATGTCAATCATTGAACTCCGGATTGAGAATGAGAAGGTGAAGTGATTTTTAGTCGATTGTCCATGGTTAACTCATGAACAATAAACATTATTTACTAAGGACTATAGACCATCGACCATGGACATCAAAAAAATCTGCAAAATGTTGTTACTTTTGAGGTTTAAATTGAATACTCTTGGATAAGGAACTAATACACCATTTTATAATTGAAGCTTTAAAGGAAGATGTTGGTGATGGCGACCATACTTCTTTATCAACCATACCTGCCGATAGCACCGGTAAAGCAAAACTTTTGGTGAAAGACGAAGGCATACTGGCCGGAGTTGAACTGGCACTGGAGATTTTTAAAATAGTTGATGCCGACCTGAAAGTAAATGTGTTTTTGAATGATGGGGCTGCTATAAAACCCCAGGACGTGGCTTTTGAGGTAGAAGGCAATTCGCAAAGTATTTTAAAAGCCGAACGTTTGGTATTGAACTGTATGCAGCGCATGTCGGGCATCGCCACTAAAACACGGCAGATAGTTGACCTGTTAAAAGATACCAATACCAAAGTACTGGATACCCGTAAAACGACCCCAGGCCTGCGCTATCTTGAAAAGTGGGCGGTACGGATCGGGGGCGGTGTTAACCACCGTTTTGGTTTGTATGATATGATCCTGATCAAAGATAATCACGTTGATTATGCCGGAGGTATAAGACAAGCCATTGAAAGGGCCAATCAATACCTTATCGACAACAACAAAAAACTGGCTATTGAAATAGAAGTGCGTAATCTGGATGAGCTTGATCAGGTTTTACAAACGGGCCATGTAAACCGTATTTTGTTAGATAACTTTAACTTTGCCAACCTAAAGCAAGCTGTTAATATTATTCAGGGCCGTTTTATTACCGAAGCATCGGGTGGGATAACCATTGATAATATACGTGGTTATGCAGAGTGCGGGGTTGATTATATATCGGTAGGAGCCCTAACTCACTCCATTAAAAGTCTTGACCTGAGTCTTAAAGCTATCTGATTTTCGCATTTAGAAATCAGTATTCGCAATTTAGGGTTTAACGTTAAGCGTTTAAATGATGATAAAAAATTTAGTACCGTATCAATTTCGTAATATTGCAGGGAAATGATAACCGTTTATTCAGTTTCAGCGCTCATTCTGGCTTATCTCTGCGGGTCTATACCTACAGCCGTTTGGATAGGGCTGGCTTTTTATGATATTGATGTTCGTGAATATGGCAGCGGAAACGCCGGTGCAACCAATACTTTCAGGGTGTTGGGTAAAAAGGCCGGTATACCTGTAATGCTGCTGGATATTTTAAAAGGATGGACAGCAACTAACCTGGCCTACTTTATCGGGGTATCAACCACCGGACCGTCTAACTCTATAGCTTATACCAATTACGCGCTTGCTTTGGGCATAGCCGCGGTAATGGGCCACCTGTTCCCGATTTTTGCGGGTTTCCGAGGTGGTAAAGGTGTAGCTACCTTATTTGGAATGATTTTGGCTATTCATTTACATGCCGCTTTATTATGTGTTTTGGTATTTGTGATTGTGTTGTTAACTACCAGGTATGTTTCGCTTAGCTCTATTGCCGCTGCGTTTACATATCCTATCGGAGTTTCGTTTATTTTTCCAACGTCAATCCGGTCGGTAGTTATTTATGGTATGTGCATATGCTTGCTCATATTGGTAACGCACCAGAAAAATATCGAACGCTTATTAAAAGGCACAGAGTCGAAAGTTAATTTTTTAAAGAAGAAAACTACCTGATCATCATGAAAAAATTCAGACCTGCCCTTGCTCTGATATTTATCATTGCATTGAATTCCTGTTCAACAGTGCCGTTAACCGGTCGCCGGCAGCTAAGCCTGGTAGGCGATGCCGAAGTAAACCAATCGGCGGCAGCCAGCTACAAACAATTATTAACAGATCCTAAAACCAAGGTTGTTGGCAGTGGTGCCGATGCTCAGCGGGTTAAACGGATTGGCAGCAATCTGGCTGCTTCCATTGAGCAATACCTGCAACAGAATGGTTATGCCAATCAATATAACTTTCAGTGGGAGTTTAACCTCATACAAAGCAGCGAGGTAAATGCCTGGTGTATGCCGGGTGGTAAAGTAGCCGTATATAGCGGTTTATTACCTGTTGCTAATACTGATGCATATCTGGCCGTTGTAATGGGGCATGAGATTGGTCATGCGATAGCCAGGCACTCTGCCGAACGTATATCCCAGCAAACCCTGGCCCAGTTTGGCGGTTCATTGGCCGGTATAGCTGTAGCCAAACAGTCGCAGGTAATGCAGGGGCTTTTTAGCCAGGCGTATGGTGTCGGTACGCAGGTTGTTTTATTAAAATATTCCCGTGATCAGGAATCAGAAGCCGACCGATTAGGACTTACCTTTATGGCCATGGCAGGATATGATCCGCATGAAGCTGTAGGTTTTTGGCAGCGTATGGCTGCTCAGAATAAAGGTGGCGCTCCACCAGAGTTGCTCAGTACACACCCTTCTGATGCTACACGTATAGCTAATATCCAGCGCCTTATACCTGAGGCCATGAAATATTATAAAAAATAATGAAAATAATAAAAGGTCTCATTTTCAATGGGACCTTTTATTATACTACTCTTCGGTTGTATTGGCATTTTACATTCGCAACATGGCTAAACGTCAATTTTTACAGGCACAGTGGAAAAACCTGGTGATGATCAATTACGAGGTTGATCCGCAAATATTAGATGCGTATTTACCGCCTGGTACCGAACTTGACCTTTGGCAGGGAAAGGCACTGGTAAGTATGGTGGGTTTTGTATTTGCCAATACGCGTGTGCTGGGTATCAAATGGCCTGGGCATGTAAATTTTGAAGAGGTAAATCTGCGTTTTTATGTAAGGTATTATAACGGGAGTGAATGGAAGCGCGGTGCTGTTTTTGTAAGCGAGATAGTACCCAAAAATATGATAGCCCTTATTGCCAATAACCTATATAAAGAGCATTACAGCGCGATGCCCATGCGAAGTTCAATTGTTCTTACCGGGGATGGACATACGGAGTTTTTATATGAATGGAAATTCAAAGGCAAGTGGAACAAATTGGGCGCCACTGCGAATAATCAATTAGTGGATATTGCACCCGGCAGCGCCGAAGAATTTATCCTGGAACATTACTGGGGTTACAATAAATTATCCGATTTCAGCACAATGGAATACCAGGTTGAGCATATCTCCTGGCAAACCGGTTCGGTTAAAGATCACGTGTTTGAGGCAGACGTTGCCGGACTTTATGGGGAGGCCTTTGAACCTTATCTGAAAAAAGAGCCTGTGTCGGTATTTTTTTCAGCAGGGTCTGATATTAAAGTGAGGATGGGGGATAAGATAACTATATAGCCTGGGACTTAATAAAATAAACGCGTCATTGCGAGGAACGAAGCAATCCCTACACAAGCAGGTAAATTATACATATCCACTCTGTATAGCATAGAGATTATTAATGTTGTGTTTGTTTTTATTAGTATTAATGAACTCCGGTCTGTTGTCTTCGTTCCTCGCAATGACGTGAAGATGGACATTATCTTACCTCGTCACTCCCAGAACTTCCATTACCGCCTGTGCTTTGAGCAGGCATTCCTCATATTCTTTTTCCGGATCGGCATGGTAAGTGATCGCGCTACCGGCATGGAACGATAGGTATTGGTTTGCCGAATTGTACAAGAGCGTACGAATAACCACATTCAGATCAAAATCATTATCCGGACTTAAATAACCGATAGCTCCTGAGTATACCCCCCTTTTACTGCGCTCATATTGCTCCATGAGTTGCATGGCGCTTATCTTAGGAGCGCCGGTCATGCTACCCATAGGAAAAGTGTTTTTGATAGCTTGTATGGCCGATAAGCCCTCCTGAAGCTCGCATACCACGGTTGATATCATTTGATGCACATATTCAAAACTATGTATACCAAATAGCTCTTCGGTTTTAACGGTGCCCTGTTTGGCAGATCGGGTCAGATCGTTCCGCACCAGGTCAACTATCATCACGTTTTCCTGGAGTTCTTTGGGGTGGTTGCGTAGTTGTTGTTTGATCTGTTCGTCAACCTGCACATCTATGTGGCGTTTGGCGGTACCTTTTATAGGTTGTGATATTAATTTATTGCCACGTTTGGCCAGGAAACGCTCTGGCGATGCGCCCAATATATAGTTGTCTTTCCACTTGAAAAAGGTGCTGAACGGATTTGGCGAAACCTCGTTAAGCTGTATAAATATACCCAGTGGATCTATCTGTGCATATTCAGCAAAAAACTCCTGGCAAAAATTGGTTACATAAATATCACCACGGCTGATGTGCTCTTGGATACCCTTTACGGCATCAATATATTCTTGCCTGCTAAAGCGGGATTTTAACACTATAGCTAGTTGTTCAGTATACATGATCAATTCCTGTTGATCAATCAGCTTAAAAATCTGTTCAGACTCATCGCTGATGATCTCTGTTTTGCCATCCTTAATGATAATAAGATGTAAGGGCGCGAAAAAATAAAGATCAGGGAATTCTAATCCATCCGGGTTAGCCGACGATAAGCGCTCTGTTTCATTCTTTAAATCATAACCGAAGAATCCGGTTATCCAGCCTGGGTTATTTTGGCGAAAGGTTTCCAGTTGATCAAAAGCGTGCCCGGCATGTGTGGTCACTTCGTCTTTTGTCCCAATAGCTATCAGTGTATCAAATTTGCTGTAAGGATCATTAAAACCGTTGGATTCCAGGTAGCAAACCGCATCAAATGACGAGGCCCATTGCAAGGCCTTTTGTTTAAACAGGGGAAGATTTTTAATTGGGGCAATCACAAGGCAAAAATAAAAACAAAAAGACCGCATAAAGCGGCCTTTTATAAATAATATAAGGCAATGAATTCTTAGTGCATTACCAGGGTTTGTTTCCTGTCGGGCCCTACGGATAGGTATTTAACAGGAACACCTAACTCTGCTTCTAAATAATCAATGTATGATTGCAGTTTGGCAGGAATCTCAGATAGTTCGGTAATACCGGTCAGGTCTTCGTTCCAGCCATCAATTTCTTTCAAAATTGGCTCTGGGCTTACCGAACAGATATCGTAAGGCATGTAGTCAATTTTTTCGCCCAGGTAGTTGTAATGGGTGCAGGCATATATTTTATCAAAACCGCTTAATACATCGGCTTTGGTCATTACCAGTTGGGTAACGCCATTCAGCATGATGGCGTATTTTAAAGCCGGCAGATCAATCCATCCGGTACGGCGTGGCCTTCCGGTGGTCGCGCCAAATTCATGGCCTGTCTGGCGTAATTCTTCGCCTGTTTCATTCTCCAGTTCGGTAGGGAAAGGGCCACCACCAACACGGGTGCAATAAGCTTTAAAAATACCTATTACCTCGCCAATTTGTTGCGGCGCTATACCTAAACCTGTACAGGCCCCGGCGGCGGTTGTATTTGATGAAGTAACAAAAGGATATGAACCAAAGTCGATATCGAGCATAGCTCCCTGCGCGCCTTCGGCCAGTACTTTTTTACCTTGTTTAATGTAGTTGTTTACCAGATGCTCAGAATCAACCAGTGGGAACTGACGCAGCAGATCAAGCGCTTCAAAAAACGCTGCTTCGCGTTCCGAAAAATCGGCCACTTCGCCATATAATGCTTGCAGCATGGATACATGCTTATCAACCAGTTTCTGGTAACGTTCTTTAAAATCGGGCAGGGTGATATCTCCTATACGCAAACCGTTACGACCGGTTTTGTCCATATAAGTAGGGCCAATACCTTTTAAGGTAGAACCAATTTTGCCATCACCCATCTTTTTTTCATTAGCGGCATCAAGCAACTGGTGTGTTGGTAATATAAGGTGAGCCTTTTTAGCTATCAGCAAATTCTTTTTTGCTAAGAGGTCATGCCCGGCATCTTTCAGTTTTTCTAATTCTTTTTTCAGCGTGATCGGGTCGATCACCACACCATTACCTATCAGGTTCATGGTATTCTCAAAAAATATACCTGAAGGAATGGTATTTAAAACGAATTTTTTACCGTCAAATTCCAAAGTGTGCCCGGCATTGGGGCCGCCCTGGAAACGTGCTATCAGGTCGTAACCTGCACTAAGCACATCAACAATTTTTCCTTTACCTTCATCGCCCCATTGGAGGCCTAATAATACGTCAACAGCCATTTATGTTATGTAAATTCAGAGTATGATATTAAGGGGGGCAAAGTTATGCTTTTCTGTCACAATTACCGTCTCTTAATTTAGTGCAATTGCCATAAAGATTAAGAGAGTGGTGTTTGATATCGAATTTCAGGATGTCGCCCATCATGCTTTGTATCTGCTGTATGCGCGGGTCGCAAAATTCAACCACCTTGCCGCAGTCAATACAAATGATATGATCATGCTGCTTATAGCCGTATGATTTTTCAAATTGGGCCATGTTTTTACCAAACTGGTGTTTGGTCACCAGGTCGCATGATACCAGAAGCTCCAGTGTATTATATACTGTTGCACGGCTTACACGGTATTTTTTATTTTTCATGTGGATGTATAATGACTCCACATCAAAGTGATCGGTACGTGAATAAATTTCTTCTAGTATAGCAAAACGCTCGGGCGTTTTACGCAGGTTTTTGTTTTCAAGATAAGCTTCGAAAATTTTTTTAACCAGCGCTATTGTATCCTGTTGAGGCATAGTTATCTATTAAAGAGTCAAAGTTATTAATAATTTGCAAGTTATTAAGGGAATCAAGAGACAAGAGTCAAGAAACAAGAATAAAAATTGTGAAAAATGTTTCTGTGCTGATAATTAAGCTCTTGTTTCCTGATTCTTATTTCTTACCTCTTTTATGATGCTTTTTCAATGGCCGAATCAAAGCGGTTTACGGCAGTGATACCCTTAACCAGTTTCAGGTTTTTGATCAGGTTATCTAAGTGCTCGGTATCATTTACGTATACCATAAGTGAGCCTTCAAAAATGCCGTTATCGCTATCAACCGTAATAGAGCGGATATTCACTTTAAAGTCTTGCGATATTACTGTAGTGAGTTTATTGATCAAACCCACATCATCAATACCGGTAATACGCAAACCTGTTAAAAATGCCAATTCCTGCTGATTTGTCCAGCGGGCCTTCACTATCCGGTAGCCGTAATTGGCCATCAGTTTGGCGGCATTGGGGCAATTGGTGCGGTGGATTTTGATACCATCACTTACGGTCACAAAACCAAATACATCATCACCGGGGATAGGGTTGCAGCAATTGGCCAGTTTATAGTCAATTTTTTGCATATCCTCGCCGATGAGCAATATGTCGCTATCCTTGGCTTTGATGTTGCGTAGCAGGCTGTGTACCTGTTCCTGTTCAATTTTATCCTGTGGTTTGTTTTCGATTACTTTTTCTGATGCCTGGTAATCTTTCAGGTCCTTCATATCAATAATGCCTTTAGCAATATTGTAAAACAGGTCCTGGGTTGTTTGCAGTTTAAAAAAGTAACTCAGCTTATGTATGTTTTCGGAGTTGTAGGTGATCTTGAGCGATTTTAGTTTGCGCTCCAAAATCTCCTTGCCATCTTCGGCGATTTTCCGTTTTTCTTCTTTTAACGCCGATTTTATTTTGGCTTTAGCCTTAGCGGTAACCACAAAGTTAAGCCAGTCTTCCTTAGGTGTCTGCTTGCTTGAGGTAATGATCTCCACCTGGTCGCCGTTTTGCAGTTTATAGCTTAGCGGCACCAGTTTATGGTTCACTTTAGCGCCGATACAACTGGCACCTACGTCGGTATGGATCTCGAAGGCAAAATCAAGTGCGGTAGCGTTTAAAGGCAATTGTATCAAGGCGCCTTTGGGGGTAAAAATGAAGATCTCATCGCTGAAAAGGTTCATTTTAAAATCATCCAGGAAATCTAGCGCGTTGGAGTCGGGGTTTTTAAGCATATCCCTCACCTTTTGTACCCATTGATCAAGCCCGCTATCGGTAGTTGATTCTTTATATTTCCAGTGCGCGGCAAAACCTTTTTCGGCAATCTCATTCATCCGCTTGGTACGGATCTGCACTTCAACCCACTGCCCGCGAGGGCCCATCACCGTGGTGTGTAATGATTCGTAACCATTAGCTTTGGGCGATGATATCCAATCGCGCAGCCTGTCGGGATTAGGGCGATAAAGATCGGTAACAATGGAATAGGCCTTCCAGCAGTCGGCCTTTTCATTTTCGGGGGCGCTATCCAGGATAACCCTGATGGCAAAAAGATCATAAACCTCTTCAAAAGGTATCGACTTTTTCTTCATCTTATTCCAGATGGAGTGGATGGATTTTGGTCGACCAAAAATATCCGCCTCCAGGCCTTGACCTAGTAATACTTTTTTTACCGGCTCAATAAAATCACGGATAAATTTTTCACGTTCGGCCTTTTTCTCGTTGAGCTTAACTTTTAAAAACTGGTAGGTTTCCCGCTCCATGTATTTCATAGAGAGATCTTCCAGTTCGGATTTTATGGTATATAAACCCAAGCGGTGTGCCAGTGGGGCATACAGGTAAACGGTTTCTGATGATAGTTTAAGCTGCTTATCGCGGGGCATAAACTCCATGGTGCGCATATTATGCAGGCGATCGGCCAGTTTGATCAATATCACCCGAACATCATCGGCCAGGGTAAGCAGCATCTTGCGGAAATTCTCGGCCTGTAACGAGCTGTTGGTATCAAATACACCCGATATTTTGGTGAGGCCGTCAATGATCTTGGCTACCTTTTTGCCAAACTCCATCTCAATATCGTCCAGCGTCATGTTGGTATCTTCAACCACGTCATGCAGCAGAGCACACACAATTGAGGTAGTACCCAGGCCTATTTCTTCGGCCGCTATCTGCGCTACGGCAATAGGGTGGTATATATATGGCTCACCGCTTTTGCGGCGCATGTCTTTATGGCTTTCCAGGGCCATATCAAATGCTTTACGGATCATGCGCTTATCGCCCTTTTGCAGGGTTGATTTACAGGCACGCAGCAAAGCCCGATATCTTTTTAATATCTCATTTTTTTCCGCTTCCAGGTCAATCACTAACTCTTTCATATGCTGATATTAATGGTATTACTTGATAAACTTGTAATTATAAATTATTATTACACATTATATGGGAATACCACAAAAAATTGCTTTAATTTTGTATTAAGTAAAATTATGAAATTTATTGGTTTTCTGTTCTTGTTTTGTTTCGGCATCGTGGGCGCGCTAAAAGCTCAGACAGATAAACCAGCACCCGTAACTTTAGGCAAAAATGATACCATCAAAACGGCCATGACCGATCTTGACGGTGAACTGGTGCCCTGGATAGTTACTCCCGAAGTAAAAATTGTTGATACACGTATATTTGCCAGTGAAGCCGACCGCATGGCTTATAACCGGTTAAGGTATAATGTGTTCAAAGTGTTGCCTTACGCGCGTTTTGCGGGGCAGCGCTACCGCCAGTTGCAACGCGATCTGGCACTCACAGGTGATAAGCACAAACAAAAGGAATTAGTATCAACCTGTGAAACCGAAATAAAAACATTGTTTAACAAGGAAATAAAAAATCTGACAATTAGTCAGGGTGAGGTTTTGATCAAGCTGATCAACCGTGAATCGGGGCTAACCAGTTATGCTATGGTGAAGGATCTGAAAGGTGGTTTTAAAGCCTTTATGTTTCAATCAGTAGCCAGTATATTTGGCCATAACCTCAAAGAAACCTACGACCCTGAGGAGCAGAAAGATATCGAGGCCATATTGAAACAGGCCGGATATAATTCCACTAACAATTAATAATGGATAACAATAGTATCTACAAGTTTAATGTGGAAACATTAAACGGGGAAGAGATTAGCCTGTCGGCCTATAAAAATAAAGTTCTTTTAGTAGTTAACACCGCCTCTCAATGCGGTTTTACCCCTCAGCTTAAAGATCTTGCCAACCTGAAAGATCAGTTTAAGGACGCAGATTTTGAGATTCTGGCATTCCCGTCGAATGATTTTGGCGGACAGGAGCCCCTGGAAGGGGAAGCAATTGCTTTTTTTTGTGTAGACGCCGGAGCTAATTACCCGGTGTTTGACAAGATCAGGGTGCGTGGGCCATATGCACATCCATTATACCAGTTTTTTGCTAATAAAAAAGATAACGGCAAGCTGAAATCTGTTCCACGGTGGAACTTTCATAAATTTTTGGTCGACCGTGCGGGTCATGTAACCGATTTTTATTATCCGTTTACCAAGCCCACATCTTCAAAGATCAGGAAAAAGATCGAACGCCTTTTACAGGCCTCTATATAATTCAACACATATTTATGCTTAAATTAGATATATTAGTTTTATCGGTTCATCCCGATGATGCCGAACTTGGGTGTTCCGGAACTATTTTAAAACACATTGCCTTGGGTAAAAAAGTGGGTATTGTTGACTTAACCCGTGGCGAACTGGGTACACGCGGCTCTGCCGAGATACGTGACCAGGAAGCAGCAGCTTCAGCAAAAATATTAGGACTAACCATCAGGGAAAACCTGAGCCTGCCCGATGGCTTTTTTGAAAATACCAGGGAGTATCAATTGAAAGTGATAGCCGTTATACGTAAATACCAACCATCCATTGTCATAACCAATGCTTATCACGACAGACATCCGGATCACGGGCGCGCTAATCAATTGGTAGAAACAGCTGCTTTTTTAGCGGGTTTAAGAAAAATTGAAACTCAAGGGGCAGATGATGTTTTGCAGGAAGCCTGGAGACCAGACCTTGTTTTACATTTTATACAGGATAACTATATAAAACCCGATATTTTAATAGATGTTACTGAGTATTGGGATAAAAAGATAGAAAGCATTCATGCGTTTGGATCGCAGTTCCATAACCCGGAGTGGGAGGCAGAGCCGCAAACCTACATCTCCTCACCTGAATTTATTAACGTTGTTGCAGCCCGGGCTATGGAGTTTGGTAAAAGTATTGGTGTTAAATACGCCGAAGGCTTTACGAGTAGAAAAATTTTAGGGGTGGATAATTTATTTTCGTTAAAATAATATCCTTATTAATCTATAATAAATAAGCCGCAGGTTACATAACACTGCGGCTTAATAATAATATGTAAGTAGTTTAATTATTAGGCTTTTATGTATTCGAAGCGGTTGTTTTCGTTGCTTCTTTCTCTTCTCAGCTTGTTTTCGTTGGCCAGTTTTAACAGGATTCCTGAAAGCTCTGATGTTTTGAAATCAGAATCAAACTGATCTTTACAATAGCTCGCGATTGCTGATATAGAACGCGAAATATCAAAAAAGTCAGTACTCAATAACTGGTTGAGTATTTTGGTAGCTCCTGGCTTTTTACGGCCCGGTATACCAAAATTTTCATCATCTGAACGTATCCTGCGTCCTTTTTTAAGGAACAATTCAGCACCATCCGTATCCACTCTGTCAGATTCAATCATTACATCTAATAACCGATCGATAATCCGAACCTGTACAGATTCTGATTGGAATGAATTAACAACTTCCGCTACTTCAACAAGTTGTTTTTTTAGTTTCTCTATGTGTTTGCTCATGACGTAAAAGAATTGATCTGTACTCTTTTAATAGGGGGATATTACAAAAGTAGCGGAAATAATAATTAAAAATATAGCGTATTTTGTCTAAAAAATAGTATATATTAATATATCCCTCCTTTTTACCATTCAAAAGTATCATTTTGCCCTTCCAAACACATCGTTCACCATATATTAAATACAAAAAGCCTTATTCTGTGGGGTAACTAATTTGCCTGTAACGATATTATTGTAGTATTATAGGGTGCGCGATATTTTCTCGAGCATGTCCAGTCCAAGGTCAATGTGCTCTTTTTCAATGATCAGCGCTGGTCTGAAACGTATGCTTTTTTCGCCACAACCCAGGTACATGATATTATTTTGTAATCCTTGTTGTATAAAGGTATCACGCTTATTTTTGCCCGGAAAATCAAATGCAGTCAATAAACCTTTACCGCGTACATTACTGATAATGGGGTTGCGTGAAGCAATGTCGGTTAAGCGGTCTTGTAAATATTCACCCATTTTGGCTGCGTTATTGCACAGGTTATCTTCTTCGATGATCTCCATGATCTTTGATGACCGTACCATATCAACCAGGCTGCCGCCCCAGGTAGAGTTAATGCGCGATGATACCCTGAAAACATTGTTCTCCACTTCATCAACGCGGTTGCTGGCCAGTATGCCGCATACCTGCATCTTTTTGCCAAAGGCTAAAATGTCCGGGCGTGCCTTTTCGCCGAAATGTTCATGACACCAGAATTTGCCGGTGAGGCCAACACCTGTTTGCACTTCGTCATATATCAGCATGGCTTCGTATTCATCAGCCAGCTCACGCAGTTTTTCCAGGAATTCTTTGCGTACATGGTTATCGCCACCTTCTGATTGTATAGGTTCAATAATAATGGCGCATATATCGTCCTTGTTCTCGGCAAAGGCGGTTCTGATCTGCGAAATAGAGAATTGCTCCCTTTGCACCAGGTCGTCATGATTGGCATCGCTGTATGGGAAGTTTATTTTGGGTACCGATACGCGCGGCCAATCAAACTTGGCAAACCATTTTGTTTTGTTAGGCTGGGTATTGGTTAAGCTTAAGGTATAACCCGAGCGGCCATGAAAGGCATGCTCAAAATGTAATACTTTATGCCCTTTTTCTTTTGTATAGCCCCTCGCGAAGTTTTTTTGTACTTTCCAGTCCATAGCAACTTTAATCGCGTTCTCGATGGCTAATGAGCCCCCGGCAATAAAAAATGCATGCGGGAGATAATCAGGTATACCCACGCGCGAAAAAGTTTCAACAAACTGTGCGTATTGCGTGGTATATATATCTGAGTTTGATGGATTGGTTAACGCTGCCAGCATCAGATTTTTTTTAAACTCTTCATCGTTGATCATTTTAGGGTGATTATAGCCTAAAGGAACGGAAGCGAAGCAGGTGAAAAAATCAAGCAGTGTCCGGTTATATTTAGCGTCGTAAATATAAACACCCTTACTTTTTTCCATATCAAACGTAAGATCAAAGCCATCGGCAAGCACATGCTTCTGTAGCGAAGCCTGCACATTTTCGGGAGAAACAAGTAGGTTGTACATATAAATTTGGTTTATACAAATTTACTAAAATGTGCCTAAAAATAAAAATTAGGCGGTTTTTGAACCGATTGGTGAAAAAGTAACTTTAAATTGTTTAAAGTTACTTTTTGTACCAAAGCCCAAAATAGTATACCGGAATGGTGCCCGGATTTTGTTATCCAGAGCTCCGGATTATTCCTGAAAACCATGTATTTGGATGGATGTGAAGTGCCGAAACAAGTCGGGGATGACCTGATTAGGTAATATATCGTAAATTCGGGTAACCCGATAGTGATACCAATGGTGACTAATAAAATAAGTTATGCTGCAAAACCGTGTTGATCCGCAAGGTAATATCATCAAAACCAGTGCCCGTGGTGCCTGGCTGGGCAACCGCGGACAGCTGCATGGAGATACCAAAACTATATTGCGCCCTTTTAAACTGAAGGCCTGGCTTATATGCCAGCTGCACTTTAAGGGCAGACACCGGCAGGTGATGGCGCCTAATTTGTATACCGAACTGTTCTTTTTAGATGAAGCTACCGCTTTTGCCGCAGGGCATCGCCCATGCTTTGAATGTAGACGAGATGACGCCAACCGTTTTAAAGCGGCCTGGCTTAAAGGTAACCCTGAATACGAATTTGATCATAAGGTTGCATATAGAAAAAATAGATGAGATCCTACACCAGGAACGAACTGATAAAAATGGTCGCAAAGTAACGTTTGAAGCTGCTGTCGGGAATCTGCCTGATGGCGTATTTATACAGATGAATGGCGAGCCTTATCTTTTTGCTAATAAAATGATCTGGCACTGGACTCCTTTTGGTTATGAGGGGGGCGTTTCGTTTTCGGAATCAACAAAAGTTGCTGTGCTAACTCCGGGATCTGTAGTGAACGCTTTCCGTTCGGGTTATCGGCCGCAGATAGGGATTCGAGATTTGAAGTAAAAGATAAGGGGAGATTTGTGATAGCTATCGTACAAACCCCTCCCTGCTTTTGCGTGCAAATCAGCCGCACCCCCCGTGGGGAGGGAATTGAAAAATAACTAATCGGGAGTTTGCTATTTAAAAGCGCAATCCGTGCGATTCCTTCCCTGGACGCAGGGGTTTTCTTGATAGGCTTCTGCGCAGGGCCCAAAGGGGACTAAACAAAGCTTTTAGCATATTTAGTTGGTTTTGACAGCGCTATTATAAGGGACATAACCTTGCCACTTCCAGGGGATGCAGGTGTTACCAACCAATTTTTCTATCAGCTCCTGAAATAAAGCTTCACCATTGTCGCTATTGGTCATGATGATAATGGACGTGCCTTTATCTTTAAAATTGATGTTATAATTTCGCCAGGGGCCGCCATTCCCTTCTTTAAAAAAGGCTTTGCCATAGTTGCCACAATCAAGCAAGCCCCAGCCCAAGCCGTACGACAGATGGATCGCGTCGTTCTCAGTAGTTGTTTCACTGGTGATCGGTGGAAATTGGGTCCTGGAATGAATAGCTATCTGTGGCGTAAGCATCTCGTCGTACATTTTTTTGCGCAAACCCTTTTGCTGCATCACATGCTGAATAAATTTGGCATAATCAGCGATAGTGGTAACCAGAGAACCGCCTGCAACGGGCACGGTACGTTTTTTTTTTTATCTATCGAACCATTGTTCATATGGCCTACGGCAACATTATCGTCGCCAAATGATTCGTGCCAGGTATAGCCAGTACGGGTCATGCCCAATGGTTCAAATATCTTTTCCTGTGCCAACTGCTCCATGCTTTTGTGAGTGATATCTTCTATAACCATCTGTAAAAACTTAAACCCTTCGCCAGAATAGGCATATTTACTGCCCGGTGTAAAATAAATTTTCATCGGGCGCAAAGTATCCATTTCGCTGGTTATGGGATCAAATATTCTTACGTTGGGGAGGCCGCTTGTATGGCTCAGGCACATTCTTGCTGTAATAAGTTTCCAGCGCTCATCAATCTTTAGGTCGGCAAAATAGGGGTAATCAGCTATAGGTTTTTTTAAATACCGGTAAAGGGGTCTGTCCAGGTCAATGATCTTTTCTTCAACCAGTTTCATCACCAGGTAACCAAATACCGCCTTGCTGAATGAAGCAGCATAAACAATGGTCGAGGTGTCTGCCAAGGCATTCTGGGGCTTGTTTCTAAAACCATAAGCCTGCACATAGGCAATCTTATTATTGTTCAGGATAGCCAGTTCGAGGCCTTGTACCTGGGCGGCATCCATAATATGTTTAACAGTCTGGTCAACCTCGGCAATTGATATTGTGCTGCCGTCAAGCTTTTGAATGGATTTGGTTTGCCCTATTGTAACGGTATATATGCATGCCAGGAAAAATAAAAAAAAAGCAGATGCTAACTTATTGCTTAGTGTGGGTTTTAATGTTTTCATGTTTGTTATATTGATAACTCAAAAATCGGGGCAACTGTTAATTTTTACAACGACATCTACCCGTCAGCTGCCCGACATTTTTGTTGAAAATCTGTATATTTAAACCTATGAAGCCTGGCACTGTACATAATTTAGCTGATTATCGCAAACAAAAGGGTCTAACCCAGGAGGAATTGGCTGAGCAGTCGGGCATTACTTCGCGCACTATTCAACGAATTGAAAGCGGTCAGGTTGTGCCGCAAATGCATACATTAAAAGTATTGGCCAATTGCCTGGATACACAACCCGAAAATCTGGTGGGGATGCCCGGATCGCCGTTTGTGTCAAATGATAAGGAAGCCAAACAGCCAACAGGTTTTTTAGCGGTAATGCACATATCACCGCTGGTGGGTATTTACCTGCCGTTCACCAATATACTTATCCCGGTGGTGTTTTGGCTTTTAAAAAAAGATGAACAGGATATCTTTGACCAACAGGGCCGGAAGATCATCAATTTTCAATTGACGATAACGATCATAGGAAGCCTGTCCATGATCGTTATGGTACTCTTTTTTCCCGTTGGGTATCCGTTACTGATGGGCTGTTATATTTTTGCGGTTGTAATGGCTGTTTATAATGTGGTAAGCATATTAAAGCAACGTAGTGTTTACTATCCATTGAGCATTCGCTTGTTAAAAATTAAACATTGAAAATAATCAACCAGGATTAGCCATTTAACAGCCGGGCTCGTGTGATTCCTTTCCCCGGGAAGGGGAGGAAGAAGTTTCTTCACTATGATGTTTGTCCAGTCAAGAGCTTTCGAATAAGCCCTGAACAGGCGAAATGATACTTTCCTTTTTTAGAATTTAGAACTTAGTTTTTAGAGTTTTAAATAATCTACCGCGCTTTACGGGTGGCCTGCTCAATGCTGTCCCACATTTGGTCGGGTACCATTTCCAGGCCGCTGAACTGGCCCGCGCCTTGCAGCCATTCGCCGCCATCAATGGTGATCACTTCGCCGTTGATATAGCCCGAAAAATCGGATACCAGGAATGCCGCCAGATTGGCCAGCTCCTGGTGCTCGCCTACACGTTTCAGCGGTACGCGATTTTTGAAATCAAACTTTTGTGCCATATCGCCGGGTAGCAAACGCTCCCATGCACCCTTGGTAGGGAAGGGTCCCGGGGCTATGGCGTTGGTACGGATGCCATGACGCCCCCATTCTACAGCCAGCGAGCGGGTCATGGCGAGTACACCACCCTTAGCACAGGCAGATGGCACCACATAAGCCGAGCCGGTAAAGGCATAGGTGGTAATAATATTAAGGATGCTGCCGGGTATTTTTTCGGCTATCCAGTATTTACCTAAAGCCAGCGAGCAATTGGCTGAACCTTTCAGCACAATATCGATAACCGCCGAAAAGGCATTTGCCGAAAGGCGTTCTGTAGGTGAAATAAAATTTCCCGCCGCGTTGTTTAGCAAAGCATCAACACGGCCAAATGTGGCGATGCTTTGCTCCAGCATCTTTTGCACATCATCATAATTGCGTACGTCGCAGGCAATGGCTAACACTTTACCTCCAGTCTCGGCGTCCATTTCGGTAGCGGTTTTTTGCAGCACATCCAACTTACGACTGGTAATGACCAAATTGGCACCTAATTTTAAAAAATAAGTGCCCATAGCCTTACCTAAACCCGTACCGCCCCCGGTTACAATAATGGTTTTTCCTTTCAGGGCATCATCCCTTAACATACCTGTGGTTACTGCTGTGCTATTGCTCATGTTTTTTGTTTTTGAGAGGCAAGAATCGAGAGTCAAGAATCAAGACAAAAAGCATCTTGTCTGTTCCATGTTTTTTAACGCGTCTTGATTCTTGGCTCTTATCTCTTGATTCTTTTTTAAGCCGTTGTTTTTGATTTTAAATTCTGGATAAGCATTTGCAGGCCTTTGCGTACTTCGGGGGACCACCATTGGGCCAGCATGTGGTTCAGAGCGGTGCTTTGATCGGCGCTGAGCTTAGTTATGAGCTCATGGCGCAGGTTTAGCTTGCTTTGGCTCCAGGTAACCGGGTTAAGCTGCATGTAGGTCCTGATCTTTCGTTCGGCAGTGGAGAGCAGGTTTTCGGGGGCGCTGATCTCATCTATCAGTCCAACATCCAGTGCTTCGTTTACTTTCAGGAGCTTACCTTCCATCAGATACTGGTAAGCCCTGCGCTGCCCAAGCCAGAAGGAGTAAAGGGTGGCTACGCTGTCGGGTACAATGATGCCTACGGGGATCTCATTTAAACCCATAATAAAAGGGCCTTCGGCCATTACCCGATAATCGGCACAAATGGCCAGTACACAGCCTCCTGCCGGACTATGCCCACTTATAGCCGCTACCATAGGTTTTTTAAAGGCCACCAGTGAGCGTTGTACCGACAGGAAGTCGGTCCACAAACCGCGGCTTTGCTCTTCGTTATATTCATAAGCTTCAATCAGGTCAATACCCGACGAAAAGAAGCCCGGTTTGCCGGTGATGATCAATCCGCCCACGCTGGTATCATTATCCAGCGTTTGTACAGCAGTTATTAGCTCTTTAACCATTTGGTGGTTAATAGCATTGGAGCGGCCCCGGTCAAGGGTCAGTATCGCCAGGCCGTTGTTTATGGTTAATTGAAATGTTGTCATTGCTGTAATGGTTGCAGAGGGCGTCAAGAATCGAGAGTCAAGAATCAAGACAAAAGCACTTTGCCCGTCCCATATTTCTCAACGTAACTTTTTTTCCTGATTCTTGACTCTTATCTCTTGATTCTAATCAATGTACCAACGAAGGGTTTTCGTGTTCTTCGCCGGAGTATATCTTGTCAATTTCGGTCTTGTATTTTTCCATGATCACTTTGCGTTTCATCTTACCGGTAGGAGTAAGCTCACCACTTTCGATCGACCATTCTTCGGGCAGCAAAGTGAGTTTTTTTACCTGCTCCACGTGGTTAAACTCGGGATTGAAACCATCAATGATGGATTGGAAAAGTTCAATAACCCGGGGATTGCTGATCACATCCCGATGTGAGGTAAAGGGGATATCGTTTTTTTCGCACCAGGGTTTTAAGTTGGTGTATGAAGGTACGATAAGCGCGGCGGTGAACTTCCGTTCCGGACCTACCACCATCATTTGCTCAATAAAATGATTTTCCTTCATCTTATTCTCAATAGGCATCGGGGCCACATATTTACCGCCCGATGTTTTGAAGATCTCCTTTTTACGATCGGTTATTTTCAAAAAGCCATCCTTATCCAGCTCGCCAATATCGCCGGTGCTAAACCAGCCATCTTTGATCACTTCGGCTGTCATTTCGGGGTTTTTATAATAGCCCACAGTAATGTTGGGCCCTTTGCAAAGTATCTCGCCGTCTTCGGCAATTTTAACCTGTACACCGCTGATGAGCTTGCCTACGGTGCCAAATTTACGGCCGGTATTATAGCAGTTAACCGCAATTACCGGCGATGTTTCTGTAAGGCCGTAGCCTTCCATTACCGTCATCCCGGCGGCAGTAAATATTTTTTCGAGCTTGATAGGACAGGCGGAGCTGCCGATAACTATGGCCTTTACATTGCCACCCACCGCTTCTCGCCATTTGCTGTACACCAGTTTATCGGCAATGGCCCGTTTTATTTTGTACCAGAGACTCTGATTTTCGATCTCAAACTCCTCGGCTACTTTTATCGACCATAAAAAGATCTTCTTTTTGATCCCGGTAAGTTGTTGCCCGGCTGCCATGATCTTCTCGAATACTTTTTCCAACAGGCGGGGCACGGCTGTGAAAATATATGGTTTAGTCTCTTTCATATTGGCGCCAATAGTATCCATGCTTTCGGCATAGGAAATGGAGAAGCCATAGAAAAGGTATATGTAAGTACACATTTTTTCGAAAATGTGGTTGAGCGGTAAAAAGCTCAGCGCCTGTTTTTGTTCAATGGGGATCTGGCCCAGCACTTCACCGGAAGCTACCACATTACTAACGATGTTTTTGTGGGTAAGCATTACGCCTTTAGGTCTGCCGGTGGTACCCGATGTGTAAATAATAGTGGTTACATCATCTTCGGCAATCGTATTGCTGATGGCCGATAGCCTGTCTCGGTAACCATCTGGGAGGGGCTTTAATAATGCCGACCAGTGAGGGCAATTATAAAGATGATCAAAAGTATAAATAGCCTTGAGCGAGGGTATATTGGCGCATACGGCGTTTACTTTATCATATAGCTCCTGGTTGCTGATGAACAGGTATTTTACTTCGGCTTCGTTCAGGATCTGCTCCAGTTCCTTAGGGTTGCTGTTGGGATACAGGGGCACCAGGATAGCGCCGGTTTGCTGTACAGCCAGGTCGGTGATGAGCCACTCGGGCCGCCCGTTGCTGATAAGACCTATTTTGTCACGACCTTCGGTAGTGCCATCACCGCCAGAAACGCCCAGCTCTAACAAGGCCATGGCTAACTGGTAGATGAGGGTATGCGTTTCCTGGGTGCTGTAAGCGCGCCATAAGCCGTTCTCTTTGGCATTTAACAGATCGGGTCTGGGCTCCCGGGCCTGAATCTCCATGCAATCAAACAATCTTGCCACTTTTTCCATGTCTTTTCAATTAGTATCAAGTAGTTAGTATCAAGTATCAAGACACTCGCTTTATATCTCCAATTTTAATATCAAGATGCTTGTATTATGTATCCAAAATCGTGATACTTGATACTAGCTACTTGATACTAAAACTATAATAATTCAAAAATGCCCGCGGCACCTTGTCCGGTACCTACGCACATGGTAACCATACCGTATTTTTTATCCCTGCGTTTTAACTCGTTAAAAAGCTGCACGGATAGCTTAGCACCTGTACAACCCAGCGGGTGGCCCAGCGCAATAGCGCCGCCATTAACGTTGATGCGATCGATATCCAGGTCAAGCCCTTTGATAACCGCCAGTGATTGTGACGCAAAGGCTTCGTTCAACTCGATAAGGTCGATGTCCTGTTGTTTCATACCAGCCTGTTTCAAAGCTTTGGGTATAGCCACCAACGGCCCGATGCCCATAATGCGCGGTGGTACACCGGCAACCGCGTAATTCACTAGCCGGGCTATAGGTTTTAAGTTATTGGCTTTTAAAAAGCGCTCGCTTACTACCATTACAAAGGCGGCTCCATCACTTGTTTGGGATGAGTTGCCTGCGGTTACCACACCTTTGGCATCAAACACAGGTTTTAGTTTGGCCAATGCCTCCATTGAAGTATCAGCGCGCGGGCCTTCGTCGGTATCAACTTTAAAGTCGCGGTTTTTCTTTTTGCCGGTTTCGTCAACATAGGTTTCGGTTACATTTACGGCCACTATCTCGTCTTTAAATTTACCCTCTTTGATAGCGTTGATCGCCTTTTGGTGTGAGTTATAAGCAAACTGGTCCTGCTCTTCGCGACCAACTTTATACTCTTTAGCTACTGCTTCGGCGGTTAAACCCATGCCCCAGTAATAATCGGGGTGGGCCAAAGCTATATCGGCATTGGGCACTACGCGCCAGCCACCCATAGGCAGCAGGCTCATGCTTTCCACCCCACCGGCGATGATACAATCGGCAATGCCGCTGTGTACTTTGGCCGATGCTATAGCAATAGTTTCCAGGCCCGAAGCACAATAACGGTTCACGGTCATGCCCGGTACTTTATCGGTATCCAGGGCCATAAGCGATATCAGTCTGCCCACGTTTAGGCCCTGCTCGGCCTCAGGTGTAGCGTTGCCTACGATCACATCTTCTATCTGATCCTTATCGACGTTGGGCACCGATGCCATGAGATGCTTGATCACATCTGCCGCAAGGGTGTCCGGCCGGGTAAACCTGAAGCCCCCCCGGGTTGCTTTTCCAACTGCGCTGCGGCTTGCAGCCACTATGTATGCGTCCATATCTTTTCTATTTAGTTATTAGAATCAAGAACCGAGAGTCAAGAACCAAGAAGAAATAGGCGTTTTGATCTTGATTCCTGGCTCTTATTTCTTGCCTCTCCTTTTAATTCCTCAATACTTTACCACCTGTTATGATCGACTGGATACGCTCCAGTGTTTTGCGCTCGGTGCAGAGGGAAACAAAGGCTTCCCGCTCCAGGCCCAGCAAATATTCTTCGCTTACCAGCGAGGGTTGCGACAGATCGCCGCCGGCCAGTACGTAGGCCAGTTTCTGCGAAATTTTTACATCGTGCTCGCTGATATAATTGCCGCTGTACATGGTATTGGCGCCTACATAACCCAGGCCTAAAGCCTGCTTGCCCAGTACCCGGATATCGGTACGCTGCACGGGTTGTACATAACCCTCATTGGCCATTTGCAGGCAATGTTGTTTGGCTTCGGCCAGTAGGCGGTTTTGTGATACTACGACCACATCGCGGCCTTTTTTCAGATAACCAAATTCAAAAGCCTCATAGGCCGAAGTAGAAACTTTAGCCTGGCCGATGGTGAGGAATCTGTCGCGGAAATTGTTGAGTTCGATATCGCCATCCTGCAGCTCGTCCGAAAGGCGCAGAGCAAATTCCTTGGTGCCTCCTCCTCCTGGGATAAGACCTACACCAAATTCCACCAGGCCCATATATAGTTCGGCATGGGCAACTACTTTATCGGCATGCAAACAAAGCTCACAGCCACCACCCAGCGCCATCTGATGCGGCGCCGCTACCACCGGAATGGACGAATAGCGGATGCGCATCATGGCGGTCTGGAAAGCTTTGATCACCATATTCAGTTCGTCAAATTCCTGCTCAACGGCCATCATAAATATCATCCCTACGTTTGCTCCAGCGCTAAAATTGGCGCCTTCGTTGGAGATTACCAGGCCTTTGTAGCTCTTCTCTGCCAGGGTAATGGCTTTGTTAATGCCTTCTATCACATCGCCGCCAATGGTGTTCATTTTGGTGTGGAACTCCAGGTTGATGATGCCATCGCCAATGTCGGTAATGGTAGTGCCTGTATTTTTCCAGATGGTATTGGCTTCGCGGATATTGCTCAGCAGTATAAAGTTCTCGGTACCCGGAATTACCTTGTAAATTTTGGAGGCGATATCATAATACTGACGATTGCCGTCGGCTATTTTATAAAAGCTTTGAGCGCCTGAGGCCAGCATATCATACACCCATTGGGCTGGTTTGCTACCCGCGGCTTCCATGGCTTTCACAGTATCGGCAACGCCCAGGGCGTCCCATTTTTCAAAGGGGCCTATTTCCCAGCCGAAGCCTGCGGTAACGGCAGCGTCTATTTTATAAAGCTCATCGGCAATTTCGGGGATGCGGTTACTGGCGTAGGCAAAAAGCTGATAAAAGGTGCTGCGGTAAAAATCACCAGCTTTATCTTTTGCTGCCAGCAGGATTTTTAGTCGTTCTTTTAAGTTGTCTACCGTTTTGGTAATATCCAATACCGGGAATTTTACTTTTTGCGATGGTTTGTATTCCAGTGTTTTCAGATCGAGCGCGAAGAATTGGTTGGCGCCATCTACTTTTTCTTTTTTATAAAAACCCTGCCCGGTTTTGCTGCCCAGCCAGTTGTTCTTCAACATGCCGTTCACAAATTCGGGAATGACGAATAGCTCTTTCGCCTCGTCATCGGGCGCGTTTTTGCTGAGACCATTGGCCACATGCACCATGGTATCTAAACCCACCACATCATTGGTACGGAAGGTAGCTGATTTGGGATGACCAATAACCGGCCCTGTCAACTTGTCGACTTCTTCCACCGTCATGCCTGTTTTTTCGACATAATGCAGGATGCTCATAATGGCGAACACACCGATGCGGTTGCCGATAAAGGCCGGGGTATCTTTTGCCAATACGGTGGTTTTCCCCAGGAACTTCTCGCCGTATTCCATCAGGAAGTCGACCACCTCTGGCGAGGTATCTTTTGTGGGGATGATCTCCAGCAGTTTTAAATACCGCGGCGGATTAAAAAAGTGGGTACCACAGAAATGATTTTTAAAATCATCGCTTCGGCCTTCGGTCATCAAGTGGATTGGGATACCCGAGGTATTGGAAGTGATGAGCGTACCGGGCTTGCGGTATTTTTCGACCGTTTCAAATACCTGTTGTTTGATATCCAAACGTTCCACTACTACTTCTATCACCCAGTCGTAATCGGCAATTTTGGCCATATCATCTTCAAAATTACCGGTGCTAATACGACGGGCAAATGATTTGAGATAGATGGGAGATGGATTTGATTTTAAAGCGAAATCAAGCGCGTCGTTAACAATTTTATTGCGGGCTTTTTTATCGCCTGCAGGGGCATCCTTTGGTACAATATCCAATAGCAGCACCTGTACCCCGATATTGGCGAAATGACAGGCAATACGGCTGCCCATTACGCCCGAGCCCAGAACGGCTACTTTTTTTATTATTCGTTTCATAAGATTAGTATCAAGTAGTTAGTATCAAGTATCAAGATATTTGTAGGTCACAAGCATCACTCCTTAAAAGTCGTGATACCTGATACTAGCTACTTGATACTGTATAAAAAATTATTCCGTCCGTTCCCAAACGGTTGTGCGGCCAAACAGGGATACGCCTATGTAGCCGCGGATTGATAGTGTTTTGCCTTTGTAAGTGATATTGCAGGAGTAAGTTTTACCGTTTTTTGGATCATAGATCTTGCCATCAGTATATTTATCGTCACCATCGGGTACAAAGCCTTCCAGAATGTGTAAACCTATGATG
Source organism: Mucilaginibacter sp. 22184 (assembly GCF_052045695.1). Lineage (NCBI taxonomy): Bacteria > Pseudomonadati > Bacteroidota > Sphingobacteriia > Sphingobacteriales > Sphingobacteriaceae > Mucilaginibacter > Mucilaginibacter sp. 22184. The sequence goes on from NZ_JBQEPI010000010.1 coordinate 306,431, forward strand.
GGGCGGGAGCGCAGCTTTTCGTCCTTGTTCTCTTCGTCGGTTTTGGGTTTACCGTTTTTGAGCGGCTCCTTAAGCCATATTATTTTACCGTTAAACTTGCCATCGGTACCCTTGCTGATCTGTATTTTGGCGCTTTTGATATCATTATACCAAACCCCTTCAATTTTATCGGTCTGGGCCTTGGCGGCTAAGTTTACAGATACTACGGCGAGCAGGATCAATACAAAACGGGCGAAATGCTTTTTAGGTGATGACATGGCTTTTTGATGCTATTGTCGGCTAATTAAATCTGTCTTTTTTAAGCTTTGCCAAATCACAACGTATACAACGGCGAATTGGCACCTCTTTTTGCAGGAGACAAACACAATTAAGCGACAGGGTTAAAAAATAATTTAGTATTGGTTCTTTTTAAAAAGAATCAAGATGTAAGAATCAGGAATCAAGACAATGCAGTAAAACTGGTTATAATGCTTCTCTTGATTCTTAGCTCTTAATTCTTGCTTCTCATCTATAGTAAACAAATATCCTTTTTGGCGAAGCTTAACAAAGGGCCAAATGGCGGAAACATTTGTCAAAATTTCGGAAATTCTATTTGTGCTACTATAAATTGGTTAATTTAAAGATAGGGCTTTTCCTCGATTATTTTATGGCCCTTTACTTTCCTGACAATTCGTTTACCAGATCAATGTATTGCTGGCGGGCATCATGGGCGGTAACACCTTTTAAATTTAACCAGGCATCATATTTAGCCTTAGCCACAAAGTCAAACATCCCCGGTGGGCTATCGGCGTTGATGTCGCCCTCGGTGGCTTGTTTGTATAAACTATATAAGCGCAGCAGCGTTTCGTTATCGGGTTTGGCCGGTAAAGTTTTACTTGTTGCTACTGCATTTTCAAAAAGCTCTTTTTGATCCATATTTATTATTTATTTTGATTTTGTGACTTAGGGAGCTCTTCCACATAATCGTCGCTTTTGGGCGCTTTGATAAATAACTCGCCTAATTCGGCAGGTAATGGGGTTAGTTTGCGTTTTAGGGTATCAATCCAGGCCCCCTGCACTACTATTACAGCGGCTTTAATACCATCACCGCGGTATACCTCCTGCCTGAAAGCCCAGCGAGAGCCGTCGGCCCTGGAACTGATTACTTCGCAGGTTACCTTGATGTTATCGTTAATAGTTATTTCGCGCAAATAGTTAAGCTCTTCCTTAAACAGTACAGGGCCTATTTTAAGTTCAAAAAGCTTGTGGGGCATCGAACCCAGACTTTCGAGCATGTTTAACCTGGCTTGCGCGGCAACATCGGCATATGCCGAGTGCCTCATGTGCTGATTGGCATCTAATTGCGCCCATATGACCTGACCTTCATAATAAACATTCATCTTTTTTAGCTTAAGGCTTAAAGCACAAAGCTTAAAGCGTTTTTAACCTTTTACTCCCTGATAGCTTTTAGCTTTTCGCTTTTGGCTTTCAGCTCTTATTTATGGTTTTGCTTGAAATTCTTCACCGCTTCGGTAAGGCGCGGTAAAATTTCCAGCGCATCGCCCACTACACCATAGTTGGCGGCTTTAAAAAATGGCGCCTCCGGATCTTTGTTGATCACCACAATAGTTTTGGATCCGTTAACCCCTGCCAGATGCTGTATCGCGCCCGAAATGCCCACGGCTATATACAGGTTTGGCCTTACGGTGCCCCCGGTTTGGCCCACATGCTCATGGTGTGGTCGCCAGTGCGCGTCGGCAACGGGACGGGAGCAGGCGGTACCCGCACCCAGTTCTTTAGCCAGGTTCTCGATCAGTCCCCAGTTTTCGGGACCTTTCATACCGCGACCGCCAGATACCACCAATTGTGCGTCTGCCAGCGGAATCTCGCCTTTGATCAGGTTTACTTCTTTAACCTTCACTCCAAAATCTTTGTCGCCAAAGCTTACATCCAATTTTTCGATAGTGGCCTTGCCTTCGCCCTTGTTTAACTGGAAAGTGTTTGGCATCAGGGTGATCACTTTTACATCGCTGGTTACATTCACAAAAGCAAACGCTTTACCCGAGAATACCGCTTTTTTGATCACGAAGCCCTTATCCAGATCGGGATAGGAGAGTGCGCCCGCTACCAGGCCAGCTTTTAATTTGGCCGATAAACGTGGTGCAACTGCACGACCATTGATATCATGCAAAGCAATGATGATTTGACTGCCTTCTTTTTGAGCAGCAGCTATTAAGGCGGTGGTATAAGCCCGGGCATGCAGTTCATCCAAACGTGTATCGGCAACATGCAGCACTTTTTGAGCGCCGTATTGACCCAGGCTTTCCATCTCGCTACCAGCCAGGGTACCTAACACCACAGCGCTTACCGTTGTGCCCGTTTTTTGGGCGATGCCGGCAGCATACTGCACAGCTTCCAGACTCTTCTTTTTTATATTTCCTTCGGTATGTTCTACCAATACAATTACAGACATTTTTTATAGGTTTTAGACAGTTTACAGATCCCCTGTTGAGAGGGGGCGCGTAGGGTTTAGTGATGGGTGGGGTGTGTTATTACGCATTTTATCTGCCAATAGAAACACACCCCTCCGCCCCTCTCAAGAGGGGATTCGCACAGACCCTTACTCTTATTTGAAAAAAATCACTAATTCGCTAAATCAATAATTCACTAATTAAATTATATCACCTTCGCTTCGGCATGAAGCAGTTCTACCAGTTCATCCATATTATCCGGACTAACCATTTTTATTCCGGCTTTAGCGGGTGGTAATTCGTAGGATAAAATTTCGGTTACAGAACTAATAGCTGCCGGTGTCACCACTTTAAGTGGGCGGGTGCGAGCGGCCATAATACCACGCATGTTTGGTATCCGGGCTTCGGCAACACCTTTCTGGCAGGCAATCACCACGGGCAGGCTGCAGGTATCGGTTTCCTCGCCGCCTTCTATTTCTCGTTTTACGGTGGCGATTTTGCCATCTGTCTGAAGATCTGTGGCAAAGCCTATGTAGTCGGTATCCAGCAATTCGGCCAACATGGCGCCTACGGCACCGTTGTTATAATCTATGGATTCTTTACCGCAGAGGATCAGGTCGTATCCCACGCTTTTGGCATATTCAGCTATATAATTGGCGGTTTCGTAAGGGTCATGGCTGTCGGCATCTATGCGGATAGCTTCATCGCCACCCAATGCCAGCGCTTTGCGGATCACCGGCTCAGTATCTGCCTTGCCAACGGTTACCAGGTGTATATCGCTGGCTATTCCTGTTTCTTTAAGTTCCAGGGCACGCACCAGTGCGTACCATTCGTCGTAAGGGTTTATTACGTAGGTAACACCCTGATTATTGATAGCGGTATTGTTATCCTTTAGTACAATTTTGGTGCTGGTATCAGGCACCTGGCTTATACACACTAATATCTTCATGTTTTTATCTTAGGTTACGTATGATGAGAATCAAGAGGTAAGAATCAAGAGAAAAGAGCGAAGAACCGGGATAAAAACATGCCATATTTTACTGTGACTGTCTTGTTTCCTTGTCTCTTGATTCTTGACTCTTATTTCCTGTTTCTCTTAAAAAGCCCCTGCGAGCCTCCCCACCGGCCTGGTGGGGGAGACTCCTGTGCCTCTTGTCGGGTAGCGTCGAGTGCATAGCACTCCCTTTCCTCTGGAGAGGTCGGGGTTTTCGTTAATAGCAATATTTATTTTCTTCGATCAGTTTGGCCGCTATGTTTCTGCGGGCCTGGGTGGTGTTGATATCTTCGGTTTTGGTGAAGCGTTTCAGGCCCATCAGCATCATACGGCGCTCGTCGCCGTCGGCAAATGAATTGATAGCCTCGCGACCAGCCTTGGCAATATTGCCGGCTGCATCGTTGATGTAAACCCGCATGATGTCCAGCTGCTCTTTAACCACATCTTCACCTTTTAAGTTTACCAGTTTTTCAACGCGCAGTTGTAGTGATTCGCTTACGTAAAGCTCTATCAGCATATCGGCCAGGTACATCAGTACTTCCTGCTCTTTACCTAACTGGGTCATCAGTTTTTGTACTGCCGAACCGGCCACCATTAAAATAGCTTTTTTGAAATTGGCGATATATTTTTTCTCGTGGGTGAAAAGGCCTTCATCATCTGAGCCGCCAAAGTCGGGCACGCTCATCAACTCGCCAGCCACTTTCTGAGCCGGACCCATCAGGTCAAGCTCACCTTTCATGGCGCGTTTCAGCATCATATCCACGGTAAGCATGCGGTTAATTTCGTTGGTGCCTTCAAAAATTCGGTTGATACGCGAATCGCGATAAGCGCGGTCCATCGGCGCTTCGGCGCTGTAGCCCATACCACCATAAATCTGTACGCCTTCGTCGACCACATAATCCAGTGTTTCTGAAGCATGTACTTTGATGATAGCCGCTTCGATAGCGAACTGTTCGGTACCTTTCAGTTTAGCCTGAATGGCGTCCATTCCCGACGCTTCGTACATTTCGGTAGCTTCTTCCATATTCTGGCTGGCACGATAAATAGCCGACTCAGACGCGTACGTGCGGATAGCCTGCTGTGCGATCTTATAGCGGATAGCGCCATATTTAGAGATGGGGCGGCCAAATTGCTCACGCTCATTGGCGTAGCGAATAGCCGCCGTTATCACTTCTTTACTGGCGCCTACGGTGGCACCCCCCAGTTTAATACGACCCAGGTTGAGTATGTTAACCGCTATTTTAAAACCGTTCTGTCTTTCGGATAGCAGGTTTTCAACGGGTACTTTGCAATCGTTAAAAAATACCTGACGGGTCGAACTGCCTTTGATACCCATTTTGTGTTCTTCGGTGTTGAGGGATAGTCCTTCAAAACCTTTCTCCACGATAAACGCGCTCAGGTTCTCATCGTTGTCGATTTTGGCGAATACGGTGAATATATCAGCAAAGCCAGCATTGGTGATCCACATTTTTTGACCAGTGAGCAGGTAATGCTTACCATCGGCCGAAAGCTTTGCTCGCGCCTTGCCCGAGTTGGCATCAGAGCCCGCGCCCGGTTCGGTAAGGCAATAAGCGCCTTTCCACTCGCCGCTGGCCAGTTTGGGAATGTATTTTTCTTTCTGGGCGTCGGTACCGTAATATAAAATAGGCAGGGTGCCAATACCGGTGTGTGCCGAAAATGCTACGGAAAATGAATTACCCGCGCCCAGTTTTTCGGTAACCAGCATAGATGTTTTAAAATCCTTGCCAAAGCCACCATATTCTTCTGGGATAGAAATGCTCAACAAGCCTAAAGCACCCGCTTCTTCCATAAGGTGGGGCATCAAGCCCTCTTCCTGATCGTCAATACGCGCTAAATTGGGTGCTACGTTCTGCGCCAAAAAATTGGTACAGGTTTCCGCGATCATCAATTGCTCCTCATTCCACTCTTCCGGAATAAAAACGTTATCAGCCTGTGTTTCCCTGATCAGGAACTCACCACCCTTTAAGGCCTTTATTGATTCAGTCTCACTCATAGTTATGAATTTTTTGGTATCAAGTAGCTAGTATCAAGTATCACGATTTTGAATGTTATTCAGATACGCTCAAGTATCTCGATACTTGATACTGGCTACTTGATACTAATTGGTTTTATAATCGAAAGTAAAATTAGAAGCCTTGCCTGCCGAAAAAAAGGGCAGCAATGCGGAGGTATTGGTCAAAAAGTCGGAAAGAGGAAAGTGTACTAATTTTCTCTTGTCATTCTGAACGCAGTGAAGAACTATTTCTTGAACGTAGTGAAAAATCTGTTCTGCGATATGTAAAGTCGATGAATAGATTCTTCGTTCCTCAGAATGACAAACTGTTTTTAATGGTAATAATTCCTATCAATGCCCGGTAACCACCCTATAATCAGACGGCGACATACCCGTATGCTTTTTAAAATACTTGCCAAAAGACGATTGATCGGGAAAATGGATGTTTTCGGCTACGCGGGCAATACTCACATCATGGTTGCGGAGCAGTACTTTGGCTTCGAGCACTACGGCATCATCTATCCATTCGCCGGCAGTGCGCCCGGTTACTTCTTTGATGGTTTCGGTTAGATGTTTGGGCGATACGTACAGCGAATCGGCATAGTATTGCACATTCCTGTGTTCTTTATAATGATGGAAAACCAGATCCTGAAATAGCATATTCAGCTCCTGCTTGCGGGTTTGTTTACCCTTGATCATTACATGCTGCTTTTCGTAGATCGATTCTACCTCGTACAGCATGGTAGTGAGCATACTGCGGGATATTTCCATACGGTAGGGATGATTTTCGCGTTCCAGTTTTTGCTGCATCAGCAGATAAATATCCAGCAGCATTTTAGCGTCCTCATGATCGGGATAAATTACCGGGAGCGAAGCGCTTTTAAAGTAACTGAACGATTCCAGGAAGTGGCTGCTCACATTGTTTTCGGTTAAAAAAGCTTTGGAGAAAACGATGAAGCGGCATAAAAAATCGTCGCTGCTGTTGTAGATCCGTAAAATATGAAAAGGCGTGGCCAGCAGCATAGCATCAGGCTTGGCTTCGTAAACCTGCAAATTGGCCTCCACAAGGGCATGCCCGCGGGTACAGATGCCTATAATATAGCCGTCGGAGCGGTAAGGATATTCGCTTAAACTGAGGAGTTGCTTTTCGTCGGCAATAAAAAATTCAGGGCTTACGAGCTTGTCTGCGTAGAGGTCGGCAAACTTGGAAAGGCTAAGCTGAGCGATCTTTTTGCTCACGTATCTGGCATTCTTATTCATGTACGGAAAGATATAATTTTATTGTCTAAAATTTATGAAAACGGTTAATTAAATGGCAATAATATTTAGCCGTACCGGTATTATTTATACTATCAATTAAGCTTTCTCCGACTTTTTGACCAATACCTCCGCATTATAGCCCTTTTTTTCCTGTAAAACCATCCTAATTTTATTTTTTAAATAAATACCGTATTGTTCTCTCAAAGCAAGCGGCATATTATAAACCAATTATATTTTACTCATGAGAAAACTTATACTATTGCTATTTGCAATAATGCCTGCTATTGCATTTGGCCAGGGTTTCCAGGTTAACCTTCACGGACAGAAACAGATCGGTATGGGCCATACCGGAACCGGCTTGCTGCAGGATGGTGCCTCCATATTATTTAACCCTGGCGCCGTTGCTATGCTGCCGCAAAATTACGTACAGGCAGGTATGAGTCCGCTGCTGTTTAAGTCGGATTTTAATCCCAGCGGTACTACCGATCAGTTTCGTACCAAAAGCAAAGTAGCTACGCCCTTTACTGCTTATGCCGTTTGGGGGCCAAAAGATGCCCGCTGGAAAGTAGGTTTAGGTGTTTATACCCCATTTGGCGGTTTAACCGATTGGGGGCAAGATTGGGTAGGTAAGTATTCGCTTGAAAGCCTTAATCTGAAGGCTATATATTTTCAGCCAACGTTGAGCTATAGGGTAACCGATTTCCTGAGCTTAGGTGCCGGTTTTGTTTACAACCATGGCTCTGTTGACTTGACCAGAGCTATTCCGGTAACCAACGAGTCGGGCCAGGACGGGCAGGCTCAGCTGAAGGGCGGCGGCCACGGATTTGGCTGGAACGCCGGCGCATTTATCAAAACAAACGTTGGTTTAACCATAGGGCTTGATTACCGCTCAAAGGTAAATACAACCGTAAAAAATGGGGATGCTATCTTTAAAGTGGCCAGTTCTATACAACCCAACTTTCCGCAGCCTAATACATTTACTGCGGCAATTCCATTGCCTTCAACATCATCTATCGGTTTAGGCTACAGGCCTTCTGATAAATGGTTAGTTGCCGTTGATGTGAATTATACCAAGTGGGATGTGTATAAAACGCTTGGGTTTGATTATGCCAAAAACACGCCGACTTTGCAGGATACCTATTCGCCGCGTAACTATAAGAACGGATGGAGTTACCGTGCAGGTGCCGAGTATAAAGCAACCAGTAAATTATTTGTACGCGGTGGCGGTGGTTATGTAACTACAGCGGTTAGGGATGGCTATGTTACCCCCGAGGCGCCTGATGCCAACCGTTATTATTTAACAGCCGGTTTAGGTTATAAACTAACTAAAAACCTTGATCTGGATGCTTCATTTGAGTATGAACATATTAATTCGCGCACACAAACAAATATCGAGTCGCAGTTATCGGGAACATTTAAAACCAATGTTTATATCCCCGGTTTATCGCTTGCTTATCACTGGTAATATTTAAAATTCTAATCAAATGAAAACTTACAAATCATATTTACATATACTTTTAGCTGCCGGTTTATTGGGCCTTGGCGCCTGTAAAACCAGTATCAATACACCTGCTCCTTCGCGCGGAACGGCCGATTTTTCACGATACATTTCTGTAGGTAATTCACTTACCGCCGGTTTTGCCGATGGGGGCTTATACCTGGAGGGCCAGCAAAACTCTTATCCAAGTATTATTGCCGCGCAAATGCAAAAAGTGGGCGGTGGCACCTTTACTCAACCATTGTTCAACGCCAATCAGGCTAACGGCTCGGGTTATTTAAAACTAACAGGGTTTAATGCCGATGGTACACCTAAAACACAACAGGTTCAACCTGCCGCCGTACGTGATCAAATTACAATTCCAGGATTTGGTAATGTGGTTTTGTTTACCAAATACACCGGCGATTTAAATAACTATGGGGTACCTGGTATTAAGTTACAGCAAATAACCTTTGCTCCTTATGGCAACCTGAATGGTTATTTTGAACGCTTGCTGCCTGGTAATTCACCAACCAATACTACTACTTACCTGGATTTTGTAACAGCTAAGCCCTATACATTTTTTACCGATTGGCTGGGAAATAACGATGCCCTGCTGTATGCCACAAGTGGCGGCGCCGGGGATGTGTTGACCGATAAAGCTGTGTTTTCGCAATTGTATAATCTATCCATCACCAAGTTAACTTCAAGCGGCCAAAAAGGTGCGGTTGCCACTATACCAGATGTTACCTCTGTGCCTTATTTTAATACCGTAACGGTTGGTGCTATTTTAGCCGCGGTACAAAAGGCTAACCCGGCGGCAAAGGCCTTGTATATTAACGCACTTAATTCAGATGGTTCTCATTCAGCTAGGGTAGCTACCGCGGCCGATCTGATCATCCTTACCTTTCCAACCAGTATGATTGGGCAGCCGGTTGCTGCTGCCGGTGGCCTGCCTTATGGCGTAACACCGCTTACCCCCATTGATGATAAATATGTACTTGATCAGGGCGAAGTAGCTCTTACACAAGATTATGTAAACGCCTACAACACTACTATTAAGTCTGTAGCTTCATCAAAAGGTCTGGCTATTTTTGATGCCTATACCTTTTTGAACAATGTAAAAGCCCATGGTCTGGTAGTTGATGGCGTGAACCTGAGTTCGGCTTATATCAGTGGCGGCATATTTTCATTGGATGGGATACATTTAACACCACGTGGTTATGCCGTTGTGGCCAATGAGTTTATTAAAGCCATTAATAAACAATATAACGCGTCTATCCCGCTGGCCAATGTATCCAGCTACAGAGGGGTTAAATTCCCCGGAAATAATAACTAAACTTATACGTGCATCTCTAAAAGCATCCTTTTTTTGTCAGGGTGAAACCGGCATGAATGGATATTTTTAGAGATGTTGTTATGTTTAAACTATTGTATTTAGAGAAACCTGCAAAAATCTATATACTATGAAAAATAAAACAACCTTATCAAAAATTACGCTAATGAGCCTGCTTCTCTTTTTTTCTTTTTCTTGTAAAAAGGAGGCATCACAAAGCGTAAAAGAAAAAACAGATATTTATAAAAACATAGCATTTATAAAAGACTGGATACCAACCAATGAAAATTCACAATCCACTACTGGCCCTAAAACCAACGCAATAAGAAATATTGTACTATCGTGGGTGGCTGAGGGAAGTGTTTATCCTCAGGGAAAAACATTGACAGTAGGTTTCTATAACGGTCCAAGCTCTATGGATGCAAGTGCAGCCAGAGATCAGGTTTTTGCCGGAATAAGTGCCTGGTTTCGTATTAATGTGCCGAATCTTAATATCAGTATACTTTCTACCACTGATGTGAACTCCGCAAATGTAAAAGTTGGATGGTATAAAGGAAATCACGGCGATGGGGCCAATAATGCCTTTGATGGTCCTGGTAAAGTTTTGGCGCATGCTACCGCACCTACAAGCGGTATAATGCATTTTGATGACGATGAAAACTGGTCGGCATCCACCTTTGGTCCCGTACCAGGAACAATTGATCTGGCATCAGTTGCGGCACATGAATTTGGACATATCATCGGTCTGGATCATTCAGAATGCTCAAATGCAACAATGACGGCAATTTATTTTGGATTGGGCATGCGAACTTTAAGTGTTGATGATGTGGTAGGTTCAAGGAGTCTTTATGGAAATAATCCAAACTACCAAAGTAGCATTTATCCGTTTATGGATACCGACAATCTGCGACTCGGAGCTACAGGGGATTTTGTACTTTTTTATGCAGTTGATATTTCATCCTCTCCAATGGGAGGACCGCAACAGATAACTTACAACCCAAGCGCGCAACCGCCGTTTAGGTATAGTGGTACAATAAGGTGGGAAATGCCCCCTGGTATTGAATTAGTTAGCGGTCAGGGTACGGCTAAGGCTACAATTAGGGTCAATGGGCAAAATGTTGGAGGAAAGGTATTTATTAAAGCTTATATTTCAGATTGTAATGCAACAATAGAAATTAAATCACTTGAACTAACCTTAAAATCATAGTAAAAATATTCGATAACTATTACTGATCCTACTTGAGCCGTTCTCTGAAAAGGGAACGGCTTTTTTGTTGGGTGGTATAGAAAACCTCGGCTGTCATCGTGTAGTGCTGGGACAAGCTGGTTTCTCCACGCGTTATTGCGAGCGATAGCGTGGCAATCCCCTACTTACAGAGCGGCTCTGCTTATCGGGGATTGCCACGTCGTTCCTCCTCGCAATGACGCGTGGAGATAAACTTTTCAAATATCCTATTTCCGCAGTAGACGAAGAAGCTGGTCCAGCGAAGCATAGACCAGGTGACTATACGACATGTCTGCTATCCTTCGGTACACATCATCCCCGGGAAGCCATGTTGCTCCTTCATTCCCCATATGATGTGCTTAACTAAAAGGCAAACTGTGAGTTAAGCGTATCAGGAAAAATATTTTTCGATAATATTCATAATATATTTATCGTAATGATACCCTACAAAAGCACTACAATGCTTGTTGTTTAAGCGTATTATGCTGTTTTTGAGCTATTTATAACAAAATATTACATTAGCTTTACTTTTATAAAACATACCCTGAATTACTTATTACTATAACTATTGATATCATGATTTGATATTTATAAGCCTGCAAACGTCTGTTGGGCAGGTGTCTTTTTGTTGAAAAAACTTAACAAACCAATCATACATATTAACCACTTAACTCTTAACTTATGAAATTAAATTTTAACTCTTTTCTGCTCTTCCTGGTGTGCTCGGTATTATTTGCCTTATCATCGTGTAAAAAAGATAACCGGGCCGACTTTGCCCCCGTAAATAATAATGCGGAAACAAATAATAAACAAGGCACTAACGCAGTAACTGCCGCCACATTTAAAGTAGTAGCTTATTTGCCCAGTTGGGAGGGCGATGTAAATGCTGTTCAATACAGTAAGTTAACCCATATTATTTATGCCTTTATTTCGCCAACAACCAGTGGGGGCTTAACCTCTATCGATAATCCTGGCAAATTGGCCAACATGGTTACATTGGCGCATAATAACGGGATAAAGGCACTTATCGCTGTTGGCGGCGGTGGCGGTGGCGATGCTTTTCATACCATAGTAGCCAGCTCCAGTTTACGCACCGCGTTTGTGAATACCATGGTTAACTATGTAAATCAAAATAATCTGGATGGTGTAGATATCGACTGGGAATTCCCTTCGGCTGGTACCGAAGCCAATAACTTTGCCTTGATGATGCAGTCGCTGGCTAACGCTATGCACAACATCGGTAAATTAACAACAGCGGCTGTTATTTCAACCGGGGCTACTTACGTAACCAGCACCACCATGACTTCTGTTGACTGGTTGAATATTATGGATTATGATGATAATAACTTTCAGCATTCCACCTATCAATCGGCAGTTGATTGCCTGAACTATTGGAGCGGCAGAGGCCTGGCGCTGGAAAAAACCGTTTTGGGTGTGCCTTTCTACGCTCGCGACAACAGGGGCGATTACATCACTAAAAACTATAATGATGTATTGGCCCTTGGTGGTAGTCCAAATTCAGATACTTTTCAAAACTATGGTTATAACGGTATCCCAACAATTACCAATAAAACCAACTTATCATTTGACCGTGGCATTGCCGGTATGATGATATGGGAACTGGCTGGTGATGCCACTGGATCAAACTCCCTGCTGTCAACCATTCATAACGTGATTGTGGCACATGGCGGCAGCAATCCGCCAACCGGCAGCAATCCGCCAATAGGTTCCGTAATATCATTAAAGGGCTTTAACGGTTTGTATGTGAGCGGCGAGAACGGCACCCAGGCCATGACCTGCACTCATGCTACGGCTGGCGATACCGAACACTTCACCGTAATTGACGCGGGAGGCGGTAAAATATCCCTGCGCAGCAAAGCCAAATACGTATCCTCAGAGAATGGCACCATGGCCATTACCTGTAACCGTGCCACCGCCAGCGATTGGGAAAAATTCGACTGGATAACCACTCCGGATGGAAAAGTAACCCTGCGCGGCAACAACGGCAAATTCATCAGCAGCGAAAACGGTACCCAGGCCATGACTTGTAACCGGGCCACCGCCTCTGGCTGGGAAGCTTTTACCGTAGGTAACTAAATCACCATATGATCAATAATTAATACCGGCTACTCACCGCCGGTATTAATTAACTATATCCAAATAACCACTAATCTATTTATTTATGAAAACAAAGTTTAACTCGTTCCTGCTACTTTGTGTGGCCGTGGTGCTTCTGGCACTTTCTTCTTGTCGAAAAGACAACAACATGTCACCTTCTGCTCCAACTCCTTCGCCCGATGTGCCTAACAGGCCAGTGGGTACTTCGGCTATCCCTGCCGGCTTCAAGGTAGTGGGTTATATACCCAGCTGGGCCGGTGATCTTAATCAAATTCAGTATACTAAGCTTACCCACCTTATTTACGCGTTTGTATTACCAACCAACTCAGGCGGGCTTACTTCTATAGATGGAGGCAGACTATCAACCCTGGTAGCAAAGGCCCATGCCAATGGCGTAAAGGTATCTATAGCTGTAGGCGGATGGAATGATGGTAACGATAGCGCATTTGAAGCCATGGCGGCCAATTCTGGCTCACGCCAAACATTCACCAACAACATTGTAGGTGTAGTAAACCAGTACGGGCTGGATGGTGTTGACATTGACTGGGAGTATCCGGATAATGGAGCTTCATCAAATAACTACGCGGCTTTAATGCAGCTGTTAAGCACCACTTTGCATAACCAGGGTAAATTGTTATCCTCGGCTGTTGTGTCAGACGGTGGTTCATCCATACCTGCAAGCGTTTTTGGTTATGTTGACTTTTTAAACCTGATGGCCTATGATGGCGGAGGTTCAAATCACTCGCCTTATTCACTGGCTCAAACTTCATTAAATTACTGGATAGGCAGAGGCTTGCCAAAAGCAAAAGCCATTTTAGGCGTACCCTTTTATGGCAGGGAGCCGTACACCTCTTATGCTGATATCCTGGCAGGTGGTGGTAGCCCTAACTCTGATACCTGGAACGGTATAGGTTATAACGGTATCCCTACCATTAAAAGCAAAACAACACTGGCTGTTAATCAGGGTGGGGGTATCATGATCTGGGAATTATCTCAGGATGCTGTCGGCGCCAACTCATTGCTTTCGGCTATTTATGATCAGCTGGGCGGTACCAATCCTCCAACCGGCAGCAATCCACCCATAGGCTCTGTTATATCATTAAAGGGCTTTAACGGTTTGTATGTGAGCGGCGAGAACGGCACCCAGGCCATGACCTGTACCCATGCTACCGCTGGTGACACCGAACATTTTACCGTAATTGACGCGGGAGGCGGTAAAATATCTTTACGCAGCAAAGCCAAATATGTATCATCAGAAAATGGTACTATGGCCATAACCTGTAACCGCGCTACTGCCAGCGACTGGGAAAAATTTGACTGGATAACCACTCCGGATGGCAAAGTAACCCTGCGCGGTAATAACGGTAAATTTATCAGCAGCGAAAACGGAACCCAGGCCATGACCTGCAACCGTGCTACAGCCTCGGGATGGGAAGCCTTTACAGTAGGCAACTAAACAATCCCATATATTAATTCTAAATGGAATGCCTGGTTTCGGAGCCAGGCATTTTTTTGGTCAAAACTTATCTTTCATACCCAACAAACCCCAGATGCCGCCGCTATGAATGGCCAGGATCTTGCTGCCGGATTCAAAATGACCTTTGCCGATGAGATCATAAAGCGCGTACATCATTTTGCCGGTATACACCGGTTCGATCACGATGCCGGTAGATGCTACAAATTCTTTTATAAAACTAATCAGCTGGGCATCCGCCTTGCCATAACCGCCAAAATGGTAATCTGTATGGAGGTCGTAATCCGTAGGAGCGGTCAGAAAACGATTGATCTCCTCCCGGATAAACTCACCGTTTTTAAATACCGGTACCGCATGAAAACAGGTTTTAAGCTGATGATTATTTAAGCCGTTGATAATTCCGGCGGCTGTGGTGCCTGTACCGCAGGCGCAAAAAATATGATCATAGGTTTCGGTCAATTCGTCAACCAATTCGGCGCAACCCTGGGCAGCTTCGGGCGATGCGCCGCCTTCGTCAATAAAAAAAGCGTTGGTGTCATCCCCAAAATGTTGATTAAATAAAGCTGTTTTATCGCGGTAGCTATCACGATCGGTAAATAACAACTGCATGCCGTGCAGCTTGCATAAAAACAGGGTATCGTTATTTACCTCTTCGCCACGTACAATGCCGGTAGTTTTAAAACCGAAACGTGCTGAGGCTGCTGCCGTGGCAAGCAAGTGATTGGAGTACGCGCCGCCAAAGGTTACCAGGTGATTTTTGCCCTGGCTCTGCGTGGTTTTCAGCAGGTATTTTAGTTTACGCCATTTATTGCCCGATATCATGGGATGTATCAGGTCGTCGCGTTTCAGAAAAACTTCCACGCCATGCGCATTAAACAGCGGATTGCTGATAGCTTGAACCGGACTGAAAATTTCGAGATCGATATTCATTATTTAGTATCAAGTAGCTAGTATCAAGTATCAAGATTTTACTTGTAAAGTATCCTATATTAAAATTAAGCTACTCATAATCTTGGTAGTTAATGCTAAGTATCAAACGCCAAACTATTTAAAAAAATTGATACTCTCTTAAAATATCTTGATACTTGATACTAACTACTTGATACTAATATTCTACTTTTGCGCTCAAATGGCAGACGATACCGAGTTTATAGAGCAGGAGGAACAGGACTTATATGAGCACTTGCGCGTTGTGGTTGACAAAGGGCAATCGCTGTTGCGTATTGATAAATTTTTGATGCACCGCGTGGAGAATGCCTCGCGCAACCGCATCCAGAATGCTATTGAGCTGGAAAACGTGCTGGTAAACGACAAGCCTGTAAAATCGAGCTACCGGGTAAAACCGCTTGATGTGATATCGGTGGTATTGCCGCACCCGCCGCGCGATACTGAGGTTTACCCCGAAAATATCCCCATCAATATTGTTTATGAGGATGACGACGTGCTGGTGGTTGATAAAGCCGCCGGCATGGTGGTGCACCCGGGTTATAACAATTATACCGGTACGCTGGTTAACGCGTTGGTTTACCATTTTCAGCAGTTACCTACTTTGCCGGGTAATGATGGACGGCCAGGTTTGGTTCATCGCATTGACAAAGATACCTCGGGTTTGCTGCTCATCAGCAAAAACGAACGCTCCATGAACTGGTTGGCCAAGCAGTTTTTTGATCATACCATTACCCGTAAATACGTGGCCCTGGCCTGGGGCGATCTGCCCGAAGATGGCACTGTGACCGGTTATATCGGTCGTAGTGTGAATGACCGTCGGGTAATGTCGATATATGATGACCCGGAAAAGGGCAAATGGTCGGTAACCCATTATAAGGTTTTGGAACGGATGGGATATGTTACCCTGATTGAATGCCAGTTGGAAACCGGACGTACCCATCAGATCAGGGCGCATATGAAGCATATTGGTCACCCGCTGTTCAGTGATGCTACCTATGGCGGTGATAAGATATTGAAGGGTACCGTGTTCAGCAAATACAAACAGTTTGTTGAAAATTGCTTTGAGCTGATGCCCCGGCAGGCCCTGCATGCGCAAACCCTCGGCTTTTTGCATCCAACACTAAAAAAGCAGATCGCCTTTGAATCGCCCCTGCCACAAGATTTTGAAAGCGTACTGCAAAAATGGCGTAAATATACATCGGCTGCTAATCAAACAAATACAGATTCCGAAGAGTTATAGATAACTTAACGTGTAAACTAAGCATGGTTTTTGTACAACATGCCATGCTATGATTTTACACGAGCATCACATATGAATTACGCTGTAAGTATTTCCGCATCTAAAAAAATCCGCACATTTGCACATCTGATATCTGCACATCTACATGACACCCGTTTTGATCAATTTTAATGGAGATATAATTCCGGCGAACAGCCAGCTGCTTACTGTAGCCAACCGGGCTTTTAAGTATGGCGATGGCTTGTTTGAAAGTATGCGCTTAATGAAAGGACAGCTCAAATTTGCCGATCAGCATGCCGACCGCTTGCAACGGGGGATGAAGGTGCTCAAAATTGATGGCTACTCACAAATGGACGCATGGTTTTTAAAAGACATTGCGGAAGAACTGGCCAAGCGGAATAAGGTGAAACACGGTCGTCTTCGTTTGACCGTTTACCGTGATGCCGAGGGTTTGTATACCCCATCACAAAATAAAATGGGGTATTGCCTGGAGCTTACCGCATCTGAAGAGCCGCGTTATTTTCTGAACGAAAAGGGCCTCATTATGGATGTGTTCAGCGAATTGCCCAAACCGTTAAACTACCTGTCGAACATTAAAACCTGCAACTCGCTTATTTATGTGATGGCGGGGATCTACAAAACCCAAAACAAGCTGGATGATGTGTTTTTGCTTAACCAGAACGGTTTTTTATGCGAAGCCAGCAGCTCCAATATATTTATCTATTACCAAAATCACCTGTATACCCCCGCTTTAAGCGAAGGTTGTGTGGAAGGCATAATGCGCCAAGTGGTAATTAAACTAGCCCAGGAAAATAATATCGATATTACCGAGGCCCAGATTAATCCCGATATTTTATACGAGGCCGACGAAGTGTTTTTAACCAATGCCACCCGCGGCATCCAATCGGTAATGGGCTTTGGCGTACGGCGCTATTTTAACCGTATCAGCAAGGTGCTGATGGATGAGTTGAATAAGCTGTAGGGAATAAAACATTAAAAATAGCGCGTCATTGCGAGTGTAGTGTGGCAATCCCCCGACTTACAGAGACGTTCTGCCAATCTGGGATTGCCTCCTCGTAATGACGTGGCTGGAATTTATAACTTATAACTCAGAACCTACCGGCGCTTTAATAGCTGCCAAGATACCATCCCAAAGGGCTATGCGGGTTTGCAGGGCTTCTTTTACAGCTTCTGTCGCTTCCTGCCATTGGATATCATCATCACCGCAAAGCTCCGCGGTCATTTGGTAGGCTAACTGAGAGTGGTGATCACCGTCAACCTCAATGTGGCGTTCCAGGTAATACAGCAAAATATCAACCTTGCCCGGTAGTTGTTGGCTAAGCTCTTTTACTATGCTCACAAACATATCAGGTATCAGATCCTCCCGGCCGAAAGTAAACACGGCGGCCTGCACATAATTTTTAGGACTGTCGATCACTTCAAAAGTATGCTGCACAAAATTGCGTGCCGCTACCGGGATATCGGCAATAATGAGGGCCTCGTCAATATGTTTGCCAAAATTAAGTTCATTGAAAAGGTTGTTGATAGCTACAGCCTCGCTACCGGCCTGCTGCATGGCGCGCAGGTACAACTCAAAATGACTGGTGCGGTTGCCTGCTTCGTCCACATCACTTTCCTCGCCGGTAACAATTTCGTTGATCAGGTAACGGGTGTTGGAGTTACCGGTAGGCATCCATGGCGTAACGGTACAGGTTAATTTTTGCTGTAATGATTTTAGCAGCGACATAAAATCCCACACCGCAAAAACGTGATGATCCATAAAAACGTTAAGCTCCTCTAAAGAATTGATGTTTTTATAAAGCTCGTGCTGTATCAATTGCTCACGCAAAGGCTGGATCTCGGATTTAAGCAGGGCGATTCTGTCGCTGTAATTGGCCATGGATAATAAATTTATGGCCGCAAAAATAGCAAACATGGTGATTATTAACGAAGTGTTTATTTTATTTTGACTTTAGGTTGATGGGGGAGAACGATTTTGCATTTTAAAAAATAGTAGATGGGTTGAGCACCTACGGAGCTCATTTACCTTTATTTTATTTTCTACAAAGCTTTTGTTCCTCCGGAACAGGGATGTAGTATAATACCAGAGAGATTAAAGCTTTATGGGAAAATAGTTTTTGCAAAGTTTTTGTTCTTTTGGAACAGGGAGGTGCGGTATGCTAACCCTAAGATGGGTTAAAGCTTTGTAGAAAGTTCTCCAAAGCAGGAAGGAATAGTACTGCGCCAATGTTGGTGTTGTGACTACCATTCTACTACTTGGCTGATGGTAATAATTTGGTGACAACACCAACAATGGCGCCGAGGGAAATAGTTTTGTTCTTTTGGAACAGGGAGGTGCAGTATGCTAACCCCAAGATGGGTTAAAGCTTTGTAGAAAGTTCTCCGAAGCAGGAAGGAATAGTACTGCGCCAATGTTGGTGTTGTGACTAACATTCTACTACTTGGCTGATGGTAATAATTTGGTGACAACACCAACAATGGCGCCGAGGGAAATAGTTTTGTTCTTTTGGAACAGGGAGGCGCAGTATACTAACCCCAAGATGGGTTAAAGCTTTGTAGAAAGTTCTCCGAAGCAGGAATGAATAGTACCGCGCCAATGTTGGTGTTGTGACTAACATTCTACTACTTGGCTGATGGTAATAAGTTGGTGACAACACCAACAATGGCGCCGAGGGAAATAGTTTTGTTCTTTTGGAACAGGGAGGCGCAGTATGCTAACCCCAGAGGGGTTAAAGCTTTGTAGAAGAATAGAATAATTGATTTTTGCTCCATCGGAGCAAAACTTAGCCGTTATTCGGGTAGTTTGAAAATATATTGCTCTTCAAACACAATATCAAAGTTTTTTAAGAGATGCTTATATTCCTCTATAAACGTCTTTTTTTGGTGATGTTCCTCTTGAGTTAATATGTAATTTACCACTTTGTCAACTTGCGATCGACTGTAGCTAAAAGCTCCATATCCTTCCTGCCATTGAAATTTGCCATGGGTTAATTTTTCTTTATTGATCCATTCAGAAGAATCACTTTTTATGGTTCGTATCAAGTCGGAGATGGCATGTTTTGGATTTAAACCAATAAACAAATGCAAATGATCGGGCATGTTGTTAATAGCTATTACTTTGTGCCCATGATTTTGGGTAATCGCTGTTATATACAATCGTAACCGGTCGTCCCAATCTTTGCTAATTAATGAAGCGCGATATTTAACCGCGAATACAAAATGGATGTATAATTGCGTATAGGTGTTAGGCATAAAAAGGTTGTGCACCTATGGTGCACAATCAAATTTACTATTATTTTCTACAAAGCTTTTGTTCCTCTGGAACAGAATAAATGATTTAAGATAAAATAACCCGGTATGGGTTAAAGCTTTGTAGAAAAAATAATTCTTTTGTTCCTCCGGAATAGAAATAAATGATTTAAGGTAAAATAACCCGGTATGGGTTAAAGTTTTGTAGGAAAAATAATTCTTTTGTTCCTCCGGAACAGAATAAATGATTTAAGGTAAAATAACCTGGTATGGGTTAAAGTTTTGTAGGAAAAACAAATCTTTTGTTCCTCTGGAACAGAAATAAATGATTTAAGGTAAAATAGCCCAGTAGGGGCTAAAGCTTTGTAGAAAAAAAATCTTTTGTTCCTCTGGAACAGAAATAAATGATTTAAGATAAAATAGCCCAGTAGGGGCTAAAGCTTTGTAGAAAAAAATA